>NZ_AP018549.1:645877-1291754 GCF_003584685.1 Lactobacillus paragasseri
CCAATGATTTTTGCCGGAGTTAGAATTGCTTTAGTAATGATTATTGGTACCGCAACTCTTGCAGCCTTGATTGGTGGTGGCGGACTAGGTACTTACATTTATGTCGGTATTAACTCAAATAACAATACTGAGGTTTTAATGGGTGCGATTTTATCTGCACTACTTGCCTTAGTATTTAGTGGTGTTTTAAAATTTATTGCTAAAAATAACAAACGACTCAAGTGGGGAAGTATTATTATCGCTGGAATTTTGCTTATTTGGGGCGGAAGCAGTTTATATAGTCACTTTACCAGCACTTCAAAGAATGTCGCTGAACCTAAGCAAACAATTACAATTGCCGGGAAAATGGGCTCTGAGCCTGCTATTTTAATTAATATGTATAAGGATTTGATTGAGAAGAATGATCCAAATACAAAGGTAGTCTTAAAACCTAATTTTGGAGGAACAACTTTTTTGTTCAAGGCACTTCAAACAGATAAGGTTGATATTTATCCTGAATTTACAGGAACAGTCTTACAAACTTTAGTGAAAACGGGCAAAAAGACTGGTAATGATCCAAATCAAGTTTATGTTGAGGCTAGAAGCGATTTAAAGAAACAATTTGACATGGAATACTTAAAGCCAATGGCTTATCAAAACGGCTATGCCTTAGCAACAACGCAAAAATTTGCGAAAGATAACCATCTAACAAAGATGAGTGATTTAAATCGAGTTAATAAAAAAGTTCATGCGGCTTTTGATCCAGACTTTACTTCTTTAAAAGATGGATATCCTGGTTTAAAGAAAATTTACAAGTTAGATTTTGCTTCAATTAAAAGTACTGAATCAAGCATTCGATATCACGCTATTGCGAATAATCAAGCTAATATTGTTGATGGATACACTACTGATGCTGAGATTAAAAAGTATAACTTAGTGATGCTTGATGATGATAAAAAATTCTTTCCGCCTTATCAAGGTGCTCCGTTAATGAAGGCAAAGTTTGCAGAGAGAAATCCTCGAATTGTAAAGGCATTAAATAAATTAGCTGGTAAAATTACAACTCAAGAAATGCAGGAAATGAATTATCAGGTTAATGTTAAGCATGAAAAACCAGCTGAAGTAGCCCATGATTATTTGGTAAAACATGGATTAATTTAGAAAAGAGATAAGAATGACAAAGTATACAGTAAAAAGTGAGTTAACTGGGACTCCCTGGCAAATTGAAAATAGAACCAAAAAACATAAATTTATCGTAGATGAATCAGCAAGCGGTAAAAATGTTGCTCCTAATCCAGTAGAATATTTAGCTGGTGCAGTAAATTCCTGTATCTCAATTTCTGCGGGGATGATTGCTAACGTCCACCATCTAGACGTAAAGAACTTCAAGGTGACAAATCAAGCGATTACTACTAAGTTAGGCCATGGAAAATCAGTTGTCAGTGAAATGTTAATTACAGTTTCCTTTGATAGCTCCATGTCTAAAGAAGAAAAGCAGGACTTTTTAGCACATACCTTGCATGTTTCAACGGTTTATCAAACAGTCTCTCAAAGCATTAAAACTTATGTAGAATTGGAAGATTAATTTATAAAATACTCTTAGTTACTCGGACTAAGAGTATTTTTGCTTTTTTAGGAAAGATAGGGCAAGATATAAATTAATTGATATAGTCCTACTTTTGTTTTTGTCTTTAGTTTTGATGTTTGCGAGCTATGCAATTTTATCAGATAAGTTAATCAACCATCATCAAATTAGTAAGGGCTTCGTGCTGATGTATAGTCATATCGCAATTGTAGTTTCGATTTTATTATCGACAGTATCTTTGCTTTATTTACAAATAAAAAATGTAAATAAATCATTTCTATTTTTCTTACTTATTGGCTCACTAGGTTTGTACTATTTTTCCTTAACTATTAATCAAATATATAACAAAAATACGTGCAAATTTGCCATTCGTGATTTTCTCACATTAATAACTATTTTCTCGTTGGGAGCAGTTTACTTATGGTTGGTAATAAGTTCTGAATTAGGTATTGCAATCTGCTTATTAATTTGGAACCTGGTATTTTTCTTAGATTTTCTAATGAAAAGCAAGAATTCTTTAAAATAGTGTAAGTGTGATTATTAAAAAATCTTTGACTGCTATAATATTAGTAAATCAATAAAGAAGGTTTAATATGGACATTTATGGTGGCTACGCCCCAGTTTTAGATAAACTACTTAATCAAATGCTGGAATATTTTAGAAAAGAAAATAGAATTCACCAAGAGCAAACCGGGGACAGTCTTTATGAACACTTAATTGGTCGAGTAAAAAGACCCGAAAGCATGATTGAAAAATGTCAGCGAAAAGAGCTCCCAGTAACTCCAGAATCAGCAATGAAAAAAATTCGAGACAGCGTTGGAATTCGGGTTGTCTGTAATTTCATTGACGATATTTATACTTGTATTGACTTGATTCAGGACTGGGATGATGTAGCAATTGTTAAACAAAAAGACTACATTACCAATGCCAAGCCCAACGGTTACCGTTCTTACCACATGATTTTAGATGTTGAAAGACCTGAAAAAGACATTGAGGGCAATACTCCAGGACACTACTACGTTGAAGTACAACTTCGAACAATTGCAATGGATACTTGGGCAAGTTTAGAGCATGAAATGAAGTATAAGCATAAGATAAAGAATCCTGAAATGATCGGTAAAGAGTTGAAGAGAGTTGCGGATGAATTGGCGTCTTGCGATGTAAGTATGCAGACCTTGCGTCATTTGATTAGAGAGGAAGACTAACTTAATGAAAATTTTACTGGCAGAGGACGAAGAACAGTTATCTCGTGTTTTGGTAGCAGCAATGAAAAGAGTTAATTATGATGTCGATGCTGTTTTTAATGGCAGAGATGCGGTAGAACTTGCTAAAAAGAATTCATATGATGTAATTATCTTAGATATCATGATGCCAATTATGGATGGCATTACTGCGCTGAAGCAAATTCGTAAAAGTGGCGACAAGACCTATGTATTAATGCTTACTGCAAAAGCAGAAATTGATGATCGCGTAACTGGTTTAGATAGCGGGGCAGATGATTATCTGACTAAACCATTTTCATTAAAAGAGTTGCTCGCTCGTTTACGTTCAAAAGAAAGACGAGATGATCAATATACTCCTAATGAGGTTGAGGTTGGCGATCTAGCCTTGAATGTATCTGAGCAAGAGCTAGTAAGTCATAATTCAATTCGCTTAGGAAGTAAAGAGACGCAACTTTTGAATTATTTGATGCTCAATGAAGGTAAAGAATTTTCAACTTCAGACCTATTAGCGCATGTTTGGAAAGATGAAGACGATGCTAATGAAGAGGTAGTCTGGATTTATATTTCTTATTTAAGACAAAAACTACAATCGATTCGAAGTTCAGTTCAGATTGTAGGCGAAAAAGGCGGTAGTTTTTCATTAATTAGGTAGGTGAGATTAATGATTCAAAAATTTCGCTGGAAATTTATTGGAATGTCGATTACGGCGCTGTTCGTAGTTTTAGTTATTACATTAGGTACATTACTTGGAATTAGCTACACTCAGAGCCATAATGAAGTCGATCGAGTATTGACAACCTTAGTCAATAACCAAGGTCAATTAACACCGCGTAACGCTAAACCAGTTTTTGGTAATCAAAAAGATCCAATTAATAAAAATTTCTTAGCTGGTGAGTATAATCCAGAAGCTATTTTTCAGTATCGCTATTTTACGGTTGCAAGTACTAAGAATAATACACCTAAAATAATAAACGACGCTAACGTGTACGATGTAGCGCAAAAGAAAATTATTAATACGAGTAAGCAGGTTTTTAAGGATAAAGTAACTAGTGGATCAGTCAGTATTGGCAATAATCAATATGCTTATCGAGTAGGTAAGGACCAAAAAGGTAATCAGTTTATTGTCTATTTGAACGAATCGCTGATCTATCATCGATTTTCTCTCTTATTTAGAGTTTCAGTGGTGCTGGGATTAATTGCTTTAATTGTTTTTGCACTGATTCTAATCTTAGTATCAAAAAAGGCAATTGGACCAATAATTACTACTTATCATAAGCAGCGCGAATTTATTACTAATGCAGGACATGAATTAAAGACGCCTTTAGCAATTATTTCGGCTAATACTGAAATGGAAGAAATGCTGGGGAATAATTCAGAATGGAATAAAAGTACAAAAGAGCAGGTTGATCGCTTAACTCGGTTAATTAATCGTTTAATTGCTTTAGCTAGAACCGGTGAAACTGGAGAAGTAGTTTTAAATAAGGTTAACTTTTCTGAAATTGTTAAAAAGAATGTTACTAGCTTTAAGTCGGTCATGCAGAAGAATGATTTGAAATATAATGCGATAATTATGCCAGATTTGTATGTAAAGGCCGAAAGAAATATTTTAAGTGAATTGACTAATATTTTATTAGATAATGCACGAAAATATTGTGATAAAGATGGTGAAGTTAAGGTAAGTTTGACTAAGGGCAGACTTGGTACAAATGCAATTTTAAAGGTTGCAAATACTTATAAAGAAGGAAAGGGGAAAGATTATTCTCACTTCTTTGAAAGATTTTATCGTGAAGATGAATCTCACAATTCAAAAAAATCTGGTTTTGGTATTGGACTAGCAATGGCGCAAGAAATTGTGCAAACTTTCCATGGTAAGATTCATGTTAATCATAAAGACGAGATGATTGTTTTTACAGTGATTTTAAGATTAGCAAAATAAAAGCAGTTAGTTTTCAGTTTTGAAGACTAACTGCTTTTTTGCATATATTATATTTTTTTTATTATCATCTTAAAAATGAATCCAATACATAGTCGAACTTGAAGTTTCCATCTAAAACATCTCCGTTTCTTACATTTCATGAAAGATCAATTGAGTCTTATCTAAGTCAATTGTATAAGTCTCATCTTCAAGTGGGCGCTTAGTCATCCCCTGATCGGTTGAATAGATAATCAAACCTAACCTTGCACCAGCTGGTAAGCGATAGAAAGTAGGTTGCAATTCAAACTCCAAGTCATAGAATTTACCTGCTTCAATCTTTTCAGCGTGTTTCATATCAGCGTAGTTTTGGACGTTCATATGCCCCTTAGTAATCAACTTAGCCTTTGTTTCTTTATCAGGAACAAATTCTTTCATTACTTCAGTTCCGAAACGGTAACCTAATTCCTGAATTTGATCGTTAAAAGACTTAGGAATTGGAGTAAGACGTTTTCTTGATCCTAAATCAACCAAAGCTACTGAAATTTGTCCTTTTGGAAGAGAAGTAGCAAGGCTCATCTTAATCTTAGGACGACCGACTAAAGTTACAGGATGAATGAACTCGTCAGTTACAAAGCGTAATTGTTGATCAAGCCACTTTTCTTTACCAGAGATAAAGTCATATTGCCATTTACCTTCGGAAATTTTAGCTTCTTTGAAGACTTTACCGCCTTGGTCGGTAAATGAAAGTTTATCATTGTCTTCGCCGCCATCTTTTAAGAGCTTACCTTTTTTATCAGGGAAGTAAATTTCTTTTTTACCTAGTTCGTTGTTCCAAGTTGGTTCTTCATGCCAGATATCTGGTTGCAAATTATCTTGGATCATAACATCTTCCCATTGCTTGTAAGCATTATTCTTAATGCCTAATAATTCATGACAGAACCACAAATTCATTAAGTCTGAGAAGTCGATTGAAAGTAAGTTGTTCATGTTGTAGTGCGGACCTTGGTGCAAGAAAAGTTTGTGAGCAATTGGCAATTTAGAAACTTTTTGCCAAATCTTGTAAACATTCTTTGGCTTTACATTCCAGTCGTTTAAACCATGAACAGAGATCCAAGAACACTTGATGTTATCAGTGTGATGACGATAATTTCTAGCTTCCCAGAAATCAGAATATTGACCAGTTTCACGGTCTGACTTTTCTAAAAGACGTTTTTGCATAGCATCAAATTTAGGCTTGATCTTTAAATAGTCGCCTGCATCCCAAAGGTTAGACTGACAAGTTTCAGCAAGCATGTCTAAATCTTCGCCTTGGCAAGCTTCTGGAGCAATTACTAATCCATGTTCACGATAGTAATCATACCAAGAAGAAATGGCAGCTTCTGAAACTACAGTTTTAAGCCCAGCTACCCCAGTAGTGGCAATGGCAATTTGAAGTGTTCCTAAGTATGAACGACCAGTCATTCCGATATTGCCATTACACCAAGAAGCTTTAGTTTCATGCTTTCTCGTACGGTCAGTATAAGCAATTCTATCGCCATGAAGCCATTCAATAATTTCTTTAGCAGATTCAGTTTCTTCTGGAGCTCCCGTAATTCTTAAACCATCTGAACCACGAGTTCCAATTGCACCTGCGTAGACATTAGCAAATCCACGTGCAAGCAAGTATTCATTTAAAGAGTAGGCAGCTTTATGAACTGCCTCTTCTGTTGCTGCTTGATCTTCACTAGCTGGCTTTTTAGCTTGAGCAGTTGGCATTGCTTCATATTTAGGATAAGTACTCTTAGTTGCATCTTCTAAGTTGACGTCAACATTGTGGTTACGCTTTTCATTAGCAATGATGCCACCAAAGTAAGGATCAGCAGTGTAGAGTGCAGGAAACTTAAAGTTGTTTGATTGATATGGGCGAAAAACTGTTACTTGAAGTAAATCAGGTTTACCATCTTCATCAGTATCAAGATCACTTTCAACATAAACAACTTCACGAATTACCTTACTCATATCAAAAACAGGTAAAGATTTTCCATTAAAGTACATAAACTTATTATTACCGTAAAATTGAGTGAAATAGCCCTTACCAGCCATATTATCAATGAAGGTTTGACCGTTTCTGGCACGAGTATTAAGTAAACGATAGAAGACCTTAATTAATTCATCACGATCAATCTCTTCTTTTTCGGTATATGGAAGGGCATTAGCCTTCATGCGAGCTAGGGGATCTTTTAAATCATAGTCATATCCCACGTGATATCCTAGCAATTGCAAAGCAATATTATAGAAACTATTACGTGAAATTGTAGCAGGCTCTTTAGCTAAAAAGTCTTTTAAATTTTCATTTTCACTAACTGCGAATTCTGCCAGCTTAGCTTCTTTTGCGCCATAAGTTTTTGCTTCCGCAACTGAATTCTCAACTAAAGTAGCTAAAAGATCAGAAAAGCTGTTTTCTTTCCAATTATCAGGCAAGAAATTGATGGATTCTAATTCTTTGATCATTTGGTCAAAATCAGTTTGAAGATAACCATATTGATTGTATTTCATTAAATATACGCTCCCTTTTATATAATCTCTTACTCATAATTTTACTAGTTTTACCTCAATAAAAGAAGAAATAAAAATGCCGCAAATTTTGCGACATTTTTGTTGAAATTAAGAGGTTAGTTTTAATTAATTTTGTTCTCAGTGTATTCATTACCAGATTGATAATCATTGAAATCTTCACCATTAAGATGGAAGTGTTCACCGTAAACTAAGTTAATGATTTTTGGATTTCGATTATCTTCTAGACCGAAGAGGACATAATCCGTCCATTTATTTCTACTAAAACTAGCATCAAAGTCTTGATTAAATTGAATTTCTTTATCTTTGCCCAATACAGTTAATTTAGCAAGGAGCAAACTTTTATCTAGATGAGCTACTTCTTCAAAAATTACAGAATCGATGACTGTTTCATCAACTGTTCCGGCGTTTCTCTTAAGTTCAATTTCTTTAACCATTGCCTTGTAGTAATTTCGATCAAGATACTGCTTTAGACTTTTAACTTGGTACTTTGAGTTAACATACTTCTCTCTTAACAACTGACTATATAGGAACTGTGCTTGAATATAGACTTCTTTATAAGCCGTGAAGTCATCTTTAGAATCTGGCTTAGTGAATTTGATATGGAGACGATGCAATAGTTTTTGGTATTTATCGAATCTTTGGTTAGGATAGAAAAGTTTATAATTATTATCGCCAGAGTTCTTAATGAGGTGATTAGAATCATATTCAAAACGTAGCCGTACTTTAAATATGAAATCAAAAAGAGCAGCAATAATATAAGAACTGAAAAAGATAAGTACTAAAATGGCGAAGCCACCTACTATACCGCCAATAGAAGAATTGTTACTATCGCTACTATCAGATGAAGTGTAACTAGTTCCTCCGCCTGAAGAGCCACCAGTACTGTGACCACCACCGGTTGATCCCATGGAAGCAAAGGCTGGTTGAGAAAAATTGGTATTAGTCGTAGTGACGCTTACACCAAAGAATAGAAGACAAACTAAGATAAATATTTTTACTTTCTTTTTCATAAAATTACCCAATAAATAAAATGCGTTATTTATATTTTAACTAAATAAGAAGAAAAAAAACAAATTAAGATTTAAAGATATTTTTTAGATTTTAATGAATATAACTAAATTATTTTTAATTCAAAAACTGGTAAGTAAGATTTTTATTTCTTATAATAAATATTTGAGAAGCTATAAATATTGGAGGTCAAAATATGGCAGAAGTTAAACGTTTTTATGAAACTTTTCACCCAGATCATTATGATATCTATTTAGATATTAGCCGTGAAAAAAAGAGCTTCCACGGTAAAACTATTGTAGTTGGGGATGCTCAAGAAGAATTAGTTAAATTAAATCAAAAGTACTTAAAGATTACCTCAGTTAGAGTAGATCAAAAGAAAGCTGATTTTGATTATAACGATAAAGAAGAAGTCGTTAATATTAAGGCTGGCAAAGTTGGTAAGATGAAAATTGAGGTTGACTTTGAAGGCAAGTTAACTGATTCAATGATGGGTATTTATCCTTCTTACTATGAAGTGGATGGCGAAAAGAAGCAATTAGTTGGTACTCAATTTGAAACTACTTTTGCTCGTCAAGCCTTCCCATGTGTTGACGAACCAGAAGCTAAAGCTACTTTTGCACTTGCAATTAAGTTTGATGAGAAGCCTGGTGAAACAATTATTTCTAACCAACCAGAAGAGAAATTTAAAGATGGGGTTCACTACTTTAAGCCAACTGTACGTATGTCTAGCTATTTAGTTGCCTTTGTCTTTGGCGATATGCAAAAGAAATTGACTAAGACTAAGTCTGGTGTTGAAATTGGTGTATTTGCAACAAAGGCACATAAAGCAAAAGAATTAGATTTCGCTTTGGATATTGCTAAGCGTTCAATTGAATTTTATGAAGATTTCTATGAAACTCCATATCCATTAGAGCATTCATACCAAGTAGCACTTCCTGACTTTTCAGCAGGTGCAATGGAAAATTGGGGCTGTGTAACTTACCGTGAAGCATATTTATTGCTTGACCCTGATAATACTTCATTAGATATGAAGCAATTAGTTGCAACTGTTATTGCTCACGAATTAGCTCACCAATGGTTCGGTGATTTAGTAACTATGAAGTGGTGGGACAACTTATGGCTTAACGAAAGCTTTGCTAACATGATGGAATATGTAGCAATTGATGCCTTAGAGCCAAATTGGAAGATTTGGGAAATGTTCCAAACTTCTGAAGTTCCTGCCGCTCTTCAAAGGGATGCTACTGATGGTGTGCAATCAGTTCACGTTATGGTAAATGACCCAGCTGAAATTGATGCTTTGTTTGATTCAGCTATTGTCTATGCTAAGGGTTCAAGAATGTTAGTCATGGTACGTGCTTTATTAGGTGATAAAGCACTTCGTGAAGGATTGAAGAATTACTTTGCAGTTCATAAATATAGTAATGCCACAGGTGACGATTTATGGAATGCACTTGGTAAAGCAAGTGGCTTAGATATTGGTGCAATTATGCATTCTTGGTTAGAGCAACCAGGTTATCCAGTCGTTAATGCCAAAGTTGAAGATGGCAAGTTAGTCTTAACTCAAAAACAATTCTTTATTGGTGAAGGTAAAGAAGTTGGCCGTAAGTGGCAAATTCCTTTGAATTCTAACTATACTGCTGTTCCTAAGATTATGAAAGATGAAGAACTAGTTGTTGGAGACTACAATGATTTGCTTGCTAATAATGGTGTGCCATTCCGCTTAAATGTAGGCAATAATTCAGACTTTATTGTTAAATATGATCAAACATTGCTTGATGATATCCTAAGTCATATCGATGAATTAGATGCAGTTGATAAATTGCAATTATTGCAAGACTTTAGATTATTAGCAGAAGGTGGTCAAATGTCTTATGCAGATATTGTTCCACTTCTTCCTAAATTTGCTGATTCTACTTCACCAATTGTTAATAATGCTTTATACAGAATTATGTCTACGTTACGTAATTTTGTAACCCCAGGTTCAGATGAAGAAAAACAATTAAAGAAGCTTTATAATTTACTTTCTGAAAAACAAGTTAAGCGTTTAGGTTTGCTTCCAAAAGCTGGTGAATCTAATGATGATAACTTAACCAGACCATATGTTGTGGCAGCTTCTCTATACGCAGATAATGATGATACAATTAATGGTCTTCACGCTATTTATTCAGAAAACTCCGATAACTTAGAGGGTATTTCAGCTGATATCAGAAGTGCTGTTTTAGTTAACGAAGTTAAAAACTTTGGTAATATGACCTTGTTTGATAAGTTGCTTAAGAAGTACCAAGAAACTTCTGACGCTAGTCTCAAACAAGACTTATGTGCTGGTATTACTTCGACTAAAATGCCTGAAATTATTGACGCAATTGTTGATGATTTTGAAAATGCACAAGTTGTTAAACCACAAGACCTACGTGCTTGGTACCGCAATGTTTTAGCTAACCCATTTGGTCAAGAACAAGCTTGGAATTGGATTAGATTAGAGTGGCCATGGCTTGAAGCAACTGTTGGTGGTGATATGGAATTTGCTACTTTCATTACTGTGACAGCAAATATTTTCCATACTGAAGAAAGATTGAAACAATTCAAAGACTTCTTTGAACCAAAGATCAATACTCCAGGATTAACTCGTGAGATTAAGATGGATACTAAAGTAATCGAAACTAAGGTCAACTTAGTTAAGAAAGAACAAGCTGCTGTTAATGCTGCAATTGCTAAAGCAGTTGCTTAAAAATAAAGATTAAATAAATAAAAAAGATGCGCTTTCAGTTTTGAAAGCGCATTTTTGATATAATTTATAAAATAGGAGTGACTTAATTTGATAAAAACAATCTTTTTTGATGTTGACGGAACATTAGTTTCGCATAAAACGGATAGTGTGCCTAAAAGTACTAGAAAGGCACTTAAGCTTTTACGTGAAAATGGAATCAAACTTGTGTTAGCTACTGGGCGTGATATGAGCCAATTAAAAAAATTACCGGTTAAAGATATAAAGTTTGACGGTTATTTGACGATGAATGGGCAACTCTGTCTAGATGAAAATGGTAATGAACTTTTTGGTAATCCAATTGATGAAAAAGATACTGAAAAGATGATTGAATTAATTAAAGAGGAGGCTGTCCCGATTACTACGATTGGTAAAGAAGGACCATACATTAATTTTGTGACAGATCAAGTAGTTGCTGCTCAAAAAGCTGTTTCTAGTAAAGTTGCACCAGTTGGTAAATATCACGGTGAAAAGGTCTATCAATTTATTGCATATGGAAAGCGCGATGACTTAAAGAAATTAGTCGATAATCTTCCAAATTGCAAGTTAAGTTGGTGGAATGAGTATGCAGTCGACATTATTTCAAAAGATGGTGGTAAACTAGCTGGCGTTGAGAAGTATCTTAAATTGCAGGGACAAACTTTAACAGATGCCATGGCTTTTGGCGATGGCGAGAATGATTTAGACATGCTAAAGGCTGTTCAACTTGGTATTGCTATGGGCAATGGAGAAGAGCAGGTGAAACAGATTGCTGATTATGTGACTAGCGATATTAATGAAGATGGAATCTATAATGCCTGTAAGCACTATAAGCTGATTTAAAATGGCACTATAACAGCCGACATTTTATCGTATGGCTAACTTTTAACCACTAATAATCTGCTGTGTACAAGTCTGGAACTAAAGGGGTAATTTAAATGAAAATTTCTTCAAAAAATAATTGACATCCAACTTCCTTTTCCCTATACTAGAATATGTTCTGTTAAGGAACTGGTTTGGTAGCTCAGCTGGATAGAGCAACGGTCTTCTAAACCGTGGGTCGTGAGTTCGAATCTCACCCAAATCACTGATATGACGCTCCGTATGGGGCGTCTTTTTTGTGCAATTTTTTATTTGACCCCCAAATGACCCCCAAGTATATTTTTTAAGCATTTTTCTTAAGATTGTTAAAGACAGAATTAACTTTAGAGTCAATTTTTTTGCGATGTTTTTCAAATGTTTCTGCATATATTTCCTCTGTAGTTTTAGTGGTTGCGTGTCCTAATCTTTGAGCAATATCATAGGTGCTTACATCAGCACTTAGTAAAATTGCAACTTGAGAATGTCGAAGCGAGTGGATATGATATCCTTCTCGTTTAATTTTTAATTCAGCCAAGTTATCTCGTAAAGTTCGATTTAAACTCTTTGAATTAGGAAAGCCATTTCGTGCTTTTGACCAAAAAACTTTTTCTGGATCATTTATCTTTAGTTCTTTGATTTTTTTCATTATAAAATTTGGAACTCCAATTGGACGAACAGAAGACTCATTTTTAGTTGGACCGTACTCTTTTTGAGAATAAACCCAAGAACGTCGAACTTTAATAGTATTATCCTCAAAGTTCAAATCGTCCCATTTAAGCCCAGCCATTTCGCTTTCCCTAAGTCCAGTGGTCAATCCTAATAAGATCATATAGCTACCGGGAAAATTAGGATTAGCAGCGTTATAGAGATGATTAAGTAGTAACTTTATTTCATCATATTCAAGATAGTCCACTTTTAAATCATGATCTTTATTAAATGCCAACTGGATATTCTCAGTAAAGTCTCTTGTAATAATTCCATCTTGAATTGCTGACTTAACACAAGTGCGGATAGCTCTATGCAATTTTTTTACTGAATTTTTTGCGTGATTTTCCCCAAATTCATTAATAATTTTTTGATATTTGGAGCGATTTATATTTTTAATTTTGGCAGCTCCTAATAGCTTCCTTATTCTTTTTCCTTCAAGATTGTATTCAATAAGGGTATTAGGGGCGACATTTCCTTTCTTATAGGTCTTAACCCAATCATCATAACAATTTGCAAAAATGGGGTTTTCTGTAACATCTATGCCATCATCTATTTCTACTGCAAGCTTATTATCCGCTTTTTCAGCTTCACGTTTTGTTTTAAAGCCCCGTCTGGTTAGATAATGCCGTTTACCATCAATATCATACCAAGAGCGTTTTACATACCACTTTTTGGATTTTTTATCTTGATAAACTCCCATACTATTCCTTTTCCTTATCTTTTTTTCCTAGCATCTCGACTATTTTTTCAAAGTCTTCATCACAAATATCTTTCTCTTCTCCATAGGGATCGCAAGC
Source organism: Lactobacillus paragasseri (assembly GCF_003584685.1). Taxonomy (NCBI): domain Bacteria; kingdom Bacillati; phylum Bacillota; class Bacilli; order Lactobacillales; family Lactobacillaceae; genus Lactobacillus; species Lactobacillus paragasseri. The sequence continues at coordinate 659,256 of NZ_AP018549.1, forward strand.
GAAAATTCCTAATCTTCTAAGTTTTTCTCGATTGGTCAACATTTTTGTCACCTCCTTTCAGAACACCAGTTCTATTGAGCTGTAAAAATAAAACCAGTGTTAACTGGTCATATTTACTATTTAAGTTTAGTTTGAGATTTAGTGGTTAATTTATCGTTTTCGAATGATAAGGTAGCACTAGCTCCATCGTCTCCCTTAATACCTGTTAGCCACACAGCATTAGTGATTTTTGTTCCTGCAACATTGGCTTCATGTAATCCGTCAGGTTCGCCATACTTGTTAACGATATCTTGGTAAGTAGAACCGTCAGCAATATTGTTAAATTCGCCTAAAGTGATTTTTTCATCACGCTTGCCCCATTTGAAGCCAGTAATTTCTTTTGAGACAACCTTGTTTGAGTCTAAAGTTTGAATTGCTACTGTCACAGCGCCTTTAGTCCAAGTGAGTTGCTTAACCTTAACTCCATTAGATGAGGTAGTGGTAGAAGAAGCAGGATTACCAAGCAATTGTTTTACTTCATCAGTGGTTGATCCACCTTCTCCTTGAGATAAGAAGTTACCAACTTTAATTTGATCGAACTTTCCCCTTAGTTCCTTGTTTTGAGAGATAACTTCGTTCTTTTTCTTTGATTGTTCAGTAGTCTTTTCAGAGTTTCCCTTACTACTGCTATTTGAAGAACAAGCTGATAAAGACAAGCCGAGTAGGGCAAGTCCAGTAGCAGCAACTAAATATTTCTTTTTCATAATATCCTCCTATGAGCTATACCTTAACAATCAGCTTTTAAAGTCGTCAGTATTGGACTATTAAAATAGTAGATCGTTGTTGCTTTTGAATTTTTTAGCAACAACTTTTTTTAATCTTTCTGGAATGCCAAAGTGTAGCATAAACTCTCCAGGATCTTCACAAGTGTAGCCTTGGGAAGAGGCATAGTCCCAAATAAGATTTAAGCCAAACAGATCAGCTTGATCTTCCTTGAAAGCATCATCATTACGATTAAAGGCATCGTGTTCTTGCCAGTCATAATCATGGGCATAGTACATAACTCCCTTATCGCCATTTATATAATGTCCTAATTCGTGAGCAGCCATAAATGGCACTTCTGGTGGATTCCACCAGTTTGTATTAATAATGATGGTTTTTTGTTTAGGAAGATACCTAGAACGAAAATGTCTGTCTTCTAATCGAGATAGTATGTAACTAAGATGATGATCTTCAATTAGGTTACATATATAAATGAGTAAATCATTGTTATACATAGGCGTTACTCGTAATGAGGCTCTCCGTCATTCTTATGTCTTTCAAGGATAGCTTTGATAACGTCCATATCTTCATCTGATACAGGGCGACCGCCGTAGCTAAGAACAACAGGGTCTTTTTCTAGGTCAACGGATTTAGGCTCACTAGTTTTATCTGAACCTAATAAATAATCAGCTGACACATCAAAGTATTCAGCTAGTTTAGCTAAAGCACCGCTTGAAGGCTCAGCTTTCCCATTTTCCCATTTAGTAATAGTTTGTTGAGATACATGTAATAATTTGCTTAGTTCTGTTTGTGAGAGTCTATGAGATGTCCTCAACTCACGTATTCTATCGCCAATCATGCTCTTCAACCTCCGTTTATCAACTATTGTACTTAAATTATAATACTTTATACATATTTTTAACTTGAAAAGTAAAAAAAGTAGTAAAAAGTGTTTACATTATAAACTATAATGTATATAATATATATGTAAGTTGATAAAGGAGTTGATAAAATGAAGCGGGAACTTAAAAGCTTACGAGTTGGAGCTGGGCTTACGCAAGCTGAATTAGCAAAGCGATTAGGCGTTACTAATGTTACAGTTTCAAGGTGGGAGAGAGGAGAAGTAGTTCCAAAGCCCAAGTATATTAAAGCTATGGCAAAATTATTTAATATCAAGGGGCAGGATATTTTTTTAAATTTAATTACTACTAAAGTTTATAAAATTGTTACAAAATAGAAACAAATAGTGATAATAAAGTAGGTGATTAAATGCCTGAGTTAATTAATAAAGATGCTCTCATAGTTATCTTTAAGCCGATTATCAAAGCTTTATTTGATAAGGAAAAGGAAGAAGCAGAGGGCGCAACAATTAACATTGATGAGTTCCGAAAAAAGTATTGCGGAGGTAAAGGTCAAGAGTGGGTAAGGTTGTATGTTTTCGATAAGTTTAAAAAGGAAATTGATTTCGAAAATGGTGGTTTTGTAGTTAACCCACACAACGGCAAGAAAACAATCATTTTTAGAAAAGACGCTAAAAAGTGGATTGAAGAAAACTATCACCGCATTGATTGGAATGCAAGTATTAAGAAAGATTTTGGGAGGTAGAAAAATGATAAAGGTTACAACGGGCGACGTAATTAGACAATTGGTATCAAGAGGCGTATTCGAGTGGAAGAAAGATGCTGAATATCAGATTGGCATCAAAGATGAACAGATTGTTGTTAACAAAGATGGATCGGCTGAAATTGCCTATCTAGGTAACACCTTAGAAAGTGTTATTCAGTTAGCCGATATGTTTAAAAAGGTAGGTACTAAGGAACAGCAAGAGCAAATTAACGCAGCACTTACAGATTTAGTAACGATTGGAGATCGCTGGAATGAAGCGTAAGAAGACAGATTGGCTAGTTGCAATTGTGTGTTCAGAAGTAATTGCAGCAGGGGTTATATGTATCACTATGTTGGGCTATTACTTTTGGAGAATGTTCCTTTAGGAGGTGGAAACAATGGAAAAAGAAACAAAAAAATACAGAGATCCATTTAAAGGTATGAGCTTTAATGGAAACCCTGTATCAAAAGAAGAATATATTGCAGCTTATGAAAGCTACGTTAAGCGTTGTTCTGGTGAAGCCAAAGGTTAGTTCTAGACGAATTAGTCATAAAATCAGAAAATTCACAAACTGAAACTCGAATTGTTTCTTCAAGACATTGTATTTCGTCAAAAATTTTATCAATGCTCAAAGGACTAATCAAAATGATTTCTGTGGGCAAGTGTTGAAACCATTTTGTATCAGGTAAAGTTTCAAGTTTTGTTCGAATAGCTACAGCTAATGGCTCATTATTAGGAGCAATTTCGTAATCAAATGTTACAAGATATTTATGCATAATTAGACCTCCTTTCTTGAGACTAATTATAGCAATAAATTACGTATTTTAAGGAGGTGGAGTAAATGACATTAGAAGCAAGATTAATTAGTAACAGCAACGCATTTTTTGCTAGACAAGATAAGTCACCACTAGCTATTGATGAGTACCAGAAACAATTCGAAATTGCTTTAATGCAACAAAAAAAAGCCGTTACCGACTGCAATCAGTAACGACTAATCAAAGGTTTTATAAATTAAATTACTAAGGAGTATTTTACCACAATGATCGAAATAATGACACCCGCACAGGCTGTTACTTTTAGGGAGCAGCGTTTAAAAGAAGAACAAAGAAGACTAGCAGATCAAGGTATTAGTTCAGCATTTGAAGGCTGGAACTTAGTTACTATCGGCGACAGTGATTGCGATTATTTAAATTTTAAACATTTTGTCACTACTCAAATTTTCAGCCTAGGAATTGATAACTATATCAGTCGTACAGGCTGGGACAAGAAAGAATTGATCGAATACTTAGCCACTGTTGACCAATACGATGATATTTGGAAAGACGATGTCTTAGATTTCTTCGATGGACTGGAGGGTAACTACTGATGACCTCTAAACATGCCGAATTTGAAAAAGAGTACATGACTTGGCAATACAAGTTGGAAAAAGAAGCGAGCGATTGGAGAAAGAAGATAGCTGCCGAAGCCTTAACTCAAGGATCATATCAACAAGGTATTAACTGGATCAATAAGTTGAAACCAAAAATTGACGATAGTTTTCCCGGAGGAACGTTAGGAGCAGAGATCAATTACTTACGAGAAATTGCAGAAGACGCACGTCAAGACGTGATGAAACAAGCATTATCACAGAAACCTAAGGAGTAACCACTATGACAGAAAAAGTAAAAGTTCCAATTTTAACTCAAATTCAAAATGAATTAAAAGCACCGAAGAGCCAGTATAACAGCTTTGGTAAATATAAGTATCGAAATGCAGAAGATATTGAGCAAGCGTTGAAACCATTGCTTGCTAAGTATGGAGCAACCCTGACTATTGATGAAGATGTTCGAATGGTTGGAGAACGGATTTACTTTGTTGAAGCTGCAAGGTATAAGGACGCAGAACAAGAAGTTAGTGTTCAAGGTTGGGCTAGAGAAGCTTTAAACAAAAAAGGAATGGACGACAGTCAAATTTCAGGAGCTACTAGCTCTTACGCAGTTAAGTATGCTTTAGCGAAATTGTTCCTAATTGATGATACGCAAGATACCGATAGTAATGGTTATCAGAGAAACCAACAACAAGAACCAGCACAGAAGCAAAAGCCAGTAAGGCGACAAGCAACGCCGAGTAAACCAAAGAAGATGACTAAAGATCAACTTTACGAATATCAAGCTGACTACAACGGGGAAAAGAAGTTCTTAGTTACCATCTACACCGAGTGCGACAAACAAAAGAAGATGGGACTTGATGCTAAGACAAGTGTTCCGATTGAGTGGTGGCACAAAAAGCTAAAGGAAAATTCAGCTGACGGAGAAGCAGTAAGACAGTTCACAGAAATGGCTATAGCTGCTAACAAAAAGAAACAAGCTAAAGCCAAAATAGAACAATCTAATAGTATTCCTGACTATGCTCAAGATCCCGAAGTTGAAAAAGCAATTGAAGAAGCAATTTCTTAAGAGAGGAGATAAAAATGGGCAGAAGAATGATAAGTAGCAAAGTAGTTGATACAGATAACTTCTTAGATATGCCTGCCACTTCGCAAAACTTATACTTCCACTTATTAATGCACGCAGATGATGATGGCTTTCTTGGAAATCCTAAAACTATCACTAGATCAATTGGAGCACATCAAGATGATTTAAAACTTCTAATTGAAAAAGGTTATCTGTTTGTGTTTGAAGACGGAGCAATTGCAATTAAAGATTGGTTCATTCACAACTATATTCCTAAAGATCGTTATCATGAAACAGTTTATAAGGAAGACAAGAAGAAATTAGAAGTCACTGAAACTCAGCAATACCGCCTTGTTACAAGAAAACCGATTGTTCAGGATACGGAAAGTAAACAAGATGATAGCAACATGGATACTAAAAAAGAACAAGATGTAAACAGTTTGGATACAACTTGTATACAAGATGATGACAACGTGTATACCGAAGATAAGTTAAGTAAAGATAAGTTAAGTAAAGATAATAATATAAATAAATTGTCGAGTTCAGAGAACGTCGACTCCGAACCAAAACAAAAATCTCAAAAAATACCTTACGAAAAAATTATTGACTACCTAAACAGAAAGACTAATTCACATTATCGACCAACTTCTAAAGCTACAAGGCGACTAATTAAAGCTAGATACAACGAGGGCTTTACTGATGTTGATTTTAAAACAGTTATAGACAAGAAATGTGCTGAATGGCTACAAGATGGCAACATGGTTCAGTACTTAAGACCAGAAACACTTTTTGGAACTAAGTTTGAAGCATATCTAAATCAACCAGACACAGGACCTATTCCACGAAGGAATTTTGGAAGCAAGCCAGTTCGAAGGGCTACTGATTGGGGACAGGTTCAACAACAAATTCAGAAACAAAATCCAGTATCGCATATATCACGAGAAGAACGTGACGCAATTTTTAAAAATTTTGGAAGGTAACCACTATGCAAAACAGAATAAAGGAATTACGAGAAAAAAGAGGAATTAGTCAAGAAGAATTAGCTAATGAGGTAAATCTTAGTAATCAAGTAATTAGCTTTTATGAAAATGGTAAGCGTGAACCCAAAATAGAAAAGTGGCAGAAGTTAGCTGATTATTTCAACGTATCAGTGCCTTATTTGCAAGGAACTGTTGACGAGTATATCGACATCCACGATTTAAACGAAGAGGAGCAAGACGCATATAACCGTATCACGGACATGCTATGCGAAGAGTACCCAGAAGACAGCATTTCTTGGTCAAAGATTGGTCAGCTATTAATTAATTCAGCGGAGGAATAGAAAATGGAAAAAGTTGTTTATAGAGAAGAATTATGCGGAAGAATTGCTGTAGTAAAAGAGATGGATATGCCTTTTGGTCGCTATTACACAGGGTATATTGAGATCTTGCATAAAGATCCATTTAGCTGGAGAAATCACGTAGAAATGGGCAAAGAATTATTTTTCGACTCGTGGGATGAATTTGAAGAATTTCCGGGTGGAGTAACATTTGCTGGTACTTTTTCAGATATTGAAAGTGAGGAAGGTTTTGTCGGGTTCGATACAGAACCATTTACGCCGGGCGAATACACTCAAGAAGATTGCATCGACATTTTGAAAAAAACAGCTAATATTTTGGCAATTAGAACTAGAGCAGCCGAAGAAGCAATTGCTAGTAGAAAAAACTCAGAGCCAAAAAACAAATCTAATAAAAAATCAAAGAATGTGGGGTTGCTACTAGAAGCAGTTAATGATCTAGCTAACGCTAGTGCATTTAATGAACGTGATAAGAAAGATAAGGTAAGTGAACGGCTGGATAGCGCAGGAAAGAATATAACACTATTTCTTGTAAATGAACTGCATGTTAAACCAAGTGATATCGCTATGTTCACAATTTTAAAAAACTGTGTTGAGTGAGGATAACAACGATGAATAACGAATTAATCAAAGTAACAGTACAGAATGACCAGCAACTTGTTAGTGCTAGAGATTTGTATAAGGGACTTGAACTAAAGGGAAGATTTAGTCGATGGGTTGATAATAATTTTAACTTTTTCACTAAAAATGAAGATTTTTACAAGTGTACAGCAAGTACGGTTGTCGGAAATGGTGCTAAACGTGAGTTAGAGGATTATGTTTTGACAATTCCAATGGCTAAGCAATTGGCTATGATGGCAAGAACAGAAAAATCAAAACTGTATCGTGAGTATTTCTTAGACTTAGAGCGAAAGTGGAATGATCCACAAAACGTTGTTCAACGTGCTATGGATATTCTTCACAGCGAAAACTTGCAACTTAAGCTGGAAAATAAGAGCTTGAACCGCCAACTTGAAGAAAGCAACAAGAAAGCTAGCTACTTGGATGTTATTCTTGGTACTACTGACGCAATGGTTACTACTCAAATTGCTATGGATTACGGTTATACGGCTGTTAAGTTTAACAAACTGCTACATGCACTAGGTATTCAGCATAAAGTCAACGGACAATGGATCTTATATAAAGCTTACATGGGCAAGAAGTACACTACAACGAAACTTCACACCTACACCGACAAGCATGGTAAGGATCATGCTAAGCCACTTACTGCTTGGACTCAAAAGGGTAGACGCTTAATTTACGATATTTTGAAAGAAAATGACGTACTACCGTTGATTGAAAGAGAGGACATTGCGTAATGCTTGAAGAGAGTCACGATTTAGAGAAGATCATCGAAGACGCTAAGGTGCTTCATGGCGTGGTCAGAGAAGTAGTTGGAGGTTAAGCAATGAAGAGATTTAAAATGCCAAAACTTGGTAACAATGTAGTTTTAAGAAATAAAAAGTCAGCTGATTTTAAAGAAGTAAAACTAGTTGAAGTCGAAGACGAATACTTCTATGCTATCGAACTTGCTACAGGTAAATCTTTAAAAGATAAATCAGACACTGTTGTTGGAGAATCAATTCCGGATTTGCTAGGTTGCTTGCAAAATACATATGAAATTTACTTAGAAGATGATTCTGTAGCAGAGGATAAATTAACAAATGACTAGAAAAAATCAAGTAGACGAGTTGCTTACTAGGTTTGAGAGAAAAGATATAAAAAGAGAAAAATGTCTTTGTTGTGATTTTGATGCATACGGTTTTGGTAAAAACATAATTGACAAAGGTTACGGTAGTTGCGAAATTAGATTATATAGAGCAACTAAATATGACTTCTACATTTATTCATATTCAGTTGGAGCTGAAGCACTTTTAAAAGATGGGTTTGAAATATATTCTCAAAAAGTTAAATTTTGCCCAGTATGTGGAAGGAGATTATCAATTGGCTAGGAAAAAGCAAAAACAAAAACCACATATTAGGTACAATACAGAAATTCAATACTACAGGGGAATTCCTTTTAGGTTGATTGAATATACACAGAAGCATTTCGATAGATTGCGAGCTAAGAGATTTTTACTTAATCCAGACTTTGAAACAGAATACAGAACTCAAAACTTCTGGATACCTAATTGCTATCTTGAAGAAGATGGAACGCTTAAGCCTAACGTCTTCGTGGATTGGATTTTTGTGAAGTGCGTGAAAGCAAATAAGTTTAAGTATGCAGGTTTAGAGATACCTGACTGGATGAGAGGAAAACTATGAAAGTAAGAGTTTCGTGGGATTCGCCAGATTATTATCAACCTCCAGAAGATACTTATGAAGATATTGAAGTAGATGATAATGCTACCGAAGAAGAGATTGAAAAAGCTGTAAAAGAAACCGCATTTGAGCATTTTGAATATAGCTATGAAATTTTATCAAAAAAGAAAACGCCGAAGTCTAATCATGAAGTGATAGAAGGCTGGCGTAGAGTAATTAGAGGAGAAAATGATGAAAGAATTTAAAGTAGAGAAAGATAGTGTCGAAGAAAGTTATCGTTGGGCTTATGGCTGGCGAGTTGTAGATGGTAAGTGTTCACCACCTGCAATGAACTTTCCGTTACCGGATTTTGTTCAAGCAAGAATTGATTGGGCATCTCACGAAATGCAGGCAGGAATGGGGTTAACTTTTCAAGGAGCTTTTAGAGCATTGCTAGATATTGATGATGAAAAGTCAATAAGAGAGGACTGGGAATGTTGGGGTTTAAGTGAATATATGCCAGTTAGCGATAAGTATCGAGAATGGTTGCAAGATCCAATTCTTCATGATATTAGACGAGTTGCAGTTATGGTGGGGTTTATTTATGCCTGATTGGATTTTTGCAGCAGCATTCTTAATTCTGCTAGCTATAGTGATTTTGGTGGTAGGAGCGATGTAAACATGGAACAAATTTCAGAGAATACCTATTTTTTAAATCCAGAAAAATGGCAAAACATAGCTAACATAATTGGTGGTTTAGAAATTTGCGATAGTGAAACAGGTTGGCCTATTGGTGTGCTAAAACCTGTTGGAATTGAATATTATGAGGATAGTGACGATTGAGAGTTAACTTTACGATTGAAGGAGCGCCAGTAGGTAAGGCTAGACCGAGAGTTACTAGGACGGTAACTTACACGCCAGCTAAAACGGCACGATATGAAGATTTAGTCAGGTATACAGCGATCAACAGTTTCAAAGGTATATTTGATAAAGATGAGCCTTTAGACGTTAAGATTATGGCATATTTTGAAGTACCGAAGAGTTTAAGCAAGAAGCGTAAGGCTTTATGTTTAGCTAACCAAGAACTGCCAACTAAGAAACCAGATGCTGATAACGTGGGTAAAATCATCATGGACGGCATGAACCCAAAAATGAAGCGTGATAAACGACTTCACAAAATGGTTGAAGTTTTGAGAGGCGTTTACCACGATGACAAGCAAGTAACAACCTTGTTAGTCAAAAAGAGGTATGCCGAACGTGCAAGAGTTGACGTGAGAATTAAGAGAGATATGGGTGATTAGATGAACGATTTTAGTTTTATTGAAATTACTATGAATAATGGTTTGACGTATACAATTCAGAGTCAATTCGAACCAAGAACAGTAATTCAACGTATAAAAGACAATATGGAAGATGAACTAATAATTATTAGGGAAATAGGTGGCTATGTTGTGCTAAATAAAAACAAAATAGTCGGTATAAATGTGAAAGCTATTAAAGGGTGTTGAGAAGTCGGTATGCAAAAAATTGATTTGAGTTTGGTAAGTAAATTTGTAGATGCAAGCATCGCTAACGATAAGAAATTAGCTTTAAAGTTAGCAAAAAGACAATATGAAGCATAGTGCTGAGTTAATCACTGTAGCAGGGATGTTAATCTGTCTGGGTGCTGTCGGATTTGTGGTGTTCTGCCTATGAGTAGTGATTTGAAGTATCAAAAAGGTGGATGGTATCACGTACAAGAAGACGGTTCACTTAAGCCGGTAGATTACGACAAAGAAGTTGAAGAATATTACAAGAAATGGAGAGATAACTATGGCAATTGAGTTAAAGATTGGAACTAGAGGAACAAGAGAAGAGTTTGAGGACACGTACACTAGAAGTTTTTTAGAAGATCATGGTCTGTTGAAGTTTGATCCAAGAGAGTTAGCTAATTGCACTTGGGGAGTTCATACTAAATTGGGTTATATGTGTTCTTTCAGTTATGATGACATTTTGACATACATGGGCGATGGTGTCTGGGACTTAAGAGTAGCTGAAGAAACAAAAATAACTGATGAAGAGTTGAAGAGAGCATTATCAGAACCTGACAAGGAGTTCTAGCAATGCAACTATACGGGCATGAAGTAAATCCTTATACGTATAAGGATTTTAAGACAGAACAACTTAAGAATTTTAGATCAATGCTTAAATCAAACATCAAGAATTTTGAAAACATTATAGAGCCAACAATTGAAGAAATGATTTATGAAGATAAAGCTGAGGAGCTGCTACCTTTGATTGAGCATGAAATCAAAGTGAGGTCGAATGATGGACGAAACTAGGAACGATTTAGAAGTAGGCAATGAAACAGCAGTCATGATGTACTTGAACATCTTGAAGTATGCTAAGCATCATTGCCCCGAAGATGAAGATCCTTATGAGATCACGGATCGAATATTTACTGATATGTTCGCAGCGAATAAAGCAAGTAACTAAGCAACTAGAAGACGAGAGGGAGTGTAAGTGTGTATCAGATTGACTTAGGATTACAGCCAAATTTAAGAGCTACAGCTAAAAGGGTGGATAAGTTCCTGACTATTAATTTTCAGAGCTATCTTAATTTAGCTGGCTTACACCGTAATCAACTTACAAGCCCTCAATTATCATTTGCACCGGGATCAACAAATAAGAATGGTGTTGAGAAGAATTTCATTGACGAAGCACAAGACGACATTGATGTTGCTGATCCTGTGAGAAAGGTCTGTGCAGCGATTTATCGGACGATGGATAATTGCACTGATACAGCTTTAAAGCCTTACAGACGTATCTTAATTGGAACATACATTGACCAGCTACGTATCGTTGATGTAGCAGCTACAGTTAATCTGTCGACTAGGTCAATTGATACTAAGAAGATTAACGCACAATGCGAGTTCGCTGATCGTTGGCTTTACTGGAAAAGATATTTCGGCGTTGATGATTTACCCGACCTACGAGTGTTCAGCCAAAAAGTAAAAACAGTATGGCCGGATAAAATTAAGATTCGGAAAAATTAGTCGTGCGTAAAGCTTGCGTAAACCTTGCGCACTAGTTGCGTACGTTTCATGCTAAATTAGTATTGTCGAAAGATTAGACGTGGTGGTTACGATCTTTCGACTGCACCTCGACAGTACTACGTGCGGTACGTTCGAAAAAAATCTCCTTTCGAAATTAATACAGAAGATCTTAATTTGTTTCGGTAAGTAACGAATTAAAGTAACCGTTCTTGGTAGACGCTAGCAGTCGTTCAATTCGACTGGCGGTTATAGCCTGATTAAATTCAGGCGATACAAATTCCTCTAAATGACTTTTATTTTTGGTTTTTGGCTTACAATTCTTTTATTTTTACTTTTTCTTATTTACTTTTTTTATCTGATACAGGCAATCGGGTTCGAATCCTGATTGCTTGATAACCTAGGCGGTAGTTCATTGTTGATTATTGTATATAATAGTTTGCCTAGGGAGATCCTATGCCATGACCCTCAACGGTTTCGAGGAGAGCGTGGGAAGAGCTGGGTAGTTGTTGGCTGGACCGCAGCAGCAACTGCCGTGGGTAGAGTGGCACAATTTGAAATTTAGAAAGAAAAGAGGAATTTTCTTTCACAACTATGTAGCGGGGTTCAATTCCTCGCCTGCCCATTGCCTGTCGGAAAGCAGGCGTAAAAATAATATTATTCAGATCACGAATATATTTTGTTTGTCTGATTTTAATTTACAGAATTGCATCTGGTTTAGCTCTGTACCTAACAGAGCATTCTAGGACTATAGCCAAATGGTAAGGCATCAGGTTTTGATCCTGTGTATTGTTGGTTCGAGCCCAGCTAGTCCTATAGATCAGCTCTATATTTTTTGAAACATTTTTGGATAGAGCTAATCTAAATATTTTACCTTCTAAAATGGTTGATTGTTTTTAGCGGTTAGCGGTAAGGCGAGCATCATGGCAAACGTGACTCCGTATTAAATCTAAAAGTGAGAAGCCACGGCAATCGTAAAAGCGTAGCATAATAGACGCGGCTTTCCTATTTTGGTAACTTAGCTCAGTGGGTAGTCCATTAGGTCCAATTGATATGTTAGTTGGAACGTCAGCAACTTTTATTACTGCTGTCATGATTTATTTGATTAATAAACACATTTCCAATTTAAAAATGAAGTTAGTGGTAAGTACCCTAATTCCTACTTTTATCGGAATGTTACCGATAGCCTTGGAACTTCACTATATTCAACATGTACCATTCTGGTTAACCTATGGAACATCCATGCTAGGTGAATTTGGTTCATGCTTAATTTGTGCTATTTTGGTTTACTTTTTATCTAAAAGAATTGATTTATCAAAATAATTATTTAGGTTACTCAAGGAAGTAGCCTTTTATTTTTGCTTTTAGAAAGGACGGTGATTTAGGTTGTGAGCAATGAAAAAGGCGCTGGTAGACCGTGCAAAATTGATCAAAAGATGATTGACGAAATGAAGCAATATATGATTGCTGGACTAACGCTTAAAGACGCCTGTTCTTTGCTTGAAATTGATACGTCTACATGGCGTAGGTTCGAAAAGAAAAATCCTAAATATGCCGTCAAAAGGAAGAAATGGCAAAGCATGTTAAAAACACAGGCTTTGATAAACATTGCTGGTCAAATTATGAAAGAGAATGATGCCGGTTGGTCAGCATATTTACTTAAACGAGAAATGACTTTAGAAGAGAAAAGAGCTACTAATGCCTTGGCTAGAGCACAAGCCAAAGAGTCCAGAGCGAGAGTTAAAAATATTGAAGCTGATACACGTATTAAAGAAGCTAAGGCAATTGTTGCTGAAAGATTAGGCATGGAAGACAATGAGCAACTTGAAGAAGTGCTTAATAAATTGACTAAGGAGGCAGGAAAAGTTGGCACTGATAAATCTACTAACGAAGAAACAGATTAAGGTGCTGCAATCCTACCTTAACGATGATTGGAAGTACTTGATCTTAAATGGTGCTGTCCGTGCTGGTAAGACAGTGATAGATAACTATCTTTTCTTACTAGAGCTTAAACGAATTAAAAAGCTTGCTGAGATCGAAAAAGAACCACATCCTCAATATATTCTTGCAGGGTATAGTTCAAATTCAATCTATACAAATGTCATCTCATCAATTGAAAATCAATTCGGAATAGTGATGAAGACCGACAGACACGGGCATTATCATCTTTTTGGCATTGATATAGTGCCAGCTTATACAGGATCAGTTCGAGGAATTGGTGCTATTCGTGGTATGACTTCTTACGGGGCTTATATAAACGAAGCAAGTTTAGCCACGCATGAAGTTTTCCAAGAAATAGTGCAACGTTGTTCTATTGGATCAGCAAGGATTATCTGCGACACAAACCCTGATATTCCTACACACTGGCTTAAGACAGATTACATTGATAATCATGATCCTAAGGCAAGGATTAAGGCGTTTAGTTTTACAATTGACGACAACACTTTTCTTTCAAAAGATTATGTTGAAGCTTTAAAGGCTGCTACTCCAAGAGGAATGTTTTATGACCGTGGTATTTTAGGTCAGTGGGTTACAGGTGACGGAATTGTCTACCAAGATTTCAATAAAGATACAATGGTAATTCCTAAAAATCGTGTTCCAGATGGTTTAGATTACTATGTTGGCGTTGACTGGGGTTATGAACACCCTAATCCGATCATCTTATTAGGCGATGATAAGGACGGTAACACTTACGTCTTGGAAGACTACACACAGAAGCACAAGTTCATTAATTACTGGGTTAAGGTTGCACAGAACTTACAGACAAGGTTCGGGCGCAATCTTATTTTTTATGCTGATTCGGCAAGACCTGATAACGTGAACGAGTTTCAATCCAACGGGCTGAACTGTATCAACGCAAATAAGAATGTGTTGCCCGGAATTGAATGCGTAGCAAGGAAAATGCGTGAGGGAAAGTTCTATGTGGTTGATACAGCGTCAAGTGGCTTACTTGATGAGATATATCAATATGCTTGGGACGAAAGTACAGGGCTCCCACTCAAAGAAAATGATGTAAGACACAACGACAGGCTAGACGCTATTAGATATGCAATTTATAGCAGAAACAAGAAGGGAGGTTTCATACCTTGGAATTAGACGCATTAAAGAAGTTAATACAAAACACTTCTACTAGTAGAAATGATCTAATCAATAATTACAAACAAGCAGTAAATTATTATGAGAATAAGACTGATATTACTACTAGAAACAACGGTAAAGCTAAGCTTAATAAGGAGGGCAAGAAAGATCCTTTAAGAAGTGCTGATAATCGTATTCCATCTAATTTTTACCAACTACTGGTAGACCAAGAAGCTGGTTATGTTGCTTCTGTCTTCCCTGATATTGATGTAGGAAAAGATGCCGATAACAAGAAAATTATTGATGTCTTAGGTGATGATCGTGCTTTGACGCTTAACGGCTTGTTAGTAGATAGTTCAAATGCCGGTCGAGCTTGGTTGCACTACTGGATTGATGAAGATGGCAATTTCAGATATGGAATTATCCAACCTGACCAGATCACTCCTATTTATGCAACAACGTTGGATAATAAGTTGCTGGGTATTCTAAGAAGTTACAAGCAGTTAGATCCTGATAGTGGTAAGTATTTCACGGTTCACGAATATTGGACGGATAAAGAAGCACAATTCTTCAGGACAAATGCAACCGATAGCACAGTGATTGAGCCTTACAATATCATTACTTCTTATGATTTAAGTGCAGGATATGAAACAGGACAGTCAAACACCTTAAAACACAACTTTGGACGTGTTCCTTTTATTGAATTTTCTAAAAATAAGTACAGATTGCCTGAGCTTAACAAGTATAAGGGCTTAATTGACGCTTACGATGATATCTACAACGGATTTATTAATGACTTAGACGATGTTCAAACTGTAATTCTTGTCTTAACCAACTATGGCGGTGCTGACTTACATCAATTTATGAACGATTTAAGAAAATATAAGTCTATTAAGATTAATAATACAGGTAACGGGGATAATAGTGGCGTTGACAAGCTACAAATTGATATTCCTGTTGAAGCTCGTGATGATGCACTTAAGATAACCCGTAAAAATATCTTTTTGTTTGGTCAAGGAATTGATCCAGCTAACTTTGAGAGTTCAAATGCTTCTGGTGTAGCAATCAAGATGCTGTATTCTCACTTAGAATTAAAGGCTGCTAAAACACAAACTTACTTTGAACATGCTATTAATGAATTAGTTCGGGCAATCATGCGTTACCTTAACTTTTCAGATGCTGACAAGCGCCATATATCGCAACATTGGACGAGAACTAAGGTAGAGGATAGCTTGACTAAGGCTCAAATAGTTTCTACTGTAGCAAATTACAGTTCTAAAGAAGCAGTTGCTAAAGCTAATCCTATTGTTGATGATTGGCAACAGGAACTGAAAGACTTAGCCAAGGATAAAGAAGAAAATGATCCATATTCTAACCAAGCTGACGAGCTAAACGGTAAAGGCGTGAACGATGAACAGTAGTAAATACTGGCGCAAACGTGCTATCGCTGAAAAGAAAAAGCAACTTGAATCGTCAGCAGATTATGAAGCTGCTATGCAAGTTCGACTGAGACGTTTAGAGCATGAATTTGAAAAGGAAGCTTTAGTTTACTTACAAAGATATGCTAATGAGAACCATGTTGGCTTGAAACAAGCTGCTAGTGTTTTGGGTAATATTAACTCAACTAAGTGGTCTATGACCCTAGAAGAATTTGAAAGAAAAGCTAAGGCTGGTGGCTATGAAAAAGAGTTAAATGCTGAATACTACAAAAGCCGTATTTTCAGACTTCAACAGTTGCATGAACAAATGGTTGAGTTTTCTAAGAAGTACGGCATGGCCGAACAGTTAAGAATGCAAAAAGGCTTAGCTAAACAGTACCAGAATAGCTATTACTTACATGCTTACGACAAGTATCGAGCTACTGGTCAACTAGATATCAAGCTAAATCATTTCAATGAACAGCAATTAGAAAATATTGTTTACAGTCCTTGGAAAGGTAGCGACTTTAGCAAACGAATTTGGAAAGAATACACTGAAATTCTTCCTGATGAGTTAACTGACACAATGCTGAGAGCCACTTTATTTGGTTATTCTCCAAGCAAGGTTGTTACGATGATGAGAGATCGGTTTAAAAAGGTTTCTGATCGAGATTTGCATAGGCTAGTTATCACTGAAATGGGACACGCTGCCGAAGAAGCAACAGCACAGTTTTATAAAGATAGTGATATTGAACAATACCAATATTTAGCTACATTAGAAAGCAACACTTGTGACCAATGCGCCCACTTAGATGAGCGAATTTTTAATGTCAAAGATAAAAAAGAGGGTATTAACTATCCTTTGATTCACCCTTATTGTAGATGTACGACTGTTCCTTATGATAAAGACTTACCAGATGTTGAAACTCGCTGGAGTAGAGATCCTAAAACAGGTAAAAGCGTTTATGTTAAGGATATGAATTACAGTGAGTGGAATAAGTCCGTTAATCAAAAGCGTTTAGGATATCAGGACTGGAAGAAAGTATCTGGCATTAAAATTATTGGTTTAAATATGCTGAAAAGTTTAAGTTCTCCCAAAAAAGACTATCAACAAGTTCCTAAAACTTTGGAATGATTATTATGAGGCTGTTTTGAGAGAAACTTAATATTTGACCTGAGTAAGTCGTTAAACTGCTCTTTTTGTATGACCTTATGAGAGGCGAACTCGTATAAAACGTGTGAAAGGATAGAACAATGAAAAGAAAACAATTAGAAGAGCTTGGATTACAAGAAGAGCAGATTAAGAAGATCATGGATTTAAACGGCGAAGACATTCAAAATGCTAAGGATAAAGCAAGTGCTAGCAATGCTGAAATCTTAGAAGAGAATGAAGCTCTTAAGTCCCAGATGAGTGAAAGAGATAAGGATTTAAAGAAGTTGCGCTCTCAAGTTAAAGATAATGAAGACTTGACTAAGCAATTTAATGATTTAAAGAGCAAGTATGACAAGGATACGGCTGACCTTACTCAAAAACTTGCTACTAATCTTTTAAATAGTGCAATTGACCAATCATTAAGCAAAGCTAATGCTCGTAATAATAAGGCTGTTAAAGGTCTTTTGAACATGGACGAAATTAAGCTTGATGATGATGGTAATTTAACTGGCTTAGACGATCAAATTAAATCTTTGCAGAAATCTGATGGTTATTTATTTGATGAAGGTAGTAAGCAAGATTACCAACCAAATAATGGAAAACCTGCTAACGCTGATCCAGTCCAAGCAATGGTTGATATATTTAAAGGAGACAAATAATGGCAATTAATTACGCTGACAAATATCAAAAAGCAGTTATTGATGGTTTTTATCCAGACGTTTTATATTCAAGCGCTTTGTGGCAATCACCATCTAACAAGACAATTAATTTTTTAGATGCAAAACATATTAAAGTTCCACGGTTATCAATTTTATCTGGACGTCAAAACCGTGATAGACGTACTATTACACAACCAGCAGCAAACTATTCATTAGATTACGATGTTTATGAATTGACTAACGAACGTTACTGGAGTACTTTGGTTGATCCATCAGATATTGATGAAAGTAATCAATTATTATCAATCGCTAATATCACTAGACAATACAACTTAGATAGCAAGATGCCTGAAAAAGACCGAGAAATGTTTTCTAAGTTATTCAGTCAACGTCAAGCTGCCAATACTGCCGAAGGATTAGATCAAAATACTGGTATCCATTCAGAAAGTTTGGACGCAGCAAACATCTTAAAAGCTTACGATCAAATGATGCGTAACTTTGACCGTGCCAGAATTCCAGTTCAAGGACGTATTCTATATGTTGATACTGGTACGTATTACATGCTTAAAGAAGCGGAAGCAGTTAATAGAACAATCATCGTGGGCGATCAACAAAACATTAATCGTGCTGTTCGTTCACTTGATGAAGTCACTGTTGTTGCAGTACCAGAAGATTTATTCCAAACTAAGTTTGACTTTACCAATGGTTCTAAGACTGTTGCTGATGCTAAACAAATTAAGATGATGCTTATTTACAACGGTGTTCAAATTGCACCTGAAAAATATGACTTTGTTGGGTTGGATGCACCGGCAGCCGCAAACTCTGGTAACTGGTTATACTACGAACAAAGTTACGATGACGTTCTTTTACTTAAACCTAAGTTCAGAGGTGTTGAGTTCTTTATTGCTGAAAAAGACGGTAGCGCTGATCCAGTTGGACGTGATAAAACAGCCGAAACAGATGCTAAACCAAACGCAAATAACACTGTCGAAGAAATTAAGGCTTACTTAGATAAGAAGCACATTGATTACAATGGTAAGACCAAGAAAGACGAATTATTAGCTTTAGTGAAGTAGGTGGTTAGATGGATAAATACCCACGATTTGAAGAGGTCAAAAAACATTTAGCTGATTTTCTGCCTAATAATGATAATGCACCTAACTATGACAGCGTATTGGAATTTACACTAGAAAAAGTTATTTCTGATGTTTCAATTTACACAAATATTCCAATTTTAGAGCTACCAGAAGAGCTTGAACCAACTATTTTAGGCTTAGCAGTACAAACTATTGACACTCATCAATGGCTAGTACCAAAAGATCAACAAGTAGAGAATATTCAATCCCTATCAGAGGGCGATACATCTGTTTCTTTTAGATCTCCAAGTGATATTTATTCAGCATTGCAAGCTATTGATACGATTACGGATAACTATGTATTGTTACTCAATAATTTTAGAAGGTTAGCCCAATGAGTTACTTTAATGGTTTAAAAAATGCACTTCCTAAGCTATGGAATGATCGAGTTAAGATTGTGGGTACTCAGCCAACCAAACATGGTTACATCACTAATAACGAAGATGTGACTATTGTTGAAGATGAACCAGCTAAGGTTGTCTTAAAAGGGCAATCAGCTAGTGAACAATCATTCTTCGGCACTGACGAATATGATGCAAAATTGATTATTCGAAATGGCATTAAAATCCCTGCTGGTGCAGATATTTATGTGACTGATGTAAATGGTCAAATTACTAAATATAAACGTGCTAGCAAGGGCTATAGTGGTTATTTCAGTCATCAGGAAGTAGCAATGGTGAGGAGTGAGAAAGCATGAGTCTAGGACATGTTGACGATGCTCAATTTCAGCAATTTGCTAGTAGAGTGAGACAGAAAATTGATAGTGGCTATGTAAAACAAGAGCTTGGAAAGAGTTCTAAGCGTATTGGTACACAATCATTACGAATTTTGAAAGCAAATACTCCTGTAAAGCAAGGTAACCTCCGTAGATCATGGACGGCAGAAGGACCGAGCTATGGTGGCGGTGGTTGGACGATCAAATTAATTAACAATGCTGAATATGCTTCTTACGTTGAAAGTGGTCACAGACAGACACCTGGAAGATATGTACCAGTACTGAAAAAGCGCCTGGTTAGAGATTGGGTGCCTGGTCAGTTTTACATGAAGAAATCTATTCCACAAATTCAAAGACAGTTGCCACAGTTGGTAACAGAGAATCTGTGGGGGTTAAAGGACTTGTTTGAATGACAATAGTTGAAAGAATAGCTAAGCGAATATCAGAGATATTTCCTGATGTGACAATTTATTCAGAAAAACAGAAAAGCGGTTTTCAAGTGCCGTCATTTTATATCAGTAAGATAATGACAGTCACTAAGAGTCGCTTTTTTGATATTCAAGATAGAAGCTTGTCTTACTCAATAACATATTTTGCTAATCCAGATCGACCTAATGCTGATATGGAAGAAGTAGAGCAAAAATTACTGAATAATTTTACAATATTAGATGATTATGCAACTGTTAGAAACCGAGAAACGACTATCAACCAAGATGATGAAACTTTAGTAATGAGTTTTGATTTGAGGTTAGAGATGTATCCGGTTCAAGACGGTGAAAAGCTAGAAAGGATTGAAGTTAATGGCGGACTCAAATAAGACGGAAGCCCAAGCAACGATCAAGGCAACCGTTAAAATTGACAATCCGAAATTTACTAAAAGGGCGCTAGTTGCAAATAAAGGATTTTCTCCGATTGAGAGAGACGTTTTAAAACTGGCTTTAAATGATGATAAGGAATATACAATCGCAGAAGTTAAAGAAGCGGTTGAAAAATTTAAGGAGGGATATTAATGTCAGGCGGAACTTGGAAAGCTCAAGATAAGCGCAGACCTGGCGCTTATATCAATGTCGTAGGTAATGGTCAAAGAGAAGCAGCTTCTTCTCTAGGTAGAGTGTTGTTAATTCGTGATAAAGGCTTAGGCTGGGGCAAGAATGGTGTCATTGAAGTAGAAGCTAACAGTGATTTCACTAAGACATTAGGTACTACTTTAGATGATCCATCTCTTACAGCTTTAAAGGAAACACTAAAAGGTGCTTCTAAAGTTCTTGTTCTTAACCCCAATGAGGGTACAGCAGCGACTTTGACTAAAGAAGGGCTGCCTTGGACTGTTACTGCAAATTATCCAGGTGAAAAGGGTAATCAAATTACAGTGAGTGTTGAAGTTAGTCCAGCTGATAAGAATGCGGCTACTGTATCAACTATCTTTGGTACTAAGTTGGTTGATGAACAATCAATCAAGTTCAATGAATTAGATAAGTTCAAGGGCAATGATTACATCACTGCAAAAGTAGTCGAAGAGGGGAGTTCAAAGCCTACTGCATTCACTAATGTTTCAGGCACTTTGACTGGTGGAGCTACCACAGAGCCTAAGAAAGTTGAAAGCTTATTGAATGACGCTTTAGAAAATGAAGAGTACGCAGTTGTTACTACTGCTGGCTTTGAACCATCAAGCAACATGAACAAGTTGGTTGTGGAAGCAGTTAAGCGTCTCCGTGAAAATGAAGGTCGCAAGGTTAGAGGTGCAATTCCTACTGATGCAGATACTACTTATAACTATGAGGGTATTTCAACCGTTGTGAACGGTTACACTTTAAGCGATGGTACTAATGTAGATGTTAAAGATGCTACAGGTTTCTTTGCTGGTATTTCAGCATCAGCAGATGCAGCAACTTCTTTAACTTACTTTGATGTTGAAGACGCTACTGCTGCATATCCTAAGCTTGATAATGAAAAGACAATTAAGGCTCTTGATGCTGGGCAAATTGTGTTCACTACACGTCCTGGCCAAAGAGTAGTAATTGAACAAGATATCAATTCATTACACAAGTTTACAGCTGAAAAGCCACAATCATTCTCTAAAAATAGAGTAATGAGAACTTTAGACGAGATTGCTACTGACACTGAAAATACTTTTGAAAGAACTTATTTAGGCAAAGCCGGTAACAATGCAGCTGGTCGTGATCTCTTTAAGGCAGACAGAATCGCTTACTTAATGGGTTTACAAAATAGAAATATCATTCAAAGCTTCAAGAACACTGATGTCACAATAGAAGCAGGGAATGATACTGACTCTATCGTTGTTAACTTGGCAGTTACTCCAGTTGATGCAATGGAAAAACTTTACATGACAATGGTAGTTAGATAGGAGGAACGTAAATGGCAGCAATTGATGAGTTTTTAAATGGTCGAGATACTATTTCAACCAAAGATGCTACTTTATCAATCAAAATTAATGGCAACATTATTAAGATGATTGAATGTGATAAGTTCACAGCTAAGCTTGAAAAGAACAAGGAAGACGTCCAAACCTTAGGTTCTCACTGGAAGAGAAAGAAAACTACTTCTGTTGAAGGTACGGGAACTTTAGGTGGTTACTTGGTTAACTCAAACTGGATTAAGTACGGTATTCCTTATACTCAAGATGGTGGGGATTTGTATTTTGATGCAACTTTGACTATCCATGATCCAACTTCAAGAACTGGTAAGCAAGTGGTGCAATTAACAGATGTCAACTTGGACGATATTCCAATTGCCGATTTTGAAGCTGATGACGGCGTAATGGAATGGGAAAGTGATTTTACTTTTGAAGGCGTCAACTTAGTCCAAGCATTTAATGGAATTAATTAAGGAGAAAATAAATGGCTGAAAGTGTTGAAGATTTTTTGTTTAAAAATGTTGGTAGTCCAGTAGAAGAAAAAGAAGTTAAGCTTGAAAGATTTAAGTCTCCTTTTAAGATTAAGTCTTTAACTGCTGATGAAGTGTCAAATATTCGAAAGCAAGCAACTAAGAGAGTTCTCAACCGTAAGACACATAGATACGAACAAGAAACTGATGAAAATCAGTTCCAAGGTTTAGTTGTAGCAGAAGCTGTTGTTTCTCCTAACTTAAACAATGAAAAGTTGCAAACTTCATGGGGCTGTATTGCTAAGCCGGAAGAAGTTTTAAAGAAAATGCTTAAAGTTGGTGAATACACTGAGCTATCACAGGCAATTATGGACTTATCAGGTCTTAACGATGATGACAGTTCAGAAGACTTGGTTGAAGAAGCAAAAAACTAATAAATGAGTCTGTTGGCGACTTTAACATTTATCACTATGTTCTTAATGAATATCACTGGACGCCTAAACAATGGGCGGAGATGTCAAGGCGTGAGCAGGCTTTAGTCGTCGCTTCGATTGAAGTACGACAAAAATACGAAAAAGAAGAAGAGAGAAAAGCAAAAAGAAAGGCTAGGTCTAAGCATATTTAATGCTTAGCCTATTTTTTTGCATTCAGCAAAGAAAGGAGGTAGTAAATGAGTACAATTAGCACCACTGTTAAGATTAATGACGCTTTTAGTAACCCATTAGATCGCCTGTCTAGTGGTTTGCAAAAAGCGCAAAGTGGTATGAGCAAATTGAAAGAAGCTATTTCTGGCGGTTCTAGTGGCGGTAGTATGTTCAAGTCAATTGTTGGCGGTACTGTTGTTGGCGGAGCAATCAACAAAGGTATGGAACTTGCTAGTACTGGAATTCGTTCCATGTATGGCGAATTAGATGAAGCAAGTAAAGCATGGCAGACTTTCGATGGGAACATGCACCAATTGGGCAAAAGTCCGGCTGAAATTGCTACTGCTAAAAAGTCAATGCAACAGTTCGCCCAGCAAACTATTTACAGTGCTTCTGATATGGCAAGTACTTACTCACAATTGGCTGCTGTTGGCACGAAAAACGTGGACCAATTAGTTAGAGGTTTTGGTGGTTTAGCTGCTGCTTCTTCTAATCCGCAACAAGCTATGAAGACTTTGTCAGAGCAGGCAACTCAAATGGCTGCCAAGCCAATGGTGCAATGGCAAGACTTTAAACTTATGCTAGAACAAACTCCAGCAGGTATTTCTGCCGTTGCTAAGACAATGGGTGTAAGTACCCAACAATTAATTAAGAACGTTCAAGATGGAAAGGTTAAAACTGAGGACTTCTTGAACGCAATAGCTAAAACAGGAACAAACGCCAACTTTACCAAGATGGCTACTCAATTTAAAACAGTTGGGCAAGCTATTGACGGTTTAAAAGAAACAATGGCTAACAAATTGCAAGGTGCATTTGATAGAGTGGGTAAAGTTGGCATTAAATTTGTTTCTGATTTAACGGATCAGCTATCAAATGTTAATTTTGATGGTTTCGTTGACGGATTATTTAAAGCTGTTGCTGATATGGAACCAATTTTTGACGATTTAAAGACTGGTTTTGATGATTTTAAAAAAGGCTTTGCTGATTCTGGCGCTTTTAATTCTCTAAAAGATACATTTGATAGTATTACTGACTCTGTCGGTAAGTTAGTCAATACGATGGACCAAACTAACGGAGGAGATAGCTTATTTAAGCAACTAGGAAAGCTAGCTGGTGGAGCATTGGGGGGTGCTGCTAAATCTATTTCTGGAATTGCAGAAGCGCTTGGTGAACTAGATCCAGGCACACTTCAGATGTTAGCCCAAGCTTTTATCATCTTAAAAGGTGGGCTAAAAGGCTTAGTGTTTGAAGCTGTTATTTGGGGGCTAAAAGAACTGAATAAACTAGATCCTGGCACAATTAATAATATTGCGCAAGCTCTTACCGCATTAGCAATAGCTTTTACAATGTTGAAGGCTATGGGAAAAATTGCTGGCTATATGAAAGAAGTTTCTAAGTTCTTGAAAGGCTTCAAGAATGCTAAGAAGATCAAAGCTCCTGAAATTGATTCGCCAAAAATGACTAAGCCGGGTAAGATTTTAAGTAATGCTGGAGCATATATGAAACTAGGTGCAGCATTTGCCCTAGTTGGTGCTGGGGCTTTAGCGCTCGGTGCAGGATTTAAATTGTTAGCTGATGCAGCTACTCAGATATCTAGTGCAGGTGGCGGTGCTATAGCAACATTCTTTGGGATGATTGCCGCTATCGCTGCCTTAGTGGTCTTAGTAAGATTTTTAGGACCAGCTTTGATTGGTGGAGCGGTTGGCTTTGCTATCTTTGCTGCCGCACTGCTATTAATCGGCGTTGCCGTTTTAGTAGCAAGTGCGGGTATCGCACTTTTAGCTACTCAACTACCTACTATTTCAGAATATGGAACTAGCGCAGCAGTTGGCTTGCTTGCTTTAGCTGGAGCAATTGCTGTATTTGGTTTAGCTGCAATAGTTGGAGCTGTTGGAGTACTTCTTTTAGGCGTTGCTTTAGCAGTTCTTGCTGTAGGTTTAGTTGCAGCAGGTGTTGGAGCATTAATTTTTGCTGTAGGTTTAGCCTTAGTGGGAATTACTGCTCTAATTGCAGCTGTTGGTGTCTTACTTTTAGGAGTAGCAATGGCTCTAGTTGCTGTAATGGTAATTATTGCAGCTGTTGGAATGCTCCTATTTGGTGTGGCACTTGTCTTAGTCGCTGCAATGGGTATTGTTGCCGCAGTCGGCTTGCTTTTGATGGGCGTAGCTTTAATGCTAATCATGGTTAGCGCAATGGTTGCTGCTGTTGGTTTAATTCTCTTATCAGTTGCGTTACTACTAATTGGTCCAATGTCCTTAATAGCGGCTGTCGGACTACTTCTTTTAGGTGTTGCATTAACTCTAGTCATGGCTATGGGATTAGTAGCTGCTGTAGGTATCTTGCTCCTCGGAGTTGGACTAGTCTTAGTAGCTGCAATGGCTATGGTTGCTGCTGTTGGATTAATGATGATGTCTGTAGCTTTAATGATGATTATGGTTACAGCTATGGTATCAGCAGTAGGTTTGATGTTACTGGCAGTTGCTTTAATGATGGTTGGTCCTATGGCAATGATTGCTGCAGTAGGTCTGATGCTCTTGGCAGCCGCTGCAATTATGCTTGGCGCTGGCTTAATGGTAGTAGCTGCCGCCGCAATGGCTGTAGCCACTGCTCTAGTTGCAGTTGGTGCTTCTGTCATGGTTATGGCGTCACTATTTGTTGCCGCTGGATCAATGCTGGTTTCAGCAATGACTAGCGCAATGAGTAGAGTAGTAAGTGCTGTTAGAAGCGGTATTTCCAGCGCTGTAAATGCTGCTAGAAGTTTTGGAAGTGCCTTAGTTTCTGTGGGTAGACAGTTAATTCAAGGTTTAGTCAATGGTATTAAGTCAATGATTGGCGCTGCCGTTAGTGCAGTGCAAGGAGTAGCAAGTAAAGTTGTAAGTGCCGCTAAGAGCGTGCTTCATATTGGGTCTCCTTCAAGATTGTTTAGACAGTATGGTCGCTGGGTCGATCAAGGTTTAATCATAGGATTAAACAGAGATGCTGGTGCAGCTGCTGATGCTTCTGCAAGTATGGCGCAAAGTGTTGTAGATGCTGCTAGTGGTATGTCGCCAACCTTAGATCCTATTGGATTAAGTGGCATAAATCCAGGAGATTTACTTGCAGCTGGATTTGATAGAGCACTGGACGCAATCAGCAATGTTGCTGGTGCAATTACTGGGCTTGATGGTTCAAGAGCTAATATTGGCATTTTCGGACAAGGTGCTGTTTCTTCAGCAGTGGGTAGCGATACAGTAACATCTGGTTCAATCGCTCCAAATTCAGTATTGACTAATAACAACAGTAGTAGCCAAACAGACAATAGTACTCAAGTTCAAATTGATAAAGGTGCTATTGTCATCAATGCTTCTGGCAATCCAGATGCAGACGTAGACAAGATTTTAGATAAGATCGATCAAAAGATTATTGATAGACGTAATAAAGCTCTAGGAGGTGGTTAATATGCCGGTCAACGGCTTTGGTGTTTATATCACTGATTATTCAACTAATAGAACGGTTGAATTGCCTGTGAACCCGTCAGAATTAACTTTGAAATATGAAACTGATGATAAATCGGAAACTATTGTGAACTTGGGAGAGATTAATCGAGTAGGTAACATGAAATTGGTATCTCTTACGATTGATAGTGTCTTTCCAAAGAAACATAGTTCTTGGATTAGTTCAGATAAGCTGTTAAAACCTGATGAGTACATTAATTGGCTTAAAAACATTCAAGCTAATAAACATCATGTTCAATTAGTTGTCAGCTCTACTAAAATTAGTGTAACTATGACGATTTCTAGTTTTGAATATGGCTTTAAGAGCGGCTTTGCAGATGAATACGCTTATACTTTGGGCTTAAAGCAGTATAGAGAAGTTAAGTACCATAAAGTTAATGTTCCAGCTCCTCCTAAACCTAAACCAAGACCAGCTCCTCCTAAGAAGTTGGGTATTGGTTCAATTGTGATTGTGAATGGTCGCTTACGGTTGGATAGCTATGGAAGTGCACCGGGTGTATATGAGAATAACGTAAGAAGACGCATTACTTATTTAGCACCGGGTCACCCATTCCCAATTCACGTTGCATTAGTAAATGGCGGACCTCGGGGCTGGGTTAGGCAGAGTGAAGTGAGATTAGCATGATTACAAAACTTCAAATTCTAAAGCACGATAATGGTGGCGCTAGAATTGGTGTCGAAATCAAGGACATGGTTAAAAATCTTAAGTGGGTAACTGATTTAAATTATTCCGCTGGAGAATTAACCTTTGATATCGTGAACGGCAAAGATCCAATAATCCCAGCAATGGGAGCAATTGTAGACTTTGCTTGGGATAATAAAGATATTTTCTGGGGTTTCGTTTTCAGTGCTGAATGCACGTCAGACACTACAGTGAGCGTTAAAGCTTACGACTTTGAAAGATATCTAAAGAGTGAAGGTTCAGTCGTCTTTCAATCAGGGACGCTTGGAGATAGATACAGTAATGTTTGCCGCCGTTTCGGTGTACCATTTCATATCAAGGAACAGCCAACTTACAGAGTGCCTGCGGAAGTTTGTGATGGAAAAACTGGCTTTGACATGATTAAGAGTGCAATTGACAAGACATACTCTGCCACTGGCGAGATGTACTGCATTGTTGCTAATCATATGTATATCGAACTTAGGAGAGCGCCTATTCCTACAAGAACTCTTTTAGTTATTGATACTCAAAACACGATGACCGATTACACTTACTCAGAAAGTATTGATAATGCTGCTAACGTGGTTCAAGTAGTTCAGAAGAACACTGATAACTCGCAGACTAAGACAGCAACTGCTACTTCTGACACTGGAGATGATCCAGCTACTACGAGTTTTACGATTGCTTCTGCTAGAGGAAATACGATTAGAACTTGGGGTCAGATTGTTAAGGTAGTCAATGCCAAGAACAAAGCTAACTGGGCACAAATGGTTCAGCAAGCTAATGACGAGTTGAAGAAACGTAATGTTTCAGAAAGAAAGCTAACGCTTGATTGTATGGGCGATACTTCTCTAATTGCAGGTGCTGGTGCTAACGTCAAAATTAAAGACTTCGGTAAAACTTGGACTAATTGCCCTATTTTGAAAGCAACACATAACTTTGGTACTGATTACACTTGTAGCTTAGAAATGAAAGTAGGTACAAAATGGCAGGAGAACAGCTTATAAAAATGTTGACGGAACGGGGCGGTAGTGATTCTGAGTATTCCGATGTTATCTATGGTCGTGTTATCAGTGCTTCTCCTTTAAGGGTACAAATTTCTAACTCAATGATTATTGACGATAATTTCATTGTATTGGGAAAGCACATTGGAAGCTTTTCAATGAGTGGTAGTTTGACGACTACAGAAGAAAAGAAAGGCAAAGACGGAGAAAAGCCTAAAACTGAAAAGACCACTAAACCCGCTACTTTTACTTTTGATAATTCCCTAAGAGTTGGAGATAAGGTAACTATGATCCGTGCTGATGGCGGTCAACAATTCTACTTATTTGAGAGAGAGGGTGGTTAATTTGGATAATGAAGAAAATCAAAATCCAACACTAACCTTTCAGATTGCTAACAGCAGAATACGGAATAAGTTTGATGGCTTAGGTGCTATGGTTCAAGCTGTAGATAAGATCCTAAAAACAGAACGTTTTGTTTTTCCGATTTATACAGATCAATATGGTAATGATTTAAACGATTTACTGGGAAAAGACTTAGGCTATGCCAGAGTTGAAGCTGAGCGAATAGTCAAAGAAGCATTGCTGGCTGATGAACGTGTAATAAAAGTTGATATTACTAGTATCAGTGAAACAAGTCCCAATACTCTAACTCTTACTGGAGAATGCCAAACTAGTTATGGAAATATACCAATAGAAAGCGAGGTAAGCATTAAGTGAGTCCCAATGAATTAATTACTGAATTTCAAAACAAGGATTATGACTATTTTTTAAGAAAAATGCTTGACGCTGTGCCTGATAACATAGATAAGCGTGAGGGTTCAATAATCTATGACGCTTTAGCTCCTGCTGCATTGGTTATGGGTCAGCAATCCTTAGATATGGCTAATGTAATCAAAGAAACTTATATCAAAACAGCTTCTGGAGAGTTCCTAGACTATCGAGCAATTGAACATGGTACAAGTCGATATCCTGCTACTCAAACCGAAGCTAAGGCAAAAGTTTTAAATGATAAGAAAGAACCATTAAACAACGTTCAAATAGGAGATAAATTTGCCAGCATTGGCGACTCGCCTATTTTTTACGCTGTGACAAAGGTCAATGATGACTTGACTGTTGAATTAACAGCAGAAGTTAAAGGATCAAGCGCTAATGGTTATATCGGACAGATTTTACCTGTTACTCCCAACGACTTGCTTTCATGGGCTGAAATTACAGAAATTACAGCTCCTGCAAGGGATGTAGAAAGTGACGACCACTTAAGAGCAAGATTGCTGAGTTCTCAAAGTTGGATTGCTTACGGTGGTAATGTGGCAGACTACCTAGAAATGACCAGTAAGATTGACGAAGTAGGAGCAGCACAGATTTATCCGACTTGGAATGGTGGTGGTACTGTTAAAGTGGTTATTTTGAATAATGATTTAATGCCTGCTAGTGCTAGTTTAGTACAGAAAGTTAAAAATACACTTGACCCAGAAGATAAACAAGCAGAGGGTTATGGATTAGCTCCAATTGACCATGCTGTAACTGTGACTGCTCCTGAAGAATTAATTGTAAATGTTGATATTTCAGTAAAACTTGATGATACAAAAGCAACACGGTATGTGAAAGACAGCATTACTAAAGCAGTTGAGGGCTACTTCCAATCATTGAGAAAGGACTGGGCAGATATCAATCAAAAACTTGGTAGGGGTTATCAAGAAACCATATATCGTTCTAAGATCCTGTCTCAAGTTATGCTGACGGAAGGTGTGGTCAATGCTAAGCTTCCATCTTTAAACGGCAGGGACGCCGATATAGATTTAGTTTTTACTAATTCAAAGTCACAATTACCAGTAGTCGGGACGGTGACGATCAATGAACAATAAGTACGAACTTCTAAACTACATGCCTGATTATTATGAGGGCGTGTATGAGATGGAGGAGTTGCTTAAGTCTGAAAGTTTAACACTTAAGGATTTAGAAGATAGCCATTTGCGGACATTACTAAATGAATTTGTTTCAACTGCTGATACAAAAGGTATTTCACTCTTTGAAAGTCAACTGGGTATAGTTCCAGATGAAAACGATACTTTAGAAATGCGCAGAAACAAGGTCTTGATGTATGTACTACCACCAAGACCGATAACAATTAGGTTTTTCAGAGATATGCTAAACAACGTTAATCTTCCAGTGAAAATTGATGTTAATTACGGTGCAAGGGCTGTTGTAGCAACTGCTAAATCAGCAGAAATGACAAGTAATCAGATAAATTACTTGAAATATCTGTTAAATGTTTACTTGCCAGCTAATCTCTTGTATCAAGTAAAGATTTTGCTAAACACTGCAAAGGTTTCTGATAATTTGAACTTGGGCATTGGTAACGTTGTAAAAGCAGCTAGCATAGCAAAAGCAAGTCCCAGCCAAGTGTTTAACTAGTGAGGTGATGAGATGTCAGAATATAATAAGACAATTTTAACTAACGAAGGTATCGACTTAGCCCGTAGAGCTAACAAAGGTACAGCAACTTTTTCTTTAACGAGAGGTGTTTCATCAACTGATAACTTATCAGGAAAGACTGTTGAAGAACTTCAAAACTTAACCCAGTTACCAAGTATCCAGCAATCAGTGAAGTTGAGTGATGTAGGAGATGCGTCTGATAATTCAGATACTGTTTTAGGTGTTAGAATGACCTTTGATAACCAGAATTTGAAGACTGGTTATAATGTGCATACTGTTGGTATCTACGCAAAAGAGCCTGATAAAAATGAAATTCTTTACGGTATAGCTACTGCAAAAACGCCAGAATACATTCCAGACTTTGGGGAGCAAACTTTATTTAAGTTTGATTTTTTGATGTATCTAGTAATTGGTAGAACTGATAAGGTAACTGTTGAAGTTAGTCCGGATGATGTTTATCGTAAAAAGGAAGTGTATAGCAAGTCCGAGGTTGATACAGCTGTAGCAAAACTTGATAAAAAAGACGCTGAAATCGTTAAGAGCTTAAACGATTATAAATTGGAGAACTCTACTTATCACACAAACTTTGAGAAAAGCGTAACTGATAGGCTGGGTACTAAAGCTGATAAAACTACTGTAGAACAGCAACTTGGAACAAAGGCTGATAAATCAAATACTTACACCAAAGATGAAGTGAATAGTAAAGTGGCTCCTAAGGCAGACAAAGGCTATGTAGACAGCGAATTAAACAAGAAAGCCGATAAAGCTACTACTTACACCAAGAAAGAAGTTGATAATAAAATCACTGGTCAGGTTAAGTCGGTAAATGGGCACACTGCTAATGCCAGTGGTGCAGTAACCTTACCAACTTTAACAGCTAATGTGCTTACTGGCTATGATGTAAAGAATAAGGCTGCTACTTTTGATAACAACGCTCATTTTGACGCAAATGGGCTTTTTTCAAGATGGCTTGTAGATCAAGGCGTTATCGGACAACTTGCTGATGCAATTAATGCAAAGTTACCCATTGAAGCAGGAGATCCTAATGGAGACTTGTTAGATCATGCTGGTAATAAGATTGAATATTGGAACGGTAATGGTGATGGTGTCAAGAACTTGCCACCAATGAACAATAAGAAATGGTTCTTTGCAGTCAAACTATTCGATTCGGGTTGGGGTTCAGTTACTATTGTAGATCAAGACGGTAGTTATTGGTTGAATACTAAGAATGGCGATATTTGGACTGGTTGGCGTTCAGTAGTCACGAATGAACATCTTAAAAAGTTGAAATTTGTAAAGCAATCATTAGATCAAAACGGTAATATTTTCCAAGATACTAAGTTTGTAACTCAAGAGGCAGACGGAACATATAAGATTAACATTTTTGATAGCGACTGGACTGCTAATAAGGTTTCATGGCTGTTAAATAATACCAAGTCTTACAGCATTCAAAATAATACTGATTTGAATAACGTTAAGAATACGGGGTTCTATAATGCGGCAGGTCCTTCCGGATTAAAAAATTCTCCTGTGTCAGCTTGGTTTAGTATGTCCGTAAATGCCAATCAATGGAACGGCCAACAAACTCTGTATGATACAAATAGTGGTCAATTATATGTGAGAACGTGGAATTCAACTAGATTTACAGATTGGCAAAGAATAGCTAATGCTGGCGACTTAACTAATCAGAGTATTACATCAATTACTGATTATGATGTAGCTTCCGAAGGCTGGCATAACACCCAAGTTGGAAAATTTGATCCATCAGGACACTTTAGTAATTTCTTAGTTGATGCTGCAGCTTTGAAGCCGATAGCAGAGGCAATCAATAACCTGAATACCAATTTAACAACTATGCGAACTGAGTTAATGAACTTGAAGAAGAGAACTGATTACAATACTCCTCAAGGAGAGTTCAATAATACCACTGTAAATCTTAATAACTTAAGAAGCACAGGAATGTATCGTCTTTCAAATTGTCATGTTCAAAGTGGACCATATCCAACCGATAATGCGCACTGGGTTTACGTTAAAGTGACAGTATTTGATGCTAATACTGTTTATCAAACGCTCTATGAAGGCGATAATATGTACGGCAGAAAATCCTCAAGTCTCTCAGCTTGGGGACAATGGCATGAATATTTGAATAGACCTATTTAATCCTTAGTTTAACTAAGGATTTTTTTATGGAGGAAAATTATGGAAGCAGAAAACTTTTTAGATTTATTAAAACAAGTCGTTGCTGATGGAAAAATCAGCTTTTATTACTTCTCTGATCCAACTAGTCCAATTACAGCTCTTCATCACTTGGAAATTCCTTATCCAGGAGAGCTTAGTCCAGTAGACTTGCCTTATCGCTGGCATGCAGAAAAGCCTAGTGAGGATTTAATTGATGCAGTTTGGGACGATGACTCTCATAGTTGGATTGAAAACAGTGATAAATCTCAACCAGCTTTAATTGCTAAGTTGCAAGCAAGTAATGCAGCTATGCAAAAGAAAATGGAAAACTACGAAGCAGCTAAGATTAAAGATGCTCAAAATAATGATAAAGTCGTTCAAGCTTTAAGCGGTGTACAAAAGGGACAAGCACAAACTACAGCAGTTCTTGCTCAACTTGTGCCAATGGTTCAACAACTTTCTAAGCCAGTAAACACACCAGATAAGTCAAATAAAGCTGATGAAACTAAGAAAAAAGAAGGTGCTGAATAATGTTTGATTTCGATTTCAGTTCTATCTATTCAAACCTTGAAAGTTTGTGTAAATCTGCATTAGATAATGGGTACTTTACAGACAACACCATTGCAGGATTTGTGCAGCAAGGGGCATTTGATGCAGATGGCTATAAGAGAATTACGGGTGATGATTATGTTGCAGGAGATCAAAATACTGTGGCAAACGGCTAAACTTAATTTGCTTCATTTGATTTTGGGAAATTTGCTTACAGCTTTTGGAATTATTCTTTTAGTGAACGATTACTTTTTTTACTGGCCGCCAGAATGGCAATGGCTCTTCAATAACGATCTAGTCGATGCTTTTGCAATTATGGTCGGAATTGGCTTGATTGCATTTGTTTTTTCGGGTGGAAAAAGTCAGCTGGCTAATGCTGTGTTATTAGCTTGCTCAGCATTCTTTTTGATGATGCTAACAGTTTTGCAACTGGGGCATGTTTTGGTCATGCATGACTATAGCAGATTGCTTTCGATTGTAGCGTTAATTGGGTGGCTATTAGTAATTCAATATTTAGCAGTATTTTCTAAGACTGTAAAACGACGAAAGTAGGTGATGAGAAGTGCAAGATTGGGCTAACTTAATCCGTGAAATAGCACTTCTTTTTTCTGTTTTTGTTGCAGGACTTACTGCTTGGAATGCTCTACGCAAGACTAGTCATGATGTTTCAAAAGACGATAAAGAAGAATTGAGAGCTGACCGTGATTTATATAGAAATCGTTGGCTTGAAAGTGAGAAAGCTTTTGATGAAATTGATGCAGAAAATGACAAGTTGCGCAAGAAGGTTAAACGGTTAGAAAACAAGATAGATGATTTTAAAGAAAAAGAGGATAGAAAATGAGTTTAGGACAAATTACAGACTTGGTTATTGTTGTTCTATCGGTAGTTGTGACAATAATCTTTTATTTTTATTCAAAGCACAAAATTGAAATTGATAAGAAAGCACTGCAAGGAGACGCATTAGCTAAGGCTGAGCAAATGATTGCTAGATCTGCAGGAGCAATTGTTTTTCAAACTGACAAAGAAGGTGGATCAGGCCAAGAAAAGCTGGTAGCGGCTTTTAATGCCCTTATCAATATTTTGGATATGGCTCATTTACCGCATCCCTCAACAGCTTATATCAAGGGCGAGATTGAGAAGTCGGTTACTACGATGAAGCAAACGAAAAATTTCGTTGATAGTATGCAAACACTGACTAAGGAAGACGATGCAGCCAAACAATTGAAAAGTAAGACCATTGTTGGCGAATTGAAAGAAGTAAAGAAGTAGGAGGTAACTATGGTTGAAGTAGCTAAAAGAAGTTACGGTGTAGATGTATCAAGTCATAACAGCGGCAATTATTCCGGATCGAAATTTGCCGTTGTTAAAGTGTCAGAGGGCTTAGATTATCGTAATCCTAAAGCACAATCTCAAGTATCTACTGCAAGAGCTAATAGTATGTTGCCAATGGCTTATCACTATGCGAGGTTTAGTGGCAATAGTAACGTAGCAATTCAAGAAGGTAACTATGCAGTTACTTCTGCAAAAGCTGTTGGTCTTGAAGCAGGTACTTACTTAGCTTGTGACTATGAACAAGGAAGTGGAAACGAAACTAGAGGAGATCGTGAAACTAATACGACTGCTATCTTATCTTTCTTAGATACTATTGTGGGTGCTGGTTATAAGCCTTTACTATACTCAGGCGCTTATCTTATGAGAGACAAAATTAATACTTCTAGAATTTTAGCCAAGTATCCTAATTGTTTGTGGGTAGCAGCATATCCATCAGGTAATGGTACTGCGGTAAGTGAACCAAACTTTGGCTACTTTCCATCAATGAACGGAGTAGCAATTTGGCAATTTACCGATAACTGGCGCGGGTTAAATGTTGACGGAAACATCAGCTTGATTGATCTAAAAAATGATAGCAAACCAGTAGCTCAGCCATCTGTTGCACAATCAGCATCAGAAAAAACATGGACTGATGTACAAGGTGTGACTTGGCATGAAGAACATGGTACTTTCATCACTGGTGGAGCGATTAATCTTCGCTGGGGCGCTAATACGCAAAGCACACTGATTACCACCTTACCAGCAGGTTCAGAAGTTAAATACAATGCTTGGGCTAGAGATAGTGCTGGGCGTGTATGGTTACAGCAACCGAGAGAAAATGGTAAGAATGGCTATTTAGTTGGTCGTGTCGGCAGTGAGCCGTGGGGAACTTTC
The DNA here is from genome assembly GCF_003584685.1 of Lactobacillus paragasseri. Lineage (NCBI taxonomy): Bacteria > Bacillati > Bacillota > Bacilli > Lactobacillales > Lactobacillaceae > Lactobacillus > Lactobacillus paragasseri. The sequence goes on from NZ_AP018549.1 coordinate 694,857, forward strand.
AAATAATTTAATATAATTCAAAAGCCGCTCTGGAGATGTTTCTCTGGAGCGGCTTTTTGCATACAACAAATTTTCTATTATTTTAACTATGTTTTCTTGTTACAATTTTACTTACAATATGTTATACTTAACTTGCAACAAGTTAGGAATTCTAAAATTCAATGAACTCAAAAAGCATTACCTGATCGCTACAAAAGGTAATGCTTTTTTTATCGCTTGACGCAACCTATCAAACGTTGAGGGTGGAAATGCGACTATTTATGTTTTTTGTTGTTACGCCGATCATCCAGCCAGTGATCGAATAGTGATTTCACCATTCCCACAAGAATTGGAGCTATAACTAAAGTTAGAAATTCCTTCAACGAACTCACCTCCTTTCAAGGGGAGGCAATAGTCGCTGAAATAATTATAACAAAATTAGATGTATAATATATGTAGAAAATGAAACTATAAGTAATTATCAACTGACCCCCGCTGTGACCCCCAAACTTAAAATAGAATAAATTCAAATAAAAGAAAAAGTGCCATATCTCAGGCACTTAAAAACATAGAAAATTACATAAAATCAAACGATTTGGTCTTCTAAACCGTGGGTCGTGAGTTCGAATCTCACCCAAATCACTGATATGACGCTCCGCATGGGGCGTCTTTTTTTGTGCAATTTTTCTTCTTTTTGATATAGACCAATTACAAATAAAACTTCTTGACCAATTTTTAATATAGGGTTATTATTGCTCATATGACAACAAATAAAAGATAGTCCATTTATTTCAAATGAACTATACCAAAGGAGAAAAATGTATGTGTGGAATTGTTGGTGTTGTTGGAAAACCTGCAAGAGATATTATTTTAAATGGTCTAACTAACTTAGAGTACCGTGGTTACGATTCAGCAGGTATGTATTTAAATGATCTTAATGGCAATGAATATTTAACTAAGGCAGTTGGTAGAATTTCTAACTTAAAAGAAAAGTTAACTCCAGATGAACAAGGCTTAGTTGGAATTGGTCATACTCGCTGGGCAACTCATGGTAAGCCAACAGTTGATAATGCTCACCCTCATTTTGATGAAACTAAGCGTTTTTACTTGGTTCATAATGGTGTAATTGAAAATTATGTGGAGTTAAAAGAAAAATATTTACAAGGTGTTAAGTTCCATTCAAATACTGATACTGAAGTGGTTGTTCAATTAATTGGTAAAATTGCACGTGAAAAGAATTTAGACGGTTTTTCTGCATTTAAAGAAGCTTTGAAGTTAGTGAAGGGCTCATACGCTTTTCTTTTGGTTGATAATACTGAACCAGACCATGTTTTTATTGCAAAAAATAAGTCACCAATGATGCTCGGTCTTGGAGATGGATTTAATATTATTGCTTCTGATGCAATCTCTGTTTTAGATCAAACTAAGACTTTTGTTGATTTACAAGATGGTGACGTAGGTGACATTACCAAGGATTCTTACACAATTGAAACTGTTGACGGTAAAAAAGTTGAACGTAAACCTCACGTATTAGATATTGATCCAAATGCTGCTTCAAAAGGCACCTATGAATTCTATATGCTAAAAGAAATCGATGAGCAACCAAGCGTTATGCGTAAAATTTCTCAAACTTATTTTGATGAAAATGGTGACGTTAAGGTTGAGCCTCAAATCATTGATGCTCTTTCTAAAGCAGATCGAATTTACATTTATGCAGCAGGTACTAGTTACCATGCTGGATTAGTAGGAAAGACGCTTTTAGAACACTACACAGGTATTCCAATAGAGGTTGGTTTAGCTTCAGAAGCTGGCTATCATTTCCCAATGCTGAGTAAAAAGCCATTCTTTATTTTTCTAACTCAATCTGGTGAAACTGCTGATTCACGCGTTGTTTTAAAAGAAGTTAATAAGCGTAATATTCCAAGTTTAACCATTACTAACGTAGAGGGTTCAACTTTATCAAGAGAAGCAGACTACACTATGCTGCTCGAAGCAGGTCCTGAAATTGCCGTTGCATCTACTAAAGCTTATACTGCTCAAATTGCTGTTCAAGCAGTGCTTGCTAAAGCTTTGGGTGAAGCACTTAATAATCAAGATGCAAAAGACTGGAACTTAAAGCATGATTTAGCCATTGCAGCTGAAGGGATGCAACAGCTTGTTGACAGCAAGGAAAGTTTAAAAGAAATTGCTGACAAGTACTTAATTAAGTCACGCAATGCCTTCTATATTGGACGCGGAATTGACTATGCTGTTGCCTTAGAAGGAGCATTGAAGCTTAAGGAAGTTTCATACATTCAAACTGAAGGTTTTGCTGCAGCTGAATTAAAGCATGGAACTATTTCTCTTATAGAAAAAGGCACTCCAGTTATTGCTTTAATTAATGATCCAGCAACTGCCGATTTAACTCGTGGTAACATTCAAGAAGTTGTTTCTCGCGGAGCTAATATTATTACAATTGTTGGTAAGGACTTCGCTAGAGAGGGCGATGATGTGGTATTACCAGAAATTAACTACTATATGTCTGCGCTTTTAACTGTTGTACCGGCACAGCTGCTTGCATATTATGCTTCTAAAGATAAGGGATTAGACGTTGATAAGCCACGTAACTTAGCTAAGAGTGTGACTGTTGAATAAAATTTAAATAAGTTAGTAAAATAGCGAATTAGTGATCTTGAAAGTGACTAATTTGCTATTTTTAATTGAATGTTTTTTCGAAAATATGAGCTTTTGATTTAAAATAAGGATAGTTAATAATCAGTGAGGATACTTATGCTATCAAAAATATCAATTTTACTTACAAATCACCAGCTTACATTAAAAGATATTTCTCAAAATCAACATTTGGCAGAACAAGATTTAAGAAAAGCACTCGACGAAAATCCTGATAATTGGTCCAGTTCGGTCTTATCAGCTTTGTCGTCATCTTTGAATATGCGACCTGGAGATTTATTAGAATTACTTGATCCGGTTTATTCTTTAAAGATTAATGATCATAGCCAAATGATTCAAGGAATCTATATTGAAGATCCTGAAATTTATGAACAAATTCGCTTTGTGGTAGAAAGTGAGCATTTAGAAGGTTGGCAACCTGATGAAGAGGATATTTTAAGATTGCTTGATGAAGCACTTAATCCATCTCCTACATTCCAAACTGAAATAAGTCAGATCTGGGGTGGGGAAGATGATTGAGGAGAGAAAAGATACAGAATGGTATCGTAGAAAATTTCTTTATCCCAATGGAACACTTAAAAATAAACTCAATATTAAGGATGCAGCAGAATTAGCGCAAAAAGAATACTTAGGTTCAGCTGTGCGCGCGTTAGCTTTTTTGAGGAAGAATAAAAAGATTACTAGCGTTGAAGACTTGAAGAAAATTCATAAAATTATGTTTGGTTGGCTTTATGATTGGGCAGGACAAATTCGAGATTATGAGCTGATTAAAGGAGATACTGAGTTTTTAGAATATACTCGAATTAAGTTTGGAATTGAAGAGATAGATGAGAAAATGAGGCAATTGGCTAGTCAAAAAGAACTTGCCAACACCGATTATGCCTTTTTGCTTGATCGCTTAAATTATCTTCATCCCTTTAGGGAAGGAAATGGTAGGAGTAGCAAGTTGTTTTTACAAGCTTTTGCTGCAAATCATGGTCAAGTTATTGATTATCCGCGGTCAAATAAAGAATTGATTATTGCTCAAAATAATGCAGATATTAACCAAATTGCTAGATTAATTAAGGTCAAGTCCAAATCCAAGAGAATTAAGTGTTAAATAAAAAGGCATCCCAATGATAGTTTTTCGTCATTAGAATGCCTTTTTAATTGAACAGAAAACTAATTCTCGATAATTTATTTTCTTTAACCCAACTCCAGCAAAGATGTAATAAGTAAGCAGAAGCAAAAGATAGACACCAAGTAAAAATCCATGTTCCAAAGAAAGTTAAAAAGGGATGATAGTGAGCATGAAACGACATGTTTAGACCGCGCCAAACTAATTGGTTCCAGAATACATTAGAAAGATACGCACGATAGGCGTAAATAGCCAGAAAATGAAAAACTTTTAAACTAGTTTGAGAATTTTTCTTTACTTGATGCAAGCAAAATGCAGCAATAAGAGCAATTACTGCTAAAGAGTATAGTGTCATGGAAGGTTTATAATATGGAGCATTATTAAAATTAATGGGGTGGCCAAAATCTTGCAATTCAATATTGGTCCAAATAAAACAAATAATAAAAATAATACTAAGTAGCCACCAAAAATTAGTTAAAAATGCGTTGACATAATCGCGTAATTGCCAGGCTAAAACTCCATAGACGCCATAGATAAAGAAAGAGATAAAAACTCTATCCAGTAAATACCAGTCATTTTGATGGATGCCATGAAAGACATAGGTATCGTAAAACCCAAGCCAAGTGAAATAAAGGATAAATGTGACAATTGCAATTATTATTCCACGTTTAGTATTCTTCCCTACATAGCGACTAATCGCCCAAAAGAGTGGCATTAGGATGATAAATTGTAGCATCATCGTGTTATACCAAAGGTGCGGTGCCGCATTTCCGTTAATGAATTGCCAACAAAAAGTTGGAAAATTATAGTATTTATTTACTTGTTGTTCCCAGGGCATTTCTAATAAATAGATTGAGGTCCACCAAATGGTCGGTACAAATAAATTAGACCAATTACTGCGAAAATATTTCCGATAAGAAAAATGTTTTTTCAAATCATAAGTTCTAATAGTTGTATATAAGATTCCAAAAATAAAAGCAGGGGCGGTATATTTTATTAGGTTATATAGAAAGCCAAAAACATCTTGAGTATGTGTTGGTTGCTTAATATCCATAACTAAGGCCATAATTGGTTGCGCCATAACTGCAGTACATGCAAAGACCTTAAGATAGTCGCCAATATCAGCTATTCTAAATGATAAAAATTGATATTTTTTCATAAATTAGTCCTCTCATGAGTAGAGTCTAAAAGCTAATTCTTAATATATGCATCTTTTTGAAAAAAGACAAGATGTCTATAATTAGGCACTTAACAATTATTAAAATTTGAACTAGGATATAGGTGACTGATCGAAACTTCTCCTCCTAAGAAGTGTAACAATTTATTTTCTTCATTAGGTCATGTTAAGCTGTAATCAGAAGTGGTTGCAGCTTTTTTTTATAGTCATAAAAGGGTTAAAATATAAGATATTAATACAATAAAGAGGGAATATATGATGAACGTAGAAGAAGCAATTTTAACTCGGCATGCAGTTCGTTTATTTAACCCAGATGATAAAATTTCAAGAGAAAGTTTAGAAAAAGTTGTTGAGTTAGCGCAACATGCACCTTCATGGGTAGATTCACAACCCTGGAAGGTATATATTGCAACCGGTAATACACTAGCAGCAGTTAAAAAGCGCCATGCTGAAAATGTTAAGAATGGTGTTAAGGCAAATCCGGATTGGCCAACTACTCACCGAGAAGATTGGGCTAAGTTTCCCAGAGAAAATATGCTAAAGCACAATGAAGCAACTGCACATTTTTGGGAAAATCCAGAGTTGTCTAATATGACACGTCAAGATTTACAGACACGTCTTTACGATGCGCCAGCAATTTGTTACTTAACCATTCCTAAAGATTCAAATCAATGGTCAGATTATGACTTGGGTGCTTTTGGTCAAACTTTGATGTTAGCAGCTAGAGGAATGGAGATTGACTCAATGCCAGCTTATGAAATTGTAAAATTCCCTGAATCAGTTAAAGAAATTATGAATATCCCTGATTCTGAATGGCTTGCCATGGGTATAGCATTAGGATATGCCGATATGGCAACAAGAGTTAATGAATATCGAGCTCCACGTGTACCACTAGATGAAATGCTAAAAATAAAAGACTAAAAAAAGACGCCGCTCAGGACGTCTTTTCTGAAGAAAATATAATTAATGAAGGGATGCAGCTTTTTGAGACTGCATTTTTTCTTGCATTTGTTTTTGTAATTTCTGCATATCTTTTGTCGAGATAACCTTCCAGTTTGAAGGAAGGGTAAAAATATACTCTCTATGTTTTAACTCGTTATTATGACTAAACGCACTAAACATAATCCGGCTAAAATTATCTTTGTAAACATATCGAGTAGTTCTTATCTTAAGACTAGCTTCTTTTCCTTGCTTAACTTTGGTTGAAACCTTATCTAGTTTAATTGCTTTGGGCTTCTTTTGATTGTTATTAGTCTTATATAAATATACTTTTTCTGTTCCATTACCCAGAGATTGATAAAGTAAAATTGGTAGGTTAGGGTTAACGCTTGAAGTTAAATTTTGTGTGCTAGTCTGTGTTTCTGTCTTCAGTCCCCAGTGATTGTAGTCATGTTCGACGATACCCAGCACGCAAAGCAAAGTAATGATTAAAGAAATCCATGAAACTAGAGTATGACCTTTCCCAGGGATGACATTAAAGTATATAAATAAAATTACTGCCAAAATTAAAATTACAATTATCATTATCCGTTTACCTCTTCTTGATTTTCACGTGCACGGTTGCCTTTCTTTAAGAAGAAAGAAAGAACTAAAGCAACTAAGGCAAAAAGAATACTCATTGCAAATGAAGCACGGAATCCATCTAAAGTTGCATTGATTGCTTGATTCTTATATTGAAGTGGGAGGGTATGAAGCAGTTCTTTTGCTGGCATATGGTTGTTGGTTGTAGTAGTTAAAATTGAAACGAGAATAGCAGTACCAATTGAACTTAAAACTTGTCGAAAAGTATTGTTCACTGCTGTTCCGTGGGAGATTTTGTTTAAAGGCAATGAGTTCATTCCTGAAGTGGTAACGTTCATCATAACTAAAGCAACACCGACCATTCTAATTGCGTACAAAACAATAATCATAGTATATGAGCTTTCTGCAGTTAAGAATACAAATGGAATAGTGCCAAGTGCTAAGAGGGTCATTCCAGTAATTGCCATTTTTCGTGCACCATATTTATCGAATAAACGTCCCGTAATTGGTGACATAATTCCGATCATCAAGGCACCAGGTAATAGCATTAATCCTGAATGAAATGCTGATACACCACGTAAATTTTGAATATATAATGGCAAAACCATTTCAATACCAACCATTGCTAAATTGGTAATACCACTTAAAGCAGCTGCTAGAGAAAATTCGAAATGTTTGAAGACGGTAATATCTAAAAATGGATCTGCCATCTTTAATTGTCGCATGCCAAAAAGAATAACAAATATAATTCCTACGCCAATAAATCCTAGAATTTCAGGGTTAGTCCATCCTTTATTACCAGCTTCTGAAAAGCCGTAAAGTAAACTACCAAAACCAATAGTTGAAGTTGTCACTGACCAAACGTCAATTTTTTCTTTCTTAGTTGGAAGAACGTCTTTAATTAAGAAAAACGCTAAAATAATAACAATTCCAGCAATTGGAGCAATAATACTGAATAAGTAACGCCAGGAAAGATTATCAACAATCCACCCAGATAAGGTTGGACCAATAGCTGGTGCGAGACCAATAACAATACCAACTGTTCCCATCGCAGCACCGCGTTTATTAGCGGGAAAGATTGAAAGCATGATGGTTTGAAGAAGCGGCATAGTAACACCCACGCCGAGTCCTTGAATAATTCTTCCAGTTAATAAAGTCCCAAAATTTGGCGCAACTGCAGCAGTCACTGTTCCAATAAAGAAAACTGACATTGCTGTCAAATACATTTTTCTTGAGCCAAAACGATTAATTAGCCAAGCTGAAACTGGAATCATGACTCCATTAACTAATAAAAATGCAGTTGAAAGCCATTCAGCAGTTGCTGTACTGATATGAAAGGAACGCATAATTGAGGGAAGAGCTGTTGCAAGCAAGGTTCCATTTAGCACAGTACAGAAAGATCCAATAATTAAAACTAGAACAAGCAAGTTTCGATTATAGGCTTTTCCGTGAATATCGGTTGGTTGTTGATCCATTTGAATTTTCCTTTCTATTGTTAAAAAATCTTGCAAACTATAAAAACTATATTCTTAAATAATTTCTTTGTCAAATTATCTTACATAAAAGTCATGATATTTAACATATATGTTGTCAAAATTAACATAAGCTATTAAACTATAAATAAGATTACGAGGTAAGGAATTTATAATGGAATCAAAAAAGATACTTCATAATGTTTTTCAAAATATTGAAGTAGGAATTGGAGAAGTTAGCAAAGTAGTTGGTGTATCTCAAAGACAATTACGCTATTGGGAAGAAAAGGGCTATATTAAGCCTGTTTCTGATGATAATAGCGGTGTTAGAAGATATAATTTATCGACGCTTTACTTAATTGTTTTTATTAAAGAACAACTTGATAAGGGATTTACATTAGCAGCAGCTTTTGAGCGTTCAAAAGATATTAGGGTAAAGAGTAAAATTGTACGTACCTTTTTTGAACATACTTTTAATGATGTAAAAATTACCAATCCTGATAAAGGATATGGTGAAATTGACCTAGGTGAATTACGAACTGACGATGGTAAAATGTATCATTTCAAGGGTGTTGTTGATGAACGTGGTCGCTATGTAAAAATTGATGAATAAAAAGGAAGCACCAACAAGTAAGTTATGCTTCCTTTTTTAGGACAAGTCGATATTGTTTTTATTTTTATAAGTATATTAATAATATTTATTTACTAAAACCAGCTTCATACCAAACGTTGGCAGAAGGTTTCAGTGACCAGCCAGTTACTTTGCTATTAACTGCCGTCACTGAGTAAGCACCGCTAGTTGGAATTACATAAGCTTTGTTGTACATCCATCTTTGCCATTCGTGGAATTTTTGCACCCGATATTTTTTATCAAAAGATTTGGCAGAATCGATTTCATTCAATAATTTAGTATTAGTCGGAGAGACAAAACGGGCAAAATTATAAGGCATCTTTTCACCGTAGAACACGCTTGGAGAAGGATCACCTGCTGCACCCCAAGCTCCTTCAAGAACGTCAATTTTAGGATCACTTGCTTTAACTGCAGCTACCCAGCGGTTAAATTCCATCGGACGGCCGCCTAAGAATTTAACGTTTAAACCGGCTTTTTTCCATTGTTGAATGTAGTTACGCCAGATGGCCTCGCTGTTTTCGCCAGAACCACGTACTGCTAGATTGATAACTAAGGGCTTACCATTTGGTTGACTCCGATAGAGTGCACCAGGTGCTTTTTTATAGCCAGCTTTATCTAGTAATTTATTGGCTTTATCTAGATTATAAGAATAGGTTGGAATATTTTTGTCATAATATGGAGTAAATTGTGAGGGAATCAAAGAATTAATTCTGAATTCTAAACCATGGTAGAACCGTTTATTAATGACATCAACATTCATTGCATAGGCCATTGCTTTTCGTAAAGCGGGATTATTCATCTTAGCATGAGGATTTTCAACATTTTTACCAAGTTTTGCATCCCATTTTCCAACTTTAAAGGCTAAGTAATCGTAGCTAAGTGTTTTTTTACCAACAAAATTAACTCCCTTAGTGTTTTTTACCTGTTCCCATTGTGAGCTTAGAACATTTGCAACGTCGAATTTTTTGCTCTTAATTGCTTGTGAGACATTAGAATTAGTAATATTTGACATGTAAATATGTTCAAAGTTAGGTTTACCGCGCCAGTAATATGGATTTCTTGACCAACTAGTAGATTGTCCTTGAACGGTTTTATCCATTTTATATGGACCAAAGTAGAGTGGGTGCTTTCTTACTTGCGGACTAGAAACAAGCTTGTCAAAGGGAACGTGCTTCAAATAATGGTAAGGAGCAGCGTGTTCCCAGAAGAAGCCATTAGCGGAGTTCATCATTGCTGGTTTTAATTCCTTAAAGTGAAGGATTAATTTCTTTCCATTTGGTCCATCTGGCATTTCAAGACCAGAAATATTATTAGCTTTTCCCCGATGGTATTCAGCCATTCCTTTAATATTTTCAAGCGAAGAGGTATATTGAGTAGTTTGAACTTTAGGATTAGCTAAAATTTCGTATGCATACTCCAAATCCTTAGCGGTTACTGGCTTGCCATCCGACCAACGAACTTTCTTTTTCACTTTGATTTCAGCAGTATTGTTACTATGATTTAGTTTTAAACTGGCAGCTCCTTTATTGGTGAATTGATAATGATCATTAATATCAAAAAGTGCTTCGTCTCCTGGAGCAGCTGCTTCAGAATCGGGACTAGTATCAGCAATTTCAGCTGAAAAAATTCCAGTAAATGGTGATTCATTTTCTAAAGCATAGGTCAAGGTTCCTCCTTTTTTAATGGTTTTATGAGGAACGGCCTGGGAAAACTTGATGGGCTGGTTGCTCGAATCAGTTTTCTTGGCACCACAAGCAGTTGATAAAATCGCTAGTGAGCTCGCTAGTGTTACATACAGCAGTTTGGACTTTGACATCTTCATATAAAATTCTCCTTTCGTCAAAAATCCAATAACAGCATGATTAAGAAAACAAAAAGACGCTCTATTAGATCGTAATGATCCAATAGGGCGTCTTGTCGCTGTACCACCTATTTTTACTAGAAAAACTAGTCTTTAATAACGTACGGTTCAATACAAGAGAACGATACGCCGTCGCTATAAAGGGCTGTCCCTTAAACTACTTTAAATCGTAGTTTACGCTCAAAGGTGATTTTCATTAAGACTCTATCTATTTCTTCACACCAACCAGAAATTCTCTGAGAGACGAGTACTTAATTACTTTTCCTTATCAAAGCTGTTTGATAATAATGTTTGTGCTCATAATAATACGCCGATTTGAAAATATGTCAACATAAAATTATATTTTGCTTATTTTAATTATAAATTTATTTTTATATTGATATGATATACCTCACTGCAAGTTTCATACAAAAAAATTGCAAATAATCTTTAGAAGATAGGCAAATTTAAGGCCACTGATTTAAAGCAAATGTTATTGATTAAAAATATGAATGGGAGGGTAAAGCAAATAATTTATATATTTATTGATTGAAAGATAACTGTCAATTTGTTATTTAATATAATAAAAATATTATAAAAACTTGAGCAAAAAAGAAGATTTTTTCTCTTAAGAGGCCTATAATTGTAATTGATAAGTGATAGAAAGGAACTGTATACTATGAAAAAATTAGATACAAATAAATTAACTGAAAAACAAGCAGATCTTTTTAAGAACAATTTAGTTTATATTGCTACTGTTGACGAAAACGGCAACCCACAAGTTGGACCTAAGGGCTCAATGACTGTGTTAGACCCAAGTCACATGCAATATCTTGAAAAGACTAAGGGAGCAGCTTTTGAAAATATTAAGAATGGTTCAAAGGTCGCATTAGTTGCAGCAGACGTTCCTTCTCATACTGCTGTTCAAGTTTTAGCAACTCCTCATGTTCATGAAGATGATGAATATGCAAAGAAAGTTGTTTCAGGTACTGATACTCCTAATGCATTTGTAGTAGTACTTGATATTGATGAAATTTTTGAATAATTTAAAAGTACAAAAATTTTATTCTACCTGCAATTTGAATAAAGTAAGAAAGACTAAGTATTGATAAAATACTTAGTCTTTTTTTTGCTAGATAACTTGCTTATTTTTTATATTAATGTAAGATTAAAACTAATTAAATGAATCTAATGAAGTTAAAAGGAGAGATAAAAATGGGTGCTTTATCAGAACAAGAACTAGCAGCTTTTTCTGCAGATTTTAATAAAAATGGTAAAAATAAAGTAGCGTCTCGTGCTGCTCGTCGAAATGGATTATTTGAAGCATCATTTAATGATGAAGTTTCAAAACGGTTAAATCACACTTTTTCTACCGAACTTGATATTGGTGGAGTAACTGACCAAAAGCATTCTGGTCGTTGCTGGGAATTTGCAACTTTGAATGTTTTGCGTCATCATTTTGGTAAAAAATATCATGTTAAGGACTTTACTTTCTCACAAGCTTATAATTTCTTCTGGGATAAGATTGAAAGAGCTAACGCTTTTTATGATAGTATGATTCGTTTAGCTGATAAGCCAGTTGATGATCGTGAAGTTGAAACCTGGTTTGATTTTGCAGGTCAAGATGGTGGTTTGTGGCAAATGGCAATTAATCTGGTAAAAAAATATGGTGTAGTTCCATCATACGCAATGCCAGAAAATGCAACTTCAAATAATACAACTGCATTAATTGATTCCTTAGCTCGTAAGGAAAGAAAAGATGCGCTAGTATTACGTAAATTAGTTCAAGAAGGTAAGCTTGAAGAAGCTGAAAAAGCTAAGAAAGAATTCTTAAATGAAGTTTACCGCATGGCTGCAGTAGCGTTGGGTGAACCACCAAAGAAGTTTGATTTGGAATATCGTGATGACGATAAAAAGTATCATTTAGAAAAAGATTTAACTCCACGTCAATTTGCAGAAAAATATTTAAAAGATTTTAATTGGGATGATTATGTTGTCTTATTAAACTCACCTAATTATGATTACAACAAGCGCTACCACCAAGGTTTATATGATAATGTTGCTGGCGGTCAACCAATTACTGGTTTAAATGTGCCGATTGAAGTTTTGGCACGAGCAGCTGCAACTCAATTGAAAGATGGAAGAGCAGTTATTTTTGGAAATGACGTTTTAAAACAAATGGAACGTAAAACTGGTTTCCTTGATACCGATTTATACAAGACTGATGACTTGTTTAGTGTTGATACTCAAATGAGTAAGGCTGATCGTTTAGCTACTGGTGAAGGATCTGCAACACATGATATGACTTTAGTCGGCGTTGACGAAGACAATGGTGAGATTCGTAAGTGGAAGGTTGAAAATTCTTGGGGCGATAAGTATGGTCACAAGGGCTTCTACGAAATGAGTCAAAAGTGGTTTGAAGAGTATGTTTATGACGTAGTTGTTGATAAGAAGTACTTATCTGAAGACTTAGTTAAACTTTGGGAAGAGCCAGCTGTTGACTTGAAGCCTTGGGCACATATCGGCTTATAAAAATGAGAAGAGATCGAAAGATCTCTTTTTTTAATGTCAATTTTTAAACTAAAAAATGTCAATCTGTGACTTGTTTTGAAAATGAATGCACCATAAAATATCATTTGTAAGCGCTAAACATTAGAAGAGGGGATAATAATGAAAAAGAATTATTTAAGCATTGATATCGGAGGAACAAACGTAAAATATGCTGAACTTAATAATGCGGGGAATATTATCGAACAAGGTAAGATTAAGACATCACATGATAAAGAACAATTTTTAAAAAATATTGATCAAATTGTAGAGAAATATGTAAAAAAGAAAATTAAAGGGATAGCTTTTTGTGCTCCAGGAAAAATTGCGCATACTAAAATTCACTTTGGCGGAGCTTTACCTTTTCTTGATGGCATCGATTTTGCAGTAAGGTATAAAAAATATGATATTCCAGTTACGGTGATTAATGATGGTAAAGCCAGCGTTTTAGCTGAGAATTGGCTTGGCAGTCTAAAAGATATGCAAAATTGTGCTGCTATCACTTTAGGTACGGGCGTTGGTGGAGGAATAATTGTTAATGGGAAGCTGTTAAATGGGGCGCATTTTCAAGCAGGTGAATTAAGTTTTTTGCAGCTTAATATGAAAGAGCCTGGATTTGATGGCTTTGCTGGTGGTTATGCTTCTGCTGTTCAAATGATCAGAAATGTTAACGAAGCCATCGAAAATGATGATGAGACTGATGGTTTAGCTGCTTTTGAAGCAATTAATAATGGAAATGAGAAGGCAAAGAAAATTTTTGATGAGTATTGCAAGCGAATTGCTGCTATTATTATCGATATTCAAGCTGTAGTGGACTTAGATGCAATTGCAATTGGTGGCGGAATTTCTGCACAGCCAATTGTGGTTCAAGGAATTAATCAAGCTTATGATAAAGTTTTAGCTGATAATGAATTGATTAGAAAAACTTTCACTCGCCCAAAGATAGTTGAAGCTAAGTTTAAGAATGGGGCGAACCTCTATGGTGCTCTATACAATCTCTTTATTCATGTAAATGGTGAAAAACTATAATGACATATGGCAAAAAAATAAAGCAGCATGAAATAGTAATTCCTACTGATCCGCTGCCTGTATGGTATTTTATTTTTCATGATCATAATTCTGAAAAATACATTGCTCCGCATTGGCATCGGGGAATTGAATTAAGTTATGTTGAAAATGGTAGAATAGATGATTTTTTGATTAATAAAAAGCACTATTCTTCTAAGTCAGGCACTATTTTGGTAGTAAATACGCAAGAGATTCACAGTATTCATGACTTTAAAAACACTAATTCACTTGCATTATCAATAATTTTTCCATATGACTATATTACTAACCTATATCCTGATATTGCCCATCAAGTCATTAAAATTAATGATCCTGCTACTTTTACCGATAAACAAAAACTTGCCTATCTTCACTTGCAGGGGTTACTAAGTCAATTTATTAAAGTATATTTTCTCAAAATTCCAACTAAATACTTAGAGCAGCAACGTTTAATTGATGAAATTTTATGTCTATTATTAGCTAATTTTACTGAAGATAAGAAGGATCAAGAACAAATTAGTGAGCGTAAGATATATACTATTAATCGTTTGCAATACATTACGCAATATGTAAATAATCATTATCAAGAAGAGTTGAATTTAGCTTTACTTGCTGAAAAGTGTAATATTTCAAAAGAATATTTAGCACGCTTTTTTAAGAAAGAAATGGAACTTACGGTTGAAACATATATCAATAATGTCAGAGCTGAACATGCTTATGGCGAATTAAAGAATTCCAAAAAGAATTTGACTCAAATTGCCATTAGCTGTGGCTTTTCTAGTATTAGGACGATGAATAGAGCTTTTAAAAAACTATATGGCAAAAGTGCATCTGAAATGAAGAAGAAATTAATAAAATAGGTCAATTTGCGCCAATAACTGGTTAAGATTGACCTATTTTTTAGATTCATTTTTAGTTATTATGAAAGCGAATTCGATGAGAGAGGGAAATATGATGAAAGATCAAGAGATTCTAAATGCAGTTAAAGAAATGCGTATTAGCTGGAAAGAGAATGATGATAAGAGAGATAGCGGTTTGCCACACGATATTCCTGAAGTAACACGTATAGATGATCTTCAATATGGTAAAGATCCCAAATGGAATTTATTAGACTTATATTTACCTAAGAACGTTAAAGGTAAGATTCCAGTGATTATTAATATTCACGGTGGCGGCTGGGTTTATGGAACAAAAGAAACCTATCAATTTTATGGCTTAGGGATGGCGAAGAGAGGATTTGCATTTGTTAATCCAAACTATAAATTAGGTCCAGAAGTAAAATTTCCTAAGGAACTTGACCAAGTAAATGAATATATTCATTGGGTAGCAGATCACGCTGATGAATATAATCTTGATAAAAATAATGTCTTCTTAATTGGAGATTCAGCTGGTGGTCAAATGGCTGAACAATATACAGCTATTTTGACTAATCCTGAATACCGTGAAAAATTTGGCTATACACTGACAGATTTGAAATTTAGAGCAGTTGCTTTAAACTCACCAGCTACTTTTATTAAAGATCCAGGCATGATTGGAGACGGTACTTTAGCATATTTTGATCCAGAAGTAATGAAGAGCGCGAAGAATCAAGATTTAATTGATGTTGAAAAGTATATTACTGAAGACTTTCTGCCAACCTTTATTTCGACTGCTAATGAAGATTTCATTCATGATTGCGCTGTTAGATTAGATGGATTTTTAAGAGCTAAGGGAATTGAAGTTATTCAAAAGTCTTGGGGCGATGAAAAGCACCCTGAGCCACACGTCTTCTTAATTAATCAAAAAGATGAGTTAGCAAAAGAAGCTAATGACGAAGAAGCTGAATTCTTCAGAAAGCACCTTGTCAAAGATTAACAGAAATGAAGTGGGAGGAAAATAAAATGAAAGAAAAGAATCCGCAAGATCATGTGATCTTTAAGATATCATTATTATCGATTTCAATCTTTTTAATGATGGCACCAGCCATTGCGCCTGCTTTACCGCTAATGTATCATGCTTTTCCAGGCATAGATAAAGCTGGGGTTGAAATGTTATCGACGATCCCTAATATCGGAATTGTAATTGGTTTATTAATTAGCCCATTTTTAATTAAGTTAATGGGAGAAAAGCCGACTATTATTACAGGGTTGGTAATAACCTTATTAGCTGGTACTTTTCCAATGTATGCCACTGCTTATACACCTATTTTAATTTCTAGATTTTTGATCGGTGCTGGAATTGGTTTATTTAACTCACTTGCGGTTAGTTTGATTCCACAGTTTTATAGTAGTAATGAAGAAAAATTAGCTACAATGGTAGGTTATCAAAATGTAATGGGTAGTTTGGGTGCAGCTCTTGCATCATTTCTGATTAGTTGGCTTTTAACTATTTCATGGCATGCAGCATTTGCAATTTATTTCTTAGTAATTCCAGTTTTGATCTTGTTTATCTTATTTGTTCCGCTTCCTTCTTCAAGACAAAAGAAGACTGACAAGGCAAGAAAGACAAAAGAAAAACAAACTATTAATGGTAAAGTGATTTTAATCGCCATTTTAATGTTCTTTATTTTTCTATTTTATATGCCAATGAGCTTTAAGATTCCAGCTTTAGTTGTTCAAGAAAAGCTAGGAACAGTTAGTGAAGTTTCAGCTTTAACTGGGGTTTTGAATTTAGTAGGCATTCCAATAGGTGCATCATTTGGGTTCTTCTTTAAGAAACTACACGATAAGATCTTTCCGTTAGGATTTGGTTTAGTAGCAATCGGTTTCTTTATAATTGCTTTTGCAAGTAATTTCGTTATGTTAAGTCTTGGTTGTTTGATTTTAGGAATTGGCTTTGGCTTGGGCGTTCCATATATGTACAATTGGCTTGACTGGTCAGCTCCAGCAAATTCAGTTAACTTAGCAACAACCATTGTTTTGGTACTAGTTAATGTAGGATGTGCAATTTCACCAATGATTATTAATGCAGTTACGTCAAGTGCTAAAATGGGATTATTGATTTCGGCTATTTTCTTTGCTTGCTTTTCAATATATGCGATTATTCACTATCTCAGAGTTCACAAAAAGCAAAGTGCAACTGCTTAAAACTAAATAATTTACTAATTAAGCGTTAGAATATTATCTAGCGCTTTTTTTGTGTATTAAGTTATAATTAAGCCACAGCTCACTTTTTCTTACGGGGGACCTATGAAAAAACTTTTTCACCTAATAATTGGGATGATAATGCTTGTAACTTTGACTATCATCTTCACAAAACCAGCTTTAGCTGATGTAGATTATAATATTACTAACGTTGATGTTACTGCCCATGTAAATGCAAATGGATCATTGTTGATGGAGAGAAGAATCACTTATAAGTTTGACGATGATGCCCATGGCGTTTTTTATCAACAAAATCTTACTGATAATCAAGAATTAAAAAATCAGCAGGTTAGAGTAATATCTGGTAAAAATTCACAGCCAGTCGTACAAAGTGATAGTCACGCCAATAATACTTACGAATTGAGTCACAGCGATCATGGTTATCGCTTTAAGGTATGGCATAACGTAACTGATGGTGATAAATTCACGATAATTTATACTTATGAAATTACGAATGCCATTATTAACTGGAAAGATACGGCCGAGCTTAATTTTAAAATTATTGGTGATGGCTGGGATACAGACCTTGATAACGTTCGAGTAGGGATCTTTTTCCCAAGTTCAGTTAAGGATCTTAAGGCTTGGGCTCATGGAGATTTGTCGGGCCAGATTACAGTTAATCCTGAAAAAGGCAGTATTATTATGACAGCTGCAAATGTAAGCGGAAATGAGGGAATAGAGGTTCATAGCCTTTTTCCTACGGCAGTGACAAGTCAAAATAAAAATATTAGAGACCAAAATCATAAAAAATATGTCTTAAATCAGGAAGCAAAATTTGCTCATGAAGCTAACGAACGTCGTCAAAGAAGCAGAATGCTTGGCTTAGGTGCTTTGGTACTATCAGGATTATTTTCTTTATCCATAATAATTAGAAGTTTTACTTTGAAGAAATCTGGAGTTAAACCTAAAAAAGAAAAGCAATTACCTAGAAATTATGATGTCCCTACAGTTTCACCAGTAATGGCTGAAATTTTGGATCTGGACGATAAGCCAAGTTCTAGATCATTAACTGCTTATTTAATGGAATTAGCTGTAAAAAAGAGGATAGAAATTGAACCTATTAAGGTAAGAAGAAAAACATACTATAAAATTTCTTTAATTGATAAAGATTTAATGGGTGAAGTTCCTTTGATGAGATACTTATTTAATAAGGTTGGCGATGGGAAAAGTTTTTCAACTTATGAACTTAAAAAACAACGATCTTCTAAGCTAAGTAAACTCTTTGCTAATTGGCAAAAAAAGGAAAAACAAGCAGCAATTAATGCTGGCTTTTTTGATAAAAAGGTTGAACATAAGAAGGAAACTAATTTAGTCTTAATGATCATCTTATTAGTATTAAGTGGTGCTGGAATAATTGCTGCTTTCTTTTCTAGTGAGGGAACGGCAGGTCTATTTATAGTGGCCACAATTATGCTAGGATTAGCAATTCTAGCAACTATTTATAGTAATAAAAAGTTATCGCCATATACTGCTAAGGGAGCAGAATCAACTAATCAAGTACGTGGTTTTAAGAAAATGCTAGATGAGATTGGTAATTTTAAAATGCGCGAAGTCGGAGAATTGCCTCTGTGGGAAGAAATTATGCCATATGCGGTTGCTTTGGGTGTATCTAAAAAGGTGTTGAAACAACTTAAAATAGAATTTGCAGATGAAATTGATGACACAAATATTTTGTTCTGGGGTCCATTTTATAGCTTAGGACGGGATGGATTTGCAAATAATTTTAATTCAAGCTTTAATTTAGGCGCAAACTTAAACTCATCAGCTTCTGGTGGATCGGGTGGATTTTCCGGTGGTTCATCAGGTGGCTTTGGTGGCGGTAGCGGAGGAGGTGCCTTTTAAATATTATGAATAAAATCAAAATTAGAGAATTTCAGAAAAAAGACTTTAATGATTTATGTGTAATACATGATCAAGCAAGAAAACAAGAACTAAAAGCGGCTAATTTAGAAGCGGCCTTTAAACCGCTGAAAATTGCCGCAATTGAAGAAGATTTATTTTCATATAATATTTATGTAGCAACAATAGATGAAAAGATTGTCGCTTTTGTTGCATTTAGCGATGATGAACTCGCCTGGCTTTACGTAGATCCTAGTTTTCAAAAGCAAGGAATTGGCAGTAAGCTGATTGAGTTTTCATTAACTAAGATGAAACGACCAACCTATTTAGAAGTATTAACTGGTAATCCTGCTAAAAGTTTGTATTTACATAAAGGTTTTAAATTTCTGAAGCACGAATCAGGAAAAATGCCAGGAAATGAGACATTTCACGTTGAAGTTGACTTATTGATTTATAAGTAGGAAATTGATAGTTTTAGCTAATAAAAAAAGTTGGGGAAAATTTGCGAAAAAGACAAGAATACATTTGGTGTTTAATTGAGCTATCAGACGGTAATAAGGAGTGGTATTGCTTAAGTAAGGTGCTAAGACGGGCACTTTTTATTGAAAAGAAAAACAATCAATTTTGGAAACAAACCATGATTGGCAATTATATTACTGTTGCAAGAAGTAAGTACATTAAAGGGCGAGCACGGTTAACAGTTGGTCGAATTGAAAAAATCAGGATTCGTAAAAGCAGTGCTGCTGATTGGCACTGGAGCCGTAATCAATTCATTACAGCAGAACATCTGCTCAACCTTAAGGATTCATATAATTATTTAAGGCATGATTATTGTTGGTATAATCGTTTAGCGATCAAAATGGCCTTAATTTATTGGCATAACAAGTTGCTACAAATTAAATTGAATTCTAAAAGATATGCAGTTAAAAAGAAACGGTTAAAATTAGAAAGAACATTAAAATGAAAGAAAAACTTTTGATTAGTCAAGATCTCTCCTGCCTAGGTCAAGTTTCATTAAGTGTTGCTTTACCAATTTTAGGAGCGTGTGGCTATCAACCAGATGTATTGCCGACGGCGATTTTGTCTACCCATACTGGTGGCTTTGGCGATAACACTTTCTTAAATTTAAGTAGCGAAATGAGTAAAATTATTGCTCATTGGCAGGACCAAAAGATTGATTTTGAAAATTTATACTTAGGTTATTTAGGCAAAGAAGCCATTGATTTTTGGATAGATCATATTTCTAATTTTAAAGTCAGTAAAGTCCTGCTTGATCCTGCTATGGCAGATTCAGGTAAATTATATCGCGGCTTAAACTTAGATTATGTGGCAAAAATGCGCGTGCTTGCTAATTTTGCAACAATTTTAACACCAAATTTAACTGAAGCTTGCTTATTATTAGATAAAAAATATCGAAGTTTTTCAATTGATGAGATTGAAGAGCTGGCTTTAGAATTAAAGAAAAAGTTTAATGTGAATGAGGTATTGATTACTGGAATTCAAATGCAGGATAAAATTAAGATTGCTGGAGTGTCAGCCAGGGATACAGCTTTTGTAATAGAAACTGATAAGGTGAAACGTTCATTTTTTGGTACAGGCGATATGTTTGCAAGTAGTTTATTAGCGGCAATTTTATCAGGTTATTCGCTAAAGGAGAGTTCGCAGATAGCAGCAATTTTTGTTAAAATGACAATTAAAGCAACTGATTCAACTCGAGATAAACGGTTAGGACCTAATTATGCAGGTGCTTTATCTTGGTTAATGAAGAAAGTAGAGGAGAAAAAGGTTAGGAAATGCGAACAAGGGAAAATTCGTTAGTTTCAATAATTATGACCGGTTTATTTGCGGCGATAATTTATCTAGGAGTCTGGGTTTTACGAATTCCAGTTCCTGCTTTAGTTGGTCGTCCCTTTATCCATTTTGGTAATACCTTAACTGCTGTTGCAATTTTGTATCTGGGATATCGGAATGGAATGCTTGCAGGGATTATTGGGTTAGGCGGCTTTGACTTACTTAATGGCTATGCAGCCACTTCTTGGTTGACAATGCTTGAAGTGGTGGTAGTTGCAAGTGTTTTAACGGCAGTATATAAAGGAATGCACTATCAAGATAGCAAGAAAAATATTATTATTTTGGGAATTATCGCTGGGATAACTAAAATTTTTACAACTTACTGTGTTTCAATTGTTGAAGCATTGATGGTTGGAACTAGTTTAAATGTAGCCTTAGTGAGTTCTTTTGTGAGTTTACCAGCAACGGTCATTAATTCGATTTCAACTGCAATTTGTACGCCAATTTTATATTTTGCAGTGCGAGATGGTGCAAGAAGAGTTTTAAGAAAGAGTGTATAGCTTAAAATAAGTCTGCTATAATTTTGGTTAAAAAAAGGAGAAATTTAAAATGCCATTTGTACATGTAGAATTAATTAAGGGTAGAAGTGATGAGCAATTAACTCAAATGATAAAAGATATCACTGAAGCTGTTCATAAGAATACTGGTGCACCGAAGGAACATATCCATGTAATTATTAATGAACTTGATAAACATACTTACGGCCAAGGCGGCGAATGGAGAGCTTAGTTAAATTTAAGTATTCTTATTGGGCTACTGTTCTTTAGTCAAAAATATTTAAATAATAAATAAAAAACTCGTGATTAGTGTAAACATCTAATCACGAGTTTTATTTTGGTAAAAATTGTAAGAAACTAATCTTCTTTTTTAGCTTCTTCTAACGCCTTCATAATTGAAGGGTTCTTTGAGTGACAATCTTTTAACATTTGGTAATCTTCTTCAGATAATTTAACAGTGTATTTAGTCATAATTTTCCCTCACTTTTTATGTTTACCTTTAATATATCACTTTCTTGAAAGATTGATAGAGAAATTTTGAATTGAAGCAGGTTAAATCGATATAATAGATAAAAAGTAAGTAAGAAAGTGATTAAAATGTTTGATTATCGAAATAATTTAAAAAGAATTTTAAATAATACTGCAGGCGATGACAAAAGTCTTCAAAATAGCTTAAATGCAATTAAGGTAGTATTGGGTATGACAGGCGAAGCAGAGTCTACCTCAGTAAATAATAAAATGGATGACAAAGTTATTGCACAAATAAATACTTTTCTTCAGGGAATAACTACATTAATTGAACGCCCAGGCGACAAAAATGCTAAAAAAATTGCCTTAGGAGCTCTACATAAGTTAACCTTTGATCACAATATTGCCACAAATTTTGGAAAGAAATTAGGATTATTAGACCAAGCTATTCAAGCTTCAGAAGAAACTAGTACTGCAGTAAATCGAAAAATTTTTGAGGATGCGGTAAAGCCTAAAAAAGAAAAAAATCGCGATTATCGAAAGGGTAGAAGATATACTGTCATTCGTGCATTAAAGGGTGCGGATTTGATCAATAATAATGGTGAAGTTGTCTTTGAAGTAAATGAGGGGCAAATTCATGATTTGAATTTAAAGAGTGGTGATATTGTTGAAGCTTTGCCTTTAGCAAATAGTTTAAATGAAGCTGAAGTTTTGCGAGTAGTTGGTTATCGAAAATTGCGCAGCCGTGATTATGACAAAATAGCAGACTTTAAATATGGGGTAGTACAAGGAAGTCCAGGCAATTTAAGTGTTTCACGAAATATCCATGGAGAAAAGCTGGTTATTAATCATAAGCCAGTAATTGTTGCGCTTGATTCTAGCTATTATCAAAATGGCAATATTCATTTAGAAGACGGCGCAATTGTTGATTTAGCTTGGTATACAGGAGATGTTAGATTAAAAAAAGATCCAGCAAGCGCAGTTCAGATTCGCTGGATTTATGAAACAGAGCAACCTAAGCGAGTTTCTAAAACAAAAAAAGCAAAGACAAAGGTAGTAGCAAGTACCCAAGTATTAGCTAAGTTAGATATGAACTTACATTATCAACGAGTAGGGATTGCTGTTGGCGATAATCAAAATGAAGCGATTTTAGAAGGGATTGTTAACCGTTACAATGGCATTCCAATTCCGATTGATGCATTTGAAGGCAAGAAAAAGGTAATTGAAAGTCAAATTAAAGATTTAGACATTGTAATTTTGGTTACTGCATTTGCTGCCCATGATAGTACTTGGAATATTAGCGAATTTGCAAGTAAATATCACGTTAAATTTGCTGTTAGTTCTAGCAAGGGATATCAAGCATTTGAGCGTGCACTATATCGAGCAGAAAATGGGATGCCAGCTTATGAAGGTAACCAACAATTAGAATACAAAATGTTAAAGAATAATTAGGAATAAGCAGTGTAGCTGACAAGATGCATGAAAATTAGATAAAATATTAATAACTTATTTTTAGGAAGGACGATGAAATGACAAAAAATATTAAAAAGAAATCTTGGATGCGTTGGCTAGTATTTTTAGCCGGCTTAGAAATTATCGCCATTTCTATTAATTTCTTCTATGGTCCAATTAATATTGCAGCGGGTGGCTCAACT
The DNA here is from genome assembly GCF_003584685.1 of Lactobacillus paragasseri. Classification (NCBI taxonomy): domain Bacteria; kingdom Bacillati; phylum Bacillota; class Bacilli; order Lactobacillales; family Lactobacillaceae; genus Lactobacillus; species Lactobacillus paragasseri. Next base: position 718,290 of record NZ_AP018549.1, read on the forward strand.
GGTATTTCAATCTTAGTTGATGCAGTATGGGGTATTAATCGGTCAATTACTGTTTTAGTTGTTAATATTTTAATGCTTATTCTAGCAGCGATCTTTTTAGGAAAAAAGACAACGAAAAACGTTGCCTTAGGTAGTTTATTACTTCCAGTGTTAATGGGACTTACGCCTAGTTTTAAAATTACTAATAATCAATTACTAGCAGTAATCTATGGTGGTGCTTTGATGGGGCTAGGTGTTTCTTTACTATACCGCGTTAATGCATCAAGTGGTGGAACAACAATTCCGCCAATGATTTTAAAGAAATATTTTTACATTAATCCAGCAATTGGATTACTTGCGATTGATATGGTAATTATTTTCCTTAATATATTCGTTGATGGCTGGAATGCATTTTTATTAGCCGCCTTGTCACAAGTAGTGACAGCCATGACTATGAACTATGCAGAAGCTGGCTTTGACCGTAAATATCAGGTGCGTGTGATGAGTAACGAGCATTTTGAAGAACTAAAGACAATGCTACTTGATAACTATAACGGTTTAACAATTTACGATGTTGTTGGTGGCTACAGTGATGATGACAAAAAGCAGCTACTATTAGTAGTTGATACCCGTGAATATGGTCCTTTAATTAATAAAATTCATGAGATTGATTCAGATGCTTTTATTATCACTGACACAGTTGCGCGTGTTCATGGCGGACAATGGGGACTATAACCAAGTTTTTTCGTATATGTCTTCTTTAAAGCCGCAAGTTAATTTTTTACCGTCAGTAACTAAGGGTCTTTTAATTAATTTTCCGTTTTGTGAAAGTAATTTTGCTGCTTCTTCAAGCGTCATCTTGTTTATTTGATCTTTTAAGTGCATTTGGCGGTAAACTTGGCCAGACGTATTGAAAAAATATCTTAATCCGCGATCTTGAAAATCAGTTAGCCATTTAAGTAGATCTTGTTGCTTAGGTGTTTTTTCTACTAAGTCTTGATATTGATAAACAACTTGATGATCATCAAGCCATTTTTGAGCTTTTTTAGAAGTTGAACAACGTTTATAACCATAAAATTTAAGCATATTCTTTCTCCTTATTATAAATACTTGTAAATTTATTTTAGTATTTTTTTAGAAATTTTGATATTGAATTGCTTTAAAAGAGGGATGAGAGTATACTGTAAGAGTTGTATTTGTGGAAACCTCACATCTGCAACCGCACGTTTATGGGGTAAGAAGAGAATTAACGTTAATTCCACCTCATACGGCGAGTCTAAGTATTTTTTCGGAGGTGTACAAATGTACGCAGTTATTAAAACCGGTGGTAAGCAATACAAGGTTGCTAAGGGCGATAGCGTTTTTGTTGAAAAACTTGAAGTTAAGCCTGGCGACGAAGTAACTTTTGATGAAGTTATTCTTGTAAATGATGGTAAGTCAACTAAGATTGGTACTCCTGTAGTTGAAGGTGCTAAAGTTGTTGCTAAAGTTGAAAAGCAAGGCAAAGAAAAGAAAGTTGTTACTTTCAAATACAAGCCTAAGAAGCACTCACACACTAAGTACGGTCACCGTCAACCTTACACTAAGGTAACTATCGAAAGCATTGAAGCTTAATTAAGGGGTGAAACAAATTATGATGATTAATAATCTTGAAGCACTTAAATTATTTGCCCACCACAAGGGTGGTGGTTCAACTGCTAACGGTCGTAACTCAGCTGGTCGTCGTTTAGGCGCAAAGCGTGCTGATGGTCAAAAGATCAACGCAGGTTCAATCATTTTTCGTCAACGCGGTACTAAGATCCACCCAGGTAAGAACGTTGGTATCGGTGGCGACGACACTTTGTTTGCTTTAACTAGTGGCGTTGTTAAATTCGAACGTTTGGGCAGAGATCGTAAACAAGTTTCTGTTTACCCAGTTGAAGAAGCAAAATAATTATTTCTTTTGCAGACTGGACGTCCCTAAGGAACGTTCGGTCTTTTTTTATCTACTCAGGAGGTAGGTCATATGTCTTCAAATCAAGAGTTGCTAACTTTAATTAATAATCGAATTGATAAAACTACTAAATTGATTAAAGAAGAACAAGCAGATGCTTTAATTATTTTTAATCAAGCAAATTATCGTTTCTTAACTAATTTTTCTGGTGAAGAAGCTGAGCTTATTTTGACTGCTGAAGGGGATCGTGTTTTGTTGTCTGATTCACGCTTTAAGGATCAAATTCGTCATCAAGCTCCTGGTGAAATGAAGGTCGTAATGCAGACAATGGATGTGGTAAAAGAAATTGCTAAGCAATTAAAACAATTAGATGTAAAAAATGTTTTAGTTGAAGGAGAATTTATTTCTGCAACTCAATTTGAAGCTTTGAAAGAGGCCTGTCCCGATCTTAATTTTGTCTTAAGTGCTGAATTGGTTGAAAAAGTTCGCAATGTAAAAGACGACTTAGAATTGGCTACTTTACAAAAAGCGATTGATATTTCTGTTCAAAGTTTTAAAGAGATCTTGCCTTTAATTAAACCAGGAGTTAGCGAAAGAGCCATCGGAGCTAAATTAGACTATTTGTTTAAAATGAATGGCGGAGATGGTCCTTCTTTTGAAACGATTATTGCTTCTGGATATCGTGGTAGCTGGGCACATGGCGTTGCTAGTGATAAAAAAATTCAACAAGGTGAATTGATTGTAATTGATTTTGGAAGCTTTTATCATGGTTACACTGCGGATATCACTAGAACAGTAGCTTTAGGACAAGTAGAACCAGAATTAAAAAAAATATACTATATTGTATTAGAAGCCCAAAAGCGCGGAATTGCTGCAGCAATTGCTGGAAATACTGGAAAAGATATCGATCAAGCTGCTAGAAACTATATTAAAGAGCAAGGCTATGGTGAATACTTCGGTCATGGGATTGGCCATGGAATTGGACTAGAAGTACACGAACTCTGTACGCCAGCAATGCCATATGGAAAAGAAGTTATGAAGAATAATATGGCAATTACTGTTGAGCCTGGGATTTATTTACCAGATCGCGGCGGTGTTAGAATTGAAGATGATGTGTTGATTAAGGACGATCATCCTTATGTAATGTCACAATTGCCAAAAGATGAGCTTTTAATTCTATAATTTTATCTAATTATGTGGTTAATGTTGCGAAACAATGGATAAGATTGGTAAGATAAGTAAGTGTAGAAATGAGGTAATTTTACTATGACAATGATCTCAGTTAATGAATTTAAAAATGGATTAACTATTGAATATAACAACGATTTATGGCGTATTGTTGAATTCCAACATGTTAAGCCAGGTAAAGGTAGTGCTTTCGTTCGTTCAAAGCTTAAGAGCTTAAGAACTGGTGCAGTACAAGAATATACTTTCCGTTCAACTGCTAAAGTTAATACTGCTGACATTCAAACTAAAGCTATGCAATACTTATACAATGACGGTACAAGTTTTGTATTTATGGATACTACTACTTATGAACAACTTGAAATTCCAGAAGCTCAAGTTGAAAGAGAATCTAAGTTCTTAAAAGAAAACATGGTAGTTAATGTCATTATGCACGACGGTGAAACTTTAGGTGTTGACTTACCAAACACAGTTGATCTTGAAGTTGCTGAAACTGAACCTAACATTAAAGGCGATACTTCTTCTGGTGGTGGTAAGCCTGCAACTATGGAAACAGGTTTAGTAGTTAATGTTCCATTCTTTATTAATCAAGGTGATGTATTAACTATTAATACTGCTGATGGTACTTACGTTTCTCGTGCAAATAAATAATTTTTGAGGTAAAAAATATGGCTGATAATTCAACGATTCTTTTATCAAGCAATGACAAAGGCGATGAAACCCGAGTTGATCTTGGTGTTTTAGAAGTTATTCTAGGAATTGCTGCCAGAAAAGTCGATGGCGTCAGCGAAATGCGTGGGACGCTGAAGACTGGCATTAATACTCTTTTTGGTCGTTCTAATCAAGGTAAAGGCGTTTCCTTAAGTGTTGAAGACGATAAGTTAACTGCTGATGTTTATGCTTATCTTGACTATGGCGTAAATGTGCCAAAAGTATGCGTCGAACTGCAGAAAAACTTGACTTTGCAATTGAAGCAAATGACGGATTTAGATTTAACTCAAATTAATGTTCATGTAGTTGGCCTAGTTTCAGAAACAGAAGAGACTGAATCTGAAGTGAAAGCTGACACAGAAGCACTTTTCCCAGATGATAAAGAGGACGAGGCTAAAGACTAAATGACACAGCATGAGATGAGAAGAATTGCAATGCAAGCAATTTATTTAGCTAACCAAGGAAATTTAACTGATGCGGAAGAAGTTTGTCAAAAAGCACTAAAAGCTTTAGAGTTAAAGAGCTTTCCGGATTATTCTGCAGAAATAGTAAATGGTGTCTTGGCTAATAAAAAAGAGCTTGATGAGCAATTAAGTAAATACTTAAAAAAGGGTTGGCGTCTTAATAGGATTAACGAAATTGACTTGGCCATCCTTGAAGTGGCTCTTTATGAAATGCAAAATAGTAAGGCAATTGAGCCAGTAGCTGCTTTAAATGAAGCGTTAAATTTATGTGATGAATTTAGCTCTAAAGAATCAAAAAAATTTATTAATGGTCTCTTGGCCAATTTCATTAAGAAAGACTAACTAATGAGTCGGCTCGTTGAGCCGACTTTTTTTGATGAGGTGATTAGGTGAAAAAATTACTAGAAGGAAAAACTCCTGCAAATGAAATTACAGAAAATTTGAAAAAAGAAATAAAAAATTTAAAAAATGACGGAATAAATCCAACTTTATGCGTAATAGAAGTTGGAGACGATCCTGCAAGTAAAATTTATTTGCGAGTTAAAAGAAATTTAGCAAAAAAAGTAGGTATCAATGAAGTTGGATTGCATTTTCCAGCTGATACTTCTCAAGCTGAACTTCTAGGAAAGATTAAGGAACTTAATCAAGATCCAAATATTAATGGGATTATGGTTCAATTACCAGTTCCACCTCAAATTAATCCAAGAGCCATTTTTGAAACTATTGCTCCTGAAAAAGATGCTGATGGATTTTCTCCACTTAACTTAGGTCGTCTTTGGGAAGGACAGAGTGATATTATTCCAGCGACAGTTCGTAGTATTTTAACATTGATTGATTATTACGGAATTAAGATGGCCGGAAAGAACACAGTGATTATTGGTCGGAGCGTGATTGTTGGTAAGCCTTTGGCTGCAGTTTTACTTGAACGAGATGCAACTGTAACCATTGCTCATTCAAAGACTAATAATCTGGCAGACTTGACAAGAAACGCTGATGTAATCATTTCTGATGTAGGTAAAGCTCATTTAGTAACTGAAGATATGGTAAAAGACGGTGCAGTTTTGATTGATGTTGGGATGAACCGTGAAAATGGCAAATTAATGGGTGATGTAGATTTCGATACAGTAGCCCCTAAGGCTGAAGCAATTACACCGGTTCCTGGAGGAGTTGGTCCGTTGACAGTTGCTAGTTTAATGAAACAAGCAGTAATTTTAACGAGGAAGCAGCATGGCAGATAATCCAGTTTATCTTTCTGTGAGTGATTTAAATTTTTATATTTCACAAAAATTTAAAAATGATCCTTATCTACATAAGGTTTTTTTACAGGGAGAGTTATCTAATTTTAGATTCAGGATGCATTCCCATCAATATTTTTCATTAAAGGACGATAAGTCTAAAATTAACGTAGTTATGTTTCGCTCCTTTTTTGAAAAATTAAAGTTTAAGCCTGAAGAGGGAATGAAAGTTTATGTAAGTGGTTATGTGGATGTTTATGGTCCGCAAGGCTCATACCAGTTTTACGCTCAAACTATGGAACCAGCCGGGTTAGGTGCTCTTTATGAACAACTAAGACAGCTACAAGAAAAACTTGAAAAAGAAGGCTTATTTAATGAAGATCATAAAAAGCGTTTGCCACTGTTTCCAGATCGTATTGCAGTTGTAACTAGTGCCTCTGGGGCAGTTATTCACGATATTATGGTTACAGCTAACCGAAGGTTTCCGCATGCTGAAATTGATCTCTATCCAGCTAAAGTTCAAGGAGATGAAGCAGCTGATACTATTGTTGCTTCTCTAAAGCAGATTCAAGCGCAGGGCGATAAGTATGATGTAGTTATTATTGGACGCGGTGGAGGATCATTAGAGGATCTGTGGCCTTTTAACGAAGAAAAGGTTGTACGTCAAATTTACGCAATGCAAATGCCAGTTATCAGTTCTGTGGGACATGAAACTGATACTACTTTAGCTGACCTAGTTGCAGATGCTCGTGCAGCAACTCCGACAGCTGCTGCAGAATATGCAACGCCAAATTTAGCTGATGTATTAACTAAAATTGTACAATTACGCGCTCGGCTTTATGCAGCAATGCAGGCTAATATTCGTGCTAAACGTCAGATTTTAGATCGTCTGAGGAACGCTCCAGTTCTACAAGAGCCAACTAGAATTTATGATCAACAAATTCAACAAGTTGATATGCTTACTCATCGACTCAATCAAGCAATGTCTAACCAGCTTCAGCATGATCGTTCAGGTGTACGTTTGCTTCAGGAACGGTTAAAGGCGCTTAATCCTGGTCGAAGACTAGAACAGCTAGAACGTGAACGAACTTTTATAGTTGCTAATTTATTTTCAACAATGACAACTTATCTAAAAGATCAAAGAAATAAATTAAATCGAACCATGCAGCAGTTAGATGACATTAGCCCTTTGAAGACAATTAGTCGGGGCTACGTTTATACAACGGATCAGGAGGGAAATACAGTTACTTCTGTTGATAAGTTAGAAATTGATGAAAAATTAAAGTTACATTTCAAAGATGGTCAAGTACAAGTAAATGTAGAAAATATTCGGAGAGAAAAAGATGGCAACCAAGAAAAATAATTTTGAAGAACAATTAAATGAATTACAAGAAATTGTCAATAAGCTTGAAAGTGGCAACGTTCCTCTTGAAGACGCTTTAAATGAATTTCAAGCTGGAGTTAAGTTGAGTCGTGAACTGGAAAAGAAACTTAATGATGCCGAGCAAACAGTTGCTAAGTTAGTTGATAAAGATGGAAACGAGAAGACGCTCGATCCCCAAAATGCGTCAGCTCCTGAGGAAGAATAAATGAATTTAAAAGATTTTCAAAAAATATATACACCTCAAATTGATAAATTTTTAGAGGATCACTTAGCAAGTGAAGTTGATAATCCAATTTTTAGTAAAATTATGTCATATTCAGTCATGGCTGGTGGTAAGAGATTACGACCGCTTCTTTTCTTAGCAACACTTGAAACATTAAACTATAAAATTAGTGAATCAGAATTAAGAATCGCATGCGGAATTGAATTAATACATACTTATTCACTAATTCATGATGATTTACCAGCAATGGACAATGATGATTATCGCCGCGGAAAGCTTACCTCTCATAAGAAATGGGGAGAGGCTGAAGCTATTTTAGCTGGGGATGCCTTGCTTCCATTAGGAATTCAATGGATTACAGAAGGTAGTAATTCAGCGGCCTTGGCTATTATAATCTCACAAGCTGTTGGTCCAAACGGAATGGTAGGAGGACAATATCTTGATATTGATTCAACTAATAATGATTTAGTTAAAGAAAACGTCAAAGTTATTGATCAAATGGAGTGGTTAAAGACAGGTTGCTTAATTGAAGCTAGTGTTAAAATGGCAGCTGTTTATGCTGGTGCAAGCACTGATCAAGTTGATCGCCTAGATAATTTTAGTAAACAGTTTGGTAGATCTTATCAAATTTATGATGATTTAGTTGACGTAGTTGAAACAGAGCAAGAAGCAGGTAAAGCTACGCACAAAGATGCAGATGAAGGTAAAAACAATACCTTAACTTTACTTGGAATTGAAGCTAGTCGTAAGCAGCTTTTAAAAATGATTAAAACGGGAAAAGAAGCTGTAAAAATCTTTAAGCAGCCTTTGTTAGGCGATTTTTTTAATTTATATCAGAAGGTATTATAGTAAATGGCTAAAAAGCGTGCAGATGTTTTATTATTTGAACAAGGCCTTTTTAATTCTCGCAGTCAAGCGCAACGAGCTATTATGGCGGGCTTAGTTAATGACCATAATCATCAAAGAATTGACAAAAGTGGTGAAAAATTTCCTGAAGGTGAGATTTTTCATATTAAAGATGATGGCAAAAAATATGTTTCTCGTGGTGGATTTAAATTAGAAAAGGCTTTGCAAGTATTTAATATTAACTTGAAAGATAAGATTTGTCTTGATATTGGTGCTTCAACGGGTGGATTTACTGATGTTGCCTTGCAAAATGGTGCTAAGTTAGTTTATGCCCTTGATGTTGGTTATAATCAACTTGCTTGGAAATTACGCGACAACCCGCAAGTTATAGTTATGGAGAAACAAAATTTCCGCTATAGTAAGCCTGCTGATTTTACTGATGGGCTTCCTGATTTTGCAATGACAGATGTGTCATTTATATCGTTAGATTTAATCATGCCGCCAATGTATGAAATTTTAAAAGATCAGTGTGATGCTGTTTGCTTAATTAAACCCCAATTTGAAGCTGGTCCTGAAAATGTTGGCAAACATGGAATTGTTCATGATCATGATGTTCATGCTAATGTCATTAAGCATACAATGCAAATGGCTCAAAAGATTGGATTTAATATTCTTGGAGTAGATTATTCACCAATTAAGGGTGGCAAGGGAAATATTGAGTTTTTGATCCATTTAGGTAAAGATTTAGCAAATCCTGGACAAGATTTGTGGCAAGGAAATCCAGCTGATGTGGTTCAACGTGCAGTTAGTGGCCTTTAGGTGAGAAAAATGTTAGTTGAATTAGATATTAAAAACTTTGCGATTATTAAGACGCTTAAAGTTCGTTTTCAAGAAAAAATGACTGTTTTAATTGGAGAAACAGGTGCAGGAAAGTCAATTATTATTGATGCAGTTTCTCTTTTACTAGGAAGTCGAGCACAAAATGAAATGATTCGCTCTGGTGAAAAAAAAGCAGTCATCACGGGCTTATTTGTGCTGAGCGAGCAAAAAGAGTTAATTGAGAAATTATGTGAAAAATATGGTCTTCCATTTGAAGATGATCAATTAATAATTAGTCGAGAGTTAACGCATAAGGGTAGAAATGTAGTTAGAATTAATGGTCAGCTAACAACAATTAATGTACTACGAGAAATCGGTAGAAATCTGGTTGATATTCATGGCCAAAATGATCAACAAATTTTAATGGATCCAGATCGGCAAATTGACTTAATTGATAATTATGCCAAACCTAAGTTTAAGGATGAATTAGAAGATTATGCGGCTGATTTTGAAACATGGCGTCATCTTACTTCACAATTGCGTAAATTAAGAGAAGATGCGCAAGAAATTGCTCAGAAGCAAGATATTTTAGAATTTCAAAATAATGAACTTGAGAGTGCTGATTTAACTGATCCAGATGAGGACGAAAAGTTAGAAGAAGAATTTAATGAATTAAATAATTATCAAAAAATTGCTGATACAGCCAATTATTTTATGCAATTATATGACGATGACGAGCATGGTCTAGCTACTTTACTTGGGGATGCACAAAATGCAGCAGAAGATTTAAGCAATTATGGTAAGAAATTCGAAAATTTTGCTACTAGTTTTAATGATGGCGTTTATTCGTTAAATGACGCTCGTAGTGAATTGTCTTCTCTAATGGATCAGATGGATTTTGATGAAGAGCGCTATCAATATGTTTCTAGCCGCTTAGATACTCTAAATACTCTTAAGAAAAAATATGGACCAACTCTAGAAGATGTTTTTAAATTTGCCCAGAAGGTTAAGAACGAACTTGGTAAATTTGAAACTGGAGATTTGGACGAAGAAAAAATTCAAAAACAATTAGCTGATGTTGAAAATAAACTCAGCAGGAAGGCAAAAAGACTACATAAGCAAAGAGAACAAACTGCTCGTGAGCTGGAGGAAAAGATAAAAAAAGAATTAGCTGATCTTTATATGGAAAAAGCTCGTTTTTCTATTCGAATTAATGAGACTGATTCTTTTACAAAATTAGGAACAGATCAAGTGATTTTTATGATTGCGCCAAACCCTGGTGAGTCCTTGATGCCTTTAGTCAAGATAGTATCTGGCGGGGAGCAGTCACGCTTAATTTTAGCTTTAAAAGCGATCTTTAGTCGCGTAGAACCAGTTGGAACGATGATTTTTGACGAAATTGATACTGGTGTTTCTGGACGTGTTTCAGCAGCTATTGGTAAAAAAATGCATGCAATTGGTCAAGAAAAACAAGTTATTACGATAACTCACTCACCGCAAGTTGCTGCTGCTGGTGATCAACGATATTCTGTTGTAAAACAAGTTAAAGATGGAGCTACCTATACTCAAGTTGGACCTCTTACTCAAGAAGAAGCAATTACGGCAATTGCTCAAATGATGGCAGGCTCTGATGTAACTGATGCTGCTAAAAGAAATGCTGCTGATTTGATGGAAAGCTTTAAAAAATAAAATAAAGGACTTCTTGTAATGATGATTTAAAATTGCATCACTTTAAGAAGTCCTTTATTTTTATGCTGTTTCAACATTAAAGATATCATTTAAGTCAATAATTCTAATTATATTATTATCATAACTATCTAGTACAAAACGTCCAGCTGATGTTCGTTTAATTAGCTGTCCAATTTCCGTTTTTCCATTTTGGTAGGTGAGTAAGATGTATTCTTTATGAAAGAGCGCATGCTCTAAAATTCTAATAATTTTACCTGGATCTTGTGCAAAAGTAGTAAGCTTATTAATATTATAGTTAAAAAAGTAATTATAGATTTTTTTGCTATAATTATTAAGTGATTTCAATAAATTCATATCTCATTCCTCGTATATCCCGAACTTGTGTTTGCACTATGTATTATACGAACAAATGTTTTTAATTGCAAGCAGAATTTATATCTCTTTGCGAAACTCTTGAAATTGTTCGCTTTTTAGTGCAATATATTCTTGTTACTATAATTTTTAGGAGCAAAAATGGCACATCAAGGTTTATTATTAGTTCTATCTGGTCCTTCAGGTGTTGGTAAGGGGACCGTTAAAAGTGCAATGGTTAAGCAAAAAGCTTTTTCATTTGAATATTCTGTTTCAATGACGACTCGTAAGCCTCGTCCAGGTGAAGTTGATGGCAAGGATTACTATTTTGTTTCGGAAGATCGTTTTCAAGAGGCGATTAGAGATAACGAACTTTTGGAATATAATGAATATGTAGGTAATCACTATGGCACTCCTCTTGCACCTGTTCAAAAGATGCTTAAAGAAGGCAAAGATGTTTTACTCGAAATTGATGTTAATGGAGCAAAACAAGTGCGTAAGTTGATGCCCGATGGTGTTTTTATCTTTTTAACACCACCAGATTTGCACGAATTAAAGCATCGAATTGTTAACCGCGGAACCGATTCTGATAAGGTAATTGCAATGAGAATGAAGCAGGCACGTAAAGAGATCTTAATGATGGAGGACTATGATTATGCTGTAGTTAATGATACTGTGGCTAATGCAGTTGATCATATTAAATCTATTGTTGAAGCAGAACACGTGCGTGTACCGCGAGTAATTAATGATTATAGAAATATGGTTAAGGAGGATTAACAGATGAAAATTACATATCCATCTATTGATAAATTGCTGTCACGAGTAAATTCTCGTTATTCTCTTTCAGTTTTAGCTGCTAAAAGAGCTCACGAAATTCAAGCCGGAGCACCGTTAGCTTTAAAGCATTATAAGTCTGACAAAGCAGTTGGCAAGGCGCTTGAAGAAATTGCTGCTGGTAAAGTTACAATTGATCCTGAGCATCGTGAAGATATTGGCTAGAATTTTTTCCTTCATTGTTAAGCAATGAAGGTTTTTTAGTAGGTGATAAGTTAGATGATTGCACAAGTTATTGTAGATGTGGCTGCTAAGCAAACTGATCGCGTATTTGAATATCATATTCCTCAAGAACTAACTGATGTGGCTGTTGGCTCGAGAGTGGTCGTTCCCTTTGGGAGGCGAAAAGTACAAGGCTTTGTTGTTGGTATCAGTAAAACAACTTCTTATTCAGGAAAATTGAAAGATTTACTTGTTGTTGTTGATGAATTGCCACCTCTTACTCCAGAATTAGTTGCTTTGTCTAAAACTTTAGCCGATAAAATTTTTGCCTACCGAATTACAATCTTGCAGTCGATGTTGCCAAGGGTAATGAGGGCAAATTATCGAAAAATTTTAGTTCCAATTACTGAAGAAGCAAAAAAGCTTAAAATTTTTAAAGGTGAGCCACTTGATTTAAATGAAGTTTCAAATCTTAATACTATTGTAGAAATTAGAAAGTTAATTAAAAATAATCAGGCTAAGATTGAATACCTAGTTGAAAACAAAGCCAAGAAAAAACAGGCTGCAATCTATCTTTTAACTAAAACTAAAGTAGAATACCAAGAGATTTTAAAAGGATTAAGAAAAACCGCTAAAAAGCAGCAAGCTTTATTGGATAATATCGTAAAAAAATATCATGAGTATCCAAAATTAGGTTCAAAAATAGTGTCTGAGCTGGATGTGTCAAGTTCTGTTCTAAGAACCGCTGTAAAAAAGGGCTGGCTTGTAAAAAAAGAGCAAGAAATATATCGTGATCCGTTAAAAGACTTTGAGTCTAGGAAACAGAAAAATCAAATTAAGTTAAATTCAGAACAAACTCATGCTTTAAATTCAATTGGAAAAAGTATTCAAAAAAAAGAAGCTAAAACTTTTCTTCTTGAAGGAATTACTGGTAGTGGTAAGACAGAAGTATACCTTCATGCAATTAGTGTCGCACTTGAGCAGAAAAGAAATGCTTTAATGTTAGTTCCAGAAATTTCTTTGACACCGCAAATGGTTAAGCAAGTAAAAGAACGTTTTGGAGATAATGTTGCAGTTTTGCATAGTGGCTTATCTGAAGGAGAAAAATATGATGAGTGGCGCAGAATTCGTCGCGGAGAAGCTCAAGTTGTAGTCGGAGCAAGAAGCGCGATTTTTGCTCCTTTAAAAAATATTGGCTTAATAGTAATTGATGAAGAACATGAATCTTCCTATAAACAAAATGATACTCCTCGTTATCATGCTAGAGATGTTGCTTTATTGAGAAGTAAATTTCATAAATGTCCAGTTGTTTTAGGGAGTGCTACGCCTTCTTTGGCAAGTCGTGCAAGAGCTCAAAAAGGAAGATATGAATTATTGCTTTTAACTAAACGCGCTAATCAAAAATCTTTGCCTAAAGTTGATTTAATTGATTTAAAAACAGTCGAATTTGCTGGAGCTCAGTTTGATTTATCGATTCCTTTAGTGGATGCAATCAAAGAAAAAATAGCTAAAAAAGAACAGGTAATTTTACTTCTTAATCGTCGAGGTTTCGCTAGTTTTATGCTTTGTCGCAATTGTGGCTTTGTCCTAAAATGCCCAAACTGTGACATTTCATTAACGCTTCATAAAGATACCCAACAGATGCAGTGTCATTATTGCGGACATAAAGAACCGATTCCAAGAAAATGTCCAAAGTGTCAAAGTGAAAAAATAAGATTTTTAGGTACTGGAACACAAAAAGTACAAGAAGAACTTGAAAAATTACTACCCGAAGCAAAAATTTTAAGAATGGATGTTGATACGACTAGACGTAAGGGAAGTTATAAAAAAATCTTAGATAGTTTTGGCGATCATAAAGCTGATATTTTATTAGGGACACAGATGATCGCAAAGGGATTGGATTTTCCCAATGTAACTTTAGTTGGTGTAATTAATGCTGATACTGCCCTCTCACTACCAGATTTTAATTCTGCAGAAAAAACTTTTGATCTGCTAACGCAAGTATCAGGAAGAGCTGGAAGAGCAGAAAAAACTGGCAGGGTAATGATTCAAACTTATAATCCTGATAATTATGCGATAAAATTAGCACAAAGTCAGGATTATGAGAGTTTTTACCAAAAAGAAATGCAGGTTAGATTTCAAGGCAACTATCCGCCTTTCTTCTATACCACACTAATTACGATTACATCAAAAAATGAGCAATCGGCTGCTAAAGAAGCATTTGTGATTAAAAGAAAGTTGATGAGGCATCTACATGCTCCAACAATTATTTTGGGACCGACTCCAAGTAGCGTAGCAAAAATTAAAAATCAATATTATTACCAAATCTTGGTAAAATATAAATATGAGCCTAAATTGCATGATTTGCTTCATCAAATTCAGGATGATGCACAATTAGCGCAAAAACGTGGTTTAAATATATATATATTGATAATGAGCCAGAAAGAATAATGTAGTTAAGAAGGAAGTTGAATCTATGTCATCAGTTATTTTTTTAGGAACGCCAAATTTTGGTAGTGTTGTTTTGCAAGGTTTAATTGATCAAGGATATGATGTTAAGGCTGTAGTTACTCAGCCTGATAAACGAGTAGGACGTAAGCAAGTAGTTCATCAATCTGCTGTTAAGCAAACTGCGCTAAAACATAATCTTCCTGTTTATCAGCCAGCTAAGTTATCTGGATCAGATGAGCTTGCAGAATTAATGAAGATTGAACCAGACTTTATTGTAACTGCAGCTTATGGACAATTTTTACCAACTAAATTTTTGAAGTCTGCTAAGATTGCACCGGTTAATGTCCATGGCTCACTCTTGCCAGAATATCGTGGTGGTGCACCGATTCAGTACTCCGTTTTAAATGGAGATAAGGAAACCGGAATTACCATAATGGAAATGGTTAAGAAAATGGATGCAGGAGATATTTTCTCTCAAAAAGCTTTACCAATTGAAGCTGACGATACCAGTGGTACTTTATTTGATAAGTTAAGTATTTTAGGTAGAGATTTACTGCTAGAAACCCTGCCAAAATTTATTGATGGAACAATTACACGGACTCCTCAAAATGAAGCTAAGGTAGTTTTTTCACCAAATATTTCTAAAGAACAAGAGCAAATTAAATTATCAATGACGGCTGAGCAAGCTAATAATTTGATTCGCGCCCTTAATCCTGATCCAGGCGCATACTTAATGCTTGATGGCAAGAGATTTAAGATTTGGAAGGCAAAACCTTTAGCTGAGAAAACAAGTTTTCCTGCTGGAACTTTAGTTACTAATAAAAAGAGATTTGTAATTAGCATGGCTAATGGAAGTGAATTAGAACTACTTGAAGTTCAACCAACTGGCAAGAAAAAAATGAATATTAAGGACTACTTAAACGGTCAAGGCAGTCATTTTACAAGTGGAGAAAAGATAATTGATGAGTAATGCGAGAACAGTTGCTTTAGAAACTTTGATTAAGGTTTTTAATCAAAAGAGCTATTCTAATATTGCTTTAAATAATGAACTAGTAAAACATGAGTTAAAGCCAGCTGATAAGGCTTTAGCAACAAGAATTGTTTATGGAACTATTCAATATAAAATATTTTTAGAATATCAATTAAAACCGCTGATTAAAACCAAATTACGCGATAAATTTTTAATGCCATTACTTTTAATGTCTGCATACCAATATTTTTTCCTAGAAAAAGTACCAGCAAATGCAATCTTTGATGAAGCAAATAAATTAGCTAAAAAATTTAGTAAGAAAAATAGTGGTAGCTATAAACTAGTTAATGGAATTTTACGTGCTTTAGAGCGCCAAGGAAAAGTTTTACCATCGTCTGATAATTTAGTTGATTATTTGAGTATCAAAGAAAGCTTTCCTAAGTGGTTGGTAGAATATTTATTGGATCATTTTGGTGAAGATCAGACTAAAGAAATTTTGGTGCGAAGTAATCAACCAGCAGCTAACTCAATCAGAATGGCTGCAGTGAAAGGAAAGTTCGAAGAAATTAAAACCGCATTGAGAAAAGATGGTTTTGATTTTAAAGAATCTTGTTTAACAGGGCATAATTTGAACCTAAGTAAAGGCGGAGTAGCACAAACCAGCTTGTTTAAGGACGGAAAAATTACTATTCAAGATGCGGCAGCTTCACTTGCTGTAGATGCTTTTAATTTTACTGGGAATGAACAGGTTTTAGATGCATGTAGTGCCCCTGGAGGAAAGACTGTTCAAATTGCAGAAAAATTAACAAATGGTAGCGTAATTGCTTTAGATATTCATGAAAATAAACTAAGGCTTGTCAAAAATGCTGCCAAAAGACTTCATGTTAGTGATAAAGTAAAAACAAAGGCTTTGGATGCCAGAAAAGCTCAAGAATATTTTACTGCAGGACAATTTGATAAAATCTTAGTAGATGCTCCTTGTTCTGGTCTCGGTTTAATAAGACGTAAGCCAGAGATTAGATATGAAAAGTCACTAGATGATATTAAAAATTTAGCTAGAATTCAGCTGTCTATCTTAGAAAATATTAGTGGACTTTTAGCTCCAAGTGGAGAGTTGGTTTATTCAACTTGCACGATTAGCCTTGAAGAAGATGAGGGAGTAGTTAATCAATTTTTGAAACTGCACCCTGAATTTGATTTAGTTCCAGTTCAGGTAGGAAAGCTTCCAAAACAGAACATGGTAAGAATTTTTCCTAGTGTAGATGGCAGTGATGGATTTTTTATTGCAAAATTAAAAAAACGAGGGTAAATAATTTTGATTAAAACAGCGTTTGCTTCAAGCATTGGTAGAGTCCGAGAGACTAATCAGGACTTCGTAAAAGTATTTAAAAATCAAAATAATATCATTATGGGGATCGTTTGTGACGGAATGGGTGGCCATCAGGGCGGCGATGTTGCTTCAACAATGGCCGTTAGCCATTTAGGTCACAATTTTGAAAAGACAGATTTTACTGATCCTGATCTAGCTCAAAAATGGCTAACTGTACAATTGCGATTAGAAAATGAAACTATTTTAAATACAGCAGACCGTTTTGCTGATTTAAATGGGATGGGTACTACAGTTGTTTTGGCAATTGCTTTTACCGAAAAAATCTTAATTGCTCATTTAGGGGATTCACGCTGCTATTTGTATGGCGGAAATGAGTTTAAGCAAATCACTGAGGATCATTCCTTAGTACATGAATTAGTTAAGATGGGACAAATAACTGAGCAACAAGCTAGAAATCATCCTCAAAAAAATATCATTACTGAAACATTAGGTGTTTCAAGTACTGTGAATCCAGAATTTGATGTACTTGAAGTACATGCAGGTGATATTTTTCTTCTTTGTACAGATGGACTAACAAATTCTTTAACGGATCCTCAAATTCAACAAATTCTCGCCACTAAGAACTTAAGTTTAAAAGAACGTTGCAATAAATTGATTAATGAGGCAAATCGTTTAGGTGGCGGAGATAATATTACTGTTTGTTTACTTGCCTATGTAGAAAAGGATGGTGACAAATAGCGATGGAAAAGGGCCATTTACTTGGTGGTCGCTATAAAATCATTTCTGTTCTAGGCGAAGGTGGAATGGCTAATGTTTATTTAGCTGAGGATATCATTTTGCAAAGAAAAGTCGCTGTTAAAGTATTACGGCTTAATTTGCAAAAAGATCCTCAAACTATTCAACGCTTTCAAAGAGAAGCACTTTCAACTAGTGAATTAAGTCATCCTCATATTGTTTCTATTCTTGATGTAGGAACGGAAGGAGATTGCCATTATTTGGTAATGGATTATGTTGATGGCTCCGATTTAGAGGAATACATTCAACGCAATAATCCAATTCCTTTGCCTAAAGTGATTGATATTATGGATCAGATTTTGAGTGCTGTAGCTTTAGCACATAAACACAATGTGATCCATCGCGATCTAAAACCACAAAATATTTTAATGGATAAAAAGGGTAATATTAAGATTGTTGATTTTGGTATTGCGATTGCACTAAATCAAAGTACCATGACGCAAACTAATACTGCTATGGGATCAGTACATTATATGTCTCCTGAACAAGCACGTGGCAGTATGGCTACAAAGCAATCAGATATTTATTCTTTGGGGATCATTTTATATAAATTATTGACTGGAACGGTTCCTTTTACGGGAGAAAATGCGGTTGCAGTTGCCTTGAAACATTTTCAAGAAAAAACGCCGTCTTTAAGAGCTAAAAATCCGTCAATTCCCCAAGCACTAGAAAATGTTGTCTTTAAAGCTACCGCTAAAGATCCGAGAGATCGATATAAGTCTGTTTTAGATATGAAAAAAGATTTAGATACTTGTTTGGATCCCAAGCGTAAGGATGAACCTGTCTATAAGCCCCAACATGATCCCGCAGCAGATGAAACTATCGTTATTCCTCCGCTAGAAGGAAGCGTTCATAATAAAGATCATGAAACACAGGAAAAGTCAGAGCCAAAAGAAGAAAAAAAGAATTTCCTAGATAACCTAAAAGGCCATAAGTGGTGGTGGATAGGTGCTTTAATTGCATTTTGCGTGATTATGGTAATTCTCTTTTTTGCTCTTGGTAGAAAAGATATGGTAGATATTCCTAATCTTAATAAAATGACGCAGACAGAAGCTAAAAATTCTTTGAATTCTTCTGGTTTAGAACTTGGAAAAATTAGTTATGAGTACTCTGATACTGTACCTAAAGGAAAGGTAATCAGAACTAAGCCTCCAATTGGTTCGCAAATAAAAGATGGACAAAAGGTAAATCTGATTATTTCTAAGGGGCCTCATCTTGTCGAAATGCCTAATGTGATTGGTGAATCATATACTGTTGCTAAGAAACAGTTAGTTAAATTAGGCTTTTCGGTTGCTAAAACTGAAGAATATTCTAGCAACCCTAAGAATCAGGTTAATGCTCAAGATGTTGAGCCTGGCCAGCAAATTAATCCTGATAAGGCAACTGTAACTTTATTAGTTTCTAAAGGACCTTCTTCGGCGAGTAGTACCCGATCTAGAAGACATACAATAAAGTTAAGGGATATTGTAGGCTATTCTTTAAAGGGCGCTCAAGATTATGCTCGTGAGAATCATTTAACACTTAAAGTTGAAGAAGAAGATTCAGATGATAAGAATGATGGTACTGTCTTGCGTCAATCGCCAGAATCGGGTACTGACGTAAGTTCAGGTTCTACCTTAACTGTTATAGTAGCTAAGTCTAAAAAGACAGATGCAAATAGTAGTTCAAACAGTAGTTCAAACAGCTCTACTACGACTACCACGGTTACTAAGTCATATACAATAAATTATCCAGCAGATTCTAGTCAAAGTAATTCACAAAAGACACCTGATCATATTCAGGTTTATGTTTCTGATGATGATCATTCGATTAATAATATTTATCGTGATATGAATATTACTTCTGAGCAAAGTTTTACTGTTCCTTTTAAATTAACTAAGAAAAATGGCCATATAAAGATATTAAGAAATGGCAATACTATTTTAGATGAGGACGTTAATAAATAATGAATAAAGCACAAGGGACTATCGTTAGCGCTATTTCCGGTTATTACGACGTTGAAATTGAGAACAAGGTAGTTAGAACTAGAGCACGTGGAGTTTTTAGAGATCGTAAGCAAAAGCCATTAGTAGGTGATAGAGTAGTTGTTCAATTAGACGATCAAGGGATGAATTACTTGATAGAAATATTACCTCGAACTAATGAAATTGGACGTCCTGCAGTAGCCAATGTATCAAGAGTATTATTAGTCATTTCAGCGGTTGAACCGGATTTTTCACTTGAATTGCTAGATAGATATCTGACCTTTTTTGCTTGGAAAAATGTGGGAGTAGTTATTTATTTATCAAAATCTGATATTACGCCTAATGAAAAATTAAAAGCAATTAAATGTAAGTTAGATTATTATCAAAAAATTGGCTATTCTGTTTTTGAAGATGCAGAAGAATTAGAACGGCAATTGCCTACTATGATTCAGAAAGATCAAATCTGGACTTTAGCAGGTCAATCTGGAGCGGGAAAGTCAACTTTGCTAAATAAACTGGAAAGAGAAGCAAACCAAGCGACAGGTGCAATTTCAACAGCTTTAAATCGTGGTAAGCATACAACAAGACAAGTTAAGCTTTTTAAATATGCATCTGGTTTTATTGCAGACACTCCAGGTTTTTCAGCAATTGACTTATTTAAAATTAAAGTTGATGAGCTTGGAAATTATTTTTATGATTTAAAAGATGCAAGCGTTAAGTGCAAGTTTAGACGATGCCAGCATATAAAAGAGCCTGGTTGTGAGGTTAAGAAACTAATTGAAGAGGGAAAAATAGCTAAAAGCCGCTATGATTCTTATTTAAAGATTAGACAGGAAATTTCTGAAAACAGAATGCCTGAGTATTTAAAGAAATAGGTGAAGAAATGATAGCACCATCAATCTTGAATGCAGATAACATGCATTTAAGCCGTGATATTAAAGCAGCCATTGAGAGTGGCATTGAAAGGTTTCATATTGATATAATGGATGGCCATTTTGTTCCTAATTTATCCTATGGACCAGAATTGGTAAAAGATTTTAAACGCTCATTTCCTTTTACTAAGGCGGAAATTCATTTAATGAGTAATAATTTGGATACTACTTTGCCACTTTTTGTTGAAGCTGGGTGTGATATTTTAGAATTTCACTATGAAGCCACAAATAAGCCAGATTACTGGTTAAATTATTTGAAAGACCATAATGTTCGTTGCGGAATGGCAATTAATCCTTCGACGCCAGTTAATAAATTAAAGCCTTTTTTAAATAAATTAGATCAAGTGCTATTAATGACTGTCAAACCAGGTTTTGGTGGTCAAAAATTCGAAGAAGTATCGGTTGATCGTTTGACTGAACTTCAAGATATGATTAAAAATGAAAATCTAGATTTGCCGATTGAGGTAGATGGCGGAATAGATCGTGAAACTTTAAAATTAACTCGCGATGCTGGAGCTAAGATTTTTGTTGCTGGATCGTATATTTTTAAAAATGGCAGTATTGAAGACCAAGTAATGAAGTTGAAAAAAGAAGATAAATGAAAGCAATTGCATTATTAGGCGGTCCAAAAGAAGAATGGCCACAAAATTTAGCAGATAAAATTAAATTAGCACAAAAAAAGGGCGCCCTAATTATGGCTAGTGACCGGGGTAGCCTTTTTTTATTAGAACTAGGAATAGTTCCTGATGTTGCATTAGGAGATTATGACTCATTAACTAATCATGAAAGACAATTAGTTGAACGTAAAGTTAAAGATATGCGTTACTCAAATCCTATTAAAGATTTTACAGATTCAGAAATGTTGTATTATGCAGCATTTATTGACTATAAGGTTGATGATTTGACTGTATATGGTGCAACAGGGGGAAGATTAGATCATTTTTTTGTTAATATGTACGCTGTATTAAAAGCACCTTTTGCCAGTTTTAAAGAGCAAATTAAGTTCGTTGATAAACAGAATATTGTGCGCTTTTTTGGCAAAGGAAGACACTTAATTTCTTATAATTCTGACTACAAATATTTAGGGATTGGTGCTTTAACCGAGGTGAAAGATTTTAGTATTAAAAATGCTAAATATGATTTAGCCCCAGTTGATTTGAAAGTGCCAACTATGTATTCTTCAAATGAATATTTGCGTCAGCAAGCAGTAAAAATTTCTTGTAAATTTGGTGTTTTAATTGTAATTAATAGCCGAGATAAAAAATAAAAGGGATCAAGTTTTATACTTGATCCCTTTTATTTTTTTACTTCTTAATTAGGCACGTTTAACCTTACCGGATTTCAAAGCGCGAGCAGATACCCAAACACGCTTTGGCTTACCGTCAACAAGGATGCGAACTTTTTGAAGGTTTGGCTTCCATGAACGCCGCACGGAGTTCAAAGCCTTTGAACGCTTGTTACCAAAGACCGTCTTGCGGCCAGTAATAATGTCTTTTGCCATTTGTGCTAAACCCTCCTTTATTTGTGTTGTAGTACTTATCTAATTTATCACAGCTTTTAGTTTTGTGCAATATTGTCTTTTCATTTTCTTAAAACTAACATTGTTGATATAAAAGCTTGCTGTGTTAAAATAAATTGAGAAAAAATTGTTCTTCGTTAATGGAGGAATACGATGGCTGTTAAAATTAAAACAAAGTATGGCTTAATTGATATTTCAAATAGTGTGATCGCTACTGTCGTTGGTGGCGCAGCAACTTCTAACTATGGTGTAGTTGGAATGGCTTCAAAGAACGCTTTGCGGGATGGAGCTTACACTATTTTAAATCGCGAGAATTATCGACGCGGTGTAGTAATTAAAACTAATGATAATCAAATAGTCGTTGATGTATATATTATTGTGGGTTATGGTCTAAAAATTTCAGAAGTAAGTCACAATGTACAAGATAGTGTAAAATACAATCTTGAAAATCTTTTAGGCATTAAAACAAAATCTGTTAACGTGATTGTTCAAGGCGTAAAGATTTTAGACGATTAATGCAATCTGGAGGAGCTAATTGTGGTTTTAACTGAAATTAATAGTGATCAATTCAGAGATATGGTTCGTGCAGCAACTCATCGCATGGGCAAAAATGCTGAATTTGTAAATAAATTAAATGTTTTCCCAGTACCTGATGGTGATACTGGAACTAATATGAACTTAACCATCGAAAGCGGAGCTAAGGCAGTTAATGAAAACCTCAGTGAATCTGTTGGCGATTTAACAGAGAGTCTATCAAAAGGTATGCTAATGGGAGCTCGTGGTAACAGTGGTGTTATTACTTCCCAACTCTTTAGAGGCTTTTATAAAGCTACAGAAGGTAAAAAGGCCTTAACTGCACAAGACTTAGCAGATGCTTTTGCAAATGGTGTTTCAACTGCTTATAAGGCAGTTATGAAGCCGGTTGAGGGAACCATCTTAACTGTTGCTCGCGTTGCGGCTGAAGAAGGTAAAAACAAGGCTAATGAAACTGATGATGTCAGTGAAGTAATGAGAGCAGTAGTTGACGGTGCTAAGAAAGCTTTAAAGACTACACCAGATTTATTGCCAGTTTTAAAGCAAGTTGGAGTAGTTGACTCAGGTGGTCAAGGACTCGTATTTATTTATCAAGGTTTTTTAGAAGGAATACTTGGTGAAAAAGATAATGATGATTATCAACTTGATGAAGGTGAAATGGATGAGTTAATTAATGCAGCTCACCATCAAGCTGAATCTGCGCAAGTTCAATTATCAACGAGTGATATTAAGAATGGCTACTGTACTGAAATAATGGTTGACTTGACTGCAGATGTTCCAAACAAAGAGAAGTTTGACCTTGACCAATTCAGGGAGCATCTTTCTAACTTAGGTGATTCATTATTAGCAGTTTCTGATGGTGAAGTTGCTAAAGTTCACGTTCATACGGAGCATCCTGGAGATGTCTTTACTTATGGTAAAAAATTTGGTCAATTAGGCAAAATTAAGATTGATAATATGCGAATTCAACACGAAACTATCTTAGAAAATAACGAAGAACAAGAAGAAAGTGTTGATTTTGCAGTTATTGCAGTTGCTTCAGGTCACGGAATTCGTGAACTCTTTAAGAGTGAAGGCGTAAATAGAATCATTTCTGGTGGACAAACTATGAATCCATCTACTAAGGATATTATGGACGCCATCACTAAATCAGGTGCTAAGAAAGCCATTATTTTGCCAAATAACGGTAATATCATTATGGCAGCTAAACAAGCTGCTGAAGTTAGTGATATTCCAGTTGGAATTGTGCCAACTAAGACAATTTCTCAAGGTTTAACCGCTATGCTTTCATTTGATCCTGATGCTTCAGTAGAAGAAAACGTTGAAGCAATGTCTGAAGATTTAGATACTGTTAAATCTGGTGAAGTTACAAAAGCAATTCGTGATACTAAGATCGATGATATCCAAGTTAAAAAGGATGATTATCTTGGAATTGTTGACGGTACAATTAAGGTTGATAATCCAGATTTAGTTGATACCACTGTATCTATGATTGAAAAGATGTTAGATGAAGATAGTGAAATTATCACTATTATGTACGGTAGCGATGCTACTAGAGAAGAAGCTGATGCAGTAGTTAAAAAACTTGAAGCAAGCCACGATGATTTAGAATTTGAAATTCATGATGGTGGTCAGCCGGTTTACTACTTCTTGGTATCCGTGGAATAAAATATGAATAATAAGCAGAGTAAGTTATTTGAACCAGTAACTGAGCTAAAAGGCGTAGGAGCTAAAACTGCTACGGCTTTAGCTGGTCTTGGCATCAATACAATTTATGATTTACTATTTTATTTTCCTTTTAGATATGATGACTTAGAGACAATCCCTCTTGATCAAATCGAAGATGGACAAAAAGTTTTATTAAAGGGAATAGTGGTAACAGATCCATTTGTTAGCCGATTTGGTTATCGAAAAACAAGACTCAGCTTTAAAATGAAAATTGATCATGACATAATCATGGTCAATTTTTTTAATCAGCCTTGGTTAAAAGATAAGGTTGAATCAGGTAAGGAAGTTGCCGTTTACGGTAAGTATCAGGTGGCTAGACAATCACTAAGTGGCTTTAAGTTAGTAGCAGAAAAGAAAGACTCAGGCTTTGCGCCAATTTATTCTGTTAACCGTCATTTGAAGCAAAATAAGTTACAAAAACTAATTGATCTGGCTCTAGAGGAAGTCTTGCCTGAAGTTGAGGAAACAATTCCAGCAGTCTTACGAGAAAAGTATCGCCTACTTTCTGATCAAACCTTAGTAGAAAAAATGCATCATCCTAAAAATGGTAATGAAGCCAAAATAGCGCGTAGAAGTGCTATTTTTAGGGAATTTTTTCTCTTTCAAGTGCAACTAGCTCAGCTTCTTTCTCAAAGGGATGAAGATGTGCCTGGTGTAGAAAAAAGATATGATTTAGCTGCCGTGAAAGAATTAATTCAAGCGATTCCTTTTGAACTATCAGATGATCAAAAAAAAGTAGTTAATGAAATTTTTGCCGATCTTCATTCTCCAAGACAAATGAGAAGACTGCTTCAAGGAGATGTTGGTAGCGGTAAAACAGTTGTAGCAGTTTTTGCTATTTATGCCGCAATTACTGCCGGTTTTCAGGCAGCCTTGATGGTTCCTACAGAAATTTTGGCTCAGCAGCATTTTACTAAAGTGGACGAATTATTAAGACCTTTGGGAGTTAGAGTCGCCTTATTAACTGGTGATACTAAGGAATTAGAAAAGAGAGAAATTTATCGCGAATTAGCTGACGGAACAATCAATGTAGTGATTGGAACACATGCTTTAATTCAAAAGGATGTTCATTTTAAGAATCTCGGTCTTGTAATTATTGATGAACAGCACCGCTTTGGTGTCAATCAAAGAAATACATTAATTAAAAAAGGAGTTGCTCCAGACGTATTAGCAATGACAGCAACGCCGATTCCACGTACTTTAGCTTTAACAGTATATGGCGATATGGCTGTTTCAGAGATTCGTCATTTACCTAAAGGACGTAAGCCAGTGGTTTCTTCATGGGCAACATCAAGCAAGTTAAAAGAAGTTCTTGAATTAATGCGTTCACAGCTTGATAAAGGTTTTCAAATTTATGTTGTAACTCCTTTGATTAGCGAATCAGAAAAAAGTGATTTAAAAAACGCTGAAGATCTGCAAGCTAGACTTGCTCACTACTTTAAAGATGAAAATGTGGTTTTGCTTCATGGTCAAATGAAAGGCAACCAAAAGAATGAAATCATGGACAGCTTTGCTGCTGGCAAGATTGATATCCTTGTTACAACTAGTGTGATTGAAGTTGGAGTCGATGTTCCAAACGCAAATATGATGGTAATTTTTAACGCTGATCGCTTTGGTTTAAGTCAGTTGCATCAGTTGCGCGGACGAATTGGGCGTGGACAGACGCAAAGTTTCTGCGTTTTTGTGAGTGATCCTAAAACTGAAATCGGTAAAAAGCGGATGAATATAATTACCTCTACCAGCAATGGTTTTAAGTTAGCAGAAGAAGATCTGAAGCTGCGAGGTGAAGGAGACGTTTTTGGTAAAGCACAGTCTGGCTTACCACAGTTTCAGGTTGGAGATGTGGTAAATGACTATAATACTTTGGTTACGGCTCAAAAAGAAGCTCGTGCCCTAATTAAAGCTGATCCTAATTTGACTAGCTCAGAAAATAAATTCTTACTAGAAGTGCTAAAATATAAGAAAGATTTAAATAATAATTAAACGGAGTAAGTATGAAAAAAATTGCAATTGATGCGATGGGCGGAGAGAATGCCCCTCAGGCTATTATTGATGCTGTTTTAAAGGTAAAACCTAAACTAAAAGATACAAAATTTATTTTATTTGGGGACGTAGAGAAAATTAATCAATTGATCCCTGATGAGCAAAAAGAAAGAATTGAAGTTATTGCTACGAGTGAGGTTATTGTCGATAGCGACGAGCCTGTAAGAGCGATTAGACGTAAAAAAGATTCCTCGATGGTAGTTGCTGCTAACTATGTTAAAGCAGGAAAAGCAGACGCATTATTTTCATTAGGAAATACTGGAGCACTGCTTGCTTGCGGAATTTTTATTATTGGCAGAATTAAGGGCGTTGAACGTCCAGCCCTAATGCCAACGCTGCCTAGTGCTAAGAGTGAACAAGGCTTTAATATTATTGACGTTGGTGCTAACGCGCAGAGTAAGCCTGAATACTTAGTTCAGTGGGCTCAAATGGCTAACTTCTATGCTCAAAAAATTAGAAATATTCAAAATCCTACTGTTGCTTTACTAAACAATGGTGCAGAAGATGATAAGGGAGATCCACTTCATCAAGAAGCTTATAAACTTTTAAAAGAAACTAAGCTTAACTTTATTGGTAATGTTGAAGGAAATGATTTGATGGAAGGTAAGGCTGATGTAATTGTGACTGACGGCTTTACTGGAAATGCTACTCTTAAAGCTATTGAGGGAACTGCTAGTGTGATTCTACGTTTACTTAAAGATTCGCTCTTAAATAATGGTTTACGCCCTAAAGTTGGCGCCTTGCTGGCTAAACCAGGATTAACTGCTTTAAAGAAAAGATTTGATACAGCAAGATACGGCGGTGCAGTTTTATTGGGCGTTAATGCGCCTGTTGTTAAAACACACGGAAGATCTAATATTCGACCAATTTACTACACTTTGTTGCAAATTGATAGGATGCTTAGTCAGGATTTAGTTGGTGAATATAAAAAATACTTTAGTGAATCTCGCTAGACTTTAATAAAAAAATGCCTTAGAATTAAACTAAACTTTTTTGGAGGTTAAAGAAATGACCGAAGAGGAAATTTTTAACAAAATTGCTGATATGATTTCAGAACGTTTTAGTATTGATCGTGATAAGATCACTAAAGATTTAAATTTTCAGAATGATTTAGATGCAGATTCAATTGATTTCGTTGAGTTAGTAATGGATCTTGAAGATACATTTGGAGCAGAAATTCCAGATGATGACGCAGAAAAATTACAAACTGTTGGTGAAGCAGTAGAGTATATTAAGAATCACCAAAATTAAAATTTTAATCATTGAAATTTCAGAAGATACTGTCATTTTTCATTTACTTTTATAAAAGTTATTGAAATAGCAGTATCTTTTGTTTATAATAATGACATTAAATTGAAAATCTAATTGACTTTTAATAATGTCGTAAGGTTTGAGAGGAGAATGGCCTTTGGAAAAGCAAAGTGATCTTTTATTAGATATCGAACACTTGCATACCGCATATCGTTTGCACGGTAAGTTTTATGATGCCGCTGATGACATTAACTTGACCTTGAAACGAAATGAAATTTTGGCAGTTGTTGGTGAATCTGGTTGTGGTAAAAGTACAATTGCTTCAAGCATTATTGGTTTGTACGACCACAAAAATACGAGAGTAACCGGAGATATCTTGTACAATGAATTAAACTTAGTTAACTTAAATGAATCATTGTTTAACAAAATTCGTGGAAACAATATTGGAATGATTTTCCAGGATCCATTGGCATCTCTTAATCCATTAATGAAGGTTGGAGATCAAGTTGCTGAGACACTTTACTACCATACTGATATGGACGAGAAAGCTCGTCATGCACGTGTAATTGAGCTCTTTAACCAAGTTGGTATGCCACGTCCTGAAGAAATGTATGAGATGTACCCACATGAATTATCTGGTGGATTGCGTCAACGTGTCGTAATTGCGATCGCAATTGCATGTAAACCAGAAATCATTATTGCTGATGAACCGACTACAGCATTGGATGTTACTATTCAGGCACAAATTTTGGATTTACTTAAGGAAATTCAAAAAGAATCACATTCAGGAATTATTTTGATTACTCACGACTTAGGTGTTGTTGCTGAAACCGCTGATCAAGTGGCAGTTATGTATGCTGGACAAATTGTTGAAAAAGCTGATGTTAAAACAATTTTTGAGAATCCACTTCATCCATATACACGTTCACTTCTTCATTCAATGCCGCAAACGGATGATGAAAGCCAAGATCTTCACGTGATTCATGGAACAGTTCCTTCGCTAGTTAATATGCCTAGAACTGGTGACAGATTTGCTGCAAGAATTCCTTGGATTCCAGCTAGTGCTCATGAAGAGAACCCTAAGATTCATGAAGTGGAACCAGGGCATTTTGTAAGATGTACTTGCTGGCAAAGCTTCCATTTCCAAGATGAAGAAAAGAAAGGATAGGAAATTATGGCCGATGAAATAATCGAAATAAAAAATTTAAAAGTTCACTATCCAATTCGTTCTGGCTTCTGGAATAGAGTTACTGGATATGTTAAAGCCGTAGATGGAATTAATCTTTCTATCAAAGAAGGAGAAACTTACGGCTTAATTGGTGAATCAGGTTCAGGTAAATCAACAACTGGTAAAGCAATTGTCGGAGTTGAAAAAGTAACCAGCGGACAAATTTTATACAAGGGCGTTGATGTAACTAAAGCCTCAAACCGTAAGAGACTCAACTATAACAAAGATGTTCAAATGATTTTCCAGGATTCTATGTCTAGTTTGAACCCTAGAAAACGTATTGAAGACATTATTGCTGAGCCAATTAGAAACTTCGAAAATTTAACTACTGATGAAGAAAGAAAGAGAGTTCAAGAACTCTTAGATATCGTTGGGATGCCTAGTGATGCAATTTACAAGTATCCACACGAGTTCTCTGGTGGGCAACGTCAAAGAATTGGTGTAGCACGTGCTGTTGCTACTCACCCAAAGCTTATTGTGGCCGATGAACCAACATCAGCTTTGGACTTATCAGTTCAAGCTCAGGTTTTGAACTTTATGAAACATATTCAGCAAGAATATAACATTGCCTACCTCTTTATTTCACACGATTTAGGTGTTGTAAAGCACATGTCAGAAGACATTGCGATTATGCACCGTGGACGTTTTGTTGAAATTGGTAAACGTGATCAAATTTATAAGAATCCAATGCATATTTATACTAAACGTTTACTTTCCGCAATTCCTGTTGTTGACGTTGAACATAGAGAACAACATAAGGAAGAGCGTCAACGTGTAGAAAAAGAATTCTTGCAAGATCAAGACAAGTGGTATGAAAAAGATGGTCGTGTCTTACCACTTCAAAAAGTTGGCGATCGTCATTTCGTTGCATTACCTAAAGAAATGATTAGGCAAGAATTGAAGGAGGGAGAATAGGTATGTGGAAAACGGTTTTACGTCGAATCCTGATTATGATCCCCCAGTTACTTATCTTGAGTTTGCTAGTCTTTATTTTGGCTAAAATGATGCCTGGTGACCCATTTACTGGAATGATTAATCCGAATTCAGACCCTAAGGAAATTGCAAGATTAAGACAAGAATATGGTTTAAATGATCCAGTTTGGGTGCAATATACTCGTTGGCTGGGAAATATGTTCCATGGTGATTTAGGTCAATCATATATTCAGAAGGTTCCAGTTACTTCTTTGATTTGGGATCGTGCAGTTAATACTTTCTGGTTGTCTTTAATGACTGTTGTTTTAACTTACTTAATCGCCATTCCATTAGGTGTTACAGCAGGCCGTCACCAAGATGAATGGCAAGATCACGGAGTACAAATATTTAACTACATTACTTATGCTGTGCCTCCGTTTGTTTTCTACATTTTAGGTATCTGGCTATTTGGATTTACACTAGGTTGGTTCCCAATTTCTGGGTCCGTTAGTGCAGATGTCAACCCAGGAACTTTTGCTTACTTCTGGAGTAGGTTCTATCACTTGATTTTACCTTCAATTCTTTGTGCTTTAATTTCTACTACAGCAATTGTTCAATATTTAAGAACTGGTATTGTTGATAACAAAGTTGAAGATTACGTAAGAACAGCTCGTAGTAAGGGTGTTCCAGAAAATGTTGTCTTTAATAAACATATTTTGAGAAACTCACTTTTACCAATCGCTGCTTTCTTCGGTAACACTATTACTGGTTTATTATCAGGTTCAATGGTTATTGAATCAGTCTTTAGTTACCCTGGTATGGGTAAGTTGTTCCTAGATTCTATTGGACAACGTGACTATACAACTTTGACAGCCCTAATTTTATTATTTGGTGTGTTAACTTTAATTGGTAACTTATTATCTGATATTATCATGAGTATCATTGACCCAAGAATTCGGATCAAGTAGGGAGGAGTAGAAAATTATGGCTAAAGATAAAAATACATCAAAAAAGGATCAAAATGCTAAAACCTCTCTACCACCGTCTGGATTTAAGATTATCGTTCGCGAGGTTTGGCGCGATAAGGTAGCATTTGCTTCATTTTGTATTATCGTTGCTATCTTACTATTTACTTTTGTTGGCTCATTGTTCTTAAACAAGGGTCAAGTAACAGAAATTAATATCGCTGAAGCATATTATGGATGGGGTGAATCAGGTCACGTCTTCGGTACTGATGACGGTGGTCGTGACATCTTGAAGTTATTGATGATGGGTGGACGTAACTCTATATTAATTGGTCTATCTGTTACTGTACTTTGTGAAGGTGTTGGACTTTTAGTTGGTTTATTCTCTGGTTACTTTGGTGGAGTTACTGACGCAGTTATTATGCGTATCGTAGACTTTATCCAGATTTTGCCTCAGTTCCCAATTATCATTGTTTTGACTACTGTTATTCCTAACTACAATGCTGGAACTTTAGTATTGTTAATTTCTATGTTTGGATGGACATCGACTGCTCGATACTTCCGTGCCTTTGTTCTTTCACAAAGAGAGCGTGAATATGTTTTAGCTTCAAAGACTTCGGGTTCATCTAATTTAACAATTATTTTCCGTGAAGTTTTGCCAAACATTACTTCAGCGTTGGTTATCGATGTCGTATTGATGATCGCTGGTAACATTGGTATTGAAACTACCCTATCTTTCTTGGGATATGGACTACCAACTACTACACCATCACTTGGTACTTTAATTGGATTTGCTAACGACCCAGTTAACGTTACTACTCGTCCATGGTTATGGATGCCAGCAACATTTTTATTGCTAATTATTTCATTGAGTATTAACTACGTTGGTCGTGCTCTTCAAAGAGCTGGAGACGCTCGTCAACGTGAAAATTAAATTTAATTGTATTAACATTAAAAAGCAACTCATAATTGAGTTGCTTTTTTTGATATATAGCTAAAAGTACAGCTAATATACTAATTTATTTATTTAAATAATGGGCATAAGCTTAATTTTCGACTTTAAAAATAAAATTTTTATGGAACTGAAAGTAATTGCTTAACGTTGATATATCAAGATATGTGGCTAAAACGAATAAATTAAAATGAAAAAATATTAAAATTAATTGAGCAAAAGCGTTGTTTTATGAGTTTGATGATGATACTATTAAATCATCAACTTGTCCCAAATAGATGGAGGAATATAACTATGAAGAAAGCCAAACTATTTGGAAGTTTAACTTTACTTTCTGGTGTTGCTTTAACATTGGCAGCATGTGGTAATAATTCAAATTCAAAAGTAGATAACCCAACTAAGAGTTTTAAAGAAGCTACTCCTAAGAAGGCCGTTAAGAAGGGCGGTACTGTAAGTGTAGCTCTTGAAACTGATACTCCAATTACCGGCGTCTTTTTAAATGAACTTTCAGATACTCAAAACGACTCTGATGCAATGGCTCCTGGTAATGAAGCTTTATTTGATACAAATGATACTTATCAAATTAATGATAAGGGACCTGCTACCTTAAAATTAGATAATAAAAATAAAACTGCTACTATCACCGTTAAAAAAGGTGTAAAGTGGTCAGATGGCAAGCAAGTAACTGCTAAGGATATTGAATATTCTTATGAAATTATTGCTAATAAAGCAACAAAATCTTCTCGTTATACTGAATCACTTCAAAATATTGTTGGTTTAAGTGAATATCACGATGGAAAATCTAACACTATTTCGGGTATTGAAATGCCAGATGGTGAAAATGGTAGAACTGTAGTACTCCACTTTAAGGAAATGAAACCTGGTATGAAGTATAGTGGTAATGGTTACTTCTGGGAAGCTGCAGCACCATATCATTACTTAAAAGATGTTCCATTTAATAAGTTACAATCCTCTGATCAAGTAAGAAAGAACCCATTATTCTTTGGTCCATATAAGATGAGTAAAGTAGTTCGTGGTCAGGCCGTAACCTTTGTACCTAATAAATATTACTGGAGAGGTACGCCAAAATTAGATAAGGTTACTATTCAAGTTTTGAACCCTAACTCAGCTTCTCAAGCTATTAAGAGTCACAAGTATGATATTGCGGGTGTTGTTAACTCACAATGGAAAAACGTAGCTAATACCAATAACGTTAACTGGATTGCAAATATTCCATTAGCTTACAATTACTTAGGCTTTAAAGTAGGTAAGTGGGACGGAGCTAAAGGCGAAAACGTAATGAATAAGGATGCTAAGATGAATAATAAAGCATTACGTCAAGCTATTGCTTACGGTATGAATGTTTCTGCTGTAACAAAACGTTATACTAATGGCTTAACTTTCCATATTCCAACTTTAATTCCAAAACAATTTGGTCAATATTACGATAAGAATGTTAAGGGCTACGATTACAATATCAAGAAAGGTAATGAAATTCTTGATAAGGCAGGATACAAGAAGAAGGGTAAATATCGTGTACAACCAAATGGCAAACCTTTAACTATTCGTTTAGCCGCTATGACTGGTAACTCTACTCAAGAGCCAATCATTCAAAACTACATCCAACAATGGAAGAAGTTAGGCTTGAATGTTAAGTTAACTGGTGGTCGTTTGATGGAAATGAATTCCTTCTATGACAAGGTTCAAAATGATTCTAAAGACGTTGATATGTTCATGGGTGCATGGTCATTATCTTCAGAACCATCACCAAATGACTTGTACAGTGTAAAGGCTCCTTACAACTTTACTCGTTTCGTAACTGCTAAGAATACTAAGTTACTTCAGGAAATGGATTCTGAAAAGTCATTTAACACAAACTACCGTGTCAAGAAGTTCCATGAATGGCAAAAGTACATGAATGATGAAGCTTATGTTGTTCCAGTATCTAACAGTTACAATGTAAATGCTGTTAACAGCAAGATTACTGGTTACTCATTGAAACCTTCAGCTGCCAATAGTCTTTGGTACAATGTTGGAATTGCAAAATAACAATTTAAAAAAGATTTTCAAAAGGTCGTCAAATTTGACGACCTTTTTTGTGATTTGTTAAAAATTTTTTCAGTGCTAAAATTAAATATATCAACTTGTCCAATATTATTGGAGGAAAATTTAATGAAGAAAGGCAAATTAATCAGCACATTAACTTTGCTTTCAGGTGTTGCCTTAACTTTAGCAGCCTGTGGTAATAACAACAAAGATACGAGTCACCCTAACTTTAAGGAGTATACTCCTAAAAAAGCAATAAAAAATGGTGGTAGCGTTAGTGTTGCCGTAGTTACTGATACACCTTTTACTGGTATTTTTAACGATGAGCTATCAACTAACAATACTGACTCAGAAGTTATGCAATATGGTGATGAGTCATTGTTTGCAACTAACGACACCTATAAATTTGTTAAAGGCGGAGTTGCTGATATTAAGATTAATAAGAATGCAAAAACTGCAACTATTACAATTAATCCTAAAGTTAAATGGTCAGATGGTCAGCCATTAGTTGCTAAAGACTATGAATATGCCTATGAAATTATTGCTAATAAGGCAACGCATTCTCAACGTTATACTTCAAGTTTAGCTGACCTTGAAGGGTTAGAAGAATATCATGAAGGAAAATCTGATACTATTTCTGGTATTGAAATGCCAGAGGGTGAAAATGGTCGTACAGTAGTACTTCATTTTAAAGAAATGAAGCCTGGCATGAACCAAAGTGGTAATGGTTATATTTGGGAGGCAGCTGCCCCTTACCATTATTTAAAAGATGTGCCATTTGATAAGCTGATTTCAAGTAATAAGGTTCGTAAAAATCCATTATTCTATGGTCCTTACAAGGTAAGCAAGGTGGTTCGTGGACAATCAGTATCATGGGTTCCGAATGAACATTATTACAAGGGTAAGCCACACTTAAATAAAATTACAGCTTCTGTAATTACACCAGCTTCAGTTGCTCAATCCATTAAGAGTAATAAGTTTGATGTAACTCAAGTAAGTAATTCACAGTGGCCTAATATTAAAGGAACTAAAGGAGTAAACTTTATTGCAAATATTCCACTTTCATATTCTTACCTAGGCTTTAAAGTGGGTAAGTGGGATTCAGCTAAGGGCGAAAACGTGATGAATAAAGATGCTAAGATGAACAACAGAGCATTACGTCAAGCTATTGCCTATGGTATGAATGTTGATCAAGTTTACAAGAGATATTCATATGGTCTTTCATTTAGAATTCCTACTTTAATTCCAAAACAATTCGGTGATTACTTCGATAAAGATGTTAAGGGCTATACTTATAACATTAAAAAGGGTAACGAATTACTTGATAAGGCAGGCTACAAGAAGAAGGGTGCTTACCGTGTACAACCAAATGGCAAGCCTTTGACTATTCGTTTAGCTGCGATGACTGGTAGCAAGGTTCAAGAACCAATTATTCAAAATTACATCCAGCAATGGAAGAAATTGGGCTTGAATGTTAAGTTAACTAGTGGCCGTTTGATGGAAATGAATTCCTTCTACGATAAAGTTCAAAATGATTCTAAAGATGTTGATATGTTTATTGGTGCATGGTCACTTTCTTCAGAGCCTTCACCTCAAGACTTGTACGGTGCTAAGGCTCCATTTAACTACAGTAGATTTGTTACTAAAGAAAATACTGATTTGTTGAACGATATTGATTCTCAAAAAGCCTTTAATAACAGCTATAGAGTTAAGAAATTCCACCAATGGCAAGCATATATGGACAAGGAAGCTTACGTTGTTCCAGTTTCAAATAGTTACAGTATTTATGCTGTTAACAACAAGTTGACCGGTTACTCATTAGCTCCATCTAAGAGTATGGGTGGCGGATTCCCTAATTGGTACTATGTTGGTTATGCTAAATAAATCAAATAAACAAAAGGTGCGACTGATGGCCGCGCCTTTTTCTTTAGCTTTTTTTAATAGCAGAAAATAGGTATAATTAAAGGGTTAAAGAAAGGAAGCAACTATGGTTTCAGTAGCTTTTAAAAATAATTTAAAAGAAAAATACGGAATAAAGTTTAATAACGAAAATTTACTTGAAGATGCATTCACTCATTCTTCTTATGCAAATGAACATCCCGGGAGAAAAGATTATGAAAAGTTAGAGTTTCTAGGGGATGCTGTTCTTGAACTAGCTGTATCCGATTATCTATATCGGCATTTTCCAAGATTAAATGAAGGTGAATTAACGCGAATGCGTTCTAATATTGTTAGAACTGAAGGATTTTCTGAATTTGCGATTGAATGTGGTTTTCCAGCAGAAATTAATCTTGGTAAGGGAGAAGAAAAGGCTGGGGCAAGAAAGCGCAAGACACTTCTTGAAGATGTCTTTGAGGCATTTAATGGAGCATTGTTCTTAGATCAAGGAATGCCAGCTGTACAACATTTCTTGCATTTGACAGTTTATCCATTGATTGCTGAAGGTGATTTTAACGCTTCAAGAGATTATAAGACTGAGCTTCAAGAACGTCTACAAGTAAATGGGCCAGTTAAGATTGAATATCAAGTAATTGCCGAAGATGAATCAAAGCCATCCTTTAAAGTACAATTACTTGTAAATGATAAAAAGATTTCTGAAGGACAAGGCCGCAATAAAAAAGCTGCTGAGCA
Source organism: Lactobacillus paragasseri (assembly GCF_003584685.1). Taxonomy (NCBI): domain Bacteria; kingdom Bacillati; phylum Bacillota; class Bacilli; order Lactobacillales; family Lactobacillaceae; genus Lactobacillus; species Lactobacillus paragasseri. The sequence goes on from NZ_AP018549.1 coordinate 754,356, forward strand.
GCAAGCGGCTCAAGCTGCATTAGATAAAAATAAATAAGAAAAGGTGAGTCTGTGCCACTACAACAATTAGTTTTAAATGGTTTTAAGTCTTTTGCTGATAAGACGACAATTAGATTTAATAATGGTATTACGGGAATCGTTGGTCCAAATGGTAGTGGAAAAAGTAACATTACTGAAGCAATTCGCTGGGTAATGGGTGAAGGTTCTGCCAAGTCTTTACGTGGTGAAAATATGAAAGATGTTATTTTCGCTGGTAGTCAAATGCGTGCTCCAATGAATCATGCTGAAGTGGAGTTGATTTTCGATAACCGCGACCACCAACTTGCTTCTGATGAAAAAGAAGTTATCGTAACCAGAAAAATTTTGCGTAACGGCGAAAGTGATTATCTTTTAAATCATCATCCCGTAAGATTAAAAGATGTTAGAACACTTTTTATTGAGTCAGGTATGTCTTCTGACAGTTTGGGCATCATTTCTCAAGGAAAAGTTGATGAAATTCTTAATTCTAAACCGCAGCAGCGTCGCGGGATCTTTGAAGAAGCAGCTGGTGTGCTTCATTTTAAACAACAAAAAGAAACTGCTTTAAAGCAATTAGATAAGACTAATGCTAATTTAATTAGAATTAATGACTTAGTTAAAGAATTAGAAGGCAGAATTGAGCCACTTCATGAACAAAGTTCTTTAGCAAAAGAATATAAGTTTCAAAAAGAACAGCTAGACCATAAGTTAAAGCAACTTTTAGGTTTAGAAATTGAAAGCTTAAATGAAGAGAAAAAAGATGTTGCTAAGAAAGCAAATACTAATCAAGAGATACTTGATAAGTTAGATAATGAAGTTAAGCAATCACAGGCTGATTTAGAAGAAAAACGCAAACAATCAAATAAACGTCACGCTGAAAAAGATGAAAAACAACAAGAGCTGTTATCTTTGACGCAAAAACTTGCTGCTCTTAATACTGATCTTCAGATGCACCAACAATCAAGAGAATATGATGTTGCGACACAAAAAGAATATAATGCTCAGGCTGAAGAATTAAAAGAACGACAAAAACATTTATATAAGCAGCTGACGGCTAATGAAGAAGATCTAAAGAGTCAGAATCAAGTTCTTGCAGAATTTTTAAAGAAACAAAAGGAATTAAAGCAGGAACTTAAGCAAGGACCAGAACAATTAAATAATCAGTTAGAGAAAGTTCGATCCGATTATATTCAAACTTTACAAGATCAAACTAGCAATAATAACGAGATTGTTTACCTAAAAAATGAATTGACGCGAAGCCAAAAATCAAGCAATAATCGCCAGCAAGAGGTTGAAGAGCAATTAGCAGTAGCGAAAAAAGTTCTTGCAGAACTAAAGAAGCAAGGCCATGATCTTGTTTTAAAACGACAACAATTAAATGAAACTATTTCGTCTCTTGACCAAAAGATTACTCAAAAAAGTAAGCTTAAAGATCAAAATGAACAAACCTATTTGAGTGTCAGAAATAAATTACAACAGATTTCTGCGCAAGTAGAGGGGCTAAAGCGAATTAGAGATCGCCATGAAGGTTATTATTATGGAGTTAAATACGTTTTAAACCATCAAAGTGATTTTCATGGAATTGTTGGTGTTATTGGCGAGCTGATTTCTTTCCCAGCTGAATTAGAAGCAGCCTTATCAACTGCTTTAAGTGGCGGAGTACAAGATTTAGTAACTATTGACCAGAATAGTGCAAGAGATGCAATTAATTTGCTAAAACAAACTCGAAGCGGGAGAGCTACCTTTTTACCATTAGATGGCTTGCGTCATAATGAAATTGCAACTTCTACATTGAATTCTCTTCAAAGCATCGAAGGATTTAAGGGTGTAGCGGCAGATTTAGTAACTGCTAAAACTAAAGTTAATATTTCAAATGCAATTTCTTATCTTTTAGGGAATGTGTTAGTAGTTGATACTATTGATACAGCTTTACGTGTTCAACGCAGAATTGGTCGTTACTATCGTATTGTTACTTTAGACGGAGATATTATTAGCCCTGGTGGAAGTATGACGGGGGGAACCAGAAATACCAGAAATAATTCTCCACTTGCAACTAATGCGGAAATTGATAAATTAACAAATCAAATTAAAGTTGGTAAAGAAAAATTTGCTAAATTAGAAGCGACTTTGAATGATCTAAATCATAAGTTATCTGATTTACAAACTGACTTAGAAACCAAAAATACTGAATTGAATTCTTTAAATCAAAAGATTAGTGAACAAGCAATTAAGTATGAAAATGAAGAAAAAGAAGTAAAGCGACTAAATCAGTTAAACGATCTACAACAAAAAGCTGAGCTTGAGAAAAAGCAAGAAGAAGCAGAACTTACCAGTCGCCTTGAAAAGGCACAAGTTAAAAAAGATCAACTTGAGAAGCTAGCTCAAACACAAAGGTCAAAAATGGATCAGTTAAAGAGTGATCTAAATGATTTTGATGAGGCTTATCAAAAACTTCAGACTAAATTAAGTAACTTAAATTCTGATTTGGCTGTAGTAAAGAATAAGCTTGAAAACCTTAATGCGAAAAAAGCAGAATTAGAAGAGCAATTGGTAAATACTAATTCTAGACTTAAAGACATTGATGAAAAAATCAAGGCACTTGCTTTATCTCAAAATGGTCAAAGCGAAACTGAGATAGAAGAGCAAGTCGCTGAATTAAGTAAAAAGAAAAAGCAGATGCAACAAGCTTTAGCTGAAATAAACCAAGATTTAGGTAAATTTGATGCTCAGATAAATAATCTTGACCAAGTAGCAACCAGAAATTATAACTTACGTAAAAACACAGCTGCCGAACAGGAAGAATATTCTGCAAAACTTGGAGAATTAAAATCTCAAATCAATCAAAAACTTGGTACTTTGAGTGAAGAATATTCTTTGACTTTTGAAGCTGCGTTGCAATTGTCTAAAGGACAGAATACAACAGAGTTGCGTAAAAAGTTAGAGCGTGAGGTTCATTTGCATAAGATGTCTTTAGCAGATATTGGCGAAGTAAATCTGAATGCGATTGAAGAATACGAAGATGTTAAAACTCGTTATGATTTCTTAAATGGCCAGCAGACTGATTTACTAAAGGCTAGAAAAGATATTGAAGAGTCTATGTCTAAACTTGACGACGAAGTAAAGAACCGCTTTAGTACAACCTTCCATCAAATAGAAAAGAGTTTTGCAAAGATCTTTCCAATTATGTTTGACGGAGGACATGCAAGATTAGAGCTAACTGATCCTAAGAACTTACTTGAAACGGGAATTGAGATTATTGCCCAGCCGCCTGGCAAAAAGTCACAAAAATTAACGCTTTTGTCTGGTGGTGAAAGAGCTTTAACTGCAATTACCTTACTATTTGCAATGCTACAAGTTAATCCCGTCCCATTCTGTATTTTAGATGAGGTAGAAGCAGCTTTAGATGAAACTAATGTTGATCGCTTTGCTCAGTTCTTGAATCACTATGACATGAAGACTCAGTTTATTGTAATTACTCACCGTCGCGGTACAATGCAAAAAGCAGATAATTTATATGGAATTGTAATGCAGGAATCTGGTATTTCCAAGGTTTTATCGGTATCGTTAAACGAAATTAAGAAAGAAGTGAATTAGCAGTGGGGTTATTTGATAAGATCAAAAAATCTCTTTTTGGTCATAAAGATGAAGATCAAGAAGAAAAAGAAGAACATAAAGTAGATGAAGAAACGACTGAAGAAGCTCAAGATTCTGAAGTGAATACTGAGGCTGAAGAACCTGAAAACGAGTCAGACCTAGCTTTAAAAGAAACTAACAAGCCTGATGAAGAAACCGAAGACTCTGACGAAACTCCTGGCTGGAGTGATGCTGGTAGTGCTTTTGAAGAAAGTCAAAACGAAGTAGAAGAAAAGACAACTAAAGCTGAAGATACTTCTTTAGAAGAATCAAAATCTGAAGAATATGAAGATAAGATTTCAGTGTCTGAGCCAGAGACTGATTTAGCTGAAAATACTGAAGAAGAATCAGCTGAAAAAGAAGATGAACAAGAGCGATATGATAAAGGATTGGAAAAGACGAATCATTCCTTTGGTGCTCGTCTGAATGCATTTTTTGCTAAGTTTAGAACAGTTGATGAAGACTTTTTTGATGACCTTGAAGACTTATTAATTGAATCAGATGTCGGTTTTGAAACTGCTGAAGAATTAACCGATTCTTTAAGGGATGAAGCAAAACTTCAAAATGCCAAAAGTCACGACGACTTAAAACAAGTCATTGTCGAAAAATTAGTTGATATTTATGACAAAGGCGGCGAAGGCAAAGATTCAAAACTAGCTGATGATCCAGAAGCAAAGCCAAATGTATATTTGTTTGTTGGTGTTAATGGAGCTGGTAAAACAACGACGATTGGTAAATTGGCCAAGAGAATCAAAGATTCAGGCAAGTCTGTCATGATGGTAGCAGCTGATACTTTTAGAGCTGGAGCTGTAGAGCAATTGGTTGAATGGGGACGACGTGATGGCGTCGAGGTAGTCACTGGACCTGAAAAAGCTGATCCTGCTTCTGTAGTTTATGATGGTGTTAAAAAAGCTAAGGACAGACGAATAGATTTCCTATTAGTTGATACGGCTGGTCGTCTTCAAAATAAAGTAAACTTAATGAGTGAGCTGGATAAAATCAAGCGAACAATAAAGAAAATCTTACCTGATCAACCTAATGAAGTTCTTTTAGTTCTTGATGGTTCAACTGGCCAAAACGCATTGCTTCAAGCAAAAGATTTTGATAAGACTACAAAACTTACAGGTTTAGTTTTAACCAAGCTTGATGGCTCATCTAAGGGTGGAGTAGTTTTAGCAATTAGAAATGAAATGGATTTGCCAGTTAAATTAGTTGGTTTGGGAGAAAAGGTTGATGATTTAGCAAACTTTGACGCAGAAAAATTTGCAATCGGTCTCTTCCAAGGATTAATCTAATCATAGATGAAGCTATAAGTAATATAAAAGGAGTAAATAATGAAGCATTTAAGCGCATGTACAACTATCTTAGTTGGTAAAAAAGCCTCAATTGATGGCTCAGTGATGATTTCACGTAATGATGATACAGCAGGTGCAATTACACCACAAAAGTTTATTATTGAACCAGCTGCTCATGGTGAAAAGGGACGTAAAATTAAGTCTTGGCTTAATAAATTTGAAATGGATCTTCCAGAAGATGCTCAAAGAGTACCAGCTGTTCCAAACGTTGACTATAAAAAATTAGGTTACTATGACGAAAGCGGTATTAATCAAAAGAATGTTGCAATGTCATGTACTGAATCAACTTATGGTAATGAAAGAACTTTGGCATTTGATCCATTAGTTGAAGATGGCTTAGATGAAGATTGTATGCAAACTGTAGTTTTGCCATACATTGACTCTGCTAGAGCTGGTGTTAAGCGTCTGGGTTCATTGATCAAGAAGTATGGATCTCCTGCTGGAAACTCAGTTTTATTTGGTGATAAAGATGAAGTTTGGTACATGGAAATTGTTACTGGTCACCACTGGGTTGCTCAACGTATTCCAGATGATTGTTATGCAGCAACAGGTAACCGTGTAGCTATCCAACAAGTTAATTTTGATGATCCTGATAACTTTATGTGGAGTGAAGGAATTCAAGAATTTGTTGAAAAGAACCACTTAAATCCTGATCACGAAGGTTGGAATTTCCGTCATATTTTTGGAACATATACTGAACAAGATCGTCACTACAATACTAGTCGTCAATGGTATATTCAAAAACTTTTCAATCCAGAAATTGAACAAGATCCTGAAGATCCAGATATTCCATTCATTAGAAAAGCTTCTAAGAAATTAGCTAAAGAAGATATTGAATTTGCACTAGGTTCTCATTATCAAGATACGCCATTTGATCCATTTGGCCATGGAACTGAAGAGGAAAAACACCGCTACCGTCCAATTGGATTAAACAGAACTCAAAACTCACATATCTTGCAGATTAGAAGTGATGTTCCTGAAGAAATGGCGGGTATTATGTGGTTATGTATTGGTGGTCCAACATTTACTCCATATATTCCATTCTTTGCTAATATGAATGAAACTGATCCATCATTTAACAACACTTCAATGACTTACAATAAAGAAGATGCTTGGTGGTATTACAAGTCCCTTGCTGCTTTGGTTGAAAGTCACTATCCTCAATTTGTTCAACTTGATACTAAGTACCTTGAAGAACTTAACCGCTATTACCGTGGTAGAGTTGAAGAAATCATTGAAAATGCTAAAGATTTGAGTGGCGAAGAATTAACTAACTACTTGACTCGTGAAAATCAAAAGACTGTTGCTCATACTAAGAAAGACAGTGAAGAATTGATGGGTCAAATGTTCACGGATGCCATTAAGATGTCTAAGTTAACATTTAAGATGGATCCAAATCTATAATTAAAAGCTTTAATAGAAAGAAGGTTAAGCGTTCATTTGCTTAACCTTCTTTTTGATAAACTAAAAAAGTTGATTTAAAAGTATATGGCTATTATTTTAGAAAAACGTTTTTTTTGCTATACTGGTTCAAGGTGAGACAAATGGATGAACTAGAAAAAAATGAAAGACTAGGTGACTTGTTTGCCTATTATGGTCCACTCTTAACCAAGGGGCAGCAAGATTATTTTGAAGATTATTATTATAATGACCTGTCTTTAGGTGAAATTGCTGATAATCACCATGTATCTCGTCAAGCTGTTTATGATAATTTAAAACGAAGCAGCAAGGCTTTAGAAAAGTATGAAGATAAACTTCATATGAAGCGTGATTATATAAGAATAGAAGAAAAAATAACTGAAGCCGTTTATGCCCTTGAACATGGCAAAATTAATCGTGCTCAGATTGAACTTTTAAAATTATTGAAACAAATGGGAGTAGAATAGCATGGCTTTTGAAAATTTAAGTGAAAGACTTCAAAAAGCATTAAAAAATTTAACAGGTAAAGGAAAAATTTCTGAAGCTGATATTAACGATGCAAGTCGTGAAATTCGGTTAGCTTTACTAGAAGCTGATGTTAACTTTAAGGTTGTAAAAGACTTTATTAAGAAGATTAAGAAAGAAGCCTTAGGTAAAGAAGTTCAAGAGAGCTTAAATCCAGGACAACAAATTATCAAAATCGTTGATGACGAGTTAACTAAGATGATGGGAGAAGAGGCTGTTTCTCTTAATAAGTCTCAACATATTCCCACCATTATTATGATGGTCGGTTTGCAAGGTACTGGTAAAACTACTACCGTTGGTAAACTTGCAAATTATCTAATGAAAAATGAAAAAGCACGACCTTTATTAATTGCAGGCGATATTTATCGTCCAGCTGCGATTGATCAGTTAAAGCAAATTGGTCAGCAGTTAAATGTACCAGTTTATAGTGAAGACAATCAAGATGTAGCAGAGATTGTAAAGCATGGTCTTGAAGAAGCAGATAAGAATAAAAATGATTATGTCTTAATCGATACAGCTGGTCGTCTTGAAATTGATGAACAGTTAATGGATGAATTAAAACGTGTAACAGCTGTTGCTCATCCAGACAATACTTTGCTTGTTGTTGATGCAATGACCGGTCAAGCAGCTACTCAAGTTGCTGAAGGATTTAATAATGATTTAGATCTAACGGGTATCATCTTAACTAAGCTTGATGGTGATACTCGTGGTGGTGCAGCTCTTTCAATTCGTGCTGTTACTGGTCTTCCAATTATCTTTACTGGACAAGGTGAAAAATTAACTGATCTTTCAACTTTCCATCCTGATCGAATGGCGTCACGTATCTTAGGTATGGGAGATATGTTGACCTTAATTGAAAAGGCTCAACAAGACTATGACGCTAAAGAAGCCGAAAAAATGGCTGAGAAGATGCGTGAAAATACATTTGATTTTAATGACTTCATTGATCAAATGGATCAAGTACAAAAGATGGGACCGTTGGATCAAATTATAAAAATGATTCCTGGTTTAGGAAATAACCCTGCTTTAAAGAATATCCAAATTCCAGAAAAACAAATTTCTCATATTAAAGCTATCGTTTACTCAATGACACCTGAAGAGCGTGAAAATCCTGATATTCTTAATCCATCAAGAAGACGCAGAATCGCTGCTGGTTCTGGTAGATCAATTGCCGAAGTCAATCGCATGATTAAACAATTTAAGCAATCAAAAGAAATGATGCAAAAGATGACTAAGGGAGATATGGGCGAATTCGCCAATCTGCCAGGTATGAATTCACCAATGGGTAAGATGGCGATGAGATCAATGAATAAGCGCTTCAAGAAAAATAAAAAGAAGCGCATGAAGAAGATTAAACGATATCGCTCAAAATAATTTTTAACTGTTAAGGAAAAGCACTTTACACACATTTAGCTTTATGCTATATTATTTAAGTCAAGAAATTTAGGAGGAATTAATTAATGTCTGTTAAGATTCGTATGCGCCGTATGGGCTCAAAGAGAAAACCTTTTTATCGTATCGTAGTTGCTGACTCACGTATGCCACGTGATGGTCGTTTTATCGAAGAAGTTGGTTACTACAACCCACTTACTAACCCTGATGAAGTTAAGCTTGAAGAAGATAAGATTTTTGAATGGCTTGAAAAGGGTGCTCAACCATCAGATACTGTGAGAAGCTTGCTTTCAAAAGCTGGTTTGATGACTAGATACCACGACGCAAAGTACGGTAAGTAATTTACTATTGCAATTAGAAGTTTGGGAAAGCTTTTCCCAAACTTTTTTTATTAGAAAGAATAAGTATAATGACTGAGTATTTTGAAGTTGGAAAGATATTATCTCCTCATGGTTTGACGGGGGAAGTTAAGGTAAATGCAACTACTGATTTTCCTGAGGAAAGATTAGCTAATGGAAGCAGATTATTCATTAAGAATAGTGATCAGTACCAAGAATTAATTGTAGAAGCTACACGTCGTCATAAACAATTCTACTTGGTTAAATTTGAAGGAATAGATGATATTGATCAAGCTGAAAAAGTTCGTGGTAAAGAATTATATGTAGCAGAAACAGATCAGCAAGAATTACCTGAGGGCAGCTACTATTTCAAAGATATTTTGAATTGCCCAGTCTATGATGCTAAAACTGGTGAAAAGCTTGGAGTTTTGGCAAATATTGAAACTCCTGGTGCTAACGATATTTGGGAGATAAAACCAGAGCATGGCAAAAGTTTCTGGATCCCAAATATTGAATCAGTCGTTAACAACGTTGATCTAGCTAATAAGAGAATAGAAGTAACTTTACTTGAAGGATTACGAGATGAGAATTAATGTTTTAACCCTATTTCCAGATATGTTTACCCCTTTACAAGTATCAATGTTAGGAAGAGGATTAGAAGATAAAAAATGGGAGCTAAATTTAGTTAATTTCCGTGATTTTACTACAGATGTCCACCATCATGTTGATGACACTCCATATGGAGGAGGAGCTGGCATGGTGTTACAAATTATGCCGATAAAAAAAGCTTTAGATTCTTTAACTAATAAAGGAAAGGTAATTATTACAGCCCCTCAAGGAAAGACTTTTAATGAAAAGATGGCGCAAAATTGGGCTAAAGAAGAAAATTTGACCTTTATTTGTGGCCACTATGAGGGATTCGATCAAAGAGTCTATGATTTAGCGGATGAAACAGTTTCAATCGGTGATTATGTCCTTACGGGTGGAGAATTGCCGACGATGAGTATGATTGATGCAACTGTACGTTTATTGCCTGGAATTTTAGGAAATGCTGCTTCTCCAGTTGAGGAAAGTTTTTCTCATGGACTTTTAGAATATCCTCAATATACTCGTCCAGCTGATTTTGAAGGAGAAAAGGTACCTGAAGTATTAACATCTGGAAATCATCAAAAAATTGCCGAATGGCGCCACAAAGAAGCGTTGCGAGCAACTTATCTTCATCGCCCAGATATGTTAGCTGAACGAGAACTAACAAATGAAGAAAAGAAGATGCTTGAAGAAATTAAACTTGAAAAAGAGAATTAGTATTTACAAGCTTTTTTCTATTTGGTAAACTAGTCGTTGTGGCATAAGCCACTTATTTATGGGTATTCCGCTGGCACTAAGTGTTGATGAATGCCGTAGAAGGAGAGAAAATAATGGATCCATTAATTCAAGAATTAACTAAAGAACAATTACGTGATGACATGCCTGACTTCCGTGCAGGTGATACTGTTCGTGTTCACGTACGTGTTGTTGAAGGTACTCACGAACGTATCCAGATGTTCGAAGGTGTTGTAATCAAGCGTAAGGGTGCTGGTATTAGCGCAACTTACACTGTACGTAAGATGTCATCTGGTATTGGTGTTGAACGTACTTTCCCAGTAAACGACCCACGTGTTGCTAAGGTTGAAGTTCTTCGTCACGGTCGTGTACGTCGTGCTAAGCTTTACTACTTACGTGACCGTCATGGTAAGGCAGCTAGAATTGCTGAAAAGCGTCGCGGTTAATTCAGTTAATCAAGACAATATTAGAAGCTATCTCGAGAGAGATAGCTTTTTTTATACAAAAAATAAGAGTTTCAAAAAAGAAACTCTTAATTATTAATAAAATGTAATATGATTTAATGGCCAGTATCTCATTTTTACCACGCCAACAATTTTACTTCGTGGAATTGTTCCAATGTAACGACTATCCTTTGAAACACTTCTATGATCTCCCATTACAAAGTAGGTATTAGCGGGAACTTTGTTAGTTTTCTGCATTTCTTTTAGTTGCTTAGCAGTGTAGAATTGGCGGTAATTTTGTGTTTTAGCTAAAGAACTTAAAGTAAAGTTTTGAGTATTGGTATATTTAGTACCAGAAACACCATCTTCACCATTATCAATTAACTTTTGACCAGCCTTCAACCAAGGCTGATTAATTTTTTTACCATTGATATAGATCTGATTATTTTTACTTACAACGGTATCACCTGGTAGCCCAATAACTCTTTTAATATAAAGAGCTCCAGGCTCATCAGGAGCATCAACAATTACAATATCGCCTTGTTTAATCTTTGCATGGCGAAGTGCAATAACACGATCATTATTTTCAAAAGTTGGCTGCATTGAAATTCCAGATACTGTTAAATTAGCAAAAACAAATTTATTTAGTACAAAGAATATACCAAAAAATATCGCTACTAAAATTAGTACTTGGAGAATCCACTGTCCCCAGCTTTCAGTTTGTTCTTGTTTTTTCAATTTCTTCACCTTATTTAATCTATTTCACCATAAAGTGTAACCTTAAATTTGCATTTTGTCGATTAAACTAAAAATAAGAGAGAAAAATAGAAAAGTAACAAATCTCAAAAAGGTTTAAAATGATAATTTAGCTTATAATGAAGTAAACTGTAAATTAAGAGGAGGGCGCATAATGAAGACAGTGCATGAGTATTCAGCGGGCAGTATCATTTATAGAATTAATAAAAATGAAATAGAGTTTTTATTAGTTCAAAGTATGCTTAATCGTACATGGGGTTTTCCTAAAGGACATCTTGAAGCTGGAGAAAATAATGTACAAGCGGCAAAAAGAGAAGTTTACGAAGAAGTGGGATTAAGACCAAACTATGATTTTAATTTTAAAGAAAGTCTCACTTATAAAATTACTCGTGATCGTTTGAAGACAGTAACTTTGTTTTTAAGTGAATTCATTCCAACTCAAAAAATTAAATTACAAAGAAGTGAAATTGGCTCTTCTAAATGGGTGAATTTAGAAGAGGCCAGTAAATGCTTGCATTATGAAGAATTGAATGAGCTCTTAAAAAAGGCACAGGACTACATTAAAAATGAGATATCCAGATAAGTTATTAGTTGAAGTTAAGGAAAGATCAAGAGGGATGAAATTAGAAGGGATCAATTTTGGAGCTGGTCCAGTTCATCCTAAACTAATGATTATTGGCGAAGCACCAGGAAGAGAAGAAATAGAGTCGCTGATTCCTTTTCATGGTGCTTCAGGAAAAGAATTGATGAAGTCATTAGCTTCAATTGGCTTAAAGCGAGAAGATGTTTACATTACAAGCGCAGTAAGAAGTCGACCTTATAGTGTTAAGAGGGTATTTAGTAAAAAAGAAAATAAAGAAGTAATAAAATACCCTAACCGAAAGCCAACTAAAAAAGAAATTCTAGCGCATGCTCCTTTATTAGATTTCGAGCTTCAATATGCTCAACCTAAAATTATCGTAACTGTGGGCACGACTGCTTTGAGCCGCTTACTTGATCATAAATATGAGATTAGTAAAGTGCATGGTAAGATTATTAAAAATACCTCGATTTTGAAATTAAATAGTAAAAAAGATGGCTACGTTTGGTCTAAAGAAAAATATACGGTAATACCACAATATCACCCAGCCGCGGTTTTTTATAACCGAAAACTGACAGATACAATTGCTCAAGATTGGTTAAATATAAAACCTTTAATTAAATTAGTGAAAAAATAAAAACTGGTAGGAATTAATTTCCTAACCAGTTTTTTTAATCAATGTTATTACGGTATAGACCGACAACTTTGCCTAAAATTTGAACCACAGGTAAAATAATTGGATCCATAGTATCATTCTCAGGTTGTAAACGATAATATCCATCTTCTTTAAAGAATCTCTTAACTGTTGCTTCATTGTCTTCAGTCATTGCAACAACGATCTCGCCATTATTTGCACTAGATTGTTTGCGCACAATCACGTGATCACCGTTTAAAATTCCAGCATTAATCATTGATTCACCATGAACGCGTAACATGAAAAGTTCGCCAGCATCATTTTCAAGATCAGGTGGAAGAGGAAAGTATTCATCGATATCCTGAACCGCTAAGATTGGTTGACCAGCAGTCACTACACCAACAATTGGAATATCTTTAGGCTTAATTCCTAAAGCTTCTCGTCCCTTTTCAGTTACTTCAATTGCTCTTGGCTTAGTGGCATCTTTTAAAATATACCCTTTCTTTTCAAGTCGAGCTAAGTGACCATGAACGGTTGAAGTTGATGAAAGGTCAACTGCACTACAGATTTCTCTAACTGTAGGTGGAAAAGCTCGTTCTTCAACGGTATCGTAAATAAAACGTAAAATTTCTAATTGTTTATTTGCATGTGGTTCAGTCATAATTTTTTCTCCATCTAGTTACTTACTAGTATTTTAACAAAAAAACTTTATCTCAGCAAACAGGCGTTCTTAGTAGTTGAGTCTTTTTTTATTGCTATAATTAGGGTAAACTAACATTGTTTAGTGAGGTGTTTACTTATGGATAAAAAAGAAGAAGAAAAGCTAATTAAAAGAATTAATGAGCTAACTAAAATTAGTAGAGAACGCGAATTAACTCCCGATGAAGTTGAAGAACGCAAGAAATTAAGATCTGCTTTTCTAGAAAACTTCCGTGCAGGCTTTAGGCAGCAATTAGAAGACACTGTAGTTATTGATGAAAATGGTAAAGAAGTAACTTCAGAAAAAGCAAAAGAGGCACAACGTCGTAAAGGATTAAGAAAAGATTAATCTTTTACTTTAAAAATAGCTGTTTTTTTGGTATGCTGAAAAAGTACATTAATTTTCGGAGGTTTTTGGGAAATGAATTTAGGTTTAGCAATTTTTCTTATTATTATCGCATTATTAATCGGTCTTGTCGGCGGATTTTACGGTGCTCGTGCATACATGAAGAAGTATTTCCAAGACAATCCTCCTATTAGTGAAGATATGATTGCAGCTATGATGGCGCAAATGGGACAAAAACCATCCGCTAAGAAGCTTAATCAAGTTATGAATATGATGAAGCATCAACAACAAAAGTAGTAGCTTACTTTACTAATATTTGGTAATAGACAGAGGACCGGATTCCTCTGTCTATTTGTATATTGTGAGGTGAAAAAATGAACATTTTCAGCAAATTGGGCTGGTTTTTCAAGCAAGAAAAAAAGAGATATATTATTGGAATTAGTTTTCTGGCTTTAACTTCGATTGCAAATTTAGTACCTCCTAGAATTTTAGGATTGATGGCTGATCAATTAGATAAGGGATCAATTAGTTGGAGTGAATATGCAGCTTTAATTTTAGCGGTTGTTGCTGCTGCGATTGTTTTGTATTTATTACGCTACTTTTGGCGTAAGCAGATTTGGGGTGGTGCGGCTGAATTAGAAAGACAAATGCGGTCACGTTTGTTTAAGCACTTTATGGTTATGGATCGCACTTTTTATCAAAGACACCGGACTGGTGACTTAATGGCGCATGCAACAAACGACATCAATTCTATTCAAAATGTTGCGGGAGACGGCGTTTTAACTTTAGTAGACTCATTAGTCACTGGTGGAACAACGATGATAGCAATGATTATCTTTACAGACTTTCGCTTAACTGTTATTGCACTTTTGCCACTTCCGTTTTTGGCTTTAGGGGCCTGGAAATTAGGAGATAAACTTCATTATAGCTTTGATAAGTCACAAGCGGCATTTTCTCGTTTAAATAATAAAACTCAAGAATCTGTTTCTGGAATTAAAGTATTAAAAGCTTTTGGCGAAAGCACGCAAGATTCTACTGCCTTTAATAAAATGGTAGATGAAACTATTCAAATCAATAAGAAGGTTTTTAAGTGGGATTCAATGTTTGATCCACTAGGAACTTTAATTATTGGAGCTACTTATGTAATCACAATTATTTATGGTGGTTTACTAGTAACAAATCATACTTTGTCAGTAGGGCAATTAGTTTCATTTATTGCTTATATTTCTAATATGGTCTGGCCAATGTTTGCGATTGGTTATTTATTTAATATTTTAGAAAGAGGATCAGCTTCTTATGATCGTGTTGAGCGTCTTTTATATGAAAGACCACAAATTACAGATGAAAATGCTGATCAAAGTTTAACAGTTAAAGATATTCAAGGTGATCTGAAATATGATATTAGATCTTTTGCCTACCCTGATGAAAAGGAAATTCCGGTTTTACAAAATATTGAGTTCACGTTAAAGCCAGGACAAACATTAGGTTTAGTTGGAAAAGTTGGAGCTGGAAAAACTACAATTATTGAGCTTTTACTTAGAGAATTTGATCACTATCAAGGCAAAATAACTTTAGGCGGACATGATATTCGAAATATTCCGTTAAAACTACTTTTAAATGAAATTTCCTATGTACCGCAGAATAACTTTTTGTTCTCTACTTCAATTGAGAAGAATATTGCATTTTCTGATCAAGATGCAACTAAGAATAAAATAGAATCTGCAGCTCAAAAGAGTGATTTACATGATGATATTATGCAGATGCCAGCGGGCTATCAAACTTTAGTTGGAGAAAATGGTGTTTCATTGTCTGGTGGACAAAAGCAACGATTATCAATTGCTAGAGCATTATTAAAAGAAAGTCCGATTTTAATTTTAGACGATGCTCTTTCAGCAGTTGATGCAAAGACAGAAACTGCTATTTTGAATTCGCTTCGATCTGAAAGAAAAGGCAAAAAGACGCTGATTGCCGCACACCGTTTAACCTCGGTAATGGATGCTGATTTAATTCTAGTTCTGAAAAATGGAAAGATTGTTGAAAGAGGAAAACATGCTGACTTATTGGCGCAAGATGGTTGGTATGCTGAAATGTGGCGTAAACAAGAACTACGAGCAAAGGTGGGTGAAATAGATGGACAATAATGAAGAAACTAAATCAGTTTGGTCAAAGGCAATCCCGCTTAAAGAACAAATCCATATTTTTAAACGTGTTTTGAAATATGTTAAGCCTTTTAAAGTAGAGATGGGGATCGCAGTTTTTGGAGCTTTCTTAGTAAGTGTAATCAACATGCTTTTGCCGAGAGGGCTGCAATTTTTCTTAGATAATTATTTGATTAAACAAAAAGCAACCGTTCAAATTATTATCTGGGCTGGTTTGTTGTATGGGCTGGGAACGATTATTAAGGCAGTTCTTCAGTTTATTTACCAGTATTTGTATGCACTTGGAGCTGAAAAAACGCTTGAGAGTGTCAGAAAGGATTTGTATCGTAAGCTTCATAGTTTGGGGATGCGATATTTTGATCAGACTCCAGCTGGTTCAATTGTTTCAAGAGTTACTAATGATACGATGACTTTGAGCGATTTCTTGGGAGTGCTTTGTCAGGTAGTTATTGGAGTTTTCTCATTAGTAACTGCTTTTGTAGCAATGTATGTGACCAATAAATTTGCTGCTTTAATTGTGCTATTATTTTTGCCAATTTTAGGTTTTGTCTTTTGGATTTATACGCAGAAAAGTTCAAAATTGTATCGTGGTTTTCGTGAACGTCTAAGTAGGATTAATACAAATTTAAATGAGTCAATAGAAGGTGTTTCCTTAATTCAGCAATTTAAGCAAGAAAAGAGAATGACTAATCATTTTGAAAATGAAAATGGCACATTGATGAAGACTCGCTTTAATATGATTAGGGTCAACTCATTGCTTTTATCTCCGATGACTAGTTTGCTTTATTCTTTAGCATTAGCCTTAGTGTTGATGTATTTTGGCTTTCCGCTTCAAAAGACATTTGTTCCAGCAGGGATTGTTTATGCATTTTCTCAATATGTACAGCAGTTCTTTAATCCAATTTCTACTATGATGGATCGAATGACTTTCTTTCAAGATGGAATTGTAGCTGGAAAACGTATCTTTCGAATTATGGATGAAACAGAATATGAGCCTAAGCAAGAAGATGATAAAAATGCAGTAATCTCTAAAGGAAAAATTGAATTTAAAAATGTTAGTTTTTCTTATGATGGCAAACATGAGATTCTTCATAATGTATCTTTTGTAGTCAACCCTGGTGAGACTCTAGGAATTGTTGGTCATACTGGATCAGGAAAAAGCTCAATTATCAATGTGATGATGAGATTTTATGAATTTGGTAGTGGAGAAGTCCTAATTGATGATATTGATATTAGAAAGTTTTCGAAAAAAGAGTTACGTAAGAAATTAGGCTTGGTTTTACAGGAACCATTCATGTTTTATGGTGACATTTCTTCAAATATTCGTTTATATAATAATCAAATTACTGATCAACAAATTAAAAAAGCTGCTCAAGCAGTACAGGCTGATTCTTTTATCGAAAAGATGCCTGGTAAGTATCATGCTAAAGTGATCGAAGGCGGATCAGAACTTAGCCAAGGCCAAAGACAGTTAATTTCTTTTGCTAGAACCTTAGTAACAGATCCTAAAATTTTAGTTTTGGATGAGGCAACAGCGAATGTTGATACTGAAACAGAAAACTTGATTCAAGATGGGTTGAAGAAGCTTCGTCAAGGTAGAACAACACTAGCAATTGCTCACCGTCTTTCTACAATTGCTGATGCTGATCAAATTATTGTTTTAGATAAAGGACGAATTGTTGAACAAGGAACACATACAGAATTATTAGAAAAGAAAGGTTACTACTACAATCTTTATAAGTTGCAACAAAATAGCGATAAATAAAATGCTCGGTCAGTCGACCGAGCATTTTTACTGCTTAAACTATTTTTAAGTTATTATCTATCGTTTAACATGTACTGACGAGTCATTGGCAAGCTTTTACCTGATGGACCTTTGGTTAATAGATATTGAATAACGTCAATGTTTCCTGATTCAAAAGATGCTGCACAGGCTTGGAGGTACATATCCCACATTCTTGCAAATCGTTCCCCCAGCATGCCTTCAACTTCTGAGCGATGGTCATTAAAGTTCTTATCCCAGATTTCAAGAGTTCTTTGATAGTGACGACGAAGCATTTCCATATCGGCGATTTGCAAGTTAGCTTCTTCAATTCTTGAAACAATTTCTACTAAACCAGGAATGTAGCCACCGGGAAAGATATATTTATTAATCCAAGCATTAGTAGCGCCGCCTTGTTGACGAGTAATTCCATGAATTAAAGCAATACCGTGTGGCTTTAAATATTTAGCAACATCCTTGAAATATTCACCTAGATTTTCAGAACCAACGTGTTCAAACATTCCTACGGAAGTTACATAGTCAAAGTCACGATTACCTAATTCGCGATAATCTTCAAGTAAAACTTCTGCTTGATCTTCGAGCCCCATATCTTTAATTTTTTTGTTAACTAAATCAAATTGTTCTTGACTCAAGGTAACACCAGTAACTTTTAATCCATATTCTTTAGCTGCGGTTAACATTAGTGTCCCCCAACCACAGCCAATATCTAACAAGGTTTTACCTGGCTTTGGATCTAGCTTTTGAAGAATATGATGCACTTTTGCAATTTGAGCTGCTTCAAGATCATCTGTATTTCCGTTAGTGAAGTAGGCACATGAATAAGTCATAGTTGGATCAAGCCATAATTTGTAGAAGTCATTTCCGATATCATAGTGACTCTGAATATCTTCTTGACTTTGTTTTTCAGTATGCTTTTGCTTAGGTAAAAATTTTCTGAATTTTGAAGCACGCATGAAAGATTGGCTACTTTCATAAGCTGCTTCGATTAACTGTTGAATACTTCCCTTGATTTCAAGGTCCTTATTCATATATGCTTCACCTAAAGCTAAAGATGCATTACTTGTAATATCTTTAAAAGGAATCTTTTTGTTAAAAATAACCTCCACTTCCGGTGTGCCATTTCCATAAACTTCTGATTTTCCATCCCAGTAGGTAACTTTTACTGGAATATTGAATGAATGACTAAGCATCATTTTGTATAAAGGTTTTTCTAACATTACTGATTCTCCTTTTCTACATTAGACTATGTTATTCTAACACTAAAAAACTAAAATACTAAAAAATTATTTTGCAATATAGTGGAAACTAGGGTTCTGTTCCTTATCTAGTTTATCCCATGCCTCTTCTAATTGATGGTACAAGGCGGGCGTAGTTTCTTTGTTGACTTTTTCTTTGCGCGGAATATAAATAGGGTCGCCAAAACAAACCTCTAATGGTTGTCTCTTAAGTAATCCTTTAAAAGTAAGAGGCCCTTGATAGACAACAGGAACTAAAGGCTTATTGGCCATTTTAGCGATTACAAAGGCGCCACTTTTAAGTTCTTCAGAATGACGAGTTCCAGATGGAAAAATAATTAAAGAGAGGTCACTCTTTCGTAATCCTTTAACTGGAATTTTAATTGCAGAAGGTCCAGGATTATCTCTATCTACTGAAAAAGCATGTGCATGCACTAAAATAAAGCGCAGTACAGGGTTTTTAAAAAGTTCTTTTTTTGCCATAAACATAAATTCCATTGGGCTAGCGGCTAAGGCAAAAAGAATTGGCTCCCACCAAGTTCTGTGCGGTGCTACTAAAATATAGTTTCCCTTTGGAATCCGATCTTTGTGATGAACATGCAGATGTCCATTAAGTACCCATACAATAAAACGTGCAATTGGGCGAATAATTTTATAAAACATATTGTTTCCTCCAATTTTATGTATAGTATTATACAATACAGCAAAGAATTTTTAGAAGGGTATAGAAAATGGATCTATTAAAACCTAATGAACGAATTGACTATATGTATAATGATGATTTACGCATTATTCAAGAAAAAGATGCTTTTTCTTTTTCTTTAGATACACTTCTTCTCGGCTACTTTGCACAGATAAAAATACATGATAACTATAAAGTTGTAGATTTATGTAGTGGAAACGCCGCAGCTAGTATTTATATGTCATATTTTAATCGAGCTCATTATGATGCTGTCGAAATCCAAGCAGATATGGCTGATCAAGCAAGACGTAGCATTGAACTAAACAAGTTGGAAAATCGAATCGAAGTACACTGCTTAAATGCTTTAGAGGCACCCAAGAAGTTGGGCAAAGATAAATATGACATGGTTGTTGTCAACCCACCTTATTTTAAAGTTCCAAAGGGACATGTTATTAACCCAGATGAAAAAAAGGCTTTAGCAAGACATGAATTAGCAATTAATCTTGAACAAATAATAAAAGTTTCAAGCGATATGTTAAAGATGAAAGGAAAAATGTTTATGGTTCATCGTCCAGAACGTTTGGGCGAGATCATGCATTATTGTTTAGAAAACCATTTAAGTGTGAAATGGGTACAGCCATTTGTTTCAAAGAGAAACGCAGATGCAAATTTAGTGGTGGTTGAGGCAATTAGAAATACAGCTAGCGATGGCTTAACTTTAAGGGATGCAATTGTAGTTCACAACCCAGATGGATCATTTACACCTGAGATAGAGCAAATTATTTCTGAAAATAAAAAGCAAGGGAAAGAATCTAAGAAAGAAAGCTACTACTTTTATTGTTTATTATGTAATGATGGAAGTTTTTATGGCGGTTTTACAAACGATTTAAAACATCGATTAAAAATGCATAATGAAGGAAAGGGAGCTAAGTATACGAAGTCACGGCGACCAGTAAAGATGATCTATCATGAAGAGTTTGATGATAAAAGGCTGGCTTTAAAAAGAGAGTATTGGTTTAAACATCACTCAAGAAAATGGAAAGAAGATTTTCTAAAAGAACATAATGTGAAATTTTAATTGCATTTAAGAACTTTATTCGTTACAATATTTGAGTATGCATTTTGCATATTTAATTTATATCACATCAAGAGCGATTAAATTCCTAGGTGCCAATTTTTGGTCAGAATTTAATACGACCTCTTGAGAGGAATTAACCAGGAGGAATTTTTTATGACAGTTGTTACTATGAAGCAATTGCTTGAAGCAGGTGTCCACTTTGGTCACCAAACTAGAAGATGGGATCCAAAGATGGCTCCTTACATTTTCACTCAAAGAAACGGAATCTACATCATTGATTTACAAAAGACTATCAAGATGTTAGATGATGCTTACAACTATGTTAAGGCAGTTGCTCAAGACGGTGGTGTATTCTTGTTTGTTGGTACTAAGAAACAAGCACAAGACGCCGTTAAAGAAGAAGCTACACGTGCAGGTCAATACTATGTTAACCAACGTTGGTTAGGTGGTACTTTGACTAACTGGACTACTATCCAAAGCCGTGTTAAGAGATTAAAGCAATTAAAAGAAATGTCAGAAGACGGCACTTTCGATGTATTACCAAAGAAGGAAGTTGCACTTTTGACTAAGGAAATGGAAAAACTTGAAAGATTCTTAGGTGGTATCGAAGATATGCCTAGAATTCCAGATGTTATGTTTGTTGTTGATCCTAAGAAAGAAAAGATCGCTGTTCACGAAGCAAACATTTTAGGTATTCCTGTAGTAGCTATGGTTGATACTAACACTGATCCAGATCCAATCGACGTTGTTATTCCAGCAAACGACGATGCAATTCGTGCAATTCGTTTGATTTCAGGTGCTATGGCTGACGCAATTATCGAAGGTAAGCAAGGTCAAGACGATAGCGAAGACGTTGAAAAGGAAATGGCTGATAAAGCTGCAGCTGAAAACGGTGACGAAGAATCTATCGAAGAAGTTGTAGAAAAATCAGAAGACTAATTTGTTTTTACTGTTAGTTCTGTAGGAGGACATATTAATGGCAAAAATTACAGCTCAATTAGTTAAAGAATTACGTGAACGTACTGGTGCTGGCGTTATGGACGCTAAGAAAGCATTAGTAGAAGTTGACGGTGACATGGACAAGGCAGTTCAATATCTTCGTGATAAGGGTATGGCTAAGGCTGCTAAGAAAGCTGATCGTGTTGCAGCTGAAGGTTTAACTGGTGTTTACGTTGATGGTAATGTTGCAGCTATTACTGAGGTTAACTCAGAAACTGACTTCGTTTCTTCAAACGATAAGTTTGTTAAATTGGTAAATGCAGCTACTAAGACTATTGCTGAAGGTAAGCCTGCCAACATGGAAGCAGCTGAAGAATTAAAGATGGCTGATGGTACTACCTTAGCTCAATCTTTTGTAGACGCAACTGCTACAATTGGTGAAAAGATTGTTTTGCGTCGTTTTGCTTTGGAAGAAAAGACTGATGACCAAGAATTTGGTGCTTACCAACATAATGGCGGTCAAATTGGAGTTATCACTGTTTTAGAAGGTGCTGACGCTGCTACTGCTAAACACTTAGCAATGCATATTGCTGCTATGAGTCCTAAGGTCATTTCACCTGAAGAATTAGATGACGAATTCATTACTGATCAATTAGCTGTGATGAACCACAAGATTGATCAAGATAATGAAAGTCGTGCTTTGGTAAACAAGAAACCATTGCCACACCTTGTTTATGGTTCAGAAAAGCAATTAAGTGATGAGATTCTAGCTAAGGCTAAGGAAGATATTAAGGCTGAACTTAAAGAAGAAGGTAAGCCTGAAAAGATTTGGGATAAGATTATTCCTGGTAAGATGCAACGCTTTATTGACGATAATACTCAAGTTGATAAGCAATTCGCAGTCTTATCACAAAACTACATTATGGACGACAGCAAGACTGTTGGTGAATTCTTGAAGGAAAAGGGAGCTAAGTTAGTTGCTTTCCAACGTTATGAAGTTGGCGAAGGTATTGAAAAGAAGCAAGAAGACTTTGCTGCTGAAGTACGTGAACAAATGAAGTAATTATTTACTTAAAAGGGAGTAACGCTAAAGCGCTGCTCCCTTTTTTTCTGTATAATATATTACAGTGATTTTATGGTAAAATGATAAAAGCATATGAGGAGGTAAATTTATGAGTCAAATTAAGTACAAACGTATCATTTTAAAAGTTTCAGGAGAAGCTCTTGCTGGTGAAAAAGGTACTGGTATTAATCCAGAAGTTATTAAGCACTTAGCTGAGGAAATAAAGTCTGTACATGATATGGGCGTTGAAATCGGAATTGTTTGTGGCGGTGGAAACATGTGGCGTGGTGAAACCGGTGCAAACTTAGGGATGGAAAGAGCTCAAGCTGACTATATGGGTATGCTAGCTACAATTATGAACGGCTTAGCTTTGCAAGATGGTTTAGAAAATTTAGGTGTTCCAACTCGTGTTCAAACATCAATTGAAATGCGCCAAATTGCAGAGCCTTATATTCGTCGTAAAGCTATGCGCCACTTGGAAAAAGGACGTGTAGTTATTTTCGGTGGTGGTAATGGTAATCCTTACTTCTCAACTGATACTACTGCTGCCTTGAGAGCAGCCGAAATTGATGCTGACGTTATTTTAATGGCTAAAAATGGTGTTGACGGAGTTTACTCAGCTGATCCTAAGGTTGATCCAAATGCTAAAAAGTATTCTGAATTAACTCAACTTGATTTGATTTCAAAGAATTTAAAGGTAATGGATAGTACAGCTAGTTCGCTATCTATGGATAATAATATTCCTTTAGTTGTCTTTAATGTTAATAAGCCTGGTAACATTAAGAAAGTTGTTATGGGCGAAAATATTGGTACTGTAATTAAGGGTGATAAATAATGGCTAATGAAGTAATTGAAAAAGCAAAAGATAATATGAAAAAGTCTATCGCTGTCTTTCAAAAAGAATTGGGCGGTATTCGTGCCGGCGTTGCAAACGCAAGCCTACTAGAAGGAATTAAGGTTGATTACTATGGTGTTCCAACACCTCTTACACAAATGTCTAGTGTAAGTATTCCAGAAGCACGTGTATTAATGGTAACTCCTTATGACAAGTCAAGTTTGGATGATATTGAACATGCTATTTTGGCTTCTGATCTTGGTATTACACCAGCTAACGATGGAACTGTAATTAGAATTGTTATTCCACAATTGACTGGTGAACGTCGTCAAGAAATTGCTAAGCAAGTAGGTAAACTTGCTGAAAAAGGAAAGATTGCAGTACGTAATGTTCGTCGTGATGCAATGGATACTTTAAAGCGTCAAGAAAAAAATGGCGACATTACTGAAGACGAACAACGTAGTTTAGAAAAACAGGTTCAAAAGGTAACTGATGATGCTACTAAAGAAATTGACAAATTAGCAGATCAAAAGAGTCAAGAAATTACTCAAGGTTAATCTAGGACTTGATAAACTATGTCAGAATCGAAAAAATCACTTAATCATTTAGCCATAATTATGGACGGAAATGGCAGATGGGCAAAAAAAAGACATTTACCTCGTTTTGTTGGTCATCGACATGGAATGGACAATATACGAAATATTGCGCTTGCGGCAAATGAGATGGGGATCAAAGTTTTAACGCTCTATGCCTTTTCAACTGAAAACTGGGCAAGACCTACGGATGAAGTAAATTATTTGATGCGTTTGCCAATTGACTTTTTTGATAAGTTTATGCCTGAATTAATGGAAAATAATGTGCGGGTAAATATCATGGGATTTTTAGATGAATTACCTGAGAAGACTTATTTGGTAACACAAAAGGCAATGTCAGATACGGCTAATAATACCGGAATGATCTTAAATTTTGCCTTTAATTATGGATCTCGCCGAGAGATAACTGCTGGTGTTCAAAAAATTGCTCATCAGGTAAAAGCAGGAGAAATAAATCCTAATGATATTGATGAAAAGATGGTTTCTGATCATTTATTAACTCATTCTTTAACTCCATATGATGATCCCGATTTATTGATTAGAACCTCAGGAGAAGAACGCCTATCAAATTTCTTGTTGTGGCAGATGGCCTATACTGAATTTAGTTTTTCAAGTAAATTATGGCCAGATTTTGATAAAAATGATTTAGAAAAATTAGTTAAAGATTACTACGGACGTAATCGTCGATTTGGAAAATTGTAAAATTATTAGAACTGTAGATTTTTAAATGAAACAACGTGTAATAACAGCTATTGTAGCTTTAATTTTATTTATTCCGATTGTTTTAATGGGAGGCATCTGGATTGATGTCCTTGCTTGTGCCTTTGCAGCAGTTGGAATTAGCGAAATTTTTATCATGAAGAAACAGATTATTGTTTCTTGGGATTTTATCTTGGCATTATTGGCCACTTTGACTATGGCAGTGCCTGACTCATTCTTTAAGTTTTTACCAGCTTTTTTGAATAAGTATGATGTTTTTTATATTTTTGTAATGTTAATGCTGGTAAGAACAGTTTTATCTAAGAATAGAGTAACTTTTGATGACGCTGGCGTTTATACTATTGCAGCATTATATATTGGTACTGGATTCCACTTTATGGCAGCTATTAGAAATGCTCATCTTGGATTAGCAATCTTAGGTTATGTTTTTGCTGTAGTTTGGTCCACAGATATTGCGGCTTATATGGTCGGTCGTAAGATCGGAAAACATAAGTTATGGCCAGTAATTAGTCCAAATAAAACTTGGGAAGGCTCTATTGGCGCAGTTATCTGTGCAGTAATTGTTGCAGCAGTTTATGTTGCGTTAGTTCCTACTGGTAGAAATAATGTTTTAATGATTATTTTAGCCTTTTTCTTGTCAATTATTGGACAAATGGGAGATTTAGTTGAGTCTGCTTACAAGCGCTTTTATGGTGTAAAAGATTCAGGAAAAATCCTACCTGGTCATGGCGGAATCTTAGATCGTTTTGATAGCATGCTTTTCGTTTTACCTGTTGTTGCATTTATGGGTATTTTATAGGAGAACTGCTAAATGAAAGGTATTTTAATCTTTCTAGTTGTTTTTGGGATACTTGTTTTTGTTCATGAATTTGGACATTTTATTGTTGCAAAAAAATGCGGTATTCTGGTTCGTGAATTTTCAATTGGTATGGGACCAAAACTATTTCAAAAAATGCGCGCCAAGACCACTTATACGATAAGATGGCTTCCATTAGGAGGTTATGTGCGTTTAGCTGGTCCTGATGATGCTGCTAAGATTGATCCAGGTACTACTGTAGTTTTGCAGTTAGATAAGCAAAATAAGGTAAAGCGAATCGATGCTTCTGGATCTCAAATGCCAATTGAAGGTATTCCTGTGCAGGTTAATTCAGCGGATTTGGTAGATGATCTAATTATTCAAGGCTATGAAAATGGAAATGAAGATCAGCTTAAAACATATGCCGTTGATCATGATGCAACGATTATCGAACAAAATGGAACTGAATTATTAATTGCGCCACGTGATACACAATTTCAAGAAGCAAGTGTTGGAAAAAAACTAGCAACTAATTTTGCTGGCCCTTTTATGAATATTTTATTGGGTTTTATTGTATTTATTATTTGGTCTTTAGCAGCTCCTGGTGCTCCGACTACAACAGTAGGAAGTACAATTGCTAATCAACCAGCTCAGGTTGCTGGTATTAAAGCTAATGATCAAATTATTGCAATTAATGACAAGAAGATTAGTAATTTCAATCAAATTGCTTCTGAACTTGCAAAAAGCAAGGGAAAGACTGTTGAAGTGACAGTAAAGAGAGAAAACAAAGTTAAAGATTTCTCAGTAAAACCCAAAGCTAGAAAAATAGACGGTCAAAGAATTTATCAATTAGGATTTTATGGCAAACCTGACAATAGCCTTGGAGCTAAGCTAAAACGGGGCTGGGATACAAGTATTAGTACTACTGGTTTAATATTTAATGCAGTCGGAAATTTATTTAGACATTTTAGTTTGAATAAGCTTTCTGGCCCAGTTGGTATTTACTCGCAAACAGTTCAAGTTTCAAATATGGGCTTTACGTATTTGCTAGCTTTTTTAGCAATGATTTCTATCAATTTAGGAATTGTAAACTTAATCCCAATTCCAGGATTAGATGGTGGTAAGTTGTTACTTAACCTAATTCAGCTAATTATTGGAAAGCCAATTCCTGAAGATAAGGAAGCTATTGTAGATGTAATTGGTTTTGTCATTCTATTACTATTAATCGTTGCTGTAACTGGAAACGATATTTATCGATATTTTATTAAGTAAATTTTTGGAGGAATAAATGCGTCAATCAAAATTTTTTATGCCAACATTAAAAGAGGCACCTTCTGATGCTGTAGCAAAAAGTCATCAATTAATGCTTAGAGGTGGTTATATTCGTCAGGTAACCGCTGGAGTATATGCATACTTACCATTAGGTTATCGCGTATTACGTAAGGCAGAAAATATTATTGAAGAAGAAATGAACAATATTAATGTGCCTGAAATGATTATGCCTCATCTATTGCCTGCTACTCTTTGGCAAGAATCTGGTCGTTATAAAAAATATGGCGCAGAAATGTTTAAACTTCAAGATCGTCATGGTCGTGAAAGTTTGCTTGGACCTACACATGAAGAAACTTTTACTGAAATTGTTGCCAAGAATTTGAAGAGCTATAAGCAAATGCCACTTGCTTTGTATCAAATTCAGACAAAATTCCGTGATGAAAATCGTCCTCGCTTTGGTCTTCTTCGCGGCAGGGAATTCGTTATGCTTGATGGATATAGTTTTGCTGCAACTCGTGAACAACTAGATGAACAGTTTGATGATCAAAAGGGTGCATATTTAAAGATCTTTAATCGTGCTGGTGTGACTGTTCACCCAGTTATTGCTGACTCTGGTACAATGGGCGGAAAGAACTCAACTGAGTTTCAAGCTCCAGCTGCAATTGGTGAAGATACAATTGCTACAAATGAAAAGGGAACTTATGCTGCAAACCTTGAAATGGCTAAAAGTATTGATACCTTTAAGCAGGAACCAGAAGACGCAAAGGAATTAACTAAAGTAGCTACTCCAGGTATGGACACAATTGATAAATTGGCTGAGTTTCTTAAAGTACCAGCTACTAGAATTGTTAAAAGTATTTTATATATTGCCGATGATCAAAAAGTCTTAGTTTTGATTCGTGGTGATAAAGAAATTAACGAAGTTAAATTAGGTCATGTCTTAGATGCTGACGAAGTAAGAACTGCCAATGCTGATGAACTAGTAGAAATTACTGGTTCAGAAAAAGGCGGTGTAGGACCAATTGGTGCCGACTGGGCTGACAAGATTGTTGCTGATGAAACGGTTAAAGACCTTTATAATGTAGTTGTTGGTGCAAATGAAACTGATTATCAATATCAAAACGCTAATCTAAATCGTGACTTTAAAGTCGATGAATTTGCTGATATTCGTACAGCAAATGAAGGCGAACCAGATCCAGTTGATCATTTACCTTTGAAATTTACTACTAGTATTGAAGTAGGTCATATTTTTAAATTAGGTACTTACTATACAAAGACGATGGGTGCTGATTTCTTAGATAACAATGGTAAGGCAAAGCCTGTAATCATGGGCTCTTACGGAATTGGTGTTACAAGAATGCTTTCCGCAGCAGTTGAACAGCATTTAACTAAGAACGGAATTGCTTGGCCAAAAGAAATTGCTCCGTTTGCGATTCATTTAATTCAAATGAAGATGAAAGATGAAACTCAAACAGAATTGGCTGAAAAACTTGAAAAAGAACTTTCAACTAAGTATGATGTTTTATACGATGATAGAAATGAACGTCCAGGTGTTAAGTTTAATGATGCAGATTTAGTCGGTGCACCATTAAGAATTACAATTGGTCGAAAAGCAAAAGATGGAATTGTAGAAGTTAAGCGTCCAACTGATGAAAAGGCTACGGAAATTAGCATTTCTGATTTGGATGCGATGATTACAAAAGAGTTAGGATAATTTTTGTGGCAAATAAAAACGAACTTTTCAAAAAACTATTAGATCAAATCAAGTTTCCTGATAAGTTTGAAGATAACGATATTGTCCAAAATGGTGAAATTGAAAACGTGGATGTATACGCTAATGAAAGAAAGTGGCAAATCCACGTTTTTTTTGATACACCACTAGATTTTGAAACTTATCGTTCTCTTAATGAACTTATCCATCAAACATTTGAACCGTTTGTAAATGTTGAATTATTAGTCCGGACCAAGGATGGAAATAGTAAAAATTTACCTGAATACTGGACATATGCAATTCAAAATTCAACTAATTTGAAACCTGCGGTTCGAGAATTTTTACAAGGACAAGCCCCACATTTAGAAAAAGAAAAATGGTTGATTCCAACCCAAAATAATGTTGTAAACGGGCTTCTTTCTGAACAAGTTTTAGCAGAACTTAATAGCGAATTTAGAAGATATGGCTTTTTTAATATTAAGTTTACTACCAAGGTTGATGAAACTAATATTGATGAGAATCTAAAAAGTTTAGAACAAGTGCAAGCTCAACATGAATCTGCAATGCAGGAATTCTATGAAAAGCAACCAGCTGAACCTAAGAAAAAGATGCCCATTAAAAGTACGAGAATGGGCAGTAATAAGGTTGATAAAAAGGCTAAATTTATTCAGATTCAAGATTTGGAAGATGGAAGCGGTAATGTAGCTATCGAAGGTCACATTTTTAATACCGATATTCATGAATTAAAATCCGGAAGCGTAATTTTTACTGGTGAAATAACTGACTATACTGATTCAATCAGTTTTAAGAAGTTTGTTTCTGATAAGGATCAAATTGATTATCTAAAAGGAATTAAGCCTGGTGTTTGGGCTCGTATGCAAGGTTATGCAGCTGACGATCAATATCAGCATGATGTTGTTTTCAATATTCGAAACTTGGAATTAATTGAACATAAGGGTCGAGAAGAAAAGTATGAGGGAGAAGAAAAACGAGTTGAACTGCACCTTCATACAAATATGAGTCAGTTAGATGCAACTAGTACTGCTAGCGATTATATCAAAACTGCCAAAAAGTTTGGTCAAAAAGCAATCGCAATTACTGACCACGCTGACGTTCAAGCATTCCCAGAAGCATATCATACTGGTGCGAGTGAGAAGATGAAGATCCTGTATGGATATGAAGCTAATATGATTGATGACCATGCTTTGCTCGTGCTTAATCCTACTGAAATGGATTATCGTGATCGTGAATATGTGATTTTTGACGTTGAAACAACAGGTCTTTCTTCAGTGTATGATACTATTATCGAAATTGGTGCTGTTAAGATGAAAAATGGTGAGGTGCTTGAAAGATTTGATGAATTTATTAATCCTCATCATCCTTTAAGTGATACTACTATTAATTTGACATCAATTACTGATGAAATGGTTGGAGCAGCTGATGATGAAAAGGATGTAATTAAGAAATTTAAAGATTTCTATGGAGATCGTCCTTTATGTGGACATAATGTTCAGTTTGATGTAGGTTTTGTAAACGCTGCTTTACGTCGTGCGGGCTTAGATGAAATTTCTCAACCTGTTGTTGATACTCTTGAAGTTTCAAGATTGCTGCATCCTGAACAGACTCGACATACTCTTGATTCGCTAGCCAAAAAATATAATGTTGTTTTGGAGCATCACCACCGAGCTAACCAAGATGCTGAAGCTACAGGATATTTAATGTTTAAGTTACTTGATGCTTTTAATGCTCGTTTCCATGAAGCTGATTTAGGTAAGATGAATGACTATGCAAAGTATGGTCAAGTATATAAAAGAGCTAAGCCTAGCCATATGAGTGTTCTTGCTTTAAACCAAGAGGGCTTAAAGAATATGTACAAGCTTGTTTCACTAGCAAGCACTAAATACTTCTATCGGATACCTAGAACGCCTAAGTCCGAACTAAGAAAATATCATAAGGGTTTATTGTTTGGTAGTGGTTGCTGGCAAGGTGATGTGTTCATTTCAATGATGCAAAAGGGATATGATGAGGCGCGTGAAAAGGCTCGCTTTTACGACTATCTTGAGGTACAACCACCTGCATCCTACCAGACGCTAATTGACGATGATTTAATTAAAGATGAAGCTGAATTGCATGAAATTATTCAAAATATCTACAAATTAGGTAAAGAATTGAATAAACCAGTTGTTGCAACTGGTGACTCGCATTATGTTGAGCCCCATGAAGCTATTTATCGCAAAATTTTATTAGCTGCCCAAAAATCAAATCCTAATCGTAATAAGAATTTACCTGATTTGCATTTTTATTCTACTCAAGAAATGCTGGATGCTTTTAGCTTTTTAGGAGAAGATGTTGCTAAAGAAATTGTAATTGAGAATACAAATAAGTTAGCAGATCAAATTGAAGAAATTGCTCCTATTAAGAGTGGCTTATATCCGCCACATATTGAAAATGCAGATCAAGAAATGAAAGATCTGACTTACAATAAGGCTTATGAGTTATATGGAAAACCGTTACCTAAGATTGTAGAGGACAGAATTGAACTTGAATTAAATTCGATTATTTCTAACGGGTATGCTGTTATTTATCTTATTTCTCAGCGTCTTGTTGCCAAATCAAATAAAGATGGATATTTGGTAGGTTCTCGTGGATCGGTTGGTTCTAGTTTGGTAGCGACGATGTCTGGAATTACTGAAGTTAATCCTTTAGCTCCACATTATCGTTGTCCTAAATGTAAATATTCTAAATTTTTTGAAAATGGGGAATATGGATCTGGTTACGACTTACCTGATAAAGATTGCCCTAAGTGCGGAACTCCCTTAGTAAAAGATGGACAGGATATCCCATTTGCTACTTTCTTAGGTTTCCACGGAGATAAGGTTCCTGATATCGATTTGAACTTTTCTGGAGACTATCAGCCAGTTGCTCATAATTATATTCGTGTGATGTTTGGTCCAGATAATTCGTTTAGAGCTGGTACTATTGCGACTGTTGCTGATAAGACGGCATATGGATATGTGAAGCATTATGAAGATGAAAATGAATTGCATCTAAGAAATGCTGAGCTTGACCGTTTAGCTGCTGGTGCTTCCGGCGTAAAGAGAACAACTGGCCAGCACCCAGCTGGTATTGTTGTTGTGCCAGATAATATGGATATTTATGACTTTACTCCTGTACAGTATCCCGCTGATGATTTAAGTGCGGCTTGGCTTACAACGCACTTTGACTTCCACTCTATTCACGATAATATTTTGAAATTCGATATTCTAGGGCATGATGACCCAACTATGATCAGAATGCTGCAAGATTTATCAGGAATTGACCCATTAACTATTCCACCTGATGATCCAGGAGTAATGTCCTTATTTTCAAGTCCAGAAATTTTAGGTGTTACCCCTGAGCAAATTCAGTCAAAGACTGGTACTTTAGGTGTTCCAGAATTTGGAACAAAATTTGTTCGAGGAATGCTTGAAGAAACAAAGCCAACAACTTTTTCAGAATTATTGCAGATTTCGGGTTTGTCTCACGGGACTGATGTATGGTTAGGAAATGCAGAAGATTTAATTAATAACGGCACTTGCAAGCTAAAGAACGTAATTGGTTGTCGTGATAACATCATGATGGACTTAATTCACTGGGGAGTAAAACCAGAAGTTGCTTTCTTTACCATGGAATCTGTACGTCACGGTAAGGGAATCAGTGATGAAAACATGAAAATTTTGAAGAAAAATGATAAGATTCCTGACTGGTACATTCCTTCTTGTTTGAAGATTAAGTATATGTTTCCGAAGGCTCATGCTACGGCTTATATTTTAATGGCACTTAGAATTGCCTGGTTTAAGGTATATTATCCAGTGATTTATTATGCTTCTTATTTCTCAGTTCGTGCTGATTTGTTTGATTTAGTTGCAATGAGCCATGGAAAAAATACAGTAAAGGCTGCAATGAAGGAAATCCAAGATAAAGGAATGGATGTTTCTGCTAAGGATAAGTCGTTACTTACTGTTCTTGAAATTGCAAACGAATGTTTAGAACGTGGTATAAAAATTAAGATGGTCGATGTAAATGAA
This sequence comes from Lactobacillus paragasseri, assembly GCF_003584685.1. Taxonomy (NCBI): domain Bacteria; kingdom Bacillati; phylum Bacillota; class Bacilli; order Lactobacillales; family Lactobacillaceae; genus Lactobacillus; species Lactobacillus paragasseri. Next base: position 786,750 of record NZ_AP018549.1, read on the forward strand.
TCAGAAGCAATGGACTTTAAGATTATTGACGATCATACTATTCTAGCTCCGTTTAATGCAGTTCCAGGTTTAGGTGATAATGCTGCTAAGCAAATTGTTGCTGCCCGTGCAGAGCAAAAGTTTCTTTCAAAAGAAGATCTTGCAACACGCGGAAAAGTATCACAAACAATTATGGAATATTTTGAGAATAATGGAGTTCTTGAAGGGATGCCAGATCAAAATCAATTGTCACTATTTTAGCGTGTTAATTTACAAATATTAGTAAATATGCTATTCTAAGAACGAAGTTCGAATAGCAAATTCGAGTGAGCAGCAATGCTCACTCTTTTTATTACGGAGGAAGAGATTTGACAAAAGTTACCGAATTGGTGGCAGACGTAGTTACGCCTTTAGCTGAAGCAAGAGGCGATGAACTGGTCGATGTTGAATATGTAAAGGAAAAGAAGCAATATTATCTTCGCATTTATGTTGATCGTCGCCCAGGCGGAATCGATATTGAAGAGATCGCAAATTTGAGTGAATTGGTATCAGAAAAGTTAGATGAATTAGATCCTGATCCTTTTCCTGAGCCGTATATTTTAGAGCTTTCATCTCCTGGTTTAGAGCGTCCAATCAAAAATGAAAAAGATTGGGAGCGCGCCAAAGGATCATACATTCATGTTAGTCTTTATCAAAAAATTGATGGGGAAAAGACTTATGAAGGTACTTTAAAAGATCTCAATCAAGATCAGATCGTCTTAGAAGTAAAGATCAAAACACGACGCAAAGAAATAACAATCCCTCGAAAGACGATTGCCTCTAGTCGCTTTGCAGTTGAATTTTAGAAAGGATGATCAAAAACTTATGTCTAAAGAAATGGTGGAAGCTTTTGCAACCTTAGAAAAAGAAAAAGGCATCAAGCAAGAAATTATTGTTGATGCAATCAAGGCTGCTTTAGTAGCTGCATATAAGAAAAATTATAATCAAGCTCAAAATGTAGAAGTTGTTTTTGATGAAAAAAAGGGCAATTTCAAGGTTAATGCAATTAAGACAGTTGTCGATGAAGTTCAAGATAGTCGTCTTGAAGTGAGTCTTAAAGATGCACTTGAAATTAATCGTGCGTATGAAGTTGGCGATGAAATCCGCTTTGAAGTAACTCCTAAAGATTTCGGCCGTTTAGCTGCACAAACCGCTAAACAAGTTATCATGCAACGTTTACGTGAGGCTGAAAGAGAACATATCATTAGTGAGTATTCTCAATATAAGGATGAAATTGTTACTGGTACAGTTGAAAGACGTGATAATCGCTTTGTTTACGTAAAGATTGGTAACGTTGAAGCTGTAATGCCACATAATGATCAATTACCAGGTGAAAATTATAATCCTCAAGATAAAGTTCGCGTTTTAGTAACTAGAGTAGGGTCTGATTCAAAAGGAGCTCAAATTACTGTTTCAAGAACTGCACCTGATTTAGTAAAACGTCTCTTTGAACAAGAAGTTCCAGAAGTTTATGATGGGACTGTAGAGATTGTATCAATTGCTCGTGAAGCGGGTGACAGGACTAAGATTGCTGTTAAGAGTAATGATCCTGATATTGATCCAGTTGGTACCTTAGTGGGACCAAAAGGAGCTCGGGTTCAAAATATTGTTAACGAATTAGGCGGAGAAAATATCGACGTTGTAAAATACGAAGAAAATCCATCTGATTTTATTGCCAATGCTTTGAATCCTGCAGAAGTGATTGCAGTTCAATTTAGTGGTGATGATGATGACAAGAATGCGCTAGTAATTGTTCCTGATTATCAATTGTCTTTAGCTATCGGAAAGCGTGGACAAAATGTTCGCCTTGCAGCCCGTTTGACAGGTTATAAGATTGACATTAAGCCTGAATCTCAAGTCGAATTTGTCGATTCAGAAGGCGATGACGTTGAAACAGATCAAGATATCGATGATAGTAATGAATCATCAAATGAAGAAACTACAGAATCTACTGCTGAACAACTAGAAGAAGATTCAAGCGATGATTTTCCAAATGGGGAAGATGTTGATTCAGCACTAGATGATGATGCAGATAAAGATGAGGAATAGGTGACTTTCTTTGAAAAAAAGAAAAATTCCAATGCGTAAGGATCTATTGACTAATACTATGCAACCTAAAAAAGAATTAGTTCGCGTAGTTGTTGACAAGGATAAAAATATTTCAGTAGATCCAACTGGAAAGAAGTCAGGTCGAGGAGCCTATGTATCTTTAGAACCTGATAAGATTGCTGAAGCGCAAAAAAATCAGGTTTTAGAAAAAAGCCTTGGTGTTAAAGTTTCAGCTGATTTTTATGATGATCTTTATGCATATGTTGATCATCAAAAAGCAAGAAAAGAATTGTTTGGTGATAAATAATTTTGCAAAACAAACAAAAAACTTTGAATTTACTTGGATTAGCGCAAAAAGCTGGAAAGCTAGCGACAGGATTTGATGCAGTAAAAATATCTTTAAGCAAAAATCAAGCAAAGTTAATTTTTATTGGTAGCGATGTGAGTCAGAATACTAAAAATAAGCTTGCTTTTTTGATGCGTAAAAAAGATGTTAAATTAGTTGATGTATTTTCTAGCGCTGAAATAACACAAGCACTTGGAAAAGAAAGAAAATTAGTTTCTGTTACAGATTCAGGTTTCAGCAAAGCAATGATAAAGAATTTAAACGAAGGAGTGTGATTTGATGGCTAAAAAACGTATTTATGAAGTAGCGAAAGAATTAGGCATTGAAAACAAAATTGTTGTAAAAAAGGCACAAGATTTGGGTTTTGATGTAAAGAGCCACATGTCCTCCCTAGATGATAAGCAAGTTTCTAAGTTAGTAGATAGTTTTAAGTCTGCTAATACTACTAAGCCATCTACTGAAAAGGATTCTAAAAATTCAAGTCGTAAAGAAAAAACAAAAATAAAAGTTTCTGTAGGTGCAATTCGTCGTCGTGATAATAGAAATGATCATGATAATCGCCATAGTAATAATAAACGCAGAAACAATAAGATTAAAAAGCAGCAAAATGATCGTCGTGCCGAACGAAATAAACCACAAGCAGAGGCTAAACCGGCAGCACGCGATTTATTGAATAAATTTAAGAAGAAGCAACGAGCTGAAGCTAGTGAATTAAACGCTCAGACTGAAGCTTCCCGCCGTAAATGGCATCAAGAACAAAATCCTCAAAGATCAAAGGTTAAAAAAGTGGAAAATACTCGTAAGCCAAAAGAAGAAAAACTCGAAGGAGCTGCAGCTGTAAAAGCTCGTGTACAAGCATCACAAAAACCAGTTGGTCCAAAGATTATAAAACCATCGCCGGCAAGAAACAAGGCAAAGAGACCTACTGTGAAGAAGGTTGAACCGATTGCTCCAGTTGTACCTGCTCCTCAAAAAGAAGAAGCAAAGCCAACTCGCAAAAAAGACTTTACTCGCAAGAAACGTGAAGTACCAGATTATGAACGTGAAAGAAGCGAACATTCTGATAAGGCACGTCGCCGTAGAAATAAGAAAAATAAGCGTATTAATCAAAGTAAAGAAGTTAAGAAGCAGCCAACCCAAAGAAAGGAACGTCCATTGCCAGAAACATTAGTTTATGAAGAAGGCATGAATGCTCAAGATTTAGGAAAACTTCTCCATAGAGAGCCTGCAGAAATTGTTAAAAAGCTCTTTATGCTTGGTGTCATGACTAACCAAAATCAGTCTTTAGACAAAGACACTATTGAACTCTTAGCAGCTGAATATGGTATTGAAGCACAAGAAAAAGTGCATGAAGATATTTCAGATATCGATACTTTGTATACTAAAGAAATGGAAGAATCCAAAGCTTCTAAGCATCAAGAAAAACGTCCCCCAGTTGTTACAATTATGGGACACGTTGACCATGGTAAGACTACTTTACTTGATAGATTGCGTCATACTAACGTTTCTGAACATGAAGCAGGTGGTATTACTCAAAAGATTGGTGCTTACCAAGTACGAATCGATGATCGTTTGATTACTTTCTTAGATACTCCAGGGCACGCAGCCTTTTCTAACATGCGTGCTCGTGGTGCTGAAATTACTGATATTGTTGTCTTAGTAGTTGCAGCTGATGATGGTGTAATGCCACAAACAATTGAAGCCATTGATCATGCTAAAAGTGCCGGTGTACCAATTATCGTTGCTGTTAACAAGATTGATAAGCCAGGTGCAAATCCAGATCACGTCATGGAACAACTTATGAAATATGGCTTAGTTCCTGAAGACTGGGGTGGCGATACAATCTTTGTTAAGATTTCTGCTAAGACAGGTAAAAATGTTGAAGAACTCTTGCAAATGATCTTGCTTCAAGCTGATGTTATGGAACTTAAAGCTGATCCTGATCAAAAGGCGATTGGTACTGTAATTGAAGCTCGTCTTGACAAAGGCCGTGGTTCAGTTGCCGACGTATTAGTTCAACAAGGTACTTTAAAGGTTGGAGATCCAATTGTTGTTGGCGATACGTTTGGTCGTGTTCGTGTTATGACTAACGATAAGGGACGTAGAGTTAAAAAGGCAACTCCATCTGCTCCTGTTGAAATTACCGGTTTAAACGATGTTCCAGAAGCAGCCGATAAGTTAGTGGTCTTTGAAGATGAAAAGACGGCTAGAAGTGTTGGTGAACAACGTGCTAAGAATGCTTTAGAGAAACAACGTGAAAATGTCCAACATGTTACTTTGGATAATTTGTTTGACACAATGAAGAAAGAAAACATGAAGGAAGTTGACATCGTTCTAAAGGCCGATGTTCAAGGTTCAGCTGAAGCATTGCAACAATCTCTTGAAAAGATTGAGGTTGAGGGCGTAAGAGTTAACATTATTCACTCTGGTGTTGGTGCAATCAATGAATCTGATGTTACATTAGCTGGTGCTTCAAATGCATTTATCGTTGGATTTAATGTTAGACCAACTAATACCGCCAAGAGTCAAGCAGATGCTGAAGGTGTAGATATTCGTCTTTATAACATTATTTACAAGGTTATGGATGATGTTGAAGCTGCTATGAAGGGTATGCTTGAACCTACATACGAAGAAAAGGTCACTGGAAACTTAACTGTTCGTGAAACTTGGAAGGTATCTAAGATTGGTACAATTGCTGGTGCTTTTGTTGATAATGGATATGTTACTAGAGATTCCGGTATTCGTGTAATTCGTGACGGTATTGTGAAATACGATGGAAAAGTTGCATCTCTTAAGCGTTTCAAGGATGATGTCAAGGAAGTTAAGCAAGGATTCGATTGTGGTATCACAATTGAAAACTTTAACGATATTAAGGTTGACGATCAACTTGAAGCCTACGAAATGCAAGAGGTACCTGTAAAATAGGCATCTTTTTTCACAAAAAGGAGCTTAATTATGAAACATAGAATTGGTCGTGTAGAAGGCGAGATCCTACGTGAACTAACAAAAATTTTACGTAAAGATATTCGTGACCCACGTTTAAGTGATATTACTATTACAGCTGTAGAATGCACAAATGATTTGTCATATGCAACTATTTACTACAGCTTGTTAACAGAAGACCCAGCAAAGGAAAAAGAAGTAGCTGAAGGACTTGATAAAGCAAAAGGAATGATGCGTCACTTGCTTGGTCAAACCTTGACTGTTTATAAAGTTCCTGAGTTGATTTTTAAACGTGATACTTCTGTTGCTTATGGTTCAAAAATTGATAATTTAATTAACCAAGTAAAGAAGCAAGATCAAGAACGTGAAAATAAGAATAAGTAAAAAGGCGCCGAAAGGCGTCTTTTATTTTGGAGATTAAGATATGCTGAATGGAATTGTAGTAGTAAATAAGCCACGTGGGGTAACAAGCAGTGATTGTGTTTATAAGTTAAGAAAGATACTTCAAATTAGAAATATTGGACATGCAGGCACGCTTGATCCTGAAGTAAATGGCGTATTACCAATTGCTATTGGACAAGCCACGAAATTGATCGAATTGATGCATGAAAAGCCCAAATCTTATATTGGAAGTGGAATGTTTGGACGGTCAACTGATAGCTATGATTTAGATGGTAAAACTATTGCTGAAGAAAAAATAAATACACCATTTACAAAAAGTGAGATTATTGCTGGAATGAAGCAGTTAACAGGAAAACTTGAACAGGTCCCTCCAATTTATTCAGCTGTAAGAGTAAATGGTAAAAGACTTTATGAATATGCTCGAGAAAATATTCCAGTTGAACGTCCCAAGAGAAAAGTCAATGTTTATAGTTATGAATTAACAAAAGATCCTGAGTACGATCCACTGGAAAAAACGGAAAGCTTTGATTTTGCAATTCGTTGCTCTAAAGGAACCTATGTCAGGTCATTAGTAAATGATCTGGGTGAAAAGTTAGGTGTTCCTGCTGTAATGACTAGTCTTACCCGAACTAGTAGTTCAGGCTATGACTTAAATCAAGCTGTAGATTTAGAAACAATTGAAGCAGAAGTAGATACTCCTGAAAAATGGCTTCAGCCAATTGATAGTTTTTTTGCTGAATTACCTCAACTTCAACTTTCGCCGGATCAATTTAAGCGGGTCTCAAACGGTGCAAGTATCAATTTAAATACCAGTTATGCTAAGGTCGCTTTGGTTTATAATGGTCATATAAAAGCTATTTATCAGCGACAAGGAAAAATCTATCGCCCTGAGATGATGCTTTTAAAAAATGAATAGCGAGAGTAAAAAATGAAAGTAATAACCTTAGATTATCCGATCTCTGCACCTATTACAAATCAAAAGGTAATCTTAACGTTAGGTTTTTTTGATGGGGTGCATATTGGTCATCAGAAACTTATTAAAGATGCAAAATTAATAGCCGAGGAGAAGAAGTTGCCATTAATGGTGATGACTTTTGATAAGCATCCTAAAGAGATATACAAAAATGATCATAAATTTGTTTATTTAGAAACGGCCCATGAAAAAGAACAAAAAATGGAAAAGCTGGGAGTAGATTATTTAGTGATTATTAAATTTACTAAAGAATTTAGTCAGCTTAAACCGCAGGATTTTGTAGATCAAGTAATTATGAAACTTAAAGCAGATACAGTTGTGGTAGGTTTTGATTATACTTATGGTCCAAAAGATATTGCTAATGTAGAAAATCTTCCCAAGTTTGCGCGAGGTAGGTTTCAAATTGTAGTGGAGCCTAAACAATCTATTGATAAAATTAAAGTTGGTTCCACCTACATTAGAAAGGCAATCCAAGGTGGAAATGTTGAATTAGCGGCTGCCTTACTAGGACAACCATATGAAACTTCAGGTATTATTGTTCATGGGTTTAGAAGAGGACATAAAATAGGCTTCCCGACTGCTAATCTTGATATTTCTGATGCTAAAGTTTTACCAGCTGAGGGAGTTTATGCAACCAGGGCTAAAATAAATGGAAAATGGCATGATGCTATGACTAGTGTTGGTTACAACGAAACTTTTAAAACAAACCACGGTTTAACAATTGAAACGAATATTTTTAATTTCGATGAGGAAGCATATGGTGAACCATTAACTTTAGCGTGGTACAAGTTTATACGTTCAAATAAAAAATTTTCTGGAATTGAAGAATTATCACGTCAACTAGACCAAGATAAACGAAATATAAAGCAATATTTCTATGATTTAGAAAAATAATTATTTGGATCTATCTTTTTATAATTAATGTGATAAAATGTCTTTATCAATTGAAATCTAATATTGAAAGAAGGTTACGCCATTGCGTTTTTAATCTTGCAAAATAGCATAGTTGAATTTTAATAATTATTTTTTCTTTTATAGGGGACAACTGTGCACTTTTGACAAGATTGAACGTAGATGGAATATCTTCTTTTTTGCTTAATAAGGAGAAAGTCTGCACTTGTCAAAAGTGTAGGCTTTTTTCGTGAGGTGATTATATGAGCAATATTAAGATTTCAAACCTTTCTTTTAAATATTCCGACAGTAGTGAAAATATTTTTAATAATTTAAATTTAGATTTGGATAGTAGTTGGAAATTAGGACTTGTAGGCAGAAATGGCAGAGGAAAGACAACATTCTTGAATCTGTTACGTGGAAAATTGCAAGGAACAGGAGCCATCAAAGCTAACCTTGAATTTAATTACTTTCCTCTTTATGTGGAAAATGAAGAACAATTAACTCTCTATGCTTTAGAAGAACAAGTTCAATTTGACCGGTGGGAACTTGAACGTGAATTGAATTTAATGCAAGTAGACGCTAATCTTATTTGGCAACCTTTTAATACTTTAAGTGGAGGGGAGCAAACTAAGATATTATTAGCTTTATCTTTTATTAATAAGGATGCTTTTCCATTAATTGACGAACCAACGAATCATTTAGACGAAGAGTCGCGAAAACAAGTGGTTAGATATTTGCAAAAACATTCGCAAGGTTATATTGTTGTGAGTCATGATCGAGATTTTTTAAATCAGGTAACTAATCATGTTCTTGCAATTGAAAATACAGAGATTCATTTATATCAGGGAAATTATGCAAGCTATGAAGATACTAAAGAGAAGCGTGATAAGTTTAACCAGGAGAAAAATGAAAAACTCCGTGGTCAAATTAAAACTTTAAATGCAAGTAGACAGCGTATTAAAGGATATTCACTTCAATCAGAAAATAATAAAAAAGCTAGTGCACATAAGAATGAAATTCATGCAGATATTAATAAGGGATTTTTTGGTCATAAGGCTGCTAAGATAATGAAAAGATCAAAAAATATTGAAAGAAGGATGAATAAAGATATCCAAGATAGAAAAGGTTTAATAAGGAATGTTGAATCTGTGCCAGAATTAGAGATGAATTTTCAACCAAACTATCACTCGACTTTATTAGAAACTCGGCATTTAGATTTGAAAGTTCAAGATAAAAAGTTGTTTAAAGACCTAAATTTAATTGTTAAAAAACGAGGAATTGTTTCCCTTGAAGGAAAAAATGGATCGGGAAAATCTACTTTTTTGAAAAGTGTTTTAAATAAAAATATAGATGTAACTTATCAAGGAATTTTAAGTTTAACTAATGGTTTAAAAATTTCCTATTTACCACAAAATTTTGTAGAATATTCAGGCACTTTGGCAGAATTTGTTCAAAAGGAACATTTGTCTTATGAGAAAATGCTTAATATGCTTAGAAAAATGGGTTTTCCTAGAACAAGTTTTGAGACGAGAATTGAAGAAATGAGCATGGGGCAGCAAAAAAGAGTGGCCATTGCTAAGTCATTAGTTGAAGAGGCTGACCTTTATCTGTGGGATGAGCCAGCAAATTACCTAGATGTGTTTAACCAAGATCAATTAATTGATGTTTTAAAGAAGGTTAAACCAGCGATGCTTTTAGTTGAGCATGATGAGTATTTTATTAGTCAAGTAGCAAGTAAACGGATAAAATTAAAGGTAGATGACTAGCAGATTGTATAGAAAGAATAAAAATGGCATTTGATTATAAAAAAGAATATAAAAATTTGTATCATCCAAAAAAGCAACCTGAAATTATTAAGGTTCCTAAAATGAATTACATCGCAGTTTCAGGAAGTGGAGATCCTAATCAGGAAGGTGGGACTTATCACAAGGCGTTAGAATTACTTTATGGGCTTGCCTATACTATCAAGATGAGCAAAAAAAGTGAGCATAAAATGCCAGGATATTTTGATTATGTAGTGCCACCACTTGAAGGACTATGGTGGTCAAAAGATAAGCAAAAAATTGATTATGCTCACAAGGAGAACTTCGCCTGGATATCGATGATTCGACTGCCTGATTTTGTTACAGAAAAGGAATTTAATTGGGCAGTTAAGACAGCTACTGAGAAGAAAAAGCAAGATTTTTTTCAAGTTAAATTCTTTACTTATGATGAAGGACTTTGCGCTCAGATAATGCACATTGGTAGTTATGATGATGAGCCAGCGACAATTGAAGAGATACATCGATTTGTAAAAAAAGAAAATTATCAGATAGATATTCAAAATCCACGCTATCATCATGAAATATATTTAAGTGATCCAAGGAGAACTAAGACTGAAAGGCGTAAAACTGTAATTAGACTACCAATTAAATGATTAAGGTAAGCACTTGTTGCTTATCTTTTTTTATAAAAAGCAAATTTAATTAGCACTCTGCTTGCACAATTGCTAAGTTATGGTATCATATTAATTGTTAGCACAAGAGGAAGAAGAGTGCTAATGATGGGGGCGAGAAAATGTTGACTGAACGGCAAGAACTTATTTTAAAGACTATTATTATGGACTTTACTCAGTCTCATGAGCCAGTAGGTTCTAAGACCGTGATGAATCAACTGCCTGTCAAGGTTTCAAGTGCTACAGTTCGAAATGAAATGGCGGCACTAGAAGAAAAGGGACTACTTGAGAAGACTCATTCTTCAAGTGGTAGAATTCCTTCAACTGCTGGTTATCGGTATTACTTAGATCATTTGATTAATCCCGTAAAAATACCAGCATCCGTCTATAATCGAATTATTTATCAATTAGACCAACCCTTTCAACAAGTTAATGAAATCGTACAAGAAGCTGCAAAAATTCTGTCTGATTTAACTAATTACACTGCTTTTGCAGCGGGTCCTGAAACTCGCTCGGTTAAAGTAACTGGTTTTAGGATCGTTCCCCTTTCAAGCCATCAAGTGATGGCAATATTAGTTACGGATGACGGTAATGTAAAGAATCAAATCTACACGTTACCTCATCATACAAATGGGGAGGAGATTGAAAAAGCAGTTCGACTAATTAATGATCAATTAGTTGGAAAACCACTTAGTTCAGTTAATGAAGTGTTACTTAAGAGAATTGCAGACCATCTAGTTGCTGGTGGATCAGCAACTGAAATTTTGGATTTGCTTCAAGATGTTATTAAGGATGCTGCTAGTGAGCAAATGTATGTGGATGGTCAGATTAATCTTTTGAGTAATTATGAAAGTGACGATTTAGCTAAAGTTAAATCTCTCTACAAATTAATTGATCAAAATGATGCTATTTCAAGCTTGATTGGTTTTAATCCTAAAGATGAAATTAAGAATGATTCAAAGTCGAAAGTTCAAGTTAAGTTAGGTTCTGAATTACAATCAGATCTACTTGAAGATTATAGTTTGTTGACTGCACAATATAGCGTTGGTAAATATGGTAAAGGAACAATAGCATTACTTGGACCAACTAACATGCCATACTCGCAGATGATCGGATTACTCGAGTATTTTAGGAATGAACTAGCAAAGAAATTGTTAGATTATTATGGTAGATTTAAGTAAGGAGGTTAGCTGTGAGTAAAGAAGAGTTTCCGCATGAAAAAGATTTAAAAGACGAGGTGACCCCAGATAAGGCACCAAAGAAAGATCCAAAAGCAACTCCGAAAGAGGAAGTTAAGGAAAATCCAGCAAAAGATTATGAAAAAGAAATCGCTGAATTGAGAGCTAAGAATAAGGATCTTGAAGATAAATATCTACGTAGTGAAGCTGAGATTCAGAATATGCAAGCACGTTATGCAAAAGAGCGTGCGCAATTGATTAAATATGAATCTCAAAGCCTCGCTAAAGAAGTTTTGCCAGCAATGGATAACTTAGAACGCGCGTTAGCTATTAAAGCAGATGATGAGGCAGCTAAGCAACTCCAAAAGGGTGTTCAGATGACACTTGACTCATTAGTTAAATCAATGAAAGATCAAGGAATCACTGAAATCAAAGCCGAAGGTGAAACTTTTGACCCTGCGCTACATCAAGCTGTTCAAACTGTTGCAGCAGAAAATGATGATCAAAAGGATCACGTAGTTAAAGTTTTACAAAAAGGATATCAATATAAAGATAGAACATTAAGACCAGCAATGGTTGTAGTGGCTCAATAAGAAAGGAAGTTACATATATGTCAAAAGTTATTGGTATTGACTTAGGTACGACTAACTCAGCTGTTGCCGTACTTGAAGGAAAAGAACCTAAGATTATTACTAACCCAGAAGGTAACCGTACGACTCCTTCTGTAGTTGCCTTTAAGAATGGTGAAATTCAAGTTGGGGAAGTTGCTAAGCGTCAAGCTATTACTAACCCTAACACTATTGTTTCAATTAAGAGCCATATGGGTGAAGAAGGTTACAAGGTTAAGGTTGGCGATAAGGAATATACTCCACAAGAAATTTCAGCCTTTATTTTGCAATACATTAAAAAGTTTTCTGAAGATTACTTAGGTGAAAAGGTAACTGATGCAGTTATCACTGTTCCTGCTTATTTCAATGACGCACAACGTCAAGCTACTAAAGATGCCGGAAAGATTGCTGGTTTAAATGTTCAAAGAATTATCAACGAACCAACAGCTTCTGCTTTAGCATATGGTCTTGATAAAGATGAAAATGATGAAAAAGTTTTAGTATATGACCTTGGTGGTGGTACTTTTGATGTTTCCATCTTGCAACTAGGTGATGGTGTCTTCCAAGTATTGTCAACTAATGGTGATACTCACCTTGGTGGTGATGACTTCGATAAGAGAATTATGGATTGGTTAATCCAAAACTTTAAGGAAGAAAATGGTGTTGACTTATCTAATGATAAGATGGCATTACAACGTTTAAAGGATGCTGCTGAAAAGGCTAAGAAAGACTTATCTGGCGTTTCATCAACTCACATTTCACTTCCATTCATTTCTGCTGGAGAAGCTGGTCCTCTTCACCTTGAAGCTGATTTAACTCGTGCTAAGTTTGATGAATTAACTGATGACTTAGTTCAAAAGACTAAGATTGCTTTTGACAATGCATTAAGTGATGCTGGCTTGAGCGTAAGTGATATTGACAAAGTTATTTTGAATGGTGGTTCAACTCGTATTCCTGCAGTTCAAAAAGCTGTTAAGGAATGGGCTGGAAAAGAACCTGATCACTCAATTAACCCTGATGAAGCTGTTGCTTTAGGTGCAGCAATTCAAGGTGGTGTTATTTCTGGTGATGTTAAGGATATCGTTTTACTTGATGTCACTCCATTATCACTTGGTATTGAAACTATGGGTGGTGTCTTCACTAAGTTAATTGATAGAAACACTACTATCCCAACTTCAAAGAGCCAAATCTTCTCAACTGCAGCAGATAATCAACCAGCTGTTGATGTTCACGTTCTTCAAGGTGAACGTCCAATGGCAGCAGATGATAAGACTTTAGGACGTTTTGAATTAACTGATATTCCACCAGCACCACGTGGTGTTCCACAAATTCAAGTTACTTTCGATATCGACAAGAACGGTATTGTAAATGTTTCTGCTAAGGATATGGGTACTGGTAAGGAACAAAAGATTACCATTAAGAGTTCTTCTGGTCTATCAGACGAAGAAATTAAGAAGATGCAAAAAGATGCTGAAGAGCATGCTGAAGAAGATAAGAAGCGTAAGGAAGAAGTTGATTTACGTAATGAAGTAGATCAATTAATCTTTACTACTGAAAAGACTTTGAAAGAAACTAAGGGTAAAGTTCCTGAAACTGAAACCAAGAATGTTCAAGATGCTTTGGATGCTTTGAAGAAAGCTCAAAAAGATAACAACTTGGATGAAATGAAAGAAAAGAAGGAAGCTTTATCAAAGGCTGCTCAAGATTTAGCTGTTAAACTTTACCAACAAAACGGTGGTGCTCAAGGTGCTGCTGGTCAAGCTGGACCTCAAGGAGCGCAAGGTGGTCAACCAAATAATGATAATGGCTCAAGCAACGGTCAAGGTGGTTCAACTGTTGATGGAGACTTTCACAAGGTAGACCCTGACAAGTAAAAAGATTTATAATTAAATCAAACAAGAAAAGAACTGCGTGATTGTAGTTCTTTTCTTTTATGAATGAAGGAGTTTTCAGATGGCACAACGTGATTATTATGATGTGCTGGGTGTTGATAAGAATGCTAGTGAAAGCGACATTAACAAGGCTTACCGCAAGCTGGCAAAAAAATATCACCCAGACTTAAACCATGAACCTGGCGCTGAAGAAAAATACAAAGAAGTAAATGAAGCATACGAGGTTCTGCATGATAAGCAAAAAAGGGCTCAATATGATCAATTTGGTCAAGCCGGTGTAAACGGTCAAGCTGGTTTTGGCGGTCAAGGTTATGGTGGCTTTGGTGGCCAAGGTGGTTATTCATCTCAAGGCTTTGGTGATTTTGGTGATATTTTTGGTGATATCTTTGGTTCAGCTTTTGGTGGTGGACGAAGTCGAGTAGATCCAACTGCTCCTCAAAAGGGTCAAGACTTGGATTATACAATGACAATTGACTTCATGGATGCGATCAAAGGCAAGAAGACAGATATTACTTACACAAGAAGTGAAGTTTGCCCAACTTGTGATGGTTCAGGTGCTGAAAAGGGAACTCACCCAATTACCTGTGACAAGTGTCACGGAACTGGTGTCATGACTGTAACTCGTCAAACGCCACTTGGAGTCATCCAGCAGCAAACTACATGTGATAAATGTGGTGGACGTGGTACGATCATTAAACATCCATGTCAAACTTGCCATGGTAAAGGAACCGTTGATAAAAAGCAAACACTTGAAGTTAAAGTCCCAGCTGGTATTGACAATGGTCAACAAATTCGCTTAAGTGGTCAAGGCGAAGCAGGTAAGAATGGTGGCCCTTATGGGGATTTGTATATTGTCTTTAGAGTTAAACCAAGCAAAGAATTTAGAAGAAATGGTACTACTATTTATAGTGATGCACCTATTTCCTTTGCTCAAGCAGCTTTGGGCGATAAAATTCGCGTAAATACTGTTCATGGACCGGTTGACTTGACTATTCCAGCTGGTACTCAACCTAATACTAACTTTAAGTTACGTGGTCAAGGCGTCCCTAAGATTAACGGTACTGGCAATGGAGATCAAGAAGTAACGGTTAAGGTTGTTATTCCAAAGAAAATTAACGATAAACAAAAAGAAGCTTTAGTTGATTATGTTAAAGCTGGTGGAGGAAATATTTCACCTCAAGAAAAGAACTTTTTTGAACGTTTAAAAGATAAATTAAACGGAGAATAAAAGTTAAAAGCGTATATCTCTATGAATAATGAGATATACGCTTTATTTTTAGTAAAAATTATCTTTGAAAATATTACATTAAGAATTTTATCTAAGTATCAGCCTTTGATATAATTAATAGAGCGAAAAAGGTGAGAACATGGATATTAAAAAATTACAAGACTATCAAAAACATATTCGGAATTTTTCGATCGTTGCTCATATTGATCATGGTAAGTCAACGATTGCAGATCGTATTTTAGAATTAACCGATACTGTATCTGAACGTCAAATGAAAAATCAATTACTTGATGATATGCCATTAGAGCGTCAACGCGGTATTACCATTAAACTTAATTCGGTAGAAGTAAAATATCATGCTAAAGATGGAGAAACATATATTTTTCACTTAATTGATACTCCGGGACATGTAGACTTTTCTTATGAAGTTTCGCGTTCTTTGGCAGCCTGTGAAGGAGCACTTTTAGTAGTAGATGCAACCCAAGGTGTTCAAGCGCAAACTTTAGCTAATACTTATCTAGCAATTGACGATGATTTGGAAATTTTGCCAGTCATTAATAAGATTGATTTGCCTTCAGCTGATCCTGAAATGTGCAAAAACGAAATTGAAGAGATGATTGGACTCGATGCCTCTGATGCTGTTGAAGTGTCCGGTAAGACAGGTCAAGGAATTCCTGAACTACTTGAGGAAATTGTTAAAAAGGTACCAGCACCAACTGGTGATTTGAATGCTCCTTTGAAGGCCTTAATTTTTGATTCAAAATATGATGATTATCGCGGGGTCGTTTTATCGGTTCGAATTGAAGAAGGAACTGTAAAACCTGGTGATAAGATTCGAATTATGAATACTGGGAAAGAATTTGAAGTGACAGAGGTTGGTGTTTCAAGTCCTCATCCTGTTAAAAAAGATATGCTTATTGCAGGGGACGTAGGATACTTGACTGCGAATATCAAGTCTGTTCGTGAAACTCGTGTAGGTGATACGATTACTAGCGCTGAAAATCCAACTGAGAAACCACTTCCCGGTTACCGCCAAATTCCACCAATGGTTTACTCTGGTATGTATCCAGTTGATAATCAAAAATATGATGATTTAAAAGAAGCACTGCAAAAATTGCAGTTAAATGATGCTGCCTTAGAGTTTGAACCTGAAACTTCTCAAGCATTAGGTTTTGGCTTCCGTTGTGGCTTTTTGGGATTGCTTCATATGGATGTGGTACAAGAAAGACTTGAGCAAGAATTTGGTATGGATTTAATTATGACTGCACCAAGTGTAGACTACCATGCAATTATGAATGATGGTTCAACTAAATTAATTGATAATCCTGCTGATTTACCAGATGCTGGTGAATATAAAGAAGTTCAAGAACCTTATGTTAAGGCAGAAGTGATGGTGCCAAATGACTTTGTAGGTCCAGTAATGGAGCTATGTCAGCGAAAACGCGGAGAATTTGTAACTATGGATTATTTAGACAAATACCGTGTTAATGTTATTTACAATATGCCCCTAGCTGAAATTATTTATGATTTCTTTGACGAACTAAAGTCTTCAACTAAAGGTTATGCTTCTCTTGATTACGAAATAACAGGTTATCGTGCAACAGACTTAGTTAAGATTGATATGTTGCTTAATAAAGAGCCAATTGATGCTCTTAGTTTCATTGCACATCGTGAAGAGGCTCAAAATCGTGCTCGTCAAATGACAACAATGCTTAAGAAGTTAATTCCACGTCAAAACTTTGAAGTTGATATTCAAGGTGCAATTGGTGCTAAAATTATTTCTCGTGCGACAATTAAACCATATCGTAAGGATGTTACTTGGAAAATTCATACTGGTGACCCAGATAGACGTGCTAAATTACTTGAAAAGCAGCGTCGTGGTAAGAAGAGAATGAAGGCAGTCGGAAAGGTAGAAGTACCCCAAGACGCATTTATGGCTGTTCTAAAAATGAATGATGACGATATTAAAGGTAAATAATTGTAACTTTCTTGACGTACTAAGCTTTTTGGTACGTCTTTTTTGATTTTTAAAAATATATAATAGTCTTTCAGCAAGTTATAGCTAACTTGATTTAGTATGTTTTTTGAAAAATGTGTTAGAATTTATAACAGCATTAATAAAATTGAGGATAAAAAACGTATGGCAAAAAAAACAAGAAATACTTCTAAAAAAGCTTGGATAGTTAGAATTGCTGCGATTATTTTATTAATCATCGGTTTAGGGATGATTTTTAATAGTCAAATCCGAGATTTCATGGTTCGACAAAATCAGACTACTGCTTTGAAGAACTTAAACAAAGATACTGTTAAAAAAAATCAAGCAAAAAAAGGAATGTTCGATTTCTCAAAAGTTGAAGAAATTGATTTTGGAAAGGTGACTAAATCAAGGGTTAATAATACTGCTGATGCAATTGGCGCAATCGCAATTCCAAGTGTAAAAATGTATCTTCCAATTATGAAGGGGTTAAGTAATGATGCCATGTCGACTGGTGGTGGAACAATGCGTCCAGACCAAGTTATGGGCAAGGGAAACTATCCTTTAGCAGGTCACTATATGACAGCCAAGGGTGTTTTATTTTCACCACTTGAAGACACTAAATTGGGCGAAAAAGTATACTTAACTAATCTTGATAAAATTTATATTTATCGAATTTATATGAAAAAGGTTGTAGACCCAACTGCTGTTTGGTTAGTCGATAATACTAAGCAAAATATTGTTACTTTAATTACATGTGCTGATGGTGGTGTTAATCGCTGGGCGATTAGGGGAAAATTAATTGCTGAAAAGCCAGCTACAGATAAGAATTTACAAGTTTTCAAACTTAAATAAAGAGGATTTGCTTTTGTTGAAGAAGTAAATCCTCTTTAACTTTTGCTATAATAGAAACTTAGATGTTATAAATGATTTAGGTGAACTAAAAATAATGAAATGGCAACAAAGACAAGCAAGTAGTTTAGATCAAGAATTAATTGAAGATTATGGATTAACAGATATTCAAGCTAAGCTTTTCGCATTAAGAGGTATTAATACCGCGGAGAAGTTGGATTTTTGGCTAAATGCAGATGAAAATGATTTGGCCGATCCGTTTTTAATGCACGATATGGAAAAGTCTATTAACCGCATTAATCAGGCAATTGATAATGGTGAAAAAATAACTATCTATGGTGATTATGATGCTGATGGGATCACGGCAACTAGCATCATGATGGATACCTTAGAAATTTTAGGTGCCGATGTTCACTTTTTTATTCCGGATCGTTTTAAAGATGGATACGGTCCAAGTATGAGCCGTTACCAAGAGATAGTAGAGGATGGGACTAAATTAATCATTACGGTTGATAATGGGGTAACCGGTGTTGAAGAAGTTAAATATGCCCAGGAACATGGCGTTGACGTAATATTAACTGACCACCATACATTTCAGGATCAAAAACCAGCTGCTTTTAGTACAGTTCACTGTAACTATCCTGGTCAAAAATATCCATTTGATGATTATTGCGGAGCCGGTGTTGCTTATACAATGTGCCGAGCACTAATGCAGGATACAATGCCAGAACTATTAGATTTAGCCATGATTGGAACTATAGGCGATATGGTTAAAGTAACAGGTGAAGGACATATTATCGTTAAGCGTGGCTTAGATATTCTGAACCAAACAGAGCGTCCAGGATTACGAGCTTTAATTAAGCAAGCTGGTTTAACCATGGGACAGATTACAGCCACTGATGTTGGCTTTAATATCGCTCCTAGATTAAATGCTGTGGGTCGTCTGGCAGACGCGAGTTTAGCGGTTGAACTACTTTTGAGTGATGATGAAGAACAGGCTGAAGAAATAGCAGCGAAAATAGAAGAATTAAATAATGAAAGAAAAGAGCTTACAGCTGAAGTTTATGAAAAATGTTTGGCTCAAGTTGAAGAAAAAGGGTGGCAACATCGAAATACATTAGTATTATATGATCCTGACTTTCATGAGGGCGTGTTAGGCTTAGTAGCCAATAAAGTTGTTGAGAAGCTTCATAAACCCACGCTTGTTCTTACCGAGGATGAAAATGGTGAATTAAAAGGCTCAGGTCGGTCAAGCGAAGGCTTTAATTTATTTGATGCTTTAGAACCAATGAAAGATGATTTTTTAGATAAATTTGGCGGACATGATTTTGCCTGTGGCTTATCTTTAAAGGTTGATAAACTTGAAGAGTTGCGTTCACGTTTTGAAAAAAGTTTTAAGCCAAGTACGGATCTTGAAGTAAAAGATTTTGATTTTGAATTAAATTTGAGAGAAGTTACACCAGATACATTAACAGAAATTAATTTGGTTGGTCCCTTTGGAACTGGAAATCCTGAGCCTGTATTTAGTATTAGCGAACCGCACATCAAGAGCCTATTTAAGATGGGAAAAGATAAGAATCATGTTAAGTTTACTGCAGAAAAAAATAATGGCAAGCTAACAATTGTTGGCTTTAATAAAGGATTTTTGAATCAGAACTTGCTTCCTTTTATCAAAGAATTATATGTAACTTTAGCGCTCAATAGCTGGAAGAATGTTTCGTCTGTTCAAGGAATGCTAGCTGGTATTGAATATGGAGCACCCAAACTAGCTGTTTTTGATCAAGTGATAGACATGAGGCAAGAAGATTATGTGATGGGATTTGCGGATAAGTATTTGATTTTTGATAAAAATACTATTTCTTGGGCTAGAAATGGTTTAGGAATTCCAGAAGAAAAGATTAGTCTTGCTAGAGATTATCATGGAAATTCTGAGGTTGTAGCTTTATTAGATACTCCGCGTAATCAGGTTGAATTAAATACCGCTTTAGAAAATAAATATCATCAGCTCTATCTGCGTTTTTTATTTGATAGATTGCCAATTACTAATTTGCCTAGTAGGGATGCTTTTGGCAAAACATTGAAATATATTTATGCTCACCCCAATCTAACTGTTGAAGATTATCAGGTAGTATCTGTTTATCTCGGCTTAGATTATCAAGCTGTTTTGTTTATTTTAAGAGTGTTCTTTGAATTACGCTTTGTTTCATTTATTGATGGAAAAATTATTGGCAATAAACGTCCTGAAAGTAAAAAACTAACTGCTTCAAAGTATTTTACCAGTGTAGCATCACAGATTAAATTTAAAAATCAGCTAAAGACAATACCTAGTGATCAACTAATTAGTTATGTTAAGCAATATTTAAAGTGATCATTACTAGTTATAAATTAATAAAAAGTTCGGTATAAAACTGATTTTAATCTAAAAATTTGGTAAAATATACAGGTCAAAGGCCGTTAGGTCTGATTTTTCAATGAAAGTCTAAAATGGAGGTTTCTCTTTAAATGGCAATTGATTTTAAAGAACACATTGCAAGTGTAAAAGATTTCCCAAATAAGGGAATTATCTTTCGCGATATTACCCCAATTTTGCAAGATGGGAAGCTATATCGAGCTGCTACTCATGAATTAGCTGAATACGCTAAGAGTCGTGGAGCAGAAGTAATTGTTGGTCCTGAAGCTCGTGGATTTATTGTCGGCTGTCCTGTTGCAACAGAATTAGGAATTGGTTTTGTACCGGCTCGTAAGCCTCATAAGTTGCCACGCGAAGTAGAAAGTGCTTCTTATGATTTAGAATACGGTTCAAATGTCTTAGAAATGCATAAAGATGCAATTAAGCCAGGGCAAAAAGTTGTTATTTGCGATGATTTGATGGCTACCGCAGGCACCTTGCACGCAACTAAGGAATTAATTGAAAACTTGGGCGGAGAAGTAGTTGGTGCAGCATTTTATATTGAATTAACTGACTTGAAGGGAAGAGAACAATTCCCTGATTTAGATATTTATTCTCTTGTTAAGTACCACGGTGCATAAGAGTTATTAAGAAGGCCGAATTAAGGCCTTTTTTATTTTGCTCAATTTCAATCAGTTTTGTATTAATTTAATAAAAAGCGCATAATAGTTAATGTTTGTTTGAAAGAGGGAGTGTTTTAGTTTTTTATGAAAAAAGACAAATCCGTCAAAATTGGATTAAAAAGTCTAGTTTTGATGATCTTTTCAGCCATTTTTGGCTTTAGCAATTCATTAACTGCCTATTATCAAATGGGGTATGCAAGTATTGTTTGGTACATTATAACCGCAATTTTATTCTTTTTGCCTTCTGCATTAATTTTTGCAGAATATGGAGCTGCTTTTAAGGGAGTTAAAGGTGGAATTTTTTCTTGGCTTAAAGGATCAGTTAGTGAAAAAACTGCATTTATTGGTACTTTTATTTGGCTAGCTGCTTGGGTTGTTTGGCTGGTGTCGTCGACTCAATTTTTCTTGGTGTCAGTGTCGACTGCAATTTCAGGTCATGATACAACGCAAAGTTGGCATTTTTTAAGTTTGTCATCAACACAATTATTGGGAATTTTAGAAGTAATATTTTTAGTAGTAGTGACTTTTTTTGCAGCTAAAGGTGTCGATAAAATTGCTGCTGTAAGTAATGTTGGTGGCTTTTTTACTTTAGCTATTACCATTGGCTTTACTTTAGTATCTATTTTAGTTTTCTTTTTGAATCATGGACATTTAGCAGAACCGTTGACTACGCAATCACTAGTTCATTCACCTAATCCAGCTTTTCAATCTCCAATTGCTGTGGTGTCATTCATTGTTTATGCATTATTTGCTTATGGTGGTTTAGAGACATCAGCAGGAGTAATTGATTCTGTTGATAAACCTGAAAAGACTTTTCCTAAAGCTTTGATCACAGCTATGATCTGGATGACAGCTTTATATGTCTTAAACATTTTAATGTGTGGAGTTGCTGCAAATTGGAGTAGCGAATTAAGTGGCAAAAATGTTGATTTGGCCAATGTGGAATATGTTTTGATTAACAATTTGGGGGTTGAAACAGGAAAGGCTTTCGGACTTTCTCATTCGGCTTCATTGACACTTGGTGCAACATTTTCTCGGTTTGCTGGGTTAGCTGATGTATTGGCTGGAATTTCAGCAGCATTTTTAATGGTTTATTCACCTGTTAAGTCTTTTATTGAAGGCTGTGACCCTAAACTTCTACCTAAAAACTTGGTTAAATTGAATAAACATGGCATGCCAGAACGTTCAATGTGGGTTCAGGCAGTGATTGTTAGTGTTATTATCTTATTTATCTCTTTTGGTGGTAATGCAGCGGGTCAGTTTTATACTATTTTGATGGATATGATGAATGTTTCATCGTCAGCTCCTTACTTATTTTTGATTGGAGCTTATCCTTTCTTTAAGATGAAGCAGGGAATTGATCGTCCATTTGTATTTATTGAGGGAAAAAAGCGTGTCTGGACAGTAACACTTGTGGTTTGGCTTGTGGTTGCAATTGATATTATCTTTACTTGTGTTGAGCCGCTCTTTACTGGAGATTATGCAACATCCTTCTGGACTGCTATTGGACCAGTAGCCTTTGGAATTATTGCTTGGATATATTATTCGTATCAAGAAAGAAAAAGCGTTACTGTAGTTGATGAAGAAGAATAACGAAAAAATAAAAGAAGCTTCTATAGTTTAGAAAACTAGGAGGCTTCTTTTATTTTTACCAGTTTTATAAAATAGGTGATAGCAATCTTGAGAAATACTGTTTGAATTTGCGCCAGTGAGATTGATCATTAAAGTATTTTTTAGTTAATAATGTTGATTCTTTTAGATCTTTTTCAAATATTCCTTTTAATTCAGTTGTAAGAGCAGGATTGTATGTAAAAGCATTTACCTCAAAATTAAGCTGGTAACTCCGAAAATCTTGATTAGCCGAGCCAACTGAAGCAATATTAGAACCACTTACAATGGTTTTAGCATGTATAAAACCATTATCATACTTATAAACTTTTACGCCGTTATTAACCAGGTACTTGGCGTAATATTCAGTTGCTCGATAAACGAAGGGATGATCTGGCATAGATGGAATCATAATTCGAACGTCTACGCCACTTTTTGCAGCAATAATTAAGGCTTCTAAGATTGAGTCACCTGGAATTAAATATGGCGTTTGAATGTAGACGTAGTTTTGGGCTTGCGCAATTATTTCTTCATAGGCACGACGAATACCAAAATTACTGTTATCAGGACCTGAAGAAACAATTTGCATTGGAACTAAGTTCTTAGCTTGAACAACATTTAATCTGAAGTTTTCAATTAAATTATCAACACTATATGTAGAAAGATGAGATTTACGACAACTTGTATTCCAATCCATTGCAAAACGAATTTCCATCAGGAGGGCTGCCTGTCCTGTAACTCGCAAATGCGTATCGCGCCAATGACCGAATTTTTTGCTTCGATCAACATACTGATCCCCAATATTAAAACCACCAATATAACCAATTTGATTATCGATGATAACTAGTTTTCGGTGTAAATGATAATTAGCACGCGGGGTAGTAAAGAAACGATTACCAGCTGTTGAAATAAATGGTTGGGCTTTTCCACCTAGTTGTCGAAGCTTATTGAAAAAGGAGGGCTTTGTACCGCGGGAACCACTAGCATCGTAAAGAACTCGAACTTTAACACCGCGATTAGCAGCTTTTTCTAATGCTTTTAGAACTTGGTTACCTAATTGATCATCATAAAAAGTATAGAATTCAATATTGATGCTACTTTTTGCTTGTTCGATATTTTTAATGAGATTTTGAAATAAAACTTTTCCATCAATAAAAGTTTCTACCTCATTGTTAAAGGTAAGGAGAGCATCGTCATTGTTTAAATTTAATTCAACCAGTCTTCGTGCCCGGGGATTTTGATCTTTATTAGGTAATAGATCATGTAACTTTAATAATTTATTTTGCTCATTTAAAAACTGGTCTCGGAATTTTTGCTGTTCAGCTTTAATTGAAAAAATATCATCATGAGATAGTTGGCGACCAGTAAATAAATATAGAATGAAACCAACATATGGTAAGATCGATAGAATTAAAAGCCAAGCCCAGGTTGAGGCAATATCACGATGGCTGCGAAAAACTGTCCAGATAGCTAAGCCAACATTAATTAACCAAAGTATTTCAATAATGCGTCTAATGATATCCCAGGTTAAAATCATTAAAATCCCTCCAATTGTATAGATAATTAATTCTACCATATCTCGAAATATACAAAATATAGTATTTGTATTTACCAAAGCACTAAATCTATGATAATTTAAGTTATAACGTGCGCAATAGAAAGAAGAAAGACAATGGCAACTTTAGAGCAACCATACTTGGATTTATTAAATAAAATTATGACTGAGGGTCATGATAAGGAAGATAGAACTGGAACGGGGACAAGAAGTTTATTTGGAGCTCAAATGCGGTTTGATTTAAGTGATGGTTTTCCTATTTTAACTACTAAAAGAGTTTCTTTTGGTCTTATTAAAAGTGAATTATTGTGGTTTTTAAGAGGAGACACTAATATTCGATTTTTGTTAGAGCATAATAATCATATTTGGGATGAATGGGCATTTAAGAATTGGGTTGAAAGTGATGAATATCATGGCCCTGATATGACTAATTTTGGGCTCAGAAGTCAAAAGGATGCCAAATTTAAGAAAGTTTATCAAGAAGAAATGAAGAGGTTTGGCGAACGAATCTTAGCTGATCAAGACTTCGCAGCCAAATTTGGTAATCTTGGAGATGTTTATGGCGCTCAATGGCGTCACTGGCAAAAGCGAGAGGGAGGTTTTATTGATCAAATTCAAAATGTGATTGATCAAATTAAAAAGACGCCATACTCAAGAAGATTAATTGTTAGTGCTTGGAATCCAGAAGATGTCCCAAATTCAGCGCTGCCACCTTGTCATGTTTTATTTCAATTTTATGTTAATGATGGTCGTTTAAGTGTTCAGCTTTATCAGAGATCTGGAGATATGTTTTTAGGAGTTCCTTTTAATATTGCTAGCTATTCTTTACTAGTTAATTTAATAGCTCAAGAAACTGGTCTTAAACCTGGTGAATTTATTCATACTTTAGGGGATGCACATATTTATCGGAACCATTTTGATCAAGTAAAGGAATTATTAACTAGAAAACCTTATGATTCACCAAAGCTTTGGTTAAATCCTGATAAGAAAAAGATTGAAGATTTTGAAATGTCAGATATCAAACTTGTTAATTATAAGCATCATGGTACTATTAAAGCACCTGTCGCTGTTTAGTTTATACAATTTATAAGGGAGAGTTGAGAATGATAAGATTTATATGGGCAGAGGATGAAGACGGACATATTGGTTATCAAGGCACCTTGCCCTGGCATTTGCCAGCTGATCTAAGGCATTTTAAGGATTTAACTTCTAATCATGTAATTGTTATGGGAAGACGGACCTTTGAAAGTTTCCCTGGATTATTACCTAAAAGACAGCATATTATTCTCTCGACTAGTCCAACTTTACAGCGTAAATACCAAGATAATGTACACGTCCAAATTTTTTCTCAACTTGAAGAATTAAAGAACTGGATAAAGCATCATAGCAACCAAACAATTGATATTATTGGCGGAAGAAGAGTCTTTGAAGAATTTATGGACGAGGTTGATATTTTAGAAAAGACTAAGATTCACCATGTTTTTAAGGGTGATACTCTGATGCCAGAGATAAATTATGGAGATTTTAAATCAGTTAATTCTGAAATTCATCAAGCAGATGAGAAAAATAAATTTGCATACGATTTTTTAGAATATAAAAGAATAGAAAAATGATAAACTTTATAAAAAGCTAACAATCATTATTTAGTTGTAATAATTGTTAGCTTTTTTGATACATTTAGTTACCGGTAACACTTCATTTTCCGTTGAAAGCATTTTCAGCCTCACTTAGTATAAAATATTGAAAGCGCTTGTGCGTTAAATAGCGAGGGAGAAAACTATGAATGAAAATGATAAAGTAGCTGGTTTACCAGAACTTGCTAAAAGTGTGATTTGGATGATTAATTTTGGGTATTTAGGTATCCAAATTGCTTTTACACTTGAAACATCACAAATGAGTCGTATTTTTCAAACTTTGGGTGCGGATCCTACGAAGTTAGGTTGGTTTTTCATTTTACCGCCTTTGGCTGGTTTAGTTGTTCAACCAGCCATTGGATCACTTTCTGATAAAACTTGGGCACCTAAGCTTGGCGGAAGAAGATTACCGTATTTATTAATTGGAATGATTTTTGCGGTAATTATGATGCTACTGCTACCAAATATCGGAAGTTTTGGTTTAGGTTATGGATCGGTTGAAGCCTTGGTATTTGGTGCTATTGCAATTGCTATTTTAGATGTATCTGCAAATATGGCTATGCAACCCTTCAAAATGATGATTGGTGATATGGTTAATGACGAACAAAAATCATATGCATATGGCATTCAAAGTATGCTTTCGAATTCTGGTGCAGTAATCGCAGCATTTTTCCATTTCTATTGACTATTCTTGGAGTTGCTAATACTGCTAAAAAGGGTGTAGTACCACAATCAGTTGTAATTTCTTTTTATGTAGGTGCCGTAATCCTTGTTATTACTAGCTTGTTAACAGTAACAAAGGTGCATGAATATGATCCTAAAACTTATGCACGTTATCATGGTATTAATGAAGAAGATAATAAAAAAGATGGAAATTGGTTTGTCTTATTAAAAAAAGCACCGAAAGTCTTCTGGGAAGTTTCATTAGTCCAATTATTTTGCTGGTTCTCATTTCAATATTTATCAACTTATGCTACAGGTGCAATCGCAGCTAATGTATGGAAGGCATTTGACCCAGCCTCTGCTGGATATCAGCTTGCAGGCAACTGGTTTGGCGTTTTGACTGCTGTGCAATCAATTGCCGCAGTAATTTGGTCATATATTTTGGCAAAAGTACCAAATAATCATCATAAGTTGGGGTATGGAATTAGTTTATTATTTGGAGCTGTGGGATATGGCTCGATCTTTTTTATTAAATCTCAAAATTTACTTATCTTGTCATTTATTTTAATTGGAATTTCTTGGGCAGCGATGAATACTTATCCTTTGACGCTGGTTTCAAATGCCTTATCTGGCAAACATATGGGGACATACTTGGGTTTATTTAACTGTTCAATTTGTTTACCTCAAATTATTGCTTCATTGTTGAGTTTTATCTTATTCCCACTCTTAAAATGTTCAATGCCTGCAATGATGCTAACGGCAGGAATTTCCGGGATTTTAGCGGCAATTTCTGTTTTATTTATTAAGGAAACGTATCGAAATTAATTTATTTAATAATGTTCATTAAAAATTCCATCTTAGCGAGCAAAAAGAAGCAGACTACTTTCAAAATAGTAGTCTGCTTCTTTTAATTATTTATTTTTCATAATTGGTTGATAGAACAAATCAATTACGATAGCGGCGATTAAAGCTACAATTATTGTTAATCCAAGATTGGTAAAGTTGATTTTAGTCATCGCTAAGCCTAATAGTGCGAGTGTAAAAGTTAATAAAACATCAATAATTTGAACAATTGCAACTGATTTTGATGGAGCTGATTGCCAGAAAAATTTTCTAGTCCTAGTGATTAAGACAATTAACATTGCACTTAAAACGAGGTAAACATAAACCATTGTTGATACTGTTCCTTGAGCATAATTGTGAGAAACCAGATACCAAACAAAACCAAAACCGATCACAGTCCAACCAGCTGCCAGTGAGAAAGCAATTTTGGCTAATTTAAGCATATTCCAGCTTTCTGGCTTATAAGTGATATGTGTGTTATCGGTACCAATCATCATCGTTACCATATTATTCATGATAGTGTAAATAACCATTGCATTTAAGGCCATTGGGATGTAGTTGAAACATAAGTAGCCAAATGTTAGAAGCATAGTTAATTCTGCTGTACGAGATAATTTGGTTAAAGACCAAGTCGTCATTCTTTGATAAACGCGATGACCAGCATCTAAGATTTTAACAATTGGAGTAAGACCATCCTCTAGAAGTACCATCTTACCACTGCGTTTGGCAACATCAGCGGCATTTGAAACGGCGATTCCAACTTCAGCTTGCTTTAAGGCTGGTGCATCATTAACACCGTCCCCAGTCATTCCAACAATATAACCATCTTTCTGGAAAAGTTTAACCATTTTTAATTTATCTTCAGGTAGCACATCAGCGATTCCTGCTAAATCATTAACATCAGTTTTATCATTAAAATCGTGAATTGAAATTACTTTTCCGGTTAAGCCAACTTCTTTTGCAACTGCTTCAGCAGTTCTGCGATTATCTCCAGTCAGCATAATTGGCTTGATTCCACGCTTCTTAAGCTCTTCTAAAGCCTTTTTTGAATCTGATCTGACTTTGTCGCGTAAAATAAATACACCGGAGAGTTTATCATTAATTAAAACAGCAACTGAGCGTCCCGCTGTGAAATCAATGTTTTTTGCCTCTTGATCAGCATTTTTATCAATTAAAGATAGCTGCTTAAAAGAACCTAATTTAATATTGTAGTTTTTAACTTCAGCCATCGAATAGCCAGTATTGGAAGTAAAAGGCGTAAAAGAGTTAGGTATATCAGGAGTAATTCCTTTTTCTGTCAGATAGTCGTTAATAGCTGTATCTATAATGCTTGGGCTACGCTTATCTATTGCAGCTCCAACTAAAGCTAAAACCTCTTTATTTTGAAGTTTGCTTAAATTATCCCATTGAGAAACTGCGGTTTTATTTTCGGTGATAGTTCCAGTTTTATCAAGTAAAAGCAAGTTTAAGTTAGCAGCGTCTTGAATTCCTGTTAAGTCTGAAGTTAGAACACCTTCTTTGCTAAGGCGCGTAGCTTCAAAGGAGTTAGATAAGGCAAAAGTAGATGGCATTGCAACCGGGATAGAAGCGATGAACATCATGGCCAAGAATGGCAACATTTCAATGACATTTTGTCCCCTAATTAAAGCAGCAATTACTAAAATTAAGGTTAAAACTCCATCTAATAAACAAAGGTAGTAAATAATTCTTGTAAGAAGTTGTTGCAAGTGACCTGGAGCTGCAGAATTATTAATTAAGTTAATAGTTTTACCTGAGCGAGAATTACTTCCAGTTGCAATTACTGTCGCAAGCGCATCACCATCAACTACAGTAGTTCCAGCATAGGCAGTTTTGCCAACAGATTTTTTTATAGCTTTTGACTCGCCTGTGATAGAGCTTTCATCAACTGTAATTTGACCTTGGACAATTTTTACATCAGCGGCCAAAACATCTCCGCGTTTTAAACTAATTAAGTCTCCCGCAGCTAAAAACTTTGAATTAAGCTGCTTCCATTTTCCATTTCGTTTTACTGAAACAGTAGGAGTTAATTCGTGAGAAATTGTATTTAAAACTCGACGAGATTTTTTCTTTTGAGTTGCACCATTAAAAGCAGCAAACAAAAGCATCAGTAAAACAAATAGGGACTGAATCCACTTGCCCAAA
Source organism: Lactobacillus paragasseri (assembly GCF_003584685.1). Taxonomy (NCBI): domain Bacteria; kingdom Bacillati; phylum Bacillota; class Bacilli; order Lactobacillales; family Lactobacillaceae; genus Lactobacillus; species Lactobacillus paragasseri. The sequence continues at coordinate 816,080 of NZ_AP018549.1, forward strand.
ATGCATTCTAAGATTAGGGCGGCTTCTAAGATCCAAGCAGATAAGTTCCATAATTTTGACATGAATTCTTTAAAGAAATTAAATTCAGGTTCAGGTACTTCATTGAGACCGTCTTTTTTTAGACGCTCTTTTGCTTGGGCGTCAGTCAGTCCATTTAAGTCTTTATTTTCCATGAAAATCCTCCATTAAATCTTTATTTCCTAAAGTATTTTAGCGCAGTTCTTGCTATTAAGAAAATATCAAATTAAGATATAAGATATTAAAAAAATAGATATCAATTAAGAAGATGAACGATAATGAATCTAAAACAATTAAAATATTTTTTAGTGGTAGCTGAAGAAAGACAGATTACATCGGCTGCTAAAAAATTATTTATTGCTCAACCACCATTGAGTTATCAATTGAAACAATTAGAAAAAGAAATTGGGGCACAACTTTTTATTAGAAATGCTCATGGGATGGAATTAACTGAAGAGGGGAAGGCTTTTCAAAAGTATGCTGAAAAAATTGTTGACCTTAGCTTAACTGCGACAAGTCAGATAAGGCAAATTAAAACAGGTGAATTAGGTAAAATTCGAATTGGAGTTATTTCTTCTTGCGGAGGAGTTGTTCCGAATAAGCAATTTAAGAAATTAATTGAATATTACCCCAATGTATCTTTTGAAATACATGAAGCAAATACCTTTGGAATTATTGAACAATTGCAAGATGGAATTATTGATTTAGGAATTGTAAGAACTCCGTTTAACCTTGAAGGATTGAATTTTAAAGATTTTCATCAAGAGCCGATGGTTGCAGTTACAAATAATAATGACTTTGATAGAGGAAAGATTGAACATTTAAGTCAATTAAAAGGTAAGCCAATTATTTTATATCGTCGTTTTCAGGAAATATTCAATCGGAGTTTTCGTCATCAAGGGATTCGACCTTTCTATGCAGTAACTTGCGATGATGCCCGAACGGCAATTCACTGGGCTGATGAAGGCTTAGGAATTGCTTTAGTTCCCCAATCAATAGCGCAGACATACGCAAAAAGTAGTATTGTTTCAATTAAACATGCGCACTGGGTTACTCATTTAAATATTGTATGGCGTAAGGATAGACAAGTTACACCGTTAATGGAAAAAATTATTGAAATGTTTTAACCAAAAAAGCCAACCGAAACGGTTGGCTAGAAATTTAATTGCTTTTAATAATTTTATGGTTTAGGTAACGCTCAATAGCCTGGCGCATTAATTTTATTTTGCGGGGCTTGTAAATAATTATCTTTGCCATAATATGAGTCCTTTCATTGTCAATCAGTATATTTTTAAGATACATGAAAAATATGAAAGAATAGTGACTTTTTGAAGACAAATTTTAGAATTGGGATTTTTTTATTTACCATTTATTTCTTAATTGCTATAATAAAAACGTTGCAATTGGAGAGTTGGCAGAGTGGCAATGCACCGGACTCGAAATCCGGCGAACCGGCTTATACCGGCGCGCAGGTTCAAATCCTGTACTCTCCTTAACTTCGTATAGCCTAGCGGTATATTAGTATTATTTAATATTGATATACCGCTATTTTTATCTTAATTTGTTAAATAAATTTTAAAAACATATGTCTTTTATTTATTTGCTGTTACAATGAGCATTAGCACATTTGATTGAGGTTAGATAAAAGTGAAATTACATTGTTTAATTCAATTAATGATTTCAGCGATAATTCTGTTAGGATTAATATTTAATATTAGAAATTCACGTCTCTTTAATTTCTATGATCATTTATTGCACCATAAGCTTGTTAGAAATAGAGATAGCAAGATTTGGAAAATTATTACGATTTTAAATGAGCCTAAGGTGATTGTAGTTTGGGATTTTTTGCTAGCTGGACTTTTAGTTTTGCTTAATCATCCTTGGCTGGCAGTTTGGTCACTTGGCACTTTAGCAGTAACCGATGCAGTTGGAATTTTTTTGAAGCATTCAGTAAAAAGACAAAGACCTCTATCGATGAAAACATATCGAGATGGATATAGCTTTCCAAGCGGTCATGTTTTAAGTGCAACAATAATGTCATTAATGCTCTGGCAAATTTTTGGACATACTATGGGTATTTGGTTGTTAATCATTTTGATAATTGCTTGGGGATTAGTAGTTATATCACGCTTAAACATGCGAGCACATTATCCATCTGATGTTTTAGGAGCGACTAGTTTAGCTCTATTTTGTTTTACAATTGCACAACAACTTTTGGGATTGGCCTTTTAAAAGGTCAATCTTTTTTTGCAAAAAAATAATTGCCTTCTTTAGTTTACATACTCACAAAGTTGCTTTAAAATAAATCTGTAGTCAAAAGGGCTATGCCTAAAAGCGACGAAAGACACTGACTAGTGCCAATTCGGTTAGTTTGTATTTTTCGCCACAAATTTAAGGAGGATTTTTTTAATGCTCAAATCAGTTATTGAGAATATACATGCACTTGAAATCTTTGATTCACGTGGTAACCCAACTGTTGAAGTTTTCGTTACCCTTTCAAACGGTGTCGTAGGTAAGGCCGAAGTTCCATCTGGTGCTTCAACTGGTGAAAACGAAGCTGTTGAATTACGTGATGGTGGTTCACGTCTTGGTGGTAAAGGTGTTATGAACGCTGTTAACAACGTTAACACTGAAATCAACGATGCTTTAAAGGGATTAGATCCACACGATCAACCAAACATTGACGCAACTATGATCGCTTTAGACGGTACTCCAAACAAGGGTCGTCTTGGTGCTAACGCTATCTTGGGTGTATCTATGGCTACTGCTTGTGCAGCTGCTAAGGATAACCACCAACCATTGTACCGTTACCTTGGTGGTACTGACCTTGAAATGCCTCAAACTTTCCACAACGTTATTAACGGTGGTGAACACGCAGACAACGGTATCGATATTCAAGAATTCATGATTACTCCAGTTGCTAAGACTTCATTCCGTGATGGTTTTGAAAAGATTGTTAACGTATACCACACTTTGAAAAAAGTTCTTGAAGACATGGGTTACGAAACTGGCTTAGGTGACGAAGGTGGTTTCGCTCCTAACATGAAGAACTCAGAAGAAGCTTTAAAGGCATTACATGAATCAATTATTAAGGCTGGTTACAAGCCAGGTGAAGATATTGCTATTGCATGTGACTGTGCTGCTTCATACTTCTACAACAAAGAAGACGGCAAGTACCACCTTGAAGGTAAAGTTCTTACTGACGAAGAATTGGCAGATTACTACGACAAGTTACTTGACGAATTCCCAGAATTAATTTCTATGGAAGACCCATACGATGAAAACGATGTTGAAGGTATGGTTAAGTTCACTGAAAGCCACAAGGACCGTATCCAAATTGTTCTTGACGACTTCATTTGTACTAACCCTAAGCTTTTGAACAAGGCTATTCACGAAGGTGCTGGTAACGCTTCATTAATCAAGTTGAACCAAATCGGTACTGTTACTGAAACTCTTGAAACTATTCGTCTTTCACGTAAGAATGGTTACAACACTATGATTTCTCACCGTTCAGGTGAAACTGGTGATACCTTCATCGCTGACTTCGCAGTTGCTGTTAACGGTGGTCAATTGAAGAGTGGTGCTCCAGCTCGTTCAGAACGTGTTGAAAAGTACAACCGTTTACTTGAAATTGAAGAAGAACTTGGTAAGGGTGAACGTTTAGCATTCTTCCCAGACAACGTTGACTTAGACTAATTTAAGTTAATATTTCTTTAAAAAGAGATTGATTTTTGATCAATCTCTTTTTTTATGCTTGAGTTAGTTATGGAAAGTAAGTAAACTAGATACTATAGATAGAAAGGAAGATTAGTTGAAAAAGAAAATTAAATCTTTTGATAATAAAACTGTGTTAACAATTGGACGAATTGGATCTGTCTTGTCTGTTTTGATGTATGTTTCTTATATCCTCAAATTATGAATAATTTGCAGGGAAATTATGGTAATCCAATTCAACCATTGGTTGCGGCTATTAACTGCTTTATTTGGGTTTTATATGCCCTATTAAGAGAGAAAAAAGATTGGCCGTTATTTGTAGCTAATTTTCCAGGAATCTTATTTGGATTAGCTACATTTGTTACTAGTTTGCACTAATTTTTCAGTCGATCGTTTTCTATAAAAAATAGATGTAAGAGGGGAAAATAATTTGATTACTGTCTCAGATTTGAGTTTAAATTTATCTGGTCGTACTTTATACGAAGATGTTAACTTAAAATTTACTCCCGGTAATTGTTATGGAGTAATTGGCGCTAATGGTGCGGGTAAGTCTACTTTTTTAAAACTTTTAGAAGGTAAAATTGAACCTACAACAGGAAATATTTCTATTGACGCTAATGAAAGAATGTCTAGCTTAAATCAAGATCACTTTGCGTTTGAAGATTGTACTGTTTTAGATACAGTGATTCAGGGGCATAAAGAACTTTATCAAGTAATGAAAGATAAGGATGAGCTTTATTCTAAACCTGATTTTAGTGATGAAGATGGTGTAAAGGCAGCTGAACTTGAATCCAAGTTTGCGGAGCTTGATGGCTGGAATGCGGAAGCTGATGCTTCTAAATTGTTGCAATCTTTAGGTATTCCTGAAGACTTGCATCAAAGTAAAATGAGCGAGTTACCAGAAGCAGATAAAGTTAAAGTTTTATTAGCGCAAGCCTTGTTTGGTAATCCTGATATTCTTTTACTTGATGAGCCGACTAACGGTTTAGACGTTCACACCGTAAATTGGCTTGAAGATTTTTTAGCTGATTATCCAAATATTGTTATTGTTGTATCTCACGATCGTCACTTCTTAAACCAAGTATGTACACAAATGTGTGATGTTGATTACGGCAAAATTCAGCTCTATATGGGTAATTATGATTTTTGGTATGAATCAAGTAAGCTAGCTTCAGAATTAGCAGCTAACCAAAATGCAAAGAAGGAAGAAAAAATCAAAGAACTTCAAGAGTTCATTGCTCGTTTTTCAGCAAATGCATCTAAGTCTAAGCAGGCTACATCAAGAAAGAAACAATTAGAAAAAATTACGCTTGACGATATTAAACCATCTTCTCGTAAATATCCTTATGTTAAGTTCGAAATGCATCGAGATTTAGGAAACGATTTATTAAAGGTTGAAGACGTATCTTACAGCGTTGATGGCGAAAAAATCTTAGACCATGTTTCATTTATTGTGCGACCTGGAGATAAGGTTGCCTTTTTATCACGCAATACTTTAGCAACTACTGCTTTAATGGATATTATTGCTGGTAAAATAAAACCAGAAACTGGCACTGTGACATGGGGACAAACAACTGCTTTTAACTATATGTCTCGTGATTTGAACGCTAACTTTAACAATGATGAACTAACGATTTTAGATTGGCTACGTCAATATGCTACTAAAGAACAGGATGATAATACTTTCCTACGCGGCTTCTTAGGTCGAATGCTCTTTTCTGGAGAAGAAATTGAGAAGAAAATTAAGGTGCTTTCCGGTGGAGAAAAGGTGCGTTGCCAACTGTCTAGGATGATGTTAGAACCAGCTAATGTATTGGTAATGGATGATCCGACAAATCACTTGGACTTAGAGTCAATTACTTCTCTTAATGATGCATTGAAAGATTATCAAGGATCAATTCTGTTTACTTCCCATGATCATGAATTTATTCAAACGATTGCTGATCATATTGTAGAAGTTGGACCTAAAGGAATTGTTAGTCGAGCTGATACGAATTATGATGAATTTCTAAACAGTACAACAATTCAAGAACAAGTAGAAAATATTTATTAAAATATAGGAAAAAAGGAATTTTATTGTGAAAATTCCTTTTTATTTTGTCAAAAAAGAGTACTATAAAACTTGTGAGCTTTTTTAAGGAGGATTTGTAAAATGTGTACCTCAATTATTTATGATTCAAACGGCCAACATTATTTTGGGCGTAATTTAGATTTAGAAATTTCTTTTGGTGAACACCCAGTAATTACACCGAGAAATTATGTGTTCAAATATCGGAAGTTACCTAATAGAAAGGCAACCTATGCTATGATTGGGATGGCAATCGTTAAAGATAACTATCCTTTATATTTTGATGCAGCTAATGAGAAAGGGTTAGGAATTGCTGGACTTAATTTTGATGGTCCATGTCACTATTTCCCCGAATCAGCAGAAAAAGAAAATGTGACTCCATTTGAATTAATCCCATATTTATTGAGTCAATATGCTTCAGTTGATGAGGTAAAAGATGCATTAGAAAATGTTAATTTGGTTGATATTAATTTTTCTAAAAAATTACAATTATCACCGCTACATTGGTTAATTGCTGATAAGACTGGTAAGTCAATTGTTGTAGAATCAACTGTAAGTGGCTTACATGTCTATGACAATCCAGTTCATGTTTTGACTAATAACCCGGAATTTCCAGGTCAATTAACCAATTTAGCAAATTACGCTAATATTTCTCCTGCACAACCTAAAAATACTGTGGTTCCTGATGCTGATATTAATCTTTATAGTAGAGGTTTAGGTACACATCACTTACCTGGAGGAATGGATTCAGCCAGTCGATTTGTTAAAGTTGCCTTTGTTCGAGCTCATGCACCTGAAGGCAAGGATGAGGCAAGTAGTATAACAAATTATTTCCATATTCTTCATTCTGTCGAACAACCAAAAGGAACAGATGAAGTAGGTCCAAATTCATATGAATATACTATTTACTCTGATGGAACTAATTTGGAGACTGGAACTTTCTACTATACCAACTATGAAAATAATCAAATTAATGCTATTAAATTAAGCAATGAAAATTTAGATAGTGACAAGTTAATTGATTATGAATTGCTTGAAAAGCAACATATTAACTATCAAAATTAAATTTTAAAAATAAAAAACTTTGACAGATAGAATACAATTGTAATTCTAAATGTCAAAGTTTTTTATTTATCTTCTTTAGCAAAAGTATTAATTATAGTAATAAAACTCTTAGCTAAAGCTTCTTCCTGAGCGACAGGAAGCTTTTTCATGTCATTTGTAAGTTTGTCAAGAAAAACACGGTCATTACTTAACTTGTTTACAAATGTCTGTGATTTGGGAGTTTTTGAGGATTCATCAATTAAAGTAATTACGGATGTTTGTAGTGCTTTTGCAATCGCATCTAATTTTTGAATACTGATATTTTGGTTACCTGTTCTTTCAATCTTAGAGATGAAATTTACTGATAGACTACTGAATTCCGCAAGGTCCTCTTGAGTCATTCTCAAACTCCTGCGTCTTTTTTTGATCGCAGCTCCTAAGTTGTCTATCACTTCAATCACAATTCCTTTCACACAGATTTCTGCCTGCGCTTTTTAGAATAAAGTTAAACTGTAATTAAATGAAGAATTTATAATATTATCTTCCTTCATTTAGTATATTCATACACCAAAACCTGCTGGACAAACGCTAACCATATTGGTGTTATGAGCTATTAAAATTAATTTAAACTTAGGAAATTTGAGAGAGGCGAAAAGCAGTATAACAAATATCAAAATTTTAATGTAGTTATTTTATTAAATTTTAAGAAATTTTGCTGTTTCCAGTATTATAATCTAGGGTTACTCCATCTTGTACATTAAAAATATAAACATGAAAATGAACGTCATTTGAATTAATAGATTGTCCTTCCATTTCAACTCCGCGAGCGAGTAATTCATTATTTCTAAAAATTGGTGTTACTCGGTAGCGGACATAATTGGTCGGCGAAGATTTTAAGTAAGTGGCTACTTCATTTTCATACATTAGCATGTCAGGATCATTTAAGTGCCTAGTTCCTGTCATTAAGTTTTTCCAATTATTGTTTTGGCCAGTTAATTGGTAGCCAATTAAGTGTGAACGATTAAAGAGCCAATGATGATTTATCTTTTTATTATGCCAGCCAGTTGGGTTAACATGAAGCGCTTCTCTTTTAGTCTTGGGCATTAATGATTTGTTTAAAAGTGCATTGGCTGCTGTTACTCGATTTTGAGAATCAAGATCACCATATTTTTGCCAAGCGCCCTGGCTGGTATCCAAGTCTTCCTTTGAAAAATCAGGATTATTGTTATTAACATTAACAACGCTTTTACCTTCGTAATTGAGAGTAGACAATTTTTGTTTACTTAAAGACTCAACAGCATTGGGATTTGTGTAATGCTTTAATTGTTTTTGAAGATCAGCTATTTTTTTATCTAGAGAACTAATTTTCTTTTCAACTTTATGATTTTTATTTTTTAAACGACTAGCTTCTTTTTGATCACTATAGTCATACTTGTATTTTTTAACAATCTTAATAGCACTAGCTGAACTTATCTGAGAGGTATATGTTTGACCGGCTCCTAATGAAAACAAGAGGGCAGCGGCTAAAAATTGAGTAATTTTTTTATTTATCATTATCTTTTCGCCTTTCTATAACCAGCATTAATAGCATCTTGCTCACTATTAAAATAGACTGCATTGGCTGAATGCATGTGGTAGCCTGCTTGTCCGGGAACGTGGTAGATCTTTGAATTGCAATTGCCGACAATTGTACCCTGATTTGCAGTATATAGATCACCTTGACTTTGACTAGATGAGCCATTATTGTTTGTTTCTTGATTTTGCTTAGCTTTTTTCTGTGCTTCTTCAATTTCTTTCTTTTTGGCAGCAGCTTCTTTTTGGGCTTGAGCTCCAGCAGCCTTTCTTTCCTGTTCAGCTTCTTGTTTTTGCTTTTCTTCTTTTGCTTGATAGTCATCAAGTTGATTTTTTAATTTATTATATTCGGCTTGCTTGTTTTTTTCTTCCTGCGTAAGAACTTTAGCTCTAGCTTTTTCTTTATTAAGTTCTTTCGTACCTACTTTTTTAGTAATTGTCTTAGTGACAGTTTTGTGGGCTATTTTTTTACTTTTAGTTAAGGTAGTTTTTTGAGTAGACTGTTGGCTTGTATTGTGCGAACTAGGAGAGGTGACCAATCCTAATACGAAGAATAAGCCAATTGTGACACAGTTGGCCCAAAGAATCGGATGAGCGGCTTTTTTGAATAAAAATTTTTTAACAAGATAATATGGAATTAGGTAGAACCAAAAGAGGATCCACATAATTATTTTGACAACTTTATTTTTCATCTTACTTTCTCCATTCATAAATATCCTCATGTATCAGGATAATATAATGGTTTCGATAAGAAAATAAAAAATTAAAAAAAGACTTGACTAAAATTGATTAAGATTATAATATATTTTTAACAATTAACTTAAACATTTTGCTAGTTGAGTAAATTAGGGATGTTCTTTTAGAGAGTCTATGTGTGGTGGAAGTAGATAGGACAGCTAATTGAAGATGGACTAGAAATTAAAATGGTGGTAATGAATTTTAATAATAAGTTACCAACGGAGTTGCGATCGTTAACAACGCAAGGTAATTCTTAATTAAGTTTAAGAGCTACTTACTAAGGTTATTTACGTGAGTAAATAGCAAATTAAAGGTGGTAACGCGAGCACTCGTCCTTCTTGGGATGAGTGCTTTTTTGTTTTAGGAGGAAAGCACGATGCATAAGAAAAGAATTAGAAATCGGATAATTTGGTCAGTGGTAGCAGTTTTAATCGTCATTGCTGGGTGGTTTAGTTTTGGCCCCACGAGTACTAATACAAAAGATCAAAAAGAAGTAGTTGTTGGGGTAGTTGGTCAAACCAAGCAAGACGCAGAGATTTGGAAAAGCGTCGCAGAAACTGCTAAAGAAGATTATGGTATAAAAATTAAAATTAAGAATTTTACTGATTATAACCAGCCAAATAAGGCTCTTCAAAATGGTGATATTGATCTAAATGCCTTTCAGCACTATACATTTTTAAACGCTTGGAATAAGGCAAATCATGGTTCATTGGTTGCAATTGGAAATACTTATATTGCTCCAATCAGATTATATTCAAAGAAATATAAGAATATTAATGAGTTGCCACAAGGAGCTACAATTGCAGTTCCAAATGATGCTTCTAATGAATCAAGAGCTTTATATGTATTAAAGAATGCAGGATTAATTAAATTAAGAAAAGGCGTTAAATTAGCTACAGTTGCTGATATTACTTCAAACCCTAAAGGATTAAAAATTAAAGAAGTTAGTGCTGAGCAAACAGCTAGAGTAATTGATGATGTTGATGCAAGTATTGTTAATAACACTTACGCGGTTCCAGCTAAATTAGGTGATAAGCAGACAATTTATATTGAGCCATTAAATAAAGATTCAGAACAATGGATTAATATTATTGTTGCTAACAAAAAGGATAAGAATAACAAGATCTACAAAGATCTAGTTAAGGCATATCAGACTGAAAAGACTAAGAAGTTATCTGAAAAGCTCTACGGTAAGACCGAAATTGCAGCTTGGGGATTGAAGTTGAAGTAAGAAGGAGAAAGTCGAATGACAGCACAAATTAATTTAAAAGATATTACTGTTAAATTTGGAGAAAATAAGGCAGTTAATAATGTAAATTTAGAAATAAACAAGGGCGATATTTATGGTGTAATTGGCTTCTCTGGTGCAGGGAAATCTACCTTGGTTAGGACAATTAATTTACTGCAATATCCTTCTGCTGGTTCTGTAGAAGTTAATGGAACAATTTTGTTTAAAGAAGGTAAACTTCAAGTTTCTAAAAAGCAGCTTCAGGAAAAAAGACGAAAAATTGGAATGATTTTTCAGAATTTTAATCTTTTAAATGAAGAAACTGTGATTGAAAATGTTGCTTTTGCATTGCAGCATACGCATTTATCTGACAAGGAATTAGAAGAAAAATCACTTCATTTATTAGAATTAGTAGGTTTGAAAGATAAATCTGACTTTTATCCAGCGCAATTATCTGGAGGTCAAAGACAGCGTGTAGCAATTGCCCGTGCCCTAGCTAACGACCCTGATATTTTGATTTCTGATGAAGCAACTAGTGCACTTGACCCTAAAACCACTAATCAAATCTTAGATTTGCTTTATGATTTAAACAAAAAACTAGGTTTAACGATTGTTTTGATTACACATGAGATGGATGCGGTAAAAAGGGTTGCAAACAAAATTGCTGTCATGGAAAAAGGGAAAATAATTGAAAAGGGCGATTTGAGAGAGGTCTTCTTGCATCCTCAAAAACAGCTTACACGTCAATTTGTGGGTGGTGCTTTGCAGGCTCAACATATTTTAAATACGTACAACTTTGATAAGCTAGCAGATAATGCAGAATTATATCAGTTAGTTTATAGCATTAATGATGTTACTAAGTCAGTAGTTGCTGATTTAGATGTTTCATTAAATACTAAAGCAAGTATTTTGTATGGAAATGTAGAAGTCTTAAGTGGTGAACCAATTGGAACACTTGCCATTTTATTGAACCTTGATGAGCAAAAACAAAAAGAAGCAATTAAATTTTTAGAAAGTAAAAATGTTGTAGTAACAAAATTAGATAAAGGAGTGCTGACTAATGATTAGTTTTTTGACTAAAAACTTTCCTAATGTTGTGGCCCTAGGGTGGGGCGGAGATGCTGGTTGGGGAACAGCTATTTTCCAAACCTTATTTATGACTTTTTGGTCAGCTATTTTTGGAGGAATTCTTGGTTTAGTTTTTGGTTTACTGCTCGTTTTGACAAAACCAAAAGGAATTTTAGCCAATAAAGTTCTTTACTGGATCGTTGATAAACTAGTATCTATTTTTAGAGCCGTTCCATTTATTATTTTACTGGCTTTTGTTGCTCCAGTTACTCAAAAAATTGTCGGCACTCAAATTGGGATGAAAGCTGCTTTAGTACCATTAACTTTAGGTGTTTTTCCATTTTTTGCTAGACAGGTTCAAGTTGCACTTGAAAGTGTCGATAATGGAAAGATTGAAGCAGCTGAAGCTTTAGGTGCATCAACCAAAGATATTATTTTTGATGTTTATTTAAGAGAAAGTAGATCCGAATTAGCTAGAGTTTCGACAGTAACTTTGATTAGTTTAATCGGCTTAACAGCAATGGCTGGTGCTGTTGGAGCTGGCGGTTTAGGTAATACAGCTATTTCTTATGGTTATAATCGATTTAATAATGACGTTACTCTAGTAGCAACATTATTGGTCTTATTGTTAGTGCTAATTGTACAAGTAGTTGGAGATTTAGTAGCAAAGAGATTGAATCACCAAGAACGTTAATCAGATGGCATTGAATAAGTATTTTTAGTATAATTTAATACAATTATATTAGCGAAGAATTATATTCTCCGCTTTTTGTATGCCCTTTCATTTAAATGTAGCTTATAATGAAGATAATGAAAACGGAGGACAAAAAATATGGTAAAAAAAGGTTATCGTGTTGAAAGTGATACATTAGGTCCAGTGGAAGTTCCTGAAAAAGCATTATGGGGCCCACAAACTCAAAGAAGTAAAGACAATTTCCACACTGGAGCATTAATGCCAATTGGTATTATTCGGGCGCTTCTTCAAATAAAACTAGCTGCTGCTCAAGCTAATATTGAAGCTGGTACTGAAACGGAAGAAAAGGGACGCGCAATAATTGAAGCAATTCATCAATTGCTCGATCTAAATAATGAAGAATTGCAACCATACTTTCCACTTCATGTTTACCAAACTGGATCTGGTACTCAGACTAATATGAACGTTAATGAGGTCGTAGCTAATTTAGCTAATCAGAATCATCCTGGGTTGAATGTTTTACCTAATGATGACGTGAATATGGGACAATCTTCAAACGATACTTTCCCGACTGCAATGAATTTAGTGGCTACGCAAGCTTTAGATGATTTAAAACCATCTGTCAAACACTTAATTAAAGAATTGAAGGTTAAGCAAGATGAATATTGGACTACAGTTAAAGTAGGTAGAACTCACTTACAAGATGCTGTTCCATTGACTTTTGGACAAGAACTATCAGGCTATATTGCTGCTCTAAATCATGATTTAGCTTATATTAATGAATTGGAAGAAACTTTATATGAATTGCCAATTGGTGGAACTGCTGTTGGTACTGGACTTAACGCAGCTCCGGGTATGGCTGAAGATATTGCTGAGCGTTTATCAAGAAAATATGGTCACCAATTTGATGTAAAAACTAATAAATTTTTCGGTTTAGCAAATCACTCAGGCTTGAATGTTGTTCATGGTGCTCTAAAAGCCTTAGCTGCCGATATGTTTAAGATCGCTCAAGATATTCGCTTCCTAGGTTCTGGTCCCAGAGCTGGATTAGGAGAGTTAAATTTGCCGGCAAATGAACCTGGTTCCTCAATTATGCCGGGTAAAGTCAACCCTACTCAAGCAGAAGCGGTTACTATGGCATGCTTAAGAGTATTTGGAAATGACACGACAATCACAATGGCAGCTTCTCAAGGAAACTTTGAAATGAATGTCTTCAAACCTGTCATGATTGCAGCATTCTTAGAATCCGCAAATGTTTTATCAGGAACTATTTCAAGCTTTGCTAATAAGATGATTCATGGTTTGACTGTAAACAAGGAAAGAATGGCAAAAGATGTCACTGATTCCTTAATGACTGTTACTGCGCTTTCACCTCATATTGGCTATCATGAAGCAGCTACAATTGCACAAACTGCAGCTAAAGAAAATACAACTTTACGAACAGCAGCCTTAAAGAGTGGATTAGTCACTAAAGAGCAATATGATAAATGGATGAAGCCAATCACAATGACCAATGCGATGAACACGAAACCAATTGATGATTAAAAGAAGGGAAAAGCATGGCATATAAATTTCCAACACAAACAGTAGATAATTTAAAGGAAGAATATGATGCAATTATCGTTGGTAGTGGCGGTACTGGTTTAGCAGCTGCAATTCAGGCGCATCAATATGGCTTAAATGTTGCTATTTTAGAAAAGAATAGCTTTTTAGGTGGAAATACTATGAGAGCCAGTTCAGGGATGAATGCAGCTGAAAGTATCGTTCAAGCTCGTCTAGGTGTAAACGATAGTATGCAAAAATTTTATGATGAAACGCTAAAAGGCGGCGGTTATATGAATGACCGTGAAATGCTTCATTATTTTGTCGAGCATGCACCGCTAGCTATTGCTTGGCTTGAAGATTTAGGCATTAAGGTAGATGATTTAACTATTACAGGTGGTATGTCCAAAAAGAGAACTCACCGTCCATCTTCAATGGCTCCAATCGGTGCCTTTTTAGTTAATAATTTACTTAAGCTAGCAGATGAGCGTCACATTCCAATTTTTATCGATTCAAAGGTTACTAGCCTGTTACAAGATAAAGATAAGAAAATTACTGGTGTAGAAGTTAATAAGGAACATCAAGTAAGAGCTAAAGCAGTTTTACTTGCTACTGGTGGTTTTGGTGCTGCTAAAGATTTAATTGCTAAATATCGTCCTGATTTGCGTGATTATAAAACAACCAATCAAGCAGGTGCTACTGGAGACGGTTTGAAATTAGCTGATAAAGTTGGGGCACAATTAGAACAGTTGGAGTTAGTTCAGGTTCATCCAACTGTGCAGCAAGATACCGATCACGCATATTTGATTGGTGAAGCAGTGCGCGGCGAGGGAGCAATTTTGGTCGACCGTGATGGTGAGCGGTTTATTAATGAATTAAGTACTCGTAAGATTGTCTCTAATGCGATTACTGAAACTCCTGAGCATTCTGCGTATTTAATTTTTGATCAAGGAGTTAGAGATAGAGTTAAAGCAATCGAATTCTATGACTCAATTAACTTGGTTGTTCATGGAAGTACAATTGAAGAATTAGCTGAAAATATTAAAGTTCCGGCTGCAAATCTGAAAAAAACTCTTCAAAGTTGGAATGAAGCAGTTAAAAAGAATAGTGACACAGAATTTGGACGAACAACTGGTATGGCTAGCTTAGATCATGCACCGTATTATGCGATTCATATTGCACCTGCTATTCACTATACAATGGGCGGAATTCATATTGCGCCTGATACCAGAGTTTATGATACAAATGGCAATTTTATTGCAGGATTATATGCTGCTGGTGAAGTTAGTGGTGGTTTGCATGGAAATAATAGAATTGGCGGTAATTCAATTGCTGAAACGATTATTTTTGGACGTGAAGCAGGGAAAACTATGGCAAAGTTAATTAAATAAAGCGCTTTCAATAAATAGCTTATTTGTGTATACTTAAAGTGTAAAAATTAAGTTTTCATTCAAAGGAGTTATATATAAAAATGAGTCGTAGAAAAGTATTTTTAGTCGGTGACGGTCGTGTTGGCTCAACTTTTGCAAATGATTTATTACAAAATGTAAAAATTGATGAATTGGTAATTTGCGATGTAGTTAAGAAAATTACTGAAGGGGATGCGTTAGACTTAGAAGATCTAGCCCCATTTGTTGGTCAATGTACAGTAAAGAGCGGAGATTACAGTGATGCTAAAGATGCAGATATTGCCGTAATTACTGCTGGTGCTGCAAGAAAACCGGGAATGACTAGATTAGATTTAGTAAATACTAATGTTAAAATCCTAGAATCCATTGTAAAGCCAATTGTCGATTCTGGCTTTAATGGTATTTTCGTTGTTTCTGCAAATCCAGTAGATATTTTAACTACTTTAACACAAAAATTATCTGGTTTTCCTAAGAATAAAATTATTGGAACAGGGACATCTCTTGATACAGCACGTTTGCGTGTAGCATTATCACACAAGACTGGTGTGAATGTTGATCACATTGATGCTTATGTTTTAGGTGAACATGGAGATACTTCTTTTGAAAACTTCGATGAAGCTATTATCGACCATAAACCACTTCGTTCTTACAAAGAATTAGATGAACAAACATTAGTTGAATTGGAAACTGATGTACGCAAAAAAGGTGGCAAGATTATTGCTAACAAGGGTGCAACATTCTACGGCGTTGCAATGTGCTTAACTCAAATTTGTAAGGCAATTTTAGAAAATAATGCTCGCGTTATGCCGTTATCAGCTCCAATGACTGGAGAATATGGTATTCATGATCTTTATCTTGGAAGTCCAGCGGTTGTTACTGCAAATGGAATTAGTGATGTGATCGAGCTTCACTTATCAGAAGATGAGAAAAAGAAAATGACTTATTCAGCAACAAAGATGAAAGAAGTTGTTGATGGAATTGAGCTATAAACAATAGATCCTAAATAGAAAAAGGTTTTGCACTTACTTAAATTAAGAGTGCAAGGCCTTTTTTCTGTGATAAAATTTTAAAGGTATGATATTTAATCAAAGTTTGGGGACTATGAAAAGTGAAAAACAAGGAAAACAAAATTGAGCGTGTAAATCAATTACACCATAAGCATACTTTGTCGCATCACCATCATATGCGAATTCGTTGGCAAGAATTTTTTACGAGTGATAATATTACACCTGCTAAAAATGCTACTTTGGCTGAGCGTTCTGTGATTGTAGGTCATATTGGAATGATGCTTTTGTCATATGGGACAGGAGCTTGGCGAGTAAGATCTGCGATGAATACAATTGCTCGTTGCTTAGACATGACTTGTAGTACTGATATTGGTTTAGTATCAATTGAATATACTTGTGTTGATACCGATGGGAAGAGCTATACTCAGGCCTTGAGCTTACCAACAACTGGCGTTAATACTACAAAATTAGACCGAATGGAAAATTTTGTTAATCAGTTTAAAGAAGATGATGGAAACTGGACTATTGGTCAAATTCATAATCGTTTAGAAAAAATTTCAACTATGAAGTCACGGTATTCACCTTGGCAAGTTGGGTTAGCAGCTGGTTTAGCCTGTGGAGGATTTATCTTCTTACTTGGTGGTGGAATTTTCGAAGTTATTTGTGCCTTTTTTGGGGCTAGCTGCGGAAATTATGTTCGCCGTAAAATGGCAGACCGTCATCTCACTATTTTGGCTAATATTACTGTTGCCGTAGCGGTTGCCTGCGCAGTTTATGTGGGAAGTTTTTATTTAATCAGATTATTTTATCCAGTAAGTTTACATCATTTAGATGGCTATATTGGAGCAATGTTATTTGTAATTCCAGGATTTCCATTTATTACATCAGGGCTTGACCTTTCTAAGCTGGATATGCGATCAGGTTTAGAAAGAATGGCTTATGCAATTATGATTATTGTTGTTGCCACAGCGGTTGGTTGGGTAATGGCTTTGATTTTAAACTTGCATCCGCAGAATTTTGAAAAATTAGGATTAACTCCAGTAGTTTTAACATTATTGAGATTAGTAGCTAGTTTTTGTGGAGTCTTTGGTTTCTCAATTATGTTTAATTCTAAGATTTCAATGGCAACAGTTGCTGGCTTGTCAGGAGCAGTTGCAAATACTTTACGTTTGAGCTTAGTTAATTGGTCAAACGTACCTCCAGCAGTTGCTGCTTTTATTGGAGCTTTCGTAGCAGGGATGCTTGCGTCAATTATTAGACGTAAAATTGGTTTTCCAAGAATTGCAATCACTGTGCCCTCAATAGTAATCATGGTTCCAGGTTTGTATATGTATCGAGCAATGTTTAATTTGGGATTAACGTCATTGAATGCTGGTGCATTATGGATGGTGCAAGCCTTGATGATTGTTATTTGTTTACCATTAGGACTGATTGCAGCACGTATTTTAATGGACAAAGACTGGCGGCATGCAGGATAATTTTTTCACAAAAAGTTGTCATAGAATTTAAACTATGGCAGCTTTTTTCGTATAATTAATAGAACAATAGAGAATAGAAAATAAAGAATGAGTGACGAGTATGCAAAAGAAAATTTTATTGCTTTCTACTGGGGGAACGATTGCTTCTGTGGTTTCTGATGCGGGGTTAGTACCTAAAGAATCTGGAGAACAATTGATCAATATGTTGGGTGAGCTGCCATATGATATTACAGTTGAAGATATTCTGCAGTTAGATTCTTCTAATATTCAACCTGAAGAATGGAAGTTAATTGCAGAGAAAATTTTCGAAAACAGAAATAAATATGATGGTATTGTAGTTTCCCACGGTACTGATACAATGGCTTACACGGCATCGATGCTCGCCTTCATGCTGCAAAATATTAATATTCCAGTTGTTTTAACTGGAAGTCAGGTGCCGATTAACGTGGTTTTAAGTGATGCACCAGATAATTTAAGATTGGCCTTCGCAGCAGCAGCTAGTTGTTGTCCAAATATTTATTTAGCTTTTGATCGAAAAGTAATGCTGGGATGTCGTAGTGTAAAGGTTAGGACAATAAACTTTGATGCTTTTGAGAGCGTAAACGTGCCACCTGTTGCTAAGGTTACATCCGATGGTCTAGTTTTTTCTGAGCAAAATTTACCTAAAAATACTAAAGAATGTACTTTAAATACGGAAATTAATCCCCATGTTTCACTAGTAAAATTATTCCCTGGCTTTGATCCTAAGTTGCTATTTGCGATGGTTGAGAGTGGATGTAAAGGAATCGTCATTGAAGCGTATGGCTTAGGCGGAATGAATTATATTAGAAGAAATATGGTAGGAGCAGTGGGTGAATTAATTCGCTATGGGATACCAGTGATTGCAAGTAGTCAATGTTTATATGAACGAAGCGACCTTACCAAGTACGAAGTAGGGAGAGAAGCCCTTCTTGAAGGCGCAATTAGTGCGCGTGATATGACATCAGAAAGTGCCATTACTAAGTTAATGTGGGGCTTAGGTCAAGGATGGGATGTACATCAAATTGCTGAATTTTTTAATACGGATGTAGTTGGTGAAGTAACAATAGAAAAAGACGATACACTTCGTGTGGATTAAATTTAGGAAAATAAATGAAAGATAATTTTAAGCAGCCAATTGGGTTAACGAGTGCAGAGGTTGACCAAAGAACTAAAGAAGGTAAAGTAAACCGTGCTGTTAATGATCAAGCTAAAACAGCATGGCAAATTATTAAAGAAAACACTTTTACGTATTTCAACTTAATTTTTCTAGTGTTGTCTATCTTACTAGTAATTGTTGGTGAATATAAAGACTTAACTTTTTTACCAGTAATTATTGCGAATATGATTATTGGAATTGTTCAAGAATTACGGGCAAAAAGAGTTTTAGATAAGTTGAACGTAATGAATACAACAAAGATTGCCGTAATTCGCGATGGAAAAGAAGAAGTTATTCCTATTGAACATTTAGTTTTAGGAGATGTAATTGTTCTTCAGACTGGTGATCAAATCCCGGCTGATGGTCAGGTGATTTCTGGAACATTACGTGTAAATGAAGCCTTGTTAACTGGTGAAGCAGATGAAATAGAAAAAGACGTTGGCACAGAATTAATGTCTGGAAGTTTCGTAGTATCTGGAAAAGCATACGCGCGCCTGGAAAAAGTTGGGAAGAATTCTTATGTTTCTAAGTTAACTTTAGAAGCTAAGGCAATGAATTCCAAAGAAGGATCAGAAATGGTCCGTTCGATTAATCGATTAATTAAATGGGTTGGGATCATTATTATTCCATGTGGAATTGCGCTGTTTATTGTAGCTAGATATGTAAACCACTTGAATTTAGCTGATAGCGTAGTATCGATGGAAGCAGCAGTAATTGGGATGATTCCAGAAGGATTATATCTATTAACAACGATTGCATTAGCTTTAGCTGCTATGCGTTTGGCTCGTTCGCAAGTAATGCTTCATGATATGAAAAGTGTAGAAACTTTAGCCAGAGTTAATGTTTTATGCGTTGATAAAACTGGGACAATTACTGAACCAAAAATGGAAGTTGAAAAAATTATCCCGGTTAATACAAATAAAGATGATTTAGCAAAAAATATTTCTGTTTTTGCTCAAAATATGCCACATGATAATGCCACGATTAAGGCAGTAGCAAACGCTTTTAACCAAAAGGCTAATATTCAAGTAAAAAAAATCATTCCCTTCACATCAGTAAATAAGTATAGTGGAGCCGTTGTTGGTGAAAGCACGTTACTTATGGGTGCACCGGAGTTTGTATTACGTGGTCAATTTAAAGATTATGAAAAAGAAATCAATAAGTATACTAGTCAAGGCTATCGTGTTTTAGCTTTTGCAAAATATCCGGAAGCTTTAGAAGATGAAAAGCAGAAACTCTCTAAAGAAGTTGATTTACTCGGTTATATTTTGATTTCTAATCCCATTCGAAAAGAAGCTAGAAATACCTTTAAGTACTTTGAACGTCAAGGAGTAAATGTCAAGGTTATTTCTGGAGATAATCCGTTAACAGTAGCTAGAGTTGCTAAGCAGGCTGGAATTAAAGATGCTGATAAACTAATTGATGCTACTGAAATTGGTGAAGGTGACTACGAAGAAGTTGTCAGAAAATACAATGTTTTTGGTCGGGTAAAACCAGATCAAAAGAAGAAGTTGATCAAAGCACTTCAAAAAAATGGTAATACAGTTGCTATGACAGGTGACGGTGTTAACGATATTTTGGCGATGAAGAGTGCAGATTGCTCAATTGCGATGGCATCAGGAAATAGTGCCGCTGTGCAAGCATCTCAAGTAGTATTACTTGATTCTGACTTTGCTAGAATGCCTAAGGTTGTCGATGAAGGTAGAAAAGTCGTTAACAATATTGAAAGATCAGCTAGTTTATTCTTGGTTAAAAATATTTTCTCATTCCTGATGGCTATTTTTTCTCTCGTTTTTGCAATGTCGTATCCATTAAGACCAGCACAGATTGCCTTAATCTCGGCGTTTACGATTGGGCTTCCTTCATTTTTACTTGCTCTTGAAAACAACTACAGCCGTATTCGCGGGAAATTTATCCCGAATGTTTTATCCCGTGCAATTCCAGGTGGAATTACGGATATGCTCGCTGTGTCGATCTTGGTAGTTGCTGATATGGTTTTAGCTTTAGGACGCCAAGAAGTGGCAACAACTGCTACGATGCTTTTAGTGGCTGTGGGGATGATGGTTCTGTACCATATTTCAAGACCTTTGAATAAATTTAGATGGACTGTGTTAGGTGGTTCCTTTTTAGCTTTAGTCTTGGCAGTTATTTTCTTCCATAATTTGTTTGCTCTTTCTCGTATTTCAGCAACAGCGGTATTCTTACTGCTAGTGTTGTTCTTCGCAGAAATTACAATTTTCAGATTCTTAAGTAAATTTGCGGACGGAGTAAGGGAAGTCTTAGTTGTTTATGACCAAAAAGGAAAAGATTTAACTTTAAATGACATCAAGCAGGCATATCGTAAGGGAAGAAACTTGGTAAATATGCCGATAAGAAAATGAAATTTAAAATAAGTATAATCTTTTAGCTAGTTGAATGATACAATTAAAAAGTCAAATAACTAGGTTATCAGAGGTTAAAAATGAAAAATAGTGATATAAAAAAATATAAGAGTAAAGTAATAGATTATCTTATCCCGATAATTTTAAGTTTAGTAATTGCAACTATCTTGATTTGGACGATATTGAGCACTCGATCAGGTCTTACTTTAGATGATACTGCTTTTCATTTTCATCGTTTTTATGATACAAATCAGCAAATTAAAAACCATAATTTTTCTTATTTTCAGATGAACTATGGAATGGGTGAAAGTGGTCGAATAGTTAATGCACTTTATGGTCCATTTTTTGCCTACATAATGGGATTTTTATTGCTATTTTGTAGTTCTTGGCTTCGCTTTCAAGTTGTAATAACTTATCTGATTTTTCTAGTTGGTGGTTTAGGAGTATATCATTTAAGTCGAAAGGTAAAGATGACAAGGACTGTTTCCTCAGTAATTACTGCTTTATTTTTGACAACAGGTTATATTGCTTACTGGTTACGGTCCAACGCTTTTAATTCTTGGGGTGCAGTTTTAATACCCTTTGTTTTAATTCAAGGAATTAATCTTTTAAATAATTATAAGAAGAGATTTAGCTGGATCAGTTTAGGCGTCGTGATGGCAATCGTGGCACAGGTTCACTTATTGAGCACATTCTTTTCTATCTTAGCCTTAATTCCTTTCTTTATTTATGGGTTAATTCTAAGTGAAAATAAACGTCAAATGTGGTTTGATGTCTTTAAGGCTGTGGTGTTATTTGTTGTTTTAACAGCAAATGTGTGGGGAGCATTTTTGCTTCTTTATCCGACAAACCAAATGGCATCTCCAATTGATTTTTCACCCGTTCTTACTTCTGTCAATCTTTCACTTGCTGGTACAAGTACTATGTGGACGTCGATTACAGAAGTCACATTATTGCTATTTATTGTACAAATAATTTATGTAGCATTTAACTTTAAGTCTTCAAGAATCAATACTTTTGTTACTCTCGAAGGATTAGTATTCTTTTATTTAAGTTCTAATTTATTCCCGTGGCAGTTTGTTAAAGACAATTTTCCAGCTGTAACTGGATATTTACAATTTCCAAATCGATTTACTGTTGTAGCTTATCCTTTATTGTTTGTTGGGGTAGGTTTAACAATTACAGAACTAATTAAAAAACACGGCAAAAAGCTTGGCTTGCTAGCTAGTGGTTTGGCTATAGTAATAGTTCTATTTAATGTCAGAGCTGATTTTAATGAAATTAATAATAATATTTCTTATAATAAGGGAATCACTAATAGTTCAAGAGAGATGCAAGAGAAGGGGCTAGAAGCATATATTAATAAAATTGATATTAATACTCCTGATTATCTTCCCGTCCAGAAAAAAATTAAATCTGCTGATGTTACAGGAATGCTAATGAACATGGCACCACAAAGAAAAAACTTTAGTAAAAAAGTTTTATCAGGGGGACGACTTGAAATTAAGTGGAATGGAAAAACCGCTAAGTCAACTACGCTTCCAGTTTTTATTTACCATCAGTCTGAACTAACAGTAAATGGCAAAAAGGTAAATCCAAAACTCAATAAGATCGGAATGCCAATTGTTAAATCAAAACAGGGTCAAAATACTGCAATTCTTTCATTTAAGACACCAACATGGTTTACAATTCTGCTTTACATTTCAATTCTTGGTTGGGTAGTAATGTTGATTTATGGCGTGTTTAGATTAGTTAAAATAGTTAAAAAATAATGCAAAAAAACTTCCTTAAACTAGAAATTCTAGTCTGAGGAAGTTTTTTAATTACTCTAATAAATCAACAAAAGTGGCTTCGGTGATTTTTTGTAAATCATCTGGATTAATCATAATACTGCGTCCAACTTCACCGCTTGAAACAGCAATTTGATCATGTTCTTTCATACTGCTGTCGAGATAAATTGGAAAATGATGTTTTTGATAAATTCCAATTGGTGTATTTGCACCGTGAACATAACCAGTTGTTGCAACTAGCTTCTTAAGAGGAAGCAATTCGCACTTTTTATTGTCAGAAGCTTTAGCGAGTTTTTTCATACTCAAATGCTCAGTAACTGGTACTACGCCAACTACTGGGCTATTTTTATTTCCTTTGCATACTAAGGTTTTGTAGACCAAAGCCTCTTCATCGTCTAAAATGGAAGTATCCATTTGTTTAACATCACCCTTTTGTATGGTGTTAAATGATAGTTGTTTATATGGAATTTTTTGTTGGTCGAGCATTTTTTCGACTAACGTCTTATTAAGTTTTTTCTTTTTATTTTTTTTCGACATTTTTCTCACCTTTTAATATCATAAACGTGGGAATTTAACATGTCAAAAGGGGACAAGATTAGTGAAATTATTAGCAGTAAAAGTTGAATGTAGTCATGAGCTGGAAGATGGATTAAGCTTTTTCATGCAAGATGAACTAGATGCACAAGGAATAGAAAGTCGTAAGCGAAGCGATTTTGTTGCTGAAGGTCAAAAACATGATAGTAGCTTGGTTGAACTTGATGATATTGAAAATTTACCCAAGGATTTAGAGTTAACAGCATATTTTGATTATGAAAGTGCTGATAAAAAAGATCTAATTAAAAAGATTATGGATAAAATTGCGGAGATGAAGAGCTATGGCTTAGATACTGGCGAAGTTTCAATTAGCACTAAAGAAGTGGCAGATGAAGATTGGAATACAGCTTGGCAGAAATATTATCACGTAATTGATTTTTCTCGTCATCTGGCTATTGTTCCTGAATGGGAAGATTATCAACCAGCCTTTTCAGATCAAAAATTGATTCGTCTAGATCCAGGTCTAGCTTTTGGAACGGGTGGTCATACTACAACTCAACTTGTTTTGCTTGCAATGGAGCGAGCACTAGTCAAACCAATGTCGGTTTTGGATGTTGGAACTGGTTCAGGCATTTTAGCCATTGCAGCTAGTAAATTAGGGGCAAGTCAGGTTTTAGGAACAGATATTTCAGATGAAGCAGTTACTGCTGCTAAAGAGAATATTGCGTTAAATAATATAGACAGTATCGATGTACGAAAAGCTAATTTGTTAAAAGATATCGATGAAAAATATGATTTAATTGTAGCAAATATTTTAGCCGACATTTTACTAGAATTAATTCCAGATTTGGATAGTCATTTAAATGAAAATGGCAAAGTGATTTTTTCAGGAATTGATTATTTACAACTTCCTAAAATTGAAAAAGCTCTTGCAGAAAATAACTTTGAGATTAAAATGAAAATGCAAGAAGGACGCTGGATTGGTCTATTAATCGCTAGAAAACCAGACTAAAAATATATTAAAAGAAAAGGTAAGCAAAAAATGAAGAAAAATAGTGAAGAAAAGAAAAATTTTAATTTTAAGGCTTGGTGGAGTAAAATAAATGAAAAATCATTTATGCCACTAGTTTGGTTAACTTTGTTAGGAGTAATTGTCTGGATTATTTGTCCATTAGTCCATTTAAGCCGTGTTTGGCGAATTGGATTAGTATTCTTTATTTTTAATAGTTATTTAAGTTACCAAATTGGCCGCATTATGCAAATTAGAAAATTGAGCTATTGGTGGTTGCTTTTATTCCCAGTAGTGTTTGCAATCGCTGTTTTAATTCATTTTGCAAAATATAATTTTCTACTTTGCTTAGTATATTTAAGTTTTGAGTTGTTTGGACTCTGGCATGATGATTTTTACAAAGAAAAGAAATAAAGAATAGGTGATGCTTTATGTCAAAATATCGTGAGATGACTCATGAAGAAGTTCTTGCAGAATGCAAGAAATATATGAATGATGAACACTTAGCTTTTGTTGAATCGGCATATAAATTTGCTAAGAATGCTCATGAAGGTCAGTTTCGAGTTTCTGGACAACCCTATATAATTCACCCAACTCAAGTTGCGGGAACTTTAGCTACTTTACGTTTAGATCCCGATACGGTAGCAGCTGGTTATCTTCATGATACTGTAGAGGATACGCCGGTAACTAATGATGATATTAAGGAAAAGTTTGGAAAAGATGTCGCTTTTATTGTTGACGGTGTAACAAAGTTAAGCAAGATTCAATATAAGTCGAAGAGTCACGAAGAATATCTAGCAGATAATCACCGTAAAATGCTAATCGCAATGGCTAAAGATTTACGAGTAATTATGGTTAAGCTTGCTGACCGCTTGCACAATATGCACACTTTAGACCATTTACGTCCTGACAAGCAGAGAAGAATTGCTGATGAAACGCTAGACATTTATGCACCACTTGCAGACCGGTTAGGTATCGGAACTATTAAGTGGGAACTCGAAGACATGAGTTTGCACTATTTGAATCCTCAGCAATACTACCGAATTGTTAACTTGATGCAGTCTAAGCGAAGTGAGCGGGAAGGATATATTGCTGATGCAATTAAAACTTTAAAGCAAACGCTTGATAGCTTAGAAATTGAGTATGAGATTTATGGACGCCCTAAGCATATTTATTCTATCTACAAGAAGATGGTTAATAAGCACAAAGACTTTAGCGAAATCTATGATTTACTAGCAGTTCGTGTAATTGTGAAGTCTGTTCGTGATTGTTACGCCGTTTTAGGTGCTGTTCATACTAAATGGAAGCCAATGCCTGGCCGCTTTAAAGACTATATTGCTGTTCCAAAAGTTAACGGATACCAATCGTTACATACAACAATTATTGGACCTGGCGGCAAGCCACTTGAAATTCAGATTAGAACTGAAGCGATGCACCAGGTTGCTGAATACGGTGTTGCTGCACACTGGGCATATAAAGAAGGCGTTAAGGGCGAAGTTGAGCAAACTGACGCAAATAAGAAGCTTAACATGTTCCAAGAAATTCTTGAACTTCAAAATGAAACAAAAGACTCGCATGAATTTATGAAGAGTGTTAAGACTGATATCTTTTCAGATCGTGTTTATGTCTTTACTCCTAAAGGTGACGTTTATGAACTTCCAAAAGGCTCAGTACCATTAGATTTTGCATATATGGTTCACTCAGAAGTTGGTGCTCATTCAGTTGGTGCTAGAATTAATGGCAAGATTGTTCCATTGGACTATAAACTTAAAAATGGTGACGTAGTTGAAATGCTCACTCAGACTTCAGCTCGTCCATCCCGTGATTGGGTTAACTTAGTCAAGACTTCAAGAGCAAGAAATAAGATTAAGCGTTTCTTCAAGGCTGAAGATCGCGAGGAAAATATTGAAAAAGGTCAAAACTTTATTGAACAGGAACTTCTTAATCGTGATTTAGCTCCAAAAGAATTTATGGACAAAGAACATATTCAAAAGGTAATTAATCATTTTAATTATCATAATGAAGAAGAAATGTTTGCAGCCGTTGGGTATGGAGAAATTTCTGCAGCTACTGTTGCTAATCGATTAACTGAAGACCTACGTAAGAAGGCTGAAGATGAAAAGCAGCGGCAACTTGAAGAAAAGATTATGAATGCTGGCCAGCAAAGTTCAACTGAAGAAGATGATAGTTCTGATGCACCAGCTGATATTATGCGTGTTAAGCATAATAATGGCGTAATGGTCCAAGGTGTTTCTGACTTAATGCTTCACTTAGCTAAATGCTGTAATCCAGTTCCAGGAGATCCGATTATTGGCTACGTAACTAAGGGACGCGGGGTAACAATTCACCGTGCTGATTGTCCTAATATTACTGAAGAAGCTAAGAAACAAGGTCGATTAATCGATGTAGCTTGGGAAAACATTGCTAAAGATAAAGATAAAGAAAACTATAATGCAGATATTGAGATTTATGGTTTCAATCGTTCCCGTCTTTTAAGTGATGTAATCAATGCTTTAAATTCAAAGACCAAGAATATTGTTAATATTTCTGGAAAAGTAGATAGTAATAACATGGCACATATTTATGCTACTGTGTCAGTTAGAGATGCAGCACACCTAGAAGATATCCTGAGCCGGATGCGTGATGTGCCAAATGTTTATGAAGCAAAGAGGTCAATTAATTAATGCGTGTTGTTGTTCAAAGAGTGAATAAAGCCCAAGTTACCATTGATAATGAAGTTGTGGGTAAAATTAAACGTGGCTTTCTTCTGTTAGTTGGGTTACGTGAAGGCGATGAGCTAGATCAGGTAAAAAAGGCTGCTGATAAAATTGCTAAAATGCGTATTTTTGAAGATGAAGATGGAAAAACTAACTTGTCTTTAAAAGATGTTAATGGAGAAATTTTAAGCGTTAGTCAATTCACCCTGCTAGCTAATACTAAAAAAGGTAATCGTCCAAGTTTTGTAGAGGCAATGCGACCTCCTAAGTCAAAGGATCTTTGGGAAAATTTTAATAAAGAATTAGAAAATAGAGGCTTTCATGTTGAAACCGGCGAATTTGGAGCTGATATGCAGGTTAGTCTTGAGAATGATGGCCCATTTACAATTGTGCTAGATATTTAATTCTTTAAGTAA
The DNA here is from genome assembly GCF_003584685.1 of Lactobacillus paragasseri. Classification (NCBI taxonomy): domain Bacteria; kingdom Bacillati; phylum Bacillota; class Bacilli; order Lactobacillales; family Lactobacillaceae; genus Lactobacillus; species Lactobacillus paragasseri. The sequence continues at coordinate 843,684 of NZ_AP018549.1, forward strand.
AGGCTTACAAAGGTTGACTTTACTGGCTGAAAAATATAAGCTAAAAAGGAATTATCGATGACAAAGAATGTAGATTAGCATGATCTATTTCAGAGACCGCTCGTTTGGTGAGAGAGCGGATAGGTTGCGATCTGTGACACCTTTAACAGATAATAGTTCGTTTCGCGAGCGTTAATCGCAGCAAGCAAAAGGTGGTACCGTGCTAATTTATTGCGCCCTTGATTAAGTTCAAGGGCGTTTTTTTATTAATATATTAAAGGATGATTAAATGAAAGTTCAAAGACCAAAAGGTACAGTCGATATTTTGCCAGCAGATTCTGGTTCATGGGAAAAAGTTGAAACAATTGCAAGAAATTTCTTCAAACGTGCAAATTATCGTGAAATTCGGACACCAAGTTTTGAAAATTATGAAGTCTTTTCTCGTTCATCTGGTGAAAGTTCAGATGTTGTAGAAAAGGAAATGTATGACTTTAACGATAAAGGTGGTCGTCATATTGCACTTCGTCCTGAAGGAACAGCTGGTGTGGTTAGGGCATATGTTGAAAATAAATTATATGGTCCTGATGTAGTAAAGCCATTTAATGTTTACTATATTGACAATACTTTTAGATATGAAAGACCTCAAGCAGGTCGTCAACGTGAATTTCACCAAATTGGTGTTGAAAGCTTTGGCTCAAATAGTCCTCTAGCTGATGTTGAAACTATCATGATGGGGCACGATTTATTAGCTGAGTTAGGCGTTAAGAATTATGAATTGCACATTAATACTTTAGGTAATGCACAAGTACGTAAAGATTATCATGATGCTTTAGTAAATTACTTCACGCCTCTTAAAGATCAACTTTCAGAGGATTCACAAAGACGTTTGTCTATGAACCCACTTCGTATTCTTGATTCAAAGGCTGATGAAGATAAGCAGTTTTTACCTGACGCTCCAAGAATCGTTGATTACTTAGATGAAGACTCTAAGAAGAATTTTGAAACTATTACTGATATGCTTGAACAATTAGGCATTAATTATGTATTAGATGACGATTTAGTACGTGGACTTGACTACTATACTGGTGTAATCTTTGAATTTATGGTTGAAGATAAGAACTTATGGGAATCAGCAACCACAATTTTGGGTGGTGGACGCTACAACCACTTGGTAGAAGAATTTGACGGTCCAGAAACTCCAGCCGTTGGTTTTGGTATTGGCGAAGAGAGATTAATGCTTGTTCTTAAGGAACAAAATCCAGCTTTATTTGAAGATGAAGGTATTGATTTCTTCATCACTAATATTGGCGAAGGAACAGAAATGAAGGCTGTTGAAATTGCGCGTTCTCTTCGTAAGCAAGGCTTTAAAGCTCAATATGATGTTGATCAAAAGAAATTAAAACAACAATTTAGAAAAGCAGATCGTGTGCATGCCAAATTTGTAATTACCTTGGGTGCTAAAGAGCTTGAAAATGGCGTACTTAACATTAAACGTTTAGCTGATGGTAAGACTTTAGACTTAAGCTTAGAAGATCTAAATGATATGAAATCTGTAATGGAAAAGATAGAGGATTAAAAATTATGATGAATATGGAAAAAAGAACGGACTATGCTGGCAATATAACTAGCAAATACGAAGGACAAGAAGTAACCCTTTATGGTTGGGTACAACGCGTTCGTAACTTAGGTAACTTGGTATTTATTGACCTTCGTGACCGTGAAGGTATTGTTCAAGTTGTTGTTAACAAAGATTCTGGTAAAGAGTTAATGGATATTGCGGATTCTCTTAACAACGAAGACGTAATTGAAGTTAAAGGTAAGGTTGTTAAACGCTCTAGCGTAAACCCAGATATGAAGACTGGTGAAGTTGAAGTTGATGCAACTGAAATTGATATTTTAAATAAGTCAAAGGTACCACCTTTTGAAATCAAAGATGATATTAATGCAGCCGAACAAACTAGATTGAAGTACCGCTACCTTGATCTTCGTCGTCCAACTTTGCAAAAGGCAATTATGCTTCGTTCAAAGATTTTAAAAGCAACTCACGAATATTTTGATGAACATGGTTTTATTGATATTGAAACTCCAATTTTAGGTAAGTCTTCTCCAGAAGGTGCTCGTGACTACCTTGTTCCGTCAAGAATTTACCCAGGTAGCTTTTATGCACTTCCTCAATCACCACAATTGTTCAAGCAATTGTTAATGGGTGCAGGTTTTGATAAATATTACCAATTAGCACGCTGTTTCCGTGACGAAGATTTGCGTGGTGATCGTCAACCTGAATTTACCCAAATTGATATGGAAACATCATTTACTGATGAAAAACAAGTTCAAGACTATACTGAAGGTCTTTTGAAGAAGATCATGAAAGATGTAATGGGAATTGACTTGAAGACACCAATCAAGCGTATTACTTGGAATGAAGCAATGAATAAGTATGGCTCTGATAAGCCTGATACTCGTTACGAAATGTTTATTCATGACTTAAGTCCAATTTTCAAAGATTCTGACTTCAAGGTCTTCTCTGGTGCAATTGCTGATGGTGGTTACGTGAAGGGGATTGCTGTTAAGAATGGTGCTAAACAATATTCACGTAAGAAGATTGAAGAAAAGCAAGATTATATCAAACGTTACCATGCTAAAGGTTTGGCATGGGTTAAATATGAAGATGGTGAATTCTCAGGTCCTGTTTCTCGCTTCTTAACTGATGAAAATAAAGAAGCTTTGAAGAAAGAATTTGACCTTGAAGGTGGCGAATTAGTAGTATTCGTTGCTGATAAGTGGAAGGTTGTAACTGATTCTCTTGACCATTTACGTCGTGAATTCGCTAAAGAAACTGGAATTATTCCAGAAAATGTTTACGACTTTGTTTGGGTTGTTGATTGGCCACTATTTGAATATGACGAAGGTTTGGGTCGCTGGATTGCTGCTCACCACCCATTTACTATGCCAGATGATGAAGGAATTAAGTTGCTTGATACTGATCCACATAAGGCTCATGCTCGTTCATACGATATTGTTATGAATGGTGACGAAATGGGTGGTGGATCAATTCGTATCCACAAACGTTCAATTCAAGAAAAGATGTTCAAGGCACTTGGATTTACTAAGAAGCGCGCTTATGAACAATTTGGCTACTTACTTGATGCATTGGACATGGGATTCCCACCACATGCTGGTCTCGCAATTGGATTAGACAGATTTGCAATGATGTTAGCTCAAAAGGACAACATTCGTGACGTAACTGCCTTTCCAAAGAATGCTTCTGCTTCAGAGCCGATGATGCATGCTCCAGCACCTGTTGCTGATCAACAATTAGATGACATTGGTATTAAGGTAGAAGACAAGTATGAAGACAGCGTGAAGGAAATTGAAGCACGTCTTGAAAAGGAAGCTCAAGAAGACGCTGATAACAATTCAACTTGGGATGAATAAAAATTAGCTTAATAAATAAGAGTAAGGATTATTTTTGAGAGATAGTCTTTACTCTTTTTTTATTGGCTGAAACTAGATAATATTAAACTTGAAGATTGTTGAATATTAAAAATCATAATGTATAAAAAAGCACTGATAAGCTCAATTCAAGCTATCAGTGTTTTATTTTGTATAAGTTAAATATTTTCAACAAATTCTGCAATTCGTTTTAATGCTTCTTTTAATTGCTCAGTTGAAGAAGCATAAGACATTCTAACGTATCCTTGACCGCCATCACCGAAGTAGCGACCAGGAGTTACACCAACTTTTGCCTTGGTAGCTAGTTCATTTGCAAATGCCTCATCATCAGTACCAAAGGCATCTGGAATTTTAGCAAAAATGTAGAAAGCTCCTTGTGGGGTGGACATTTCAAAACCTAATTTTTCTAATCCAGCTTTCATGAATTTGAGTCGATCCTCGTAAATTTTTCTGGATTCAAGTGGATCAGCTTGGCCATTGTTTAGGGCTTCAATTGCTGCTGCTTGTACATTATCGGTAACTGAAGTGACTAAGAAAGCATTCACCTTTTGAATTGTTTTCATAATATCTGCGGGAGCAGCAATATATCCTAATCTCCATCCCGTCATTGCATAGGCTTTTGACAAGCCAGAAATTAAAATGTTTCTTTCAGGAATATATTGTGATAGAGAATGATGAACATTATTGTCATAAACTAATTCTCCATAAATTTCGTCAGTTACAGAAAATAAATGATATTTAGTAATAATTTCTGCTAGTGCCTTTAAAGTTTTTTCTGGATATACTCGCCCGGTAGGGTTTGATGGATCAGTTAAGATAATTGCCTTGGCACCTTTACCTTCATTTTGTAAAACTGTTTCAAGGTGTTCAGGAGTAAGAATAAAACCATCTTTTGAAGTATCCATTTGGACTGGGATAGCACCGGTCAATTTAATCAATTGGAAATAAAGTGCCCAAACAGGAGTAGGAACTAGGATTTTATCTCCTGGGTTTAAGATGGACATGAAAACATCATTTAAAGCACCAGTAGCACCTACAGTAACGCAGATTTCAGTTTTTGGATCATATTTCACGTCAAGACTACGTTCAAGATATTTACTAATTGCTTCTAATAATTCTGGTTTACCAGCTTGTGGAGCATAATGAGAGTCATTTGCTTTAATATCAGCAATTGCTGCTTCTTTAACATGATCTGGTGTATTTAAATCTGGCTCGCCAATTGTTAATTTAATAATTCCAGGAATTTGAGAGGCCTTTGCATCAAAAGCTCTTATTTTTGAAGGTCCTAAAGAATTTAGTCGTGTATTTTTTGTAAGTGATAAGTCATTTGCTAATTTTGGCATAATATAAATCCCTCCGTTAGTATTATAGATTATTGTATAGAAACAAAAATCATGAAACAACAATTTTCTATTAAAATTTGATATGTTTAAACAAGAAGGTGAGAAAATGTTTAATAAAGAAGAAGCACTGAAGAAATTAAACTCAGAGCAATATGAAGTTACTCAGCATGCTGCGACTGAATATCCTTTTACTGGAAAGTATGATAATTTTAACCAAAAAGGAATTTATGTTGATGTGGTATCTGGTGAGCCATTATTTTCTAGTGAAGATAAGTATGATGCTGGTTGTGGCTGGCCAAGTTTTACTAAGCCGATCGAAAAGCTTGTTTATCACCGAGATCAATCTCATGGGATGGAGCGAACTGAGGTAAAGAGTCCAGTAGCTGATTCTCATTTAGGTCATGTTTTTATAGATGGTCCCGTTGATCAAGGTGGATTAAGATATTGTATTAATTCTGCTGCGTTAAAGTTCATTCCATATGATAAGCTAGAGGAGGAAGGTTATAAAGAATATAAGAAGTTATTCAAAGGACGATAAAAATGAATTTTGAAGAAGAACTTTATAATTTAGATGTACCTGAAGAACATATTCCAGAATTATTGAAATTTGGAAAGAATAATCCCGAATTTTTAACTAAGGCAATTAAGGCTGAAGGAAATGCAAAAAAATATAGCGTTGCTCAAACTAAGATGGAACCCAGTGATTTAATTAATAATCAGATTGCTTTTTTGGGTAGTTCAGTGACCTATGGTGCTGGTGCTTTAGGTGAATCATTTGTTGACTATTTAAGTAAAAAAGATAATATTTGTGCTTTTAAAGATGCTGTTTCGGGAACAACACTAGTTGATAATGACTCTAATTCATACATTGGTAGAATCGGAAGATTGCCAGTTTTAGAAAAGTTGACAACATTTGTCTTGCAACTTTCAACTAATGATGCAATTAAAGGAAAAGAAGATCTAGGCGAAATCGCTACAGATGATAATTTTGATGCACAGACAGTAACGGGTGCAATTGAATATATTTTAAATTATGTAAAGAAGAACTGGAATTGTCCTGTTTTGATTTTTAGTAATCCAAAATTTGATTCAGAATTCTATGGTCAAATGGTTGAAAGAGTTAAAGAATTGCAAAGTAAATGGGGCTTTGATTTTCTTAATATGTGGGATGATGATTCTTTTAATTATAGTGAAAAAGACAGAGAACTTTATATGCTTGATCCAATTCATCCAACACGTGCTGGCTATAAATTAAGCTGGCTACCAGTGATTGAAAAAGAATTATTAGAGATAAAATAATAGTAAATATTAAGTAAATAATTTAAGCTAAATAGTGAATTGATTATGAACTAAATAATTAATTCGCTATTTTTATATATAAAGCTATAACGAAAAAATAGTGAAAATAATTCACAATTATTCGAAATTAGAAAGAAGTGCTAATAAAATGAAAGTAGCTAAACCCCTTGATAATACTAAAGAATCGCACTATGACACAGCTATCTTTGCTGGCGGATGTTTCTGGTGCATGGTTGAACCTTTTGACACTTACTCAGGCATCATTAGTGTTGTTTCTGGCTATACTGGTGGTCATGTTAAGAATCCAAGTTATGAAGAAGTTTGTACTGGGACAACAGGACACGTTGAAGCTGTAGAGATAACATTCGATCCCAAAATCATTTCATATAAGAAACTAGTTGATATTTATTGGCAAGTAACTGATCCAACAGATGCAATGGGACAATTCCAAGATCGGGGAAGTCAGTATCAACCAATTATTTTCTATAATTCTCCTAAGCAAAAAGAAATTGCTGAAGAATCTAAAATGCAGCTTGAGCAATCTGGTAAATTTGATGAACCGATTGTGACTAAGATTGAACCTGCCAGTACCTTTTATCCAGCAGAGGATTATCATCAAGATTTCTATAAAAAGGATCCATTACGTTATCAAATTGAAGAAGCTGGTGGCAGATCACAATTTATTGAAAAGCACTGGAAAAAATAATAGCTAAATAGGGACTAGAATTAGCTTTATTTTTTAATAATGATTGTTAGAATAGATAGTGCAAAATATTATTTGATATAAAAAGGAAAATCAAGATGAGTCAATTAGAAAAGCTGTCTCGTAGACACTATCTAATTTCAAAATTATCTGCTGCTTTTCTTTATGCTTTGGCGGTTGCGGTTGCCCTGAACTTTTTCTGGGGACCTGGTAAGATTTACGCCTCTGGTATTACGGGATTTGCGCAGATTATTCAATCAGTGTCTGAACGATTCATGCCGTTTACCTTATCGACCTCAGTGATGTACTTTGTTTTAAACATTCCGCTTTTTATCTTGGGATGGTGTAAAATAGGACATCGCTTTACAATTTTTACTATTATTGCCGTGTTACTTGGATCGATTATGATGCGAGTAATTGCTCCAATCAAGATTACTTATGATCCAATCATTTGTGCTTTATTTGGTGGCGTAATTAATGGTGTTGGAACAGGAATCGCCTTGAAATCAGGAATTTCTACAGGTGGTTTAGACGTTTTAGGCATTATTTTAAGAAAAAAGACTGGTAAAAGTTTCGGTCAAATTAACATTTTCTTTAATCTGATCATTGTTATCTGTGCTGGTTTTGTTTTTGGCTGGACGAGAGCTTTATATACGGCTTTGAACATTTTTGTTAATGGTAGAGTGATTGACGCTGTTTATACGCAACATCAAAAAATGCAAGTCTTTATCGTTACCGAACACCCGAAACATATTATTGAAGGAATTCAACGCAAGATGCACCGCGGTATTACAATCTTTCATGATGTTGAAGGTGCATATAGTCATACGGAAAAAACTGTTTTAATGACAATCATTGATCGTTATGATATGTTTGATATTTATAATATTGTTATTCAATCTGATCCTTATGCATTTATGAGCGTAAGCGAAGTTGATAAAGTATATGGACGCTTCAAGGAGCAGAAACCAGTTTAATAGGTAAGTAAAAAGGCTTAATCTACATAAGTTGTGGGTTAAGCCTTTTGAAATATGTTTATAAAACTAATTATTTAGCATAGTCATCGATGCCAAGGTGTTCCATAATTAAAGCAGCTGTCTCTTCAATTGAACGGTGTGCAACATTAATTACGTAACAACCAAGTTTCTTATAAAGCTTATTAGCAGCGTCAAGTTCGGCATTGATAGAATCCATATTTGAGTAAGTTGTATCAGGATTTAAGCCGTAAGCAATCATTCTTTGGCGCCTAATTTCATTTAAGACAGATGGGTCATTAGTTAAGCCAATAATCTTTTTAGGATCAACTTTATAAATTTCATCTGGAATATGAGTTTGAGGGACAAGAGGTAAGTTAGCTACTTTCAAATTCTTGTTTGCTAAGAATAATGAAAGAGGGGTCTTCGAAGTTCTTGAAACTCCAAGCAAAACAACGTCTGCTTCTAAGAATCCTTTAGGATCTTTTCCATCATCATACATTACGGCAAATTCCATTGCAGAAATTCTGTCGAAATAGTTTTGTCCCATGTGGTGAACAGCACCGATTTCGTGTTTTGGTTCTTCACCGGTTAAGGAGTGAATGTTTTCAATTACACCTGAAAGTAAGTCTACATACTTCATATTATGTTCACGTGCGAATTTGATTGCGGCTAATTGTTCATCTTCGTGAATTAATGTAAACGCAATTAATACGTTTTCAAATTCTGTGATTTCGTCGAAAACTTTTTCTAGTTTTTCACGATTAGTAATAAATGGATAGCGACGGTAATTAAACTTCACGTCTGGATATTGAACAGCACCAGCTTGCACCATGTTAAACGCAGTATCTCCAACAGAGTCAGAGATAATAATTAAGTTAACGATTTTTTGATTTTCTTTCTTTTCTTCAGTCATATATCTTCACCTCATTGTTTACCTAAATTATACCAAAATAAGTTAGAAAAATGTTAATCGACTATTGACCGACTTTTCTCGTTTAGCTATAATTTAACTATATTGTTGTGGCACATATTTGTGTGCCAAGAAATGGAAGGAGGGATCTCACATGGCTAAGACAATCGTTCACGAAAACGAGTCTATTGATGATGCTCTTCGTCGTTTCAAACGTTCCGTTTCTAGAAGTGGTACCTTGCAAGAATACCGCAAGCGTGAATTCTACGAAAAACCAAGCGTTAAGAGAAAGTTAAAATCCGAAGCTGCTCGTAAGCGTAGACATTATTAATATAAAGAAAGCTCTTGATAGAAATTCGCTCTATCAAGAGCTTTTTTTGTATAAAAAGTTTAAAATAGACTTTGTAAGTTTTGATTAAAGAGGAGAAAAATAAATGTCACTAAATGATACTTTAATGCAAGATATGAAATCAGCTATGAAGGCTAAAGATAAGGAAGCTTTAACAACTATTCGCTCACTTAAGGCTGCAGTAATGAATTATAAGATTAAAGTGGGACATGACCTAACTAGCGATGATGAATTAACAGTTTTGTCTAGTGCACTTAAGCAACGTAAAGAATCTTTAGAAGAATTTACTAAGGCAGGTAGAGACGATTTAATTGCTCAAACTAAAAAAGAAATGCAACAAATTGAAAAATATATGCCAAAACAAATGTCTAAAGAAGAGCTTGAACAAACAGTTGAGGAGACAATTAAAGAAGTCGGTGCAAGTTCTAAGAAAGACTTCGGTAAAGTTATGCAAGCTTTAATGCCAAAAATCAAAGGTAAGGCTGATGGCAAGGCCGCTTCTTCAATTGTTGGTAAGAAGCTTAACTAATCGCTTGATATAATGGAGGTTCAATTTTAAGTGGGACAAACTATAGAAGCAACATTTACACCAACTAAACCTGAAACAATTATGAACTTAGTTGGGATTAACGATGCAAATTTGCGTTTAATTGAAGAATCTTACGATGTACAAGTTACTGATACTGGTAGTGAGATTGAAGTAACTGGGGAAGAAAGCCTTGTTAAGAAAATTATGCAAATTTTTACTGCTTTAGATAAGGTTGTTACCCGAGGAGTTACTATTACTGCAACTGATGTCGTAAGCGCAATTAAAATGGCCGACAAAGGAACTTTGGAGTTCTTTGGTGAGTTATACAATAAGATTTTAATCAGGGATACTAAGGGACGCCCGGTTCGAGTTAAGAACATGGGGCAAAAGCGCTATATCGAAGCTATTCAAAAATATGACGTTGTTTTTGGAATTGGACCGGCTGGTACAGGGAAAACTTTTTTAGCAGTAGTTATGGCAATTGCGGCCTTTAAGAAAGGTGAGGTATCACGCATAATTCTAACCAGACCAGCTGTTGAAGCAGGAGAATCACTGGGATTTCTACCTGGAGATTTGAAGGAAAAAGTTGACCCATATTTAAGACCAATTTATGATTCTTTATATGCAATTTTAGGAGTTGAAACGACTAATCGGTTGATGGAGCGAGGAGTGATTGAAGTTGCACCTCTTGCTTATATGCGTGGTAGAACTTTAGATGATGCTTTTGTAATTCTTGATGAAGCACAAAACACTACTCAAGCTCAAATGAAGATGTTTTTAACTAGATTAGGTTTTAATTCTAAGATGGTTGTTAATGGTGACCAAACTCAAATTGACTTACCAGGAAAAGCAAAGAGTGGGTTATTGCAAGCTGAACATATACTTGCAAATATTGAACAAGTAAAATTCATTAACTTTACCTTCAATGATGTTGTTCGTCACCCAGTAGTAGCTAAAATTGTTAGAGCTTATGAAAAAGAAGGACACTAAAATTTGAATAACTTAGATATTTCTTTCAATGATGAAGTTAATTTCTTAGATAATGACGATAAAGATTGGATCCCTTGGATTACCAATCTGCTTTTGTCGGCCAAAAAAGAAATTAATAAGGAAAATGCTCAAGAAATGAGTATTAATTTTGTTTCTTCCGAAAAAATTCACGAAATCAATAAAAAATATCGTGGAAAAGATCGACCAACCGATGTGATTTCTTTTGCAATTGAAGATGGATTAGACGAAGACTTTATGTCTGCTTTTAATGATGATCCTGATTTTGTTGAAGATATTGGAGATCTATTTCTTTGCCCAGAAGTAATAAAAAGACATAGTGTCGAGTATGAAACTGGATTTAATCGTGAGTTTGGATATACACTAGTTCATGGATACTTGCATTTAAATGGTTTTGATCATATTGAGGATGATGAAGCTAAAGTAATGTTTGGTATCCAAGGCAAAGTTTTACGTGAATATGGGCTTCCGCTTCATCCGGATCAGGAAAATCACGGAAAGCAAATTCACTAAGACTTAAATAAAAGGATGTAACAATGATGGATGAAAAAAAGGACTATAAATCAGGCTTTGTAGCTTTAATTGGTAGACCCAATGTTGGTAAGTCGACACTTTTAAACTTTTTGGTAGGTCAAAAAGTAGCGATTATGTCACCACAGCCACAAACAACTAGAAACAAAATATCTGGTATTTATACTGATGATCAAGAGCAAATTGTGTTTATCGATACTCCTGGGATTCATAAGCCTAAAAACAAGTTAGATGACTTTATGGATAAGTCGAGTTACTCAGCTTTAGATGAAGTAGACGTTGTTTTATTTATGGTTGAACCTGAACCAGCAGGTAAGGGAGACCAATATATTGCTGAACTTCTTAAGAAAATTAAAAAACCTGTATTTTTAGTGATAAATAAGATTGATAAAGTCCACCCAGATAAGTTATTATCTATTATAGATTCGTACAAGAATCTAGGCGATTTTGCTGAAATTGTTCCAATTTCTGCTTCTCAAGGAAATAATGTTTCCGAATTGATTAAAACAATTGCCAAGTATCTGCCAGAAGGTCCGCAATTTTATGATGCAGACCAATTGACTGATCGTCCAGAATATTTTATTGTGGCTGAATTAATTCGCGAGCAAGTTTTGAAGCTCACTCATGAAGAAGTCCCACATGCAACGGCCGTGGTAGTTGACCGAATGCGGGATCATGAAGGTGGTAAGCTTCAAATTGAGGCTACAATTTATGTTGAACGTCCAGGTCAAAAAGGCATTATAATTGGTAAAAAGGGTCAAATGCTGAAGCAGATTGGAATTGCTGCACGTCAAGAAATTGAAGCTTTATTAGGCGAAAAAGTTAATTTACGTCTATGGGTTAAGGTTCAAAAGAATTGGCGTTCTGATCCTGCCTTCCTTAAATCTATTGGATATAATGCCAAGGAATTAAGATAGATGGTACGTGAACTTTGTGAGGTTCAAGGATTAATTTTTAAAAGAAAAAAATATAAAGAAGCTGATGTTCTAGCCAAGATCATGACGAAAGATCATGGTATTTTTACAATAGATGTTAGAGGAGCACTGAGACCAAAGTCCAGATTAGGAGCTGCAACCCTTAACTTCTCTTATGGAAAATATATTGTAAATACAAATTGGAAGGGAATCAGTACGCTGCGAACTTTTAAGGATGTAAAGCAGTTAGACCAATTATATTTAGATTTAACTAAGAATGCGTATTCGAGTTATGTTTTAGACTTGCTTGACCATGCTTTTGTTGAATATAAGGATATTGGGAGCTTTTATGATTTGATTATGAAAGCGTTGCTGAAGATAAATTCTGGAGAAGATGCGGCAGTCATTACCCAAATGGTGCAATTGAAGTTGCTTAATGCATATGGAGTAGCACCGCAGTTAGATCGATGTTTAATTTGCGGGAAGGTGCAAGGCACGTTTGACTATTCGTTGGAATTAGGTGGAATTATTTGTAGTGATCACTTTAATAGTGTCAGTCAAAGGATGCATCTAGATCCTAAAGTAGTTGCTTTGATACGGACTCTAGCTTTAGTTGATATTGATCGTTTAGGAAAAGTAAAAATTAATCCGCAATTAAAAAAGAATTCTGGCAAGGTTATTGATCGGATGTATGCTAACTATTTAGATCTTAACTTGAAAACTAAGAAGTTTCTTGATGAATTGGCGCTTTTTTAGCTGTTGACTTTTTATATTCGTTTAAAGACTAGTGAGGTTTCTTACTAGTCTTTTTTTATAAAAGATGATAAAATATAAACGTATTTTGACAACTATAAAGGAATAGAAAAGTACCAAGACAGCGAGTGCAGAATGGTGGAAGTGCATTTGGGAAAAGGCACCTTTTAGTCAAAGTTGTTAATTAAGGGCAGGAAGAATATTTTCCTGAATTAGGGTGGAACCGCGAAGTAAATCGTCCCTATGCAATTTTTGCATAGGCTTTTTTTATGCCTATGTTGTGAGGAGAGAGTATAGATGTCAGAAAAACTGAATATCCAGAATATGATTTTTAAATTGGAACAGTTCTGGGCCTCTAAAGGTTGTATGATTATGCCTTCATATGATGAGCAAAAAGGTGCCGGGACAATGAGTCCATATACATTTTTACGTGCTGTTGGGCCAGAACCTTGGGCAGCTTGCTATGTTGAGCCTTCAAGAAGACCTGCTGATGGTCGATATGGTGATAACCCTAACCGTTTATACCAACACCATCAATTCCAAGTTGTTATTAAGCCTGCACCAAAAGACATTCAACAATATTACTTAGATAGTTTAAGAGTTTTAGGAATCGAACCTCTTGAGCATGATATCAGATTCGTTGAAGATAACTGGGCAAATCCATCTATGGGTTGTGCCGGTGTTGGTTGGGAAGTATGGCTTGATGGAATGGAAGTTTCTCAATTTACTTACTTCCAAGTTGTTGGCGAACTTGATGTAAAACCAACAATGAGTGAGATTACATATGGTGTTGAGCGTCTTGCTTCTTATATTCAAGATGTCAATTCAGTCTTTGACCTTGAATGGGGAGATGGCGTCAAGTATCGTGATATTTTCAAGCAACCAGAATATGAACATTCTAAGTATGCCTTTGAAGAAAGCGATCAAGACCAGTTGCTTAAGTTCTTTGATATTTATGAAGCAACCGCTAAACGTTTGTTGAGTCAAAACTTGATTCACCCAGCTTACGATTACATCTTGAAGTGTAGCCATACATTTAATTTACTTGATGCACGTGGTGCTGTTTCAGTTACTGAGAGAGCAGGTTACTTATCAAGAATTAGAAACTTGGCTCACCTTGCTGCGAAGGGATTTGTTGAAGAACGTGAAAAGCGTGGCTTCCCATTATTGAAACACCAAGAAGAAACTAAGAAAGCGGGGCAAAACAATGACTAAAGATTATTTATTTGAAATTGGTACTGAAGAAATGCCAGCTCACGTTGTTTCTAGAAGTGTTAAGCAATTAGCTGATCGTACTAAAAAGTATCTTAAGGAAAATGGCCTTTCTTTTAAAGACATTAAGACTTATTCAACTCCACGTCGCTTGACTATTTTGGTTGAAGACTTGGCTGAAAAGCAAGATGATATTGATGAAGTAAAAAAAGGTCCTGCTAAGAAAATTGCTCAAGATAAAGATGGCAATTGGACGAAAGCTGCTCAAGGTTTTGCTCGTGGTCAAGGGATGACGACTGACGATATTTACTTTGAAGAGCTTAAAGGAACTGAATATGCTTATGTTCATGTTCAAAAAGAAGGTAAAAAAGCTTCTGACATTTTAATGGGCATGAGCGATATCATTAAAGCCATGACTTTCCCAACTAAAATGCGTTGGGACAGCAATGATTTTGAGTTTGTACGTCCAATTCATTGGATGGTTTCTTTACTTGGTAGTGAAGTTGTACCAGTTAAATTACTTGATGTAGTTGCTGGTCGCAAAACTCAAGGCCACCGCTTTTTAGGTGATAGCGTTGTACTTGCAAATGCAGATGACTATGAAGAAGCATTGAAGAGCCAATATGTGATTGCCGATGCTGATGAACGTAAGGGCATGATTCTTAATCAAATTCAAGAATTAGTTGCTCAACATAACTGGAAAGTAAACATTGATAAGGGATTACTTGAAGAAGTTACCAACTTAGTTGAATATCCAACTGTTTTTGCTGGTTCTTTTGATGAAAAGTACTTGAATATCCCAGATGAAGTTTTAATTACTTCAATGAAAGATAATCAAAGATACTTTGAAGTTTATGATGAAAATGGCAAGTTGATTAATCACTTTATTGCTGTTAGAAATGGTAACAGTGAATACTTAGATAACGTAATTGCCGGTAATGAAAAAGTTCTTGTTGCACGTTTAGATGATGCTCAATTCTTCTATGACGAAGATAAGAAATACCCATTGGCACACTTTGTTGACAAGCTTAAGAATGTTTCTTTCCACGACAAGATTGGTTCTGTTGCTGAACATATGGCACGTGTCCAAATTATTGGTGACTACCTTGGTAAGAAATTCAATATTTCAGAAACTGAAATGAAGGATTTTGATCGAGTTAGTGATATTTACAAATTTGACCTTGTTACCTCAATGGTTGGTGAATTTGCCGAATTACAAGGTGTAATGGGAATGCATTATGCTCGTTTAACTGGTGAAGATGAAAATGTTAGTGTAGCAATTAAAGAAAGCTATATGCCAACAAGTGCTGAAGGAGATTTGCCAAGTACAACTGTGGGTTCTCTTCTTTCAATTGCTGATAAATTAGATACAATTATTTCATTCTTCGGTGCAGGTATGATCCCTTCATCATCTAATGACCCATATGCTTTAAGAAGAAACGCTTACGGAATTGTAAGAATTTTGTTGAACGAAGGTTGGTCACTTCCTGTCAAAGATGTTTTACCAGAATTAATTCAATTATTGTCTGGTAAAACTGCAGCTAAATTACCTAAGGATGCTGAAGCTGAAAATGAAATTGCTGACTTTATCCGTGACCGTGTAAAGCAACAATTGCAAGTTGAAAAGTATGATTACGATGTTATCGATGCGGTACTTGCATCTAGCCAACAAGATCCAATTCAAATTTTAGCAGCAGCTAAGACTTTACAAATGCACCACGATGATGCTGACTTTAAGCCAGTAGTTGAAAGTTTGACTAGAATTACTAACATTTTGAAGAAGGCAAAATATAGAAATGCTGCTAAAGTTGATGAAAGTCTTTTCCAAGATGTAAGTGAAGAAGAACTAAACGCTGGTGTAAATGCACTAGAAGAAAATACTGATTTGAGTATTGCTGATCTATACAAAGGTTTTGTTGAATTACAACCTGTAATTAACAATTACTTTGAAAGTAATATGATTCTTGATAAGGACGAAAAAGTAAAGAATAATCGTTTGGCACAATTATTAAAGGTTAATAACTTGGCTGATCGAATGGGTGACTTAAGTAAATTAGTAATTAAATAATAGTTGATTGGGATGATCCATTGATGGCAGGACGTATTCCTGAACAATTTATCGACGAAGTTCGCAATTCTGTCGATATTGTTGATGTAATAAGTCAATATGTTTCTTTAGAAAAAAAGGGTAAAGACTATCTAGGACTTTGTCCCTTCCACCAAGAAAAAACGCCATCTTTTACTGTTAGTGAAGGTAAGCAGTTTTTTAAGTGCTTTGGATGCGGCAAAGGCGGAAATGTATTTAAGTTTTTAATGTATCAGGATCATCTTACTTTTCCTGAAAGTGTTAAAAAAGTGGCTGAATTGGCGCATCTTCAGATGCCAGAAGGTTACGGAGAAGCGGGCAAGCCACTTAGTCCATTAAAGAAGATGTATCGGCAGGCAACGGAATTTTACCAACATATTCTGCTAACCACTAAAGTTGGTGAAAGAGCGCTTAAATATGCCAGAAAGCGTGAATTAACCGATGACTTGCTAAAGCATTTTAAGGTAGGGTATGCACCAGATAGTGATAATATTCTCCTTACTTATCTAAAACAGAAAGATTACACTGATGATGATCTAAGAGAAAGTGGGTTATTTGTTGAATCGCAAGATGGTCAATTATTTGACCGCTTTCGTGATCGTTTGATGTTTCCTTTAGGGGATGAATCAGGCTATACAGTTGGTTTTTCTGGTCGAAGAATTAGCAATGATAAAACTATTGCTAAATATATGAATAGTCCAGAAACTAAGATTTTTAATAAATCTAAACTGTTATTTCATTTTGCTGAAGCAAAAAAAGCAGCTAGAAGTGAAAAACATTTGATTCTTTATGAAGGCTACATGGATGTTATTGCTGCTTATAAAGCTGGCATTCAGTCTGGTGTAGCTTCAATGGGAACCAGCTTAACGACCGAGCAAGTTTATATGCTAAGGCGAATTACACCTAATATTTTGGTTAACTATGATGGAGATCCACCTGGTATTCATGCTGCTGAACGTGCAACAAAATTATTTGGGCAAGTTCAAGGCTTTAATTTAGGAATAATTGTTTTACCAGAAAATCTTGATCCAGATGAATATGTAAAAAAATATGGAAAAGAAAAATACCGTGCAGAAGTTGCAGGTGCTCTTAGTTCAACAGATTTTCTACTTGAAAGATTAGCAAATCAGTATAATTTGCATAATGATCGAGAAAAACTAGCTTATATAACAGCAGCTGTCCAAATGATTGCAGGATTAAATGATCCTGTAGCTGCTGATTTGTATCTTGATAAACTGGCACGTCAAACTGGCGTAACTCGTGAATCTCTTAAAGTGACTTTTGTACGTGAGAGACGAAAATTACAAAGAGCTAGAAATCATCAGCAAGCTTATCAAGCATCTACATTAATGGAGAATGTAAGTGAATCAGCAGAGCCTAAAGAAGCTCAAGCAGGAACTGATAGTGAAACTAGAAATCCAGCTTTAGATCGCTTACTGTACCTATTTATACATAGTGATGAAGCAAGAGATTACCTTTTAAGTCAGCAGTTTTTATTCCCGGATGAGCGTTATGCAAAATTAGCAGAATTTTGGCTAAAATATCATCAAACCCATGATGAAGCAGAAGTGAAGGGTTTTATTGATTTTATTCCTGAGGAACTTCAAGGTATAATTATTAATATGGAAATGATTCCGATGCCTCCTGATTATTCTAAGCGTGAGTTAGATGATCAATTAAGGGCATTGGAAAAGAGCAAGATTGATGAGCAATTAAACGACTTGCTTAATCAATTAAAGGAAGCTCAAAGAAAACAAGATAATAGTTTGGAGCTTGAAATAGCGCAAAAAGTAATTGCGTTAAGAAGAAAGAAGTTTTAG
This sequence comes from Lactobacillus paragasseri, assembly GCF_003584685.1. NCBI lineage: Bacteria > Bacillati > Bacillota > Bacilli > Lactobacillales > Lactobacillaceae > Lactobacillus > Lactobacillus paragasseri. The sequence continues at coordinate 861,550 of NZ_AP018549.1, forward strand.
AGGGGGCTTTTTTACATGGCAGAGAGTAAGACTACCAAAAAAGAAGCAACAATGACACTTGATAAGAAAGTCAAGGAAGTTGTTAAGGAAGTTAAAAAAGATAAACAAATCACTGAAAAAGAATTTACTGCTCAACTAATTAAGCCATATAATCTTCAAGGAAAAGCGGTAGATCAACTTGTTCAAGAATTTGAAGACAATGGAATTAGTATCGTTGATGAAAAAGGCGAACCTTCTAAATTAGCTTTAAAGAAGCAAAAAGATGTTGAAAAAGCTGAATTAAAGGATATGTCTGCACCTTCAAGTGTAAGAATGAACGATCCAGTGCGGATGTATTTGAAAGAAATTGGACGTGTTTCGTTGTTGAATGCGGACCAAGAAATTGCCTTAGCTAAGCGAATTGAAGCTGGCGACGAAGAAGCGAAGCAAGAACTTGCTGAAGCTAACTTACGTTTGGTTGTTTCTATTGCCAAGCGTTATGTTGGTCGTGGAATGTCCTTCTTAGACTTAATTCAAGAAGGTAACATGGGCTTAATGAAAGCTGTTGACAAGTTTGACTATCGTTTAGGATTCAAGTTCTCAACTTATGCAACTTGGTGGATTAGACAAGCAATTACTCGTGCAATTGCTGACCAAGCTAGAACTATTCGTATTCCAGTTCACATGGTTGAAACAATCAACAAGTTGATTAGAATTCAAAGACAACTTTTGCAAGATTTAGGTAGAGAACCAACTCCAGAAGAAATTGGTGCTGAAATGGACATGCCAACTGATAAGGTTCGTGAGATCTTGAAAATTGCTCAAGAACCTGTTTCTCTTGAAACTCCAATTGGTGAAGAAGATGATTCTCACTTAGGTGACTTTATCGAAGATAAAGATGCAACTAGTCCCGAGCAACATGCTTCTTACGAACTATTGAAGGAACAACTTGAGGAAGTTCTTGATACTTTAACTGATCGTGAAGAGAATGTATTGCGTTTACGTTTCGGTCTAGATGATGGACGTACTCGTACTCTTGAAGAAGTTGGTAAGGTATTTGGAGTAACTCGTGAACGTATCAGACAGATTGAAGCTAAAGCGTTACGTAAGTTACGTCATCCAAGTCGCTCAAACCAATTAAAAGATTTCTTAGATTAAGATATTTATATGATGACAAGCCTTGTAGTAATCGTAAAATTGCTACAAGGCTTGTTTCTTATAAAATATTTTCAAGTAAGTTTTAAACTATCTATGCTAAAATTTTTAGTAAGAGGTGAGAGTGTGTTAGAAGAAAGACTAGCTCAAATTGGTAAAATGGTAGATCCTGAAAGTCGATTGGCTGATATTGGCACTGATCATGCGTATTTACCAATAGCATTAGTAAAAGAAGGAAAAATTAACTTTGCAATTGCAAGTGATGTTGCAGCCGGCCCCTTGAATAATGCAAAACAAGATATTGAACAAGCAGGTTTAGAAAATAAAATTGAAACAAGATTAGGATCGGGCTTAGAGACTTTAAAGGCTGAAGATCGAATTGATACCGTGGTAATCGCGGGAATGGGCGGAAAGCTGATGACTAATCTTTTAGAAACGGCTTATCAAGAAGGTAAAAAATATCCAACCTTAATTTTGGAGGCTAATATTGGTGAATCACTAGTAAGAAAGTGGTTGATGGATCATCAATATGAAATTGTAGCTGAGAAAATTATTGAGGTAGCTGGCCATATTTATGAAATAATTAAGGCAGAAATTAAGACAAACAAGCATGATTTATCTGAGCAGGAATTGTCATTTGGTCCATTTTTATTAAAAGAAAAAAATCCTGTTTTTATTAAAAAGTGGACTAATCAACTTAGATATTATCAAAATTTAAAGGCTAATTTGAATAAGGCTAAGAATAAAGATGAGGATAAGATTAATAAAATAAATGACTTAATTAAAATGATTGAGGAAGTGTTGAAATGACAAAAGTAGCAGATATTGTAAATCGTTTAAGGGGAGATTTTCCGGAAGAAATTGCCTCTGAAGGTGATCCAGTTGGAATGCAAATTGGATCGATGGATGCTGAAGTTACTAAAGTAATGACTACCTTAGATGTTCGCCCTCAAGTAGTAGATGAAGCAATTGAGAACGGCGTTGATTTGATCATTAGTCATCATCCGGTAATGTTTAGACCAGCAAAGAACTTGGACTTTTCTGATCCTCAAAATGCAATGTATGGCAAATTAATTGCTAACGGTATTACTGTATATTCAATTCATACTAATTCTGATAAAGCTCAAAATGGCTCAGCTGATTGGCAAGCAGAAGAATTAGAGTTAAGAGATGTTGAACCCTTTGCTTTAGATGCTGATGGAATCGCAATTGGTCGAAAAGGAAAATTACCTAAATCAATGACCGCTAAAGAATTTGCTTACTACGTGAAAGATAAAATGCAAATTCCAATGGCAAGATTAATCACTGCTGATAATGATAAAATAATTTCTACTGTAGCATTTATTTGTGGTGATGGTGGCAAATTTTGGCGCCAGGCATTGGTAGATGGTGTCGATGCATTTATTACTGGTGATGTATATTATCACGTTGGGCATGATATGATATCTGCAGGTTTAACAGTAGTTGATCCAGGTCACTATACTGAGAAGCTCTTTAAATATAAAGTAGGCGAGCGTCTTGAAAAGTGGAATAAGGACTATAATTGGAATGTGCCTGTAGTAATATCAGAAGTATCTACTAATCCATTTCAAGATTTATTTTAGGGGAGATTAAAATGACAGAATATCCAACTTTACTACCAAGATTTTTAAAATACGTTAAAGTAAACTCACGATCTGATGAGCATTCAGACCGTTTTCCATCAACTGAAAGAGAAGAAAACTTTCAAAAGAATGTAATTATGAAGGACCTAGAAGAATTAGGCCTTAAAGATGTTCATTATAATCAAAAAAGTGGCTGTGTAATTGCTACTATTCCGTCAAATATTGACTATAAGGTGCCAACATTCGGCTTGTTAGCACACTGTGATACAGCCGACTTTAATTCAGTTGATGTCAAGCCGCAAATTACAGAGAATTATGATGGTAAGTCTAAAATTCAATTAGGGGATAGCGAATTTTACTTAGATCCTGAAGTCTTTCCACATTTAAAAAATTATCAGGGTCAAACGATTATTTCAGCTTCTGGCGATACTTTACTTGGTGGGGATGACAAGTGTGGTATTTCAGAACTTATGACTTTTGCGGAATACTTGATGGAACATCCCGAAGAAAAACACGGTGAAATTAAATTAGCTTTTACTCCAGATGAAGAAATTGGAACCGGAGCAGAACATTTTGATGTTGAAGAATTTGGAGCAGATTTTGCTTATACAGTTGATGGTGAAGCACCAGGAAAACTTGACTGGGGTACGTTTTCAGCAGCTCAATTTGGCTTAGATATTCAAGGAGTAAATGTTCACCCAGCAGTAGCAAAGGGACAAATGATCAACGCAATTCAGGTTGGGATTGATTTCCATAATCAATTACCTGAACATGATCGTCCAGAACACACTGATGGTCGAGAAGGATTTTTCCACTTAATGAATTTTGATGGAACTGTTGATTCAGCACATATGGATTATATTATTCGTGATTTTGAACGCGATGGACTTGAAAGAAGAAAGAATCTGGTTAAAGACATCGTTAAGAAGATGAATGACGAATTTGGCACTGAGAGAATTAAGCTTAAGATGTGGGATCAATATTACAATATGGCTGATGAATTAGAAAAGCATATGGAGATTGTTGATTTAGCTAGAGATGCTTATAAGGCTGAAGGTCTTACTGTCAATGAAGATCCTGTTCGTGGCGGTACTGATGGTTCACAATTAACTTATATGGGCTTGCCTTGTCCAAATCTTTTTGCTGGTGAAGAAAACATGCATGGTAGATATGAATATACTGTCCTCGAAAGTATGTGGAAAGCTGTGGATGTTTTACGTAAGATCAATCAATTGAATGTTGAGAGAAATAAGAAATAAATAGAAAGTGAAACAATTTTTAACTATTTTTGATTAAATTCATTACTTTTTATTTTTCTTGAACTTGCTTAATTGTACAAATATCAACATTTATAAATTAATTAAAAATTAAAAATAGTTTTACACTGATACTATTAACCTGCTAAATAGCAGATAAAAAGCTTGAAATATAAGCATTTTGTCTGCTATTTTTTTATTAAAAAATATAATTTTAAAACTGTGAAACAAAAATATAACTTGTATTTAAAAATAGATGTTGGTATTATATTAGTGTAATAGATAAACCATACACTAGTGAAGAAGGTGTAAAGATTGCAATTCCAAGATAATATTCCAATTTATGTTCAAATTGAAAAGTATCTTTACCGACAAATCGCTCTGGGCAAAATAAAGCCAGGAGAGAAAGTTCCTTCAGTTCGCCAATTAGCCGTTGATCTAACTGTAAATGTAAATACTGTTCAACGAGCACTTAACCAAATGAATACTGAAGGTATTCTTGAAGTTCGAATAGGACTGGGATCATTCGTTACAACGGATACAGAGCTGATTTTACAAAAGCGTAGAGAGCTAATTAAGGACACAATGAGCGAATTTCTAGAAAGTACAGCACAATTGGGCCTAACTCCAGAAAAGACGCTTGAGGAGCTTAAAAAGTTCATAGAAGAGAAGAAGGGAGATTAAAATGAGTAAACTACTTGAGGTAAAAGGATTAACATATCGCAAAAATTTAAAAACTATTCTTGAAGATGTAAATTTAGACGTTGATTCTGGTAAGATTATTGCGCTTTTGGGTGAAAATGGTGCCGGTAAGACTACTTTGATGAGAGTGATTGTAGGAATTGCCAAACATTATCAAGGAGAAGTACTTCTTAATGGCGATGGCAGTGAAGTTTACCGCAAGGCTAACATTGCTATGACAGATAACCTAAAAGGTTTAAGCGATTCTACTAAGGTTGGCGAGGTAGAAGAATTTTATCAAAAATTATTTGTTGATTTTGATAGTAGTAAATTTGAACAGCTACGTTCATTTATGAAACTCAACAACGATATGAAGTTAGGACAATTATCACGTGGTATGCGCGAAAAACTTGAAATTGCGCTAACTTTGAGTCGAGAAGCAAAATTATACTTACTTGATGAACCGTTTTCTGGAATTGATCCAATGGCTAGAAAAAGAATTATTAATTCAATCTTACTTTGGAAGAGCCCAGATAGCACTATTGTTATTTCTGATCACTTCGTAAATGAAATTACGACGATTTTAGATGAAGTTGTAATTGTAAAAGATAAGAAAATCGCTAGTCATCTCTCAGCAGATGATATTAGAGCAAAGGGACATAGTATTGAGGAATACTATGAAAGCTTATATGCAGATGAAGGAGCTGAATAAACATGACTACTTTTAAAGCATTATTTAATCAAATGGGTAAAAAGAAACGTCGCAGCGTTTATTTACTGGCTCTCTTGCAATTGGTAGCAGCCTCCGTTTTCGCACTCTGGGCATTATTTTCAAATGGCGGTGCATTTTCTAATCAAGATAAACCAATAGCCTGGTTTGTAATGGTCTTCACTTTTGCCCCTTTGGCAGATATGGCTTATGTAGTGCTTTCTGCTTGGCAGAATGAAAAGGAATATAGTTCGCAAACTTGGCGTCTGGTTCCAGTTTCATCTAGTAAGTTTTACTTAGCTAATATATTATCAGCTATTGTTAACGGACTTTACTTAGTTTTAATCCAAATTGGAATGGGCGTTGTTACATTTTTACCAGCGTTAATAAGTAATGATGTAAGAACCAATATCTGGGAAATTAATCAAGCTATCTCTAAGTCAAGCCACGCAGGTGACTTTTGGCAAAAGCTCTCTGATTCATTTCCAATCGGAGAAATGCTAAGTGCATTATTAGCATTTTTATTATTTGCAATTTTAGTTTATAGCATTGTAACAACACTTAATCTTTCAAGTAGAACAATCACTGATTTTCTTCCTGATAAGCATAGTAAGTTAATTCGTTTCGTGATTATGATCGTTTTGATTTTTATCTTTATTGTATTAACAAACAATTTAGGCAGTTTACTAAATCAATTATGTTGGGGCGAAACAAGTAATGGTCTAGTTGCATTTGCTGAAGGTAATTTAATGATGGCCTTAATTGATATTATCTTAGGTTCAATTAATATCTGGCTTTTGAAGGACTTCCATGAGGGAAAGTAGGTATGCCTAATGACGTCTTTTTCATCAATATTTAAAGAATTAACTAAAAATAAGGTACGACTAGTTCGGCGTCTTGTATTTTTACAAATAGTAGTTGGTATTCTGCTTGGTTTTTGGGCACTATTTTATTCTGCTTTTGAAGGTGAAAGTAAGGCATATTTCCTAATTTCGTTTATTACTATTACACCTTTGTTTGATGTAGCTTACTTATTTCTATCAAGTAGAAAAAATGAACAAGTTTATGCATCTCAGACTTGGCGTTTAGCACCAATCAAGGAAAGTACCTTGCTACTTGCAAATTTGTTTTCTGCAATTGTTGATGGCTTATATTTAGTAGTTATTCAATTAGCAATGATATTAATTGCAGGTTTACCAATAATTGGCACAAACGAGTTTTGGAAAACGACATTTAAAAATTTCGGCTCAATTGGTGAAGGAAAGTTATGGCAAGATATCCATATAACAGATTTGATTTCAGTTATTGTTTTGCTGATTTTAATTGGAATTTTTATTTATCTTGCGGTTAGTTTAATTAACTTTACTGGAAAAATAGTTAGCGATTTCTTGCCAGAAAAGATAAGTAAACTAGTTTACTTCCTTGTAGTTGTTTCGCTAACTTGCATCGGATTAATATTCTTAATTAATGTTTATTGGTTCGTCATGGATTCAGTGACAGGATTTTTACAAAATGGAATGTTTTTAACAACTTTAGGTAAAGATGCTATTGACGTTAGGTCTGATCTAACTGGTAATTATCTGACCATGGCAGTTGTTTTAGCAGTTGATATAATTTTGATTGCAATTAATGTCGTACTTCTGCGTAAGTATCATGAAGCGAAGATATAAGAAAAAGGAATAAGATTTTGAAAATTTGTTTTCAAAACCCTATTCCTTTTTTTGCTGCCAGTAATTTTAAATTAAGAATTAGCTTGAATATAATCTAAAACTTGTTCAGCTTCTTCCATTGTGTACTTAGCTTCGCCAGTCTTCATCGCATGCAATTTTTCTACAGATAGGTGACTTGAGAAAGCAAGCGCTGTATCGTTGACATTATTTTTAACTTCAAACTCAATAATTGCATCGGATAATTCTTCAGGACTCATTTTATAATTCACACTTTCTAAAAAAATCTATTTAAACCATTGTATTTGATCAAATGGGAAATATCGTAATTTGACCTCACCAACAATATCTTTTTTCTTGATAAAGCCAAACATCCGTGAATCTTTTGAAACATTCCGGTGATCGCCCATTACGAAATAACAGTCTTTTGGCACTCGCTTTACATGATAAAGCTGCTGCAGGCTGAAATTATTGGTGTATAGTTGACCCTTAGCAAGCTTTTTCTTGTATTCTGTTAAGTACGACTCTTTGATTGGCTTTCCATTAATATACATTACATCATTTTTTGATTTAATGCTGTCTCCAGGCACTCCGATAATTCTCTTAATATAAAGTGCGCCTGGTTGATCTGGCGCTCGTAAAATCACAATATCACCACGTGAGAGCTTAGAATGTCTTACTGCAATGATTCGATCATTATTCTCAAAGGTTGGCTGCATTGATGGTCCAGTGATAGTTTCATTAGCAAGTAATACGCGGAACATAAAAATATATAAACCAAAAATTACAATTGCTAGAATGAATACCTGCAGGAGCCAATGACCAAGCGATTCAGCCGATTCAGTTTTATGTTTTGACATAATTTTTGCTCCTTAATGCTTACATCACTTTTATTATACCTGTTTTTATTAATTTTGAATGGTAAAATCATTTCATAGGGAATGTATCAAATGAAACAGTATCAAATTAAACTCAATCAATTAGACAGAGAACTGAATTATTTACCTCTTCATAGACAAGTTGACATAATTAATAATATAATTGCCAATATTCAGCAAAAAAAGATTTTACCAAAATCACCTAATTCACTTGGATTTTTACCTGATAGCTTAGATATAATGATAGATAATATTGGAAATAAAGATAAAGCCCAAGAAGCAAATAATTTACTTAATAATTTCCGTAGTTTTCTTTCAAGAGAATATGGAGTTTGGTCTTTGCCAAACTTAGAAACAGCAAGGTTAATTAAGCAAGAGTATCATGTTAAATCAAGCTTAGAAATTATGGCAGGAAATGCATATTGGTCGAAGGCTTTAAGTCAGGTGGGGATAAAGGCAACAGCAAGTGATTCTTTTTCTTGGGCTAAAAGTTCAACAACCGGAGAAGCTCCAATTTTTGCAACAGAGAATCTGGATGCCTTAAGTGCAATTAAAAAGCATCCTGAAGTTGATCTGATCATTTGCTCCTGGGCGCCTAATTTTGGCGAAGATGATTTAAAGATTCTTGATTTATATCGTAGTCTTGATCATCAACCAGTGTTATTGTTTATTGGCGAAAAAAAATGGTGCTACAAATTCTACTTCTTTTTGGCAGAAAGCAAAATGTAGGACTAATACGAAAATTAATCGCAGCTTTCAAAGCTTTGATTTTATTAACGAAAAGGTTTTTGAAATAAAATAATGAAACTAAAACGACTTATTCTTTTAATAATTTCTTTTGTAGCCTTTTTGGGATTAGGGATGATTTTATCTCGCCAGCAATCTCAAAGAGCTGACCAAGTTTTGAATAATAATGGTTTGTCGAGTACATATTATGTTTTTAAATCTAAGAAAAAGCATAATATTAAGCAGTTATTAAACTATGTAAATAAAAATTTTGCTCATGATAAAGTGCAGATTCATTTTGAATCAGATTATATTCCAGATCGAGTATTAATTTGGGCTAATTATAATTTAAAGAGTCAACCATTGGCCAAAGGAAGCTCGCGTTACTTTACTAAAAGCGACTTTGATGGATCAATTCCTTTTGCAGTTATTTCAGCGGATACCAAAAGTAAAGTTGTAACTTTACAAAATAATCATTATCTAAAGGAAAATAATGATTATGTAACCATTATTGGTGAATTAAAGAGAAATAACGAAAGTCAAAATGGACAAGCAGTTTATTATCTTTCAACAGGGATTAATCAGCCCACTGCCAAAGAGTCAATTACTAATTATAAGATCGTAGTAGATGGTTTAAACAAAAACGAAGCTAATTCTATGCATGCGTATTTAAAAGGAAACATGCAGACTAAAGATTTCAGTAAAACTTACAATAGACAGCATGGAATTAGTCCTACTAAGAAACTTATTGCAGCTATCTTGTGTGTGGTAATTGCTCTTGTAGTTGCAGCTATAGCTGCTGTTTTAGCTGAAAATCCGGTAAACCTAAAATTTGTACCTGGAAAAATCTGGGCTCACTTATTGGCTGATTCTGGACTACGTTTTTTCTTGGCAAACGGAATTGTAGTTTTATTAACTAGTTTAGGATTACAGACTTGGAAGTTTTATTCTAATCATAGTCAACTTTATATTTTATATTTAGTTGTATTTGCTATGCAGATTATTACATACGTGTTGATGCTACTTGCGATAAAAATTAAGAAGGAAAAATAATGTCATTACCAGTTGAATTTATTAAGAAATATCAAAATTTGCTTGGAGAAGAAGAGAGCAATAAATTTTTTGCAGCAATTGATAGTTCTAGTAAGAAGGGCTTTCGATTAAATCCTTTAAAGAATAATTATCACGATGTCCAATATAGTCTTGCAGACCCCATTGAATTTACTAGTGATGGTTATTATGGTGGAATTTCGGGACGTGACAGTGAGTGGACTAGCGGTTATGTTTATTCTCAAGACCCATCAGCAATGTATCCAGCCGTTGCCCTTAATGTAAAACCTGGAGAAAAGGTACTTGATTTATGTGCTGCACCCGGTGGTAAGTCAACTGCACTAGCAAGTTTTTTAGAAAATAAAGGACTTTTAGTGGCTAATGAAATTTCAAAGAGTCGAGCTAAAGATTTACGTGAAAATTTAGAGCGGTGGGGAGCTACAAATGTTGTAGTTACAAATGAGAGTCCTGAACGTTTATCAAAAAAGTTACCCAATTTTTTTGATAAGATTCTGGTTGATGCACCTTGTTCTGGTGAAGGAATGTTTAGAAAAGATCCTGCAGCAATGCAGTACTGGTCTCCAGAATATGTCTTAACTTGTCAGGCAAGACAGAAAGAAATTTTGACACAAGCAATGAAAATGTTAAAGGCAGACGGTGAATTGGTTTATTCTACTTGTACCTATTCTCCAGAAGAAGATGAAGAAATAGTTGCTTGGTTAGTTGAAAACTACCATTTAAAAATCGAACCTTTAAAGTTATATCCAGGAATGTCAATGGGTAAATCAGATTGGTCAAAGTCTAATTTGCCTGAATTAAAGGATACAGTTAGACTTTGGTTTCAGAATGGAGTTGGTGAAGGTCAGTTTGTAGCCCATTTGAGAAATACTGAAGCAGTTGAAGATGCTTCAAGTAAAGTTAAGAAGAGAAAGAAAAAACATCAGAAAAAGAGCTCTATTACGCGTTTAACTAAGGATGAAATTACAACAGTAGCAAAAGTTTTAGATAATTTTGTACTGCCAGATAGTTTAGAAAATTGGCAGAAAACAGTTTTACAAAGTAATGGTCATGTTTTTGTCCCAGCTGTTGATCCAGAATTATTAAATGAATTACACATTTTAAATAATGGTGTTGAATTAGGCCTACTTAAGAAAAAACGCTTTGAACCTAGTCATCAGTTAGCTGAAGTTTTAGGTCAAAAAGAGCAAAAGCAATTGCTCAATTTGAAAAATGAAACTGATTATGAACATTATCTACATGGTGAAACTATTAAGGTAAATAGTGAGTTGCGAGGTTTTGTTTTAGTCGCATATCAAAATCACATCTTTAGTTTTGGAAAAATCGGCAATGATCAAATTTTGAAGAATTTCTACCCTAAAGGCTTAAGAAAATAAAAAAGACTGACTAATGTCAGTCTTTTTAGCTAGTCAATAAATTTAACAGCAGTTCCGTAAGCAACTACTGATTGCATATCTCCTGCAATAGATCCTGAGTCAAACCGCATCATTACTACAGCATCTGCTCCCAAATCTGCAGCATTCTGGCGAAGACGATTAATCGCTTGATCTCTTGATTCAGTTAGCATAGATGTGTAGGCTTTGATTTCACCACCAACAATACTTTTCAATCCAGCACCAAAATCGCGAATAGCATTCTTTGATTGAGTAGTTACACCGAAAACTTCACCAATAATTTCGTATTTTTGGTTGGGAATATTTTCAGTGGTTGTTACTAAAAGTTGATCTGTCATATTGATTCCTCCCTAAAAATATTTTCTTAATTATACTGAAGCAAACGTATCAGTGCAATTTATTTTGTATAATTAAGAAAAGGGTACATCTAGAGATGTTTACGTTACATTAAGGTGGTGAAATGATAAGTGATCTTATCATTTTCAATTGTATTAATTTTGTTTTTACTGGCTTTAGCAACCTTTGTTTGGGTATTGACCCATGAAAGACGAAGTCTGTGGTCAGGGATGACGTTAGTTTGGACAATAATAACTTTCGGTTTACTCACAGTAGTTAGCTTAATGATTGCAGCAGAGTTTTTTCCAATTACACACCAATTTGTTCTACTTGTTTTTGCAGTGATTTTAATTGCATTGATGGTTTTGGTCTTTGCCTTTATTGCAGTTTTAATAGTGATGTTTATTTATAATGGAATTAAAATTTTAATTCGGGAAGGTAATCGCTGGACTAACTTTTTATCATTAGCAATGGGAATTGGAATTATTGCTTACTTATTCTTATTCCCTGTAGTTGGACGATTAACGCGCAATAATTTTGGTACCTACTTGTATTTATTTGTTAATTTGACCATCATTTATTTAATTTTTATTATGATGATGTATACTTTGACTTCATGGATTAATCTGATTAATTTTAAGATAAAAAAATTAAATTATATCGTAGTTTTAGGTGCTGGTTTAATTGGAAAAAAAGTGACACCGCTGCTTGCCGCTAGAATTAACCGTGGAATTGAGATTTACCGTAATAATCCAGGTTCAAAAATTATTATGTCAGGTGGACAAGGACCAGGAGAAGAAATTCCTGAAGCAGCTGCAATGGCAAAGTATGCCGAAGAAAAGGGAATCTCTAAACAAGATATTATTGTTGAAGATAAGTCAAAGACAACTAGACAAAATTTAGCTTTTTCGCATAAGTTAATGAAAGCTGATTCACGTTTTGCAATTGTCACAAATTCTTATCATGTGTATCGCGCATTAGTTTTAGCTAAGAGAATGGGGCTAGATTGCATTGGCTATGGAGCTAAAACCAAATGGTATTTTACTCTAAATGCATTTGTGCGGGAGTTTATTGCTTATTTAACGATTACTTGGCGTTTACAGTTGAGTGTGGTTGGTTGTATTGGCTTAGTTGTTTTGTTAGGAGCTTTGTTGAGGTAAGAGAATGAATGAAATTAAGGTAATTGCAATTGATGTTGATGGAACTTTGTTGAATTCTCAAAAACAGCTGACCAGGGGAGTGAAGAATGCAATTTTAATGGCGAGAAAAGCTGGAATTAAGATTGTGATTGCAACTGGAAGGCCATTAAGCGGTGTAAAGCAAATTTTGCATGAATTAAACTTGGCTAATCAAAATGACGAATATGTCGTTTGCTTTGGAGGCGGCGTAGTTGAAACAACTTCTGGCAATGTTTTATTTGAAAAGAAATTGACCTATGACAATTACCTTGATTTAGAAACAATAGCTTTAAAATTAGGGCTGCATTTTCATGCTTCTGCTCCAGATCGTATTTATACAGCCGATCGAGATATCGGAGACTTTACGCTATACGAAGCTAATTTGGTTAATTTAGGCATTTCTTATCGGACTCCTGCTGAGATGAAAGATGTGCCAATTATTAAGTGCATGTACGTTGATGAACAAAAATACTTGGATAAAAAAATTGCAGATCATACGCCATTTGCGCATTTAGACGATAAAATTACATTTACAAAAACTGCCCCATTTTACTATGAAGCTAACCCCAAGGGCGTTTCAAAAGGAAATGCATTGAAAATTCTGTGTCAAAAATTGAATTTAACTAATGAAAATATAATGGCTATTGGGGATGAAGAGAACGATTTAAGTATGATTAAATATGCTGGAATTGGTGTAGCTATGGGAAACGCGGTAACGTCTGTAAAAGATAATGCTCAAATGGTTACAAAAGATTGTGATCATGATGGGGTTGCTGCAGCGATTGAAAAAGTTTTGCAAGAAAAATAAAAGGCCTTCGGAATAGATTTTCCGAAAGCTTTTTGTATCTTTAGCGATGTTTAGATGGCATACGTAGTTTTCTTTGCTTGAATAATTCCATTACTAGTTGGAAAAAGCCATAAATAATTAATAAAATTCCTAAGCTAATTACTGCCTGCCGACTAAAGTAATTTGGATTTATAATCACAATAATTCCTGCAGCAAAAGCGATCAAACTTTCTAGGACATCAATAATATTTCTAAAGATTCCATTTTTCTTATTTTTAACAATTACGCTACGTAATCTTACGTATGCAAAACCAATTAAGAAGATACCTAAAACGTAATGAGCTAAGAAGTTAAGCAAGCGATTATTTGAAATAATTGCAATTGCAAGGCCAAAAACTATTAGGTAGGAAATAATGAAGAATCTTTTGGGTTTAGGCAAAAGATGAGAATTTGCGGTCTCAACAATGTGATAACCACTCCAACCTACGCAAAAGAGGGCAACTAAGCCACCAAACGCGCGATAAGCGTAATCAGGAATTGTGAGATCAACAATACCAAGAAGAATTAAAACCCAACCGATAATTGAATTAGTATTAATAAAAAGTTTTTCGAGATGCGTTGCTTTAATACTACGCCAAATGGTTTCCCATAAACTACCTAACACGAATCTAGTTCTTCTTGAAGAATCTGTAAGTGAAAAAAGTATTGCGCCAAAACCGCCAAAACCATTTTTATTAAGCTCAGTAATTTTGGTTGCGCCACTTGCAGCAAACGCGCTGAATAAATCATTAGTTAAGGCTTCTCGCTCCTGTAGATTTGCTTCGCCAATCCATTGATTGATAATTTGATTATATATTTTAGAAGTAGGGTTTCTATGGTTTCTAGTAATAAAATGAGAGCCTGAAACTTCCCAACTCATTGGATCATGCTGAGCAAGTTTGGACCGATCACTGACTAAAATGGTTGGGGTAATATTTTCTGGCTCAAACAATCGTCCAATAATACTGAATTCTGGAACATAGCGTTTTAATTTATCGGTTACGCCATCAACTTGTGTACTAAGGCCGGGACTGTCGAAAGTATAAATAGTGTCAATATTTTCTTTTAGATCATCTGGTAAGTTAACTGCCGCATATTCAGCTAGATTACCACCTTTAGAATGTCCTGCGAGACTATATACTTGATTGGTAGTTTTAAGAATATTTGTGAGGTATTTCAATGCATATTTTTGAGCTCCAGTAGTTCTAAAACTAATTTCAAAATCTTCTTTCCAGCCAACTAATGTATCGTCAGTACCACGAAAAGAAATAAAATTAGTATCATTATCTAAACTAATTTTTATCGCAGAAAATTGAATGCGGTCAGTTAGAACATCAGCAAAATAAGATAATTTGGCATCCCCAAACCGAACTGAGTTAGCCATTAATTTAAGTAAATCTTGATACTTGTAGTGATCTAAGTTTTGATTTGATGAATTAAAATATTTTTGGGCAACGTCTTTAATTGAAACTTCTTTATTAGAGTCAGGGACGATACCATCGAGATGAATATAAGAAAATGTGGCAATCACTAATGCATCTACTTCGTCAAATGGTCGTGCAGAAAGGGAAATATCGCCACGCCATTTTATGTAAGACAAAATATTATTTGTATCCATATTTCATCCATCCTTTCTGCTAGTTACAATTATTATAAATAAAAATGTTGTATTTTTTATTAACAAAATACTAATAAAAAAGAAAATGACTTACTCTTCTTAAGTCTAACACAAGCAAAATAAAGCGATTAATTAACTTTGTTTTTATAAAAATCTCAAAAGAAAAAAGAAACGCGTAATAAACAAAAAAAGCAGAGATGATTGCAACATAATCGTTGTCTATCATCTCTGCTTTTTCAAATATTTGTATTAATTATTGAACTTTTTACCCCAAGCCCATGGATCTTCATGCCAAGTCTTCAAAATATCATATTGTTCACTAGTAATATGACCAGACTCGTTTTCTTTCTTCAGCAATTCAGGGTAGGAAAGAAGTGGTGCATATTTTACATTTGCCTTTTTAAAGTTTTCTTTAGCATCTGGTAAGTAATAAGTGAAAATTGAAGAAACACCAGCAACATGACCACCATCTTTTTCTGTGGCTTTAACTGCATTAAGGACTGAGCCACCAGTAGTAATTAAATCATCAATCAAAACGATCTTATCATTTTCTGAGAAGCGGCCTTCAATTTGACGACCTTTTCCATGATCTTTTGGCTTGGGTCTAACGTAAATCATTGGTAGGTGCAATTTTTCAGCAACTAAAGCAGCATGTGGAATTCCTGCTGTTGCAACACCTCCGACAATTGTTGCTTCAGGAAATTCTTTTGCAATTAAATTGGCCAAGTCGCTAGCGATCATGTCACGCAATTCGGGATAGGAAACAGTTAAGCGTAAATCGGTATAGATTGGTGAAAGCATCCCGCTTGCGTATGTAAATGGTTTATCAGGTGAAATAGTAATAATTTTTTCTTGGATTAATTGGCTGATAATTTGATCTTTATGCATTTTAGTTGAACTCCTTCTTAATTGCTTCATATGCTGCTTCTGGATTAGTTGCTAGAGTAATCGGACGTCCCACTACAATCGCGGTTGACCCCCATTCTTTTGCCTGGGCTGGCGTAGCTACTCTAGACTGATCATCTTTGGCATTTCCTGCTGGGCGAATGCCAGGAGTTACGTATAAAAAGTCGTCACCAACATTTTGACGCAAATTCTTAACTTCTAGCGGTGAACAAATTACTCCATCAGCGCCAGCCTTTTTAGCAGTTTCAGCTAGACTTAAAACCTGCTGCTTCATTGATAAATTACAATTTTGTTCTTCGTGCAAAATATCATCAGAAATTGAAGTTAATTCTGTAACAGCTAATAACTTAGGGATGTTTTTACCGACAGGTGTGCCAGCAATTAAACCTTCTTTTGCTGCTTTAATCATTTGACTGCCGCCAAGAGCATGAACTGTAGTATAAGTGATTCCTAATTGAGCTAGGGCTTTAGCCCCATTGTAAACAGTATTAGGTATATCACTCATTTTTAAATCTAAGAAAATTTGATAGCCTTGCTCAGATAAATTTCTAACAATTGCAGGACCTTCATTGAAAAAGAGTTCCATTCCAATTTTAATAAAAACATTTTCTGGTTTGCCTAACTTAGGTAAGAGTGCATTTAATTTCTTTTCATTGTCTAAATCTAAGGCAACGATAACTGGTCTTGTCATTTTTCCTCCATAAAAAAAGTCTACACCGAGCGCAGAGAGACACTAGGTATAGACTTTCCCAGATAATTTAAGCCAATAATTTTTAACTTGCGGTCTCTCTGTACCGTTTAAAGTTTAATCAAAATGAAGTTTAGCACCTTCGGTCAAGAATTACAAATAAAATTTTTAACTTTGAAAAAAACAAAAAAGCGTGTACAATCAGTTCTTGAAAAATAATCGAATGACCGTGAGCATTCATTTTGGAGGAAAATATGATTAATACGCATGTAAAATTACCAGGATTAGATTTAAAGAATCCAGTTATGCCAGCAAGTGGAACTTTTGGCTTTGGAGATGTTCCAGCAGCTAAGAAGTTTGATTTAAATGATTTAGGAGCAATGGTCATTAAGACTACTACTCCTCATGCAACAACAGGTAATCCTCAGCCACAAATAGCTGTTTTAGATACTGGAGTTTTAAATTCAGTTGGATTAACGAATCCTGGAGTTAATGCGGTAATTAAAGATAAGTTAGCGCCTTTACGTCAAAGTTATCCTGCTTTACCAATCATGGCTAGTGTTGGTGGGGAAGATGAAGCAGGTTATGTTGAAGTAGCCCAAAAATTATCTGATTCAGGTTTAGTTAATGCTTTAGAGATTAATGTTTCTTGTCCTAACGTAAACCAAGGCGGTATGAGTTTTGGTGTTCATCCAGATGTAGTTGAATCTTTAACAAAGAAAATTAAGGCAGTTACTAATGTTCCTATTTATGTGAAACTAACTCCAAATGTTACTGATATCATACAAATCGCTAAAGCTGCTGAAAAGGGCGGTGCAGATGGTTTGTCCCTAATTAATACTCTTTTAGGGATGGATATTGATATTAAAACAAGAAAACCTGTTTTAGGTCACAATGTTGGTGGTCTTTCTGGAGAAGCAGTTAAGCCAGTTGCGCTTAGAATGGTTCACCAAGTTCGTCAAAGTACAAGTTTGCCAATTATTGGAATGGGTGGAATTAGTTCAGCTCAAGATGTAATCAAATTTATGCTTGCTGGTGCTAATGCTGTTGCGGTTGGAACAGCTCATTTTAAAGACAGTATTGCATCAAAACATATTGCTGATGAATTGCCTAATGAATTAGAAAAACTAGGTATTGAAAATATTAATGATCTTGTTAATCAAGTTGAATTTAATTAAATTGCTTGACAAAGAAGATAATTTACAGTAATTTTAAAGCAATGAATGTCCTTTAAAATTAGTCCCGTGAGGCTAGCAAGGCAGGCTTAAATAAGTATTGACTTTACTCTAAGCTCCTAGTCTCTGATACTAGGAGCTTTTTTCATGGGCAAGATCAGGAGGGTAAAAGATGGCAAAGGAAATTTGGGATGCATTAGCAATGAAGCGTGCACTAACTCGAATTACTTATGAAATTATTGAACAAAATAAAGGAACAGATAATCTGGTTTTGATCGGTATCAAAACGCGTGGTGTTTACTTAGCTAAGAGAATTCATGATCGTATTCAAAAGTTAGAAGACGTTGATGTGCCAGTTGATGAACTAGACATCACACTTTACCGTGATGATCGTCATGATGCGTCCTTGAAGCAAGATCCAGTAATTAATTCAAATAAAATAAGCGTTGATATTAACGATAAGAAGGTTATCTTAATTGATGACGTAATCTATACTGGTCGTACAATTCGAGCAGCAATGGACGCTTTAATGGATGATGGACGTCCTAGTTCAATTAAAGTTGCGGTTTTAGTAGATCGTGGCCACCGGGAATTGCCGATTCGCGCTGATTTTGTTGGCAAAAATATTCCAACAGCAACTGACGAACAAGTTGCTGTTAACATGGTAGAAAAAGACGGTAAGGATTCGGTTGAATTGAAGTCTTTACCAAAATAGTTTAGAAATATTAATTTAATAGTCAACCATTTAATTGACTCCAGAGAGGGCCAGAAGGGTTGCTATATTTTTCGTGTACCAGAATACGAAAAATAGGCCTGAAGCAATTAAATGCTTCAGGCCTTTTGTTTTAGAAAGAATAAAAAATGGAAAAATTAAATCTTGTCAGTTTACCACATTTTGTTAGTGTAGAAAATTTAAGTGTTGAAGAAGTTGAAGCTTTAATTAAGCGAGCAGAGTACTTTAAAAATGGTGGAGCAACACCGCGTTTAACTCAGCCAGTTTATATTTCAAATATGTTTTTTGAAGATTCAAGCAGGACGCATACTAGTTTTGAAATGGCTGAAAGAAAATTAGGCTTAACAGTAATTCCTTTTGATCCAGCACATTCTTCAGTTAATAAAGGTGAAACATTATATGATACCTCGTTGATTATGGACGCTGTTGGGGTAAATATTGAGGTAATTCGTCACTCACAAAATGAATACTATCAAGATCTCATTCATCCAAAGAAGCATCAACATTTAAATATTGGCGTAATTAATGCAGGTGATGGCAGTGGACAACATCCTAGTCAATGCTTATTAGATATGATGACAATTCATGAACACTTTGGTCATTTTAAAGGCTTGAAAGTGGCTATTGTTGGAGACATTACTAATTCACGCGTGGCCAAAAGCAATATGGAATTGTTGACAAGATTAGGTGCAGAGGTTTACTTCTCAGGTCCTGAGTACTGGTATTCAAGTGAATATGATAAGTATGGAAAATATGAGAAATTAGACAAGCTAGTTCCTGAAATGGATGTCATGATGCTCTTGAGAGTTCAACATGAAAGACACAGCGGTGATCCGAATGAAAAGAGCTTTGATGCCAAAGCATATCATGAAGAATATGGAATTAATCATAAACGCTACCAAGAACTAAAGCCTGACACAATTATTATGCACCCAGGTCCGATTAATCACGACGTTGAATTAAGTGGAGACTTAGTTGAAAGCGATAAGTGTATGTTTACGCGTCAAATGCAAAATGGTGTGTTTATGAGAATGGCGATGATAGAAGTAGTTTTGCGTGGAAGAAAATTGGGAGGACTTAAGTAATGGCAACTGTAATAAAAAATGGAATAGTTTACCAAAATGGTCGCTTAATTAAAGCTGATGTCTTAATTGAAGGTAAAAAAATAAAGGCGATTGGAATAGATTTAGATGCAGAAAATGTCATTGATGCCCAAGGAATGCTTGTTAGTCCGGGATTAGTCGATGTTCATGTTCACTACCGTGATCCTGGTCAAACTTATAAAGAAGATATTAAAACTGGTAGTCAAGCTGCAGCACGTGGTGGTTTTACAACCGTCGGTGCAATGCCAAATGTTACTCCGGTTCCTAATACACCTGAATTAATGAAGAAGATGGTGGAGGAAAACCAGAGTAAAGGTGTAGTTCATATTTTTCAATATGGCCCAATAACTAACGATGAAACAACTGATATTATTCCTGATTATGCAGCATTGAAAAAAGCCGGTGCCTTTGCCTTGAGTAATGATGGCCACGGCGTACAAACTGCGCAAACAATGTATTTAGCAATGCAAAAAGCTAAAGAAAACAACTTAATCATTGCAACTCATGCCCAGGACGATTCGCTTTTTAACAAAGGAATTGTGAACGAAGGTATAACAGCAGAAAGACTTGATTTACCACCCGTTACTGAGCTTGCGGAAACTACTCAAATTGCGCGTGACCTACTTTTAGCACAAAAGACTGGAGTTCACTATCACATTTGCCATGTCTCAACTAAGACAAGCGTTGAACTGGTGCGTCTAGCTAAAGCACGTGGAATTAACGTAACTTGTGAAGTTGCCCCGCACCACATTTTATTGACTGATAACGATATTCCTAAAGACAATGGTTACTTCAAAATGAATCCGCCACTAAGAAATAAAGAAGATCAAGCAGCTCTTCTAGTTGGTTTGCTAGATGGAACAATTGACTTGATTGCTACTGATCATGCACCACATGCAAAAAAAGAAAAGCAGGGCGGCATGAAAGACGCTGCTTTTGGAATTACTGGAAGCGAAACGGCTTTTAGTACACTCTATACTAAATTTGTAAAAGAAGAAAAAGTTTTAAGGCTTGAGCAATTATTAGCACTTCTCAGCGACAAACCAGCTAAAGTGTTTGGAATTAAGAATGCAGGTGTTCTTGAACCTGGTAAAAATGCAGATATTGCAATTTTTGATATTGAGCATAAAACCAAAATTAAGGAAGCAGATTTTAAATCAAAAGGTGTAAATACACCATTTACTGGTCAAAAAGTATATGGTGAAACAGTGATGACGCTTGTTGACGGTGAAGTTGTATATCAAAGGGGAACAAAATGAAGCGCTATTTAATTTTAGAAGATGGTAGTATTTATGAAGGAGAAGCCTTTGGGGCTGACTGCGAAAGTAGCGGTGAAGTTGTTTTTACAACGGGTATGACTGGTTATCAAGAAGCAATTACTGATCAAAGTTATGCTGACCAGATTTTGGTTTTTACTAATCCCTTAATTGGTAATTATGGGATTACCTTAGCAGACTATGAATCACTTGAACCGCAAATTAAGGGTGTAGTATGTCATCAAGTTGCTCGTCATCCAGATAATTGGAGAATGCAAACAACTTTGCCAAAATTTTTAGAGAGATTAAATATTCCTGGCTTACAAGGAATTGATACGCGTGAATTGGTTAAGAAACTTCGAATTCACGGTACCTTAAAAGGAAAGATCACTGATTCTAAAGAAGACGCCACTAAGATTGCCCAAGAATTAAAAGAGCAAAACATTACTCAAGGTGTAATTAGCCGTGTTTCAACTAAGAACTCTTATCCAGTTCCAGGCTCTAAACGTAACATTGTTGTAGTTGATTTTGGAATTAAGCATAGTATTTTACGAGAGTTAGCTGAAAGAGATTGTAATTGCATTGTTTTACCTTACACTGCAAGCGCTGATGAAATTTTAAGTCTTAATCCAGATGGCGTGCTCCTATCTAATGGACCTGGAGATCCAGAAGAAATGGTTGAAGCTGCAAAGATGGTTCAAGAAGTTGAAAAACATGTTCCTTTGTTTGGAATTTGTATGGGGCACCAAGTTTTTGCACTTGCTAATGGTGCTAAAACCTACAAGATGAAATTTGGACACCGTGGTTTTAACCATCCAGTACGAGAAATTGCAACTGGAAATATTGGTTTTACTTCGCAAAATCATGGTTATGCAGTTGATCCTGCTTCAATTGATAAAGAAAATCTGATGATTACGCATGTTGAAGTAAATGACGGGACTGTTGAAGGTTTACGCCATAAAAAGTATCCAGCATTTTCAGTGCAATTCCACCCTGATGCAACACCAGGACCTCATGATGAAGATTCATTATTTGATGATTTCATGTCAATGATTGACCAAAGAAAGGAAGAAGAGCGTCATGCCTAAAAGAACAGATATTCATAAAATTATGGTGATTGGTTCTGGTCCAATTATTATTGGTCAAGCTGCTGAGTTTGATTATTCAGGTACTCAAGCTTGCTTAGCTCTTCGTGAAGAAGGTTACGAAGTGGTTTTGGTCAACTCAAATCCAGCGACAATTATGACTGATACAACCATTGCTGATAAGGTTTACATTGAACCACTAACAGTAGAATCAATTTCTAGAATAATTAGACAGGAATATCCTGATGCAATTCTGCCAACTCTTGGCGGCCAAGTTGGGTTAAACATGGCGCTAGCTTTGGCTAAAACTGGAATTTTAGACGAATTAAATATTGAATTACTAGGAACAAAGCTTTCTTCGATTGAACAAGCAGAAGATAGAGAAAAATTCAAAGAATTATGTAAAAAATTAGGCGAACCTGTTCCTCCTTCAAGAACTGTTAATACAGTAGAAGATGCTCTTGCATTTGGTGATGAAATTGGATATCCAATCATTGTTAGACCAGCATTTACGATGGGTGGAACTGGTGGCGGAATCTGCCATAGTCATGAAGAATTAGCTGAAATTGCTAAGAATGGTTTAGAGCTTTCTCCAGTGACTGAATGTTTAATTGAAAAATCCATCGCTGGCTATAAAGAAATTGAGTTTGAGGTAATGCGTGACCATGACGATAATGCAATGATCGTTTGCTGCATGGAAAATTTTGATCCAGTTGGTATTCATACAGGAGATTCAATTGTCTTTTCACCTAGTCAAACTTTAAGCGATAAAGAATACCAAATGCTTAGAGATTGCTCTTTACGTTTAATTCGTGCTCTTAAAATTGAAGGTGGCTGTAATGTGCAGCTAGCTTTAGACCCAAATAGTTTTGATTATGACGTGATTGAAGTTAATCCAAGAGTGTCAAGGTCAAGTGCTCTTGCTTCAAAAGCAACTGGTTATCCAATTGCTAAGATGGCAGCCAAAATTGCAATCGGAATGACTTTAGATGAAATTAAGAATCCTGTAACCGGAACAACTTATGCGGAATTTGAACCAGCATTAGACTATGTTGTCTGCAAAATGCCACGCTGGCCATTTGATAAATTCTCTAAAGCTGATCGTACTTTGGGTACACAAATGAAAGCAACCGGTGAAGTAATGGCAATTGGTCGAACTGCTGAAGAAGCAATGCAGAAAGCAGTAAGGTCACTTGAAATTGATGAAAAAGATTTATATTCAGAAAAAGCTCATCGGGCAAGTGATGAAGAAATTGAACAAAAGCTAGTTAGAGCACAAGATGATCGTCTCTTTTACTTAGCTGAGGCATTTAGAAGAGGGTACAGTTTTGAAGATGTACACGAATTAACGAAGATTAACTTTTATTTCTTAGATATTGTGAGTCATATGGTTGAAATGGAGAAGACCATTAAAGAAAATAAGGATGATCTTGAGACTTTACGTTTAGCTAAAAAATATGGCTTTAGCGATCCAACTATAGCTGCTTTATGGGATGAAAAGGCTGATCAAGTTAGAGACTTACGTAAAAAGCAAAATATCATTCCAGTTTATAAGATGGTTGACACCTGTGCAGCTGAATTTGAATCCAAAACACCTTATTTCTATTCAACTTATGATGGTGAAAATGAATCACATAAGTCTGGAAAGAAATCAGTTATTGTTATTGGTTCTGGCCCAATTAGAATTGGACAGGGAGTTGAGTTTGATTATGCCACAGTTCACTGTGTTAAAGCACTACAAAAAATGGGTTATGAAGCAATTGTAATTAATTCAAACCCGGAAACTGTTTCAACTGACTTTTCAATTTCAGATAAACTGTATTTTGAACCTTTAACATTAGAAGATGTCTTGAATGTTTGCGACTTAGAAAAGCCAGAAGGTGTCATTGTTCAATTCGGTGGTCAAACTTCTATTAATTTAGCAGCTGGTTTAGAAAAACATGGAGTTAAGATCCTTGGAACGACAGTTAAAGATCTTAACCGTGCAGAAGATCGTGAACTATTTGACCAAATTATTAAAAAGCTTCAACTTAATCAACCGAAAGGCTTAACTGCTACAACGCATGATGGCGTAATTAAAGCAGCTGAAGAGTTAGGATACCCAGTCTTAGTTCGTCCAAGTTATGTGCTGGGTGGAAAAGCAATGGAAATTGTTTATAACAAGAGCGAACTAGAAGAATATTTACATGATCACGTAGATATTGCAGCAGATCATCCAATTTTGGTTGATGATTATTTAGATGGTCGTGAATGCGACGTTGATGCAATTTGCGATGGTAAAGATGTACTATTGCCTGGAATTATGGAACATATTGAACATGCAGGTGTTCACTCAGGTGACTCAATGGCAGTATATCCACCACAAACATTTACTGATGACGTCAAAGAGAAGATTATGGACGTTACTCGGAAATTAGCGCTTACTCTTAATTGTGTTGGAATTATGAATATTCAGTTTATTGTTAGAAATGGTGAAGTTTACGTAATCGAAGTAAACCCTCGGGCAAGTAGAACAGTGCCGTTTTTGAGTAAAATAACTGGAATTGAAATGGCGCAAGTTGCAACTAGAGTAATTATGGGTGAAAGCTTAGCAGAGCAAGGCTACAGCGATGGTCTTGCTCCAGAGCCAGAAATGATTAGCGTTAAGGCTCCTGTGTTTAGCTTTAGTAAGTTGGCAGATGTGGATTCATATCTTGGACCTGAAATGAAGTCCACTGGTGAAGTAATGGGAAGCGACCATACCTTTGCCAAAGCACTTTATAAGGCCTTTGCAGGAGCAAAGATGCAGCTACCTGAAAACGGAAATGTTTTATTGACAATTGAAGATAGAGATAAAGATAAGATTTTACCAATTGCTAAGCGTTTTGCTAGAATTGGTTATCGAATTTTTGCGACAAAAGGGACAGCTGACTTTTTAAAGAATAATGGCTTGCATGTTGATCTAGTAACCAAAGTTCATGAGAACGAAAATGCAGATGATAATATCTTGAATGAACTGAGGGATGGGAAGATCGACTTAGTGATTAATACTATGGGACATGATATTGAAAAGAACTCAGATGGATTTATTATTAGACAGATGGCTATTCAACAAAATGTTCCCTTGTTAACTGCTCTTGACACAGCTGACGCGCTTTTAACTTCTCTTGAAAATAGATCATTTGCGACAGACGCCTTAAAATAAGAAATTCTTGATTAGGGAAGAGATACAATGGCAAAAGAAATTTGGGATAAGCTTGCAATGAAGCGAGCTCTTGTCAGAATTACGTATGAAATTATTGAAAGAAATAAGGGAGTAGAAGATCTAGTTTTAGTCGGTATTAAGACGCGTGGAGTGTATTTGGCTCGCAGAATGCGTGATCGACTTAAAGAGGTTGAAAAAGTCGACGTTCCATTAGGTGAATTGGATATTACACCTTATCGGGATGATCGGAAAAATGATTTTAGTCAGGAAAAAATACCTGATTTAGAGCCGATGGACTTAGATATTACTAACAAAAATGTTGTCTTAGTAGACGACGTTCTTTATACCGGTCGCACAATTAGGGCAGCGATGGGGATGCCTTGATAGCAAATGGACGACCCAAATCGATTTCTGTAGCTGTTTTAGTAGATCGAGGACATCGAGAATTACCGATCAAAGCTGATTTTGTTGGTAAAAATATTCCAACCTCTCTTAATGAACAAGTATCCGTTAATGTCAGTGAAATTGACGGTGTTGATAGTATTGAATTAATCAATTTAAAATAGAAATTTTAATCAAAGAAAATAAGCTGTATTATCTTCTAGAAAAAGTAATACAGCTTATTTTTCTTATTTAATTTTGTGACATTATCTCATAGTAATATTTTTCATTCATAACATTATATTACTTTTGCACCAAGTGAATTCTTGAAGTGGTCTAATGCCCATTCTTGTCCATGCTCGGTAAATGTTGTAACGCCTTTAGTTGGAATGGTGATGCCATAATTTAAATTATAGGCACTCACTGCGGTATGAAGTACACAAATGTCAGTACATACACCGGTTAGCCAAAGATCATCGATTTTACGTTCACGTAGGTAATTATCAAGATTAGTATTTTGAAAAGAAGAGTAGCGATTTTTATTAAACTTATAAATACGTTTGCTAGACTTATGACTTTCGTACCAGTCTTTTAATTTGCCATAAAGTTCTTGTCCCGGAGTGCCGACAATATTATGTGGCGGGAAAAGCTTGTATTCAGGGCTAAATTTATCTCCGGTATGACCGTCAGTTGGGAAAATAACGTAATCACCATTTTCATAAAATTTATCTGCAAGCTCAATTAAATAATCTTCCAAATCTTGGGCAGGTTTGCCGCAGGTAAGAGAACCATTATCTGCAATAAAATCATTAGTATAATCAATAATTAATAGTGCTTTTGTCATGTTGCTTTCCTCAAAATAAAATTCTTAAAACTATCCCGAATTACGTAAGCCAGAAGTTACACCATTGATAGTAATTGGTAAGATGCTTTCGTAAACACCAGCAATGTCATCAACACGATCCCGTTTAATCATCTCAATCTGAATGTAGTTAAGGATATTAAAGTATGGCATCCGGTAATTTAAACTCATTTGAAGGCTTGGATTATCAGCTAGTAGCTCCTTATTACCTTCAATTTGAAGAATAACTTCTTTGGTAAGTTTCCATTCTTGGTAGATAGTGTCAAAGACCTTCTTAGTATCTTCATCTTCACATAGGTCCGCATATTGCTTGGCGATATCCATGTTAGATTTTGATAAAACCATATCGACGTTAGAAAGTAGAGAGTGGAAGAATGGCCAGCCCTGATACATCTTTTGTAAAGTTTCTAAGTTGTGAGAATCGGCATCGATAAAATGCTTGAAGGCAGATCCAACACCATACCAACCTGGAAACATGATCCGACTTTGTGACCAGGAGAAGACCCAAGGGATAGCTCTTAATCCTGAGAAGTCAGTGATTTTCTTTCTTGCAGCTGGGCGAGAGCCAATATTTAAGTTGGAAATTTGTTTAATTGGAGTAGCTTGTAAGAAGTAGTCAAGAAAGGCAGGCGTTTCGAAAACTAATTTACGGTAAACTTTATTACTATCAAGTACAATCTTATCCATTGAATCACGGAAGCCACCAATATCATCTTCGCTTACGATTTGCTTAGAAACAATTCGGTCAATCGTTGCTGAAGCAAGCATTTCTAAGTTGTAATAGGCAGTATCTTGATTACCATATTTATTTTGAATGATTTCACCTTGTTCGGTCATTCGAATCCGATCATTAATTGAACCAAAAGGTTGAGCAGTAATGGCTTCATATGAAGGACCACCACCGCGGCCAACAGTTCCGCCACGTCCATGCATAAAGGTAATATTAACGCCTAATTTTTTGCCCATTGCAGTTAAATCTTTTTGAGCCTTATAGAGATTCCAGCAAGAAGCTAAGTAGCCACCGTCTTTGTTTGAATCAGAATAGCCGAGCATAATTTCTTGGTAATTGTTTTGAGAAGCAAGCCATTTTTTAACAATATCTAAGTTCAAAAACTCCTTCATGATTTCGCGGGAGTTTTCTAAATCTTCAACTGTTTCAAATAATGGAACTACTTGGATGCGGGCACCTTGATTGTCTAAAAGATCGTATTCTTTGAGCATAATTGCTTGCTCTAATAGGTCAGAAACGCTTTCCGTATGAGAAATAATATGCTGCTTAATTACGTCTTCGCCGATGCGATCTTTAAGTTGACGTGCAGTCTTGTAAATTTTTAATTCTTTTTGAAGTAGGTCAGACTTAGGCTTGTTATTAGCATGTAGATTACGTGGATCGTCATTTAGTTCTTTAAGTAGGACTTGAACTTTTTCTTTTTCTGGTAAATCACTGTAATTATCACAAATTCCAGCACTCTTGAGTAACTCAGCCACACATGCTTCGTTTACGCTAGAATCTTGCCGCATATCAATTGTTGCCAAGTGAAAGCCGAAAATATCAATTGCTTCTAAAAGCTCAGTAAAGAAACTTTTAATGACTGCCTGGTCATGATCTTGTTCAAGTGATTCTTTGATTGTAATTAAATCTGCTTTGAAATCTTGAGGATTATTATAAACAGGAATCTTATCTAAGTTTTCTAAGTCACGCTTTTTAACAAAACTATTTTTATCAGCTGTACCCAAAAGTTGGTATTCAGTATGAAGCAAGCGACTCTCAATATAGTAAAAAGCACGGCGATAAGGTTCATTGGTTCTAAATGGTGAGTCGTCGTTTGAGAGCTCTGAAAGTTTTTCAACAGCTGAGGAAGTTTTCATATAAGACGTAGACATTGAAATAGTGCGGTAAAGTTTATTTAGTTTTTTGATGTAATATTCAAAAATAACTTGGCTTTGTAAACCTGCACTTAGCTTTAAAGTATCAGCTGTTACATAAGGATTACCGTCCCGGTCGCCGCCAATCCACATTCCCATCGTAATTGGAGTTGCGCCTTTAAGATCTAAATTATGTTTTTTAGCTAATTCTTGATAGCGAGCCGTAAACTTGGTAATTGCTGGAATTAACGCCTTAGGATAGTATGCTAAAACATTAGTAATTTCGTTAGATACTTGCAACTTGTGACTACGAATAATATCTGTTTGCATTAAAATTTCAATATAGGCACGAAGCTTTTCAGTCCATTCAGCCTGATTGATAGTTCCATTCTTAACTTCACGATAGCTACGTAATAAGCCGTGAATCTGATCGGTTAATTCAAGAACGGTTTTTCTTTGAACTTGAGTAGGATGAGCCGTTAAAACTGGTACAACATTAACATACTTTAAGATTTCACGAGCGTTCTCTTTTTGTGCAACTAAATCAATTGTATCTTCAAGTTTGCCAAGATAATCTTGATCAGTATTATTGAGCAAGTTAACTTCACTTGCTAATTCCACATCTTCAGAAATATTAACTAATAAGGGTAGGGTTGCAAAGTAGCGGGCAACAACCATCATCTCTTGATTAGTTAAACCAGCAATTTGCTTTTCAAGAGCATCGTAGTCTTTTTGAGCAGAAATCTTGATCAAGTCTTGGATCTTATTAAAAACAACGTCGCCGCTCAATTGACGCGTACTTTCATTAAGCAAGTTGGTTAAAATCTTAACCTCTTCGGCAACCATTGCGTGGTCACTACTGTTTTCTAACTTCTTGATGGACATTAAAAAGTTTCCTCCTTTTTGTGAAAGATTTAACATAAGGATATCACAGATTTGTATATTTGAATATTAGTTTGAAACATAATTTTCTATGCTAAAATTTTCATTGATTATTATCTTTTCTAAGTACTAGATTTATTTTAACAAGTGAGGAAACTGAAGTGAAAGAAATAAGTAAGTATCAACGATTAAGAAAGAAATTAATCGAGAATAGTGATCCAGAACTAGCTAGACAAATGGAAAGCTATATGAGAAATAAGTTTAAATTTTATGGTTTGAAGACCCCAGAACGTCGGAAAAGCTATCATGATCTTATTAAGTTAGAAAAAGCGAATAAAAAAATTGATTGGAAATTTTTAGATCAAGCTTGGGCAGATGAACACCGTGAGGCTCAATACTTTGTTTGTGATTATTTAATTGCACTAGAAAAATATCTCAAATTTGAAGATATTGACCATATTTTTAATTATGTAAAGTCTAAACAATGGTGGGATACAATTGATAGTTTAATTAAGCCAATTGGAAATATTGGTTTAAGGGATGATCGAGTAACCGATTTAATGTTAGCTTGGTCAAAGGATGACGATTTTTGGGTCAGAAGAGTAGCAATTGAGCATCAGCTTTTGCGTAAAGATAAGATGAATGTTAAATTACTGAACGCAATTTTAGAAAATAATTTAGGCAGCTCCGAATTTTTTATTAATAAGGCAATTGGCTGGGCACTACGTGATTATTCAAAAACTAATCCAGACTGGGTAAAGAATTTTATTAGCAAGCATCATAATGAGCTGGCAATTCTTTCGATTAAAGAGGGAAGTAAGTATTTATCATGAAGTCTAGAGGTAATTTAAGCAAGCTTATGTTTTGTGTGTCTTTTTAATTTTAGCTGTTAAGCAGGGTAATATAATAGAAAGTTTGATTTTTAGTGTTTTGATAGTTATTTTTATTGCAGTAAAGTTTATTTTTAATAAGAATTAGTTGAACTACTAAAAAGTCTTTTCATATCAGTGCTTTTTATTCATATATTTGGTCAATTTTTCATACAATATATCTATAGGGATACTAGAAATAGGGGATGAATAAATTGGCTTTTATTGAATTAAGAAACTGTTCAAAGAAGTATGGCACGGGAGCAACTACCGTTTGGGCAAATAAAGATCTTAGCTTTGATATTGAGCAGGGTGAATTGGTAATTATTTTAGGATCATCTGGTGCCGGCAAGTCTACTTTATTGAATATTTTAGGCGGCATGGAGAATGTTACTGAGGGTGAAGTTATTGTTAATGGAAATAACATTGCGAATTACTCTGCTAAAGAATTAACCAAATATCGGAGGAACGAAATTGGTTTTGTTTTTCAGTTTTATAACTTGATACCTAACTTAACTGCTAAAGAAAATGTGGAACTGGCAAATGAGTTAGTGGCTAATCCGCTTGATGCAGAAGTTGCCTTAAAAGAAGTGGGACTTGAAAAAAGGATCAATAACTTTCCATCCCAGCTCTCTGGCGGAGAGCAGCAACGAGTTGCGATTGCGCGTGCCATTGCTAAGAACCCAGCTTTATTGTTATGTGATGAACCAACTGGAGCTTTAGACTATCAGACTGGTAAAAAAGTACTTAAGATTCTACAAGATCGTAGTTTAAAGAAAAAGTCAACAGTTATTATTGTGACGCATAATGCGGCTTTAGCTCCAATAGCTGACAAGGTCATTAGGATTCAAGATGGAAAAATAAAGCAAGTTGAAAATAACGCTCATCCCCAGGATATTGAAAAAATTGAATGGTAGGTGAGTGACATGAGTAAAAAAGTTTTATGGAAAGATGCTGTAAATTCACTCACTAATTCTTGGGGACGCTTTATTGGGATTATGTTACTAATGGCAGTTAGTGCTTTTGCCTTTATTGGCTTAAAGATGGCCGGTCCTGATATGAGATATACCGCCCAAAGGTATTATCGAAATATAAATTTAGCAGATTTAACAGTCAGTTCAAATTATGGTCTTGATAACAGAGATCTTCAGACGCTTAGAAATCACGCTAAAAACGCAACATTAGATTTAGGATATTTGCAGGATACAACTGTTAATAATTCTAAGATCAGCCTGCGTGTTTTATCAGAAACTAAAAGTGTTTCCACTAATCAAATAGTTAGTGGAAAGTTGCCAAACGAGAATAAACAAATTGCGATTAGTTATTTACTTAAAGATAAATATCGTTTAGGGGAATGGATTAAGTTAGATAATCATAATAATTTGAAAACTAATCGTTTTAAGATTGTTGGTTTTATTCGACCAAGCGAATATACGGATAAAAGCAATATTGGTCAAACTACTGTTGGAACTGGTCAGCTTTCAGGAATTGCAGTAGTGAAAAAGAGTGCTTTTAATTCTTCAAACTATAGTATTGCTCGAATTCGCTTTGATCAGACAAAAAATTTAGACCCATATTCTAGTGCTTATCAAAGGATCATTGATGATAAAAAGAAAAAGCTCACTAAAGCCTTAAGTAAAAATGGTAAAACAAAGAAAAAAGAACTTGATAAGAATTTAGTATTAGCTCAAAAGCAGCTTAATCAGGCTAGGCAACAAGTCGAATTAGCTGAAGGCAATGGCTTAAACGTAACTGAGCAAAAAGCTCAATTGGAAAGACAGGAAAGTAAATTAAGTAAGCAAAAGTGGCAAATTAAGCAATTGGGTAATATTTCTTATTATGTTAATAATCGTAAAAATGATCCGGGCTATGATACTTACCAGTCAAATTCAGAAAAAATTGAATTAATTACTGACATTTTCCCAGTTTTTCTATTTGCAGTGGCAGCTTTAGTCAGTTTTTCAACTATGACACGCTTCATTGATGAAGAAAGACAAAATATTGGTGTTTTAAGAGCTTTAGGATATAGCAAGTTTGATACTAGTCTAAAATTCATTGTTTATAGCTTAACAGCTGCTTTAACAGGCGTCTTAATTGGTGCAATTGGAGGCTACTGGCTATTGCCGCAGATAATATTTAATTCTTATACTGCTAATCTGACACTGACGAATTTTCAGACTTTATTTTCATGGAAGTATCTATTTTTAACTATCTTAATTGCAGTTTTATGTACAACGGGTGCAGCTTTAATTCAACTATTCTTGGTTTTAAGAGCAACAACAAGCGAATTATTGTTACCCAAACCGCCGAAGAATGGTTCGCGAATTTTCTTAGAAAGAATCAAACCACTTTGGCAACGTTTAGGCTTTAACTATAAAGTTACGTTAAGGAATATTTTTCGTTATAAAGTAAAAATGATCATGACAATTCTGGGAATTGCGGGATGTACAGGCTTATTGATGATGGGGTTCGGTATCCGTGATTCTTTAGCTGGTATTGGTCAAAAGCAATATGGCGAGCTGATTAAATATGATCTAATTGCGGTCGATAAAAAGGATTTGTCTGGAAATCAGAGCAGAAAATTAGAACAAAAACTTGATTCAAAGCAAGTAAATAAGTATTTGTCAGTACATTTTGAAAATCTTACTAAAAAGATCGATGGAACAAATCAAGATATTTCAATAATTGTGCCAAAAGAAGATAAAAATATTAACAACTACATTAATCTAAGAAATAGACAGTCAGGTCAAAAAATTAACTTGAATAACCATGGCGTGGTTATTTCTGAAAAGTTGGCTAATCTCTTGCATTTAAAGCCTGGCGATAAGTTAACTTTAAATACTAGTAATGGTAAGAAAGTTAAACTGCCAGTTAGTCGGATTTGTGAAATGTATATGGGACATTATGTCTTGATGAATTCAAATGTCTATGAGAGATATTTTGATCAGAAAATGAATACTAATGCCCAGTTAATTGAATTAAAGCCAGACGTTCAAACTGATGATTTTGCTAATTCGTTGATGAAAACTGGTGCAGTTAATGCAATTAATTTAAATACTAGCAATAAGCAAATAATTGATAGTCTAATTCAAAGTATGGATAAAGTAATGTTTCTGTTAATTGGCTTAGCAGCACTTTTAGCAATTGTTGTAATTTTTACCTTAACTACGACAAATCTAGAAGAGCGAATGAGAGAAATTTCTACTTTGAAAGTTTTAGGTTTCTATAATAAAGAAGCTAGTCTATATATTTATCGTGAGACGATTATTCTTTCAATCTTTGGTATTCTATTTGGCTTTTTAATTGGAAATTGGCTTCATAGTTTTATTATTGACAATTTGGCTCCGATGAATGCCATGTTTAGACCTGGAATTTTGATGAGTAACTATCTTTTGTCAGCAATAATCCCGTTGGCGATTACAGCAATCATGGCCATTTTCGTGAACCGTAAGATTAAAGATGTTAATATGCTTGAAGCATTGAAGTCACTGGACTAAAAAAGAACTGTGTGTATATCTAAAATGCACACAGTTCTTTTAGCTTAATGAATAAGTTTTAAAATTACATCTGACCAAAGCCAAGATAAGGGCATGACTAAAATCATGGCTGGGATCATTTCCGCTATTGGAAACATCTTGAGCTTTACCATTCTAAAGCCTGTCGCTAACATTAGAAAACCACCGCAAGCTTTAAAATCAGAAATCATTGATGGTGTAGTAAATGGCAAGATAAAACGAGCAAGCAAGAACAAAATAAAGAAAATAATAAATTGTGGAATAGCAATAATTGAAACTGCATAGCCTAAACTTGCTGCAAAGATTGCTGCGGTAAAGAAATCTAAGATTGATTTTGAAACAAGAATAGTAATATCTCCAGACATTCCCTCATCAAGTGAACCATAAATACCAGTTCCGCTTGCACAGAAAAGAACTGTGGCAGTAACCATTAAGCTCATAAATTCGTCTCTTGAAATAGATAAGTTTTCTGTTGGAATCATTCTAGTAATTGGACGCTGCATTAAAAGAGCACCTTGGTTAAAAATCTTTCCTAAATGAATTGCAAGACCAACAATTGTCCCAAGAATGACGGCAAAAATTACAGCAGGCATATACTTCATTGGCGCAATTGAAAAAATACCCATTCCCATTGAACAAGCACCAAAAATCATGTTCAATTTTTCTTTAAAATCTTCAGAAAGTTTATTGCCAAAGAATCCACCAAAAATTCCTCCCAATAAAACTGACGAAGCATTAACAATAACTCCGATTGGCATATTTGAACCTCTTTCTTATCAAATCAGGTTAATTATAAAAATTACAATAACTTGATCTCAATTCTAAATTGCGGTTTAATAATGCCAAATTGGAATACTTGAAGGGTAAATTATGGAAATTAATAAATTACGAGCTTTTGTTGATTTAGCAAAAACGCTGAATTTTTCAGAAACAGCAGAAAATTTGTATACAAGTCAAAGTACAATTTCTAAACAAATTAAGAGTCTTGAAAAAGAGCTAGGGCAAGAATTATTTGAAAGAAACAATAAGAATGTTGCCTTGTCAGAATATGGCAAGCTTATTTTGCCTAATGCTGAGAAAATTGTTTTGCTTTCTGATTGGATCAGTAAAGAAACTAGTGAGTTTAAGGATAATAATAGCGGTCAGATAAGGTTAGGAATCATTCCAACTTTTGCAAACTACGATATTTTTAAGCAAACTATGGTTTATCAAAAGTTGAAGCCAGATATTAGTCTTGCTTTGCAAGAAATTGAAACTAATCAATTAATAAATACTTTGAAACAAAAGCAAGTCGATGTGGCTTTTATTAGGACAATGGCGCCTGAAAAACTTGATTTTGAAAAAATAATCATTGCGCAAGAATCGTTTACTGTTTGTTTAAATAAGGAGCATCCATTTGCAAATAAAAATGAAATAAAGCTTTCAGATCTTAAAGACGAAACTTTTATTATGCTAGCAAAGAATAGTTTGTTATATGAACCAGTAATTAATTTATGTCGAAAAGCTGGATTTGACCCGAAGATTTCTTTTGTAAGTGATCGAATGAGTTCGATTCTTCAAATGGTAGAGAATAAACAAGGCGTAGCGATTTTAATGCATCCCCAAACAAAAAAGTCGGAAGTTTCATTTGTTTCGATTAAACCTACTTTAACAAGTACTTTATTATTTATTCGCAACAAAGGAAATCATTCTAAAATTGAAAATGACTTTTGGAATTATTTAAAGCAGTTTGAAATGCCAAATTGGAATAATTGCGGTAATAGATAGAATTGATGAACCTTTTACTTGACTCGTATGATAGACATGAAGTGAAGTAAAAGGAGATATTGAGATGACAAATTTACCAAAAGATCCTTGGGACTTAAGAAAAGTATTACGTGAAATTAAAGATAATCCAGAAGATTATCATGAAACAGACATTGAAATTGATCCAGATGCAGAAATTTCTGGTGTTTATCGCTACGTTGGTGCAGGTGGTACAGTTGAAAGACCAACAAAAGAAGGTCCTGCAATGATGTTCAATAATTTAAAGGGCTTTCCAAATACTCGGGTATTAATTGGTTTAATGGCTAGTCGCAAACGAGATGGTCGAATTTTGCACCATGACTACAAGACATTAGGCCGTTTCTTAAAAGACGCAGTTGAAAATCCAGTTCATCCAATTAAAGTTGATAAAAAAGATGCTCCTGCTCAAGAGGTTGTCCATTTAGCTAGTGATCCTGATTTTGATATTAGGAAACTAGTTCCAGCTCCAACTAATACCGAATACGATGCTGGTCCATACATTACTTGTGGTTTAGTTAAAGGTTCAAATCCTGACAAGACAATGACTGATGTTACAATTCATCGTATGGTGTTAGAAGATAAAGATACACTTGGAATGTATATTATGCCTGGTGGACGTCATATTGGACATTTTCAAAAAGAATTTGAAAAATTAAATAAACCCATGCCAATTACAATTAACATTGGCCTTGATCCAGCAGTCACAATTGGTGCAACTTTTGAACCTCCTACAACGCCATTGGGTTATGATGAGTTGGACGTTGCTGGAGCCTTAAGACAAGAACCAGTTCAATTAGTTGATGGTGTTTCAGTTTATGAATCAGCTTTAGCTAGAAGTGAATATGTTCTTGAAGGCTACATTATGCCGAATGAAACAATTAAGGAAGATATTAATACTGATTCTGGTTTTGCGATGCCAGAATTTCCAGGATATAATGGCCCAGCTAATCCTGCTGTAAATGTAGT
Organism: Lactobacillus paragasseri; assembly: GCF_003584685.1. Taxonomy (NCBI): domain Bacteria; kingdom Bacillati; phylum Bacillota; class Bacilli; order Lactobacillales; family Lactobacillaceae; genus Lactobacillus; species Lactobacillus paragasseri. The sequence goes on from NZ_AP018549.1 coordinate 897,881, forward strand.
AAAAATTACTGCAGTTACGCACCGAAAAAATAATCCAATTATGCAATCTGTTATTGGACCAAGTGAAGAGCATGTTTCAATGGCTGGTATTCCAACAGAAGCTTCAATTTTAGAATTGGTTGATAAAGCAATCCCAGGTAAAGTAGTTAATGTTTACAATCCTCCTGCAGGTGGTGGTAAGTTAATGACCATTATGCAAATTCATAAAGATAATCCGGCAGATGAGGGAATTCAAAGACAAGCTGCAATTTTGGCCTTTGGTGCATTTAAGGAATTGAAGACGGTTTGGTTAGTTGATGAAGACGTTGATATTTTTGATATGAATGATGTGGTTTGGACAATGAATACGCGCTTTCAAGCAGATCAAGACTTTGTCTGCATTCCAGGGATGCGTAACCATCCGCTTGATCCAAGCGAGCGCCCACAATATGATCCAAAATCAATTCGTGTTAAGGGAATGAGTTCAAAGACGATTGTTGATGGAACTGTCCCATTTGATATGAAGGATCAATTTATTCGTGCCAAGTTTAAAGAAATACCTGATTGGGAAAAGTATTTGAAATAGGGTTGATTAGTTTTGAAAAAGATAATAGTTGGAATTTCTGGTGCTTCAGGTAGTATTTACGGGATTGATTTATTAGAAAAACTAAGTAAAGCGACTAACGTTGAAACTCATTTAGTGATGAGTAATTGGGCCAAGGAAAATATTAAGCTTGAAACTGATTATTCTGTAGCTGAAGTAGAGAATTTGGCAGATTTTGTGTATGATAATCGAAATTTAGGTGCTGCGATTGCTAGTGGATCTTTTAGAATTGACGGAATGGTCATTGCACCAGCTAGTATGAAAACTGTGGCTGGAATTAGCATTGGCTTTGACGAAGATTTAATTATGCGCGCTGCAAGTGTCATGCTTAAAGAACAACGTAAGTTGATTTTAGTTCCCAGAGAAACACCACTATCAGCAATTCATCTAGAAAATCTTACTAAGCTAGCTAAATTGGGTGTTCATATTATTCCACCTATTCCATCTTTTTATGATCATCCTAAAACTATTCAAGATATCGTTGATCATCAAACGATGAAAGTGTTGGATAGTTTAAATATTGAAGCAGATTTTGCTAAGCGCTGGGATGGTGAATAGACTTGAAAAAGACGCTTACAATCACTAAAAGTTTTCAGCTAAAAGCAGATTGCTTATTGAACAATCAAGACTTATTAGTAAATTTGATCGGTGGAAATATTCCTCATGTTGGTGGAGTCGTTACTTTTGATCAAAAAACAAAAGAAGAAACCGTGGTTAAATTTGCTTCTCATGATGGTAGATTACATAAAGATATTTTTTTAGCACAACGTTTAGCTGAAAAGATTGAGAAAAAATTGCCGGGCAACTTAGTAATTAATGCGGGAGTTCACATTGATGGAATTTCTAAAGAACAAATTGATGACTCTTTTGTAATGACTGATAAGATTGCCCAAAAAATCTTAGCGTGGGTACAAGAAGAAACTTCTAGTTTTAAAGCTCCTAAATATACTACGCATCTTAAACGGGATGCGAGTGGTAAGTTAATTTAATAAAGCATATAAGGCTATTTCTTACGTAAATTAAGGAGTAGCCTTTTTTAATTTATTAAGTTAATAATGATAAGTACAAATTTTTCTTAATCTTTTTATGATTTAATTAGTCTTTTCTTAGCAATTCTATTAAATATTAAGCATATTTAGGTCACAATGGTTCGCTATTATTTTAGTCAATCAAAACCAAATAGAAAGGATTTCTCATTATGAAACTTACTAAATATACCACAATACCTTTATTAGCAGCTATTTTAGCTGGGGTTGCTGTTGAAGCTACCCCTCATCAGCAAGTGGATATCGTTCAGGCCAGTACGACTAAAAATCAGGGAGCTTCAAAGAGTGAGAAACCCGGTAAGCCAAGCGGTAAAAAGATGGGTACGCCTCCATCTGGAAATCCTCCACAAAAACCTAATGGTCAGACAGGGAAAGGTGGTCCAAATACTCAAAGTTATGACTACTCTGGCACACTTAAGGCAACGGTAAATGTTAAAACAGGTAGTAAAACTGTTGGTAAAAAGACTATTTCTAATTCTCAGGCAGATCAAAATACAGCTCTAGTTCAAAAAAATGGAAAATTGACTTTAGATGGCACTACCTTAAAGAAAACAGGCGCTTCAGCTAATGATGATAATGCAAACTTCTATGGCTTAGATTCAGTTATTCTAGCTAATGGCAAAAAAGCTGTTGCTACAGTGAATAATGCTAAAGTAAGTTCGAATGCTACCGGAGCAAATGGTATTTTTGCAACAAATAGTGGTACCGTTAATGTTAAAAACTCGACAATTACGACTACTGGAAAAGCTAACTCAAGAGGGTTAGATGCTACTTACGGTGGAAAAATTAACGCAGATCAAATTAAGATTTCTACCCAAGGTGATCATTCAGCTGGTGTGGCTACTGATAGAGGCGGCGGAGTAATTAAAGTTAAGAATTCTAAAATTACTACAAGTGGCTCAGGTTCACCTTTAGTTTATTCTACTGGCAATATTTCTTTGAAGAATGTAAAAGGAACGGCTAGTGGTAGTCAAATAGCTGGGATGGAAGGGTACAATAAGATATTTCTAAACAATTCCAAGTTAACTTCTACTAGCAATAAGATTTCTGGTTCTGATCCAATTAAAAATGGAGTAATTATTTATCAATCTACATCTGGGGATGCACATACTTCATCGGGTAAAAGTGCAACTTTTAAGGCCAAAGATTCAACGCTGAAGACTAAGATCTCAAGTGGCGCAATGTTTTACGTAACTAATACGACAGGAAAGATTACTTTAGAAAATACGAAACTTGATTTCAATAGTCAGAAAGTAAACTTGTTAAATGTTACAGGCAATAAATCAAATAATTGGGGAACCAAAGGCAAAAATGGTGGACATATTACTTTAACTGCTACTAAGCAGAAACTAAGTGGCAATATTACAGTTGATTCAATCTCTAGTGCTAATGTAAAATTACTTAAAAATTCAGTTTATACTGGGAAAACCTCAATTGTAGCTAATAGTTATGCCTCTTCGAAAGCTAAAACTCCGCTAACAATGAATATTAGTAATAGTTCAAAATGGGTTGTAACTGGAAATTCTACAGTTACAAATCTAAGTGTAGCTAAGGGTGGAAAAGTAGTTGACGCCAAAGGACGTAAAGTAACTATTGTCGAAAATGGTAAGACTGTTCAAAAGGGCAGTAGTCCATATAAAATTACGGTGAAAGGGGCGTTTTCAGAAAAAAATTAAAAACAATATCCTATTTCCTAAATTCACTTATTTATCTCACATCATATGAATAGCACTAAAAAGCAGTAAGAGTTATCTCTTACTGTTTTTTTGATTTAGAAATTTAACGTGGTTATGATATTAATAATACACATCAATAACTTGAAGGTGTTAAATATGGAAAATCTAGATAGCGAAAGATCACTTTATATTGAAGCTATTACTCAAGAAGTCAGCAAGATTTTGGCGAAAGAAGAAAAAATTCCATTAGAAAATGCAGAACACAATTTTATCCATTCAAGAACATACAATTATTTGGCATACTCTAATGATCCTTTTATCGAAGATGGACCAGAAGATTTTGTTGATTTATATCATAACGAACAAAAATATCATCGTTTAGTTTCTACTACTCAATTATTGGTGGAACAAGAAAATAAAAATTAGCTTAATATTTTTAATAATGGTATCATTTACCTAATTAAAGAAATGGGGTAAATAATTATGAGAAGATACTTCAGTGTTCGTGGAGGCGCAGGTGACTTAACTAAGCCTGATGTTAATACTAGACCACAAGATAATTTATATTTAGCAGTTAACTCTGAGTGGCTTTCAAAAGCAAAGATTCCAGCCGACAGAACTTCAACTGGAATTAATTTAATTTTAGATATGCGAATTGAAGACAAGCTTATGAAGGATTTTGCTGAATTTGCCAATGGTAAGAAGCCGCTTCCTGATGTAGCAAACTTTGAAAAGGCAATTAACTACTACAAGTTGGCAGCTGATTTTGATAAGAGAAATAAGGATCAAGCAGAACCAATTAAGAAAGACTTAGGCAGATTAGCTTCTTTAAAGAATTTTGAAGAATTTAATCAAAAAGCGGCTCAATTAATATCGAGTGGCTATGAATTACCGTTTGATATCTATGTATCTGAGGATATGAAGGATACAGATCATAATGCCCTATATGCGACTGGACCACAGCTTTTCTTGCCAGATACTACCGCTTATCAAGTTCCGGATGCTGAAAAGTTACTTGCTGTCTTAGAGAAGCAAACTGTAAAATTGCTTACTATGGTTGGAATAAGTGAAGAACAAGCTAAAACTTGGGCTAAGAGTGGAATTGAATTTGATAAAAAACTTTCTAAGATTTTGAAGTCAACAGAAGAATGGGCTGATGAAGTGGCAATGTATAATCCAGCTAGTTTGTCTGACTTTGAAGCAAAATTTGATCAGTTTGATATCAATTCATTCTTAAAGCAGCTTTTGCCTGAAATGCCTGAAAAGGTAATTGTAGCAGAACCACGTTACTTTAACCATATTAATGATTTCTTGAGTGAGAGCGAATTCGAAGAATTTAAGAGCTGGATGATTATTAAATTTATCAATAAAAGTGCAACCTACTTATCTCAAGATTTTAGAGAAGCTGCTTTTCCATTCAGACAAGCAGTTTATGGTGTTCCAGAGTTACCATCTCAAGATAAGCATGCATATCGCCTAGCTAATGTGGCTTTTGATGAAGTAATTGGTATTTACTATGGTAAAACTTATCTAGGAGATGAAGCCAAGGCTGACGTAATTAGTATGATTAAAAAGATGCTTAAGGTTTATGAACAAAGAATTCAAGAAAATACCTGGCTTTCAGAGCCTACTAAAAAACAAGCTATTATTAAATTAAAGGCTTTAAAGTTAAAGGTTGGCTATCCTGAAAAGAATAGAGCTCTTTTTGATAATTTAGTTGTAGATCCAAACAAGACTTTATACGAAAACCATGTTTTGATTAATCAAGAAAGAATTAAAGATATTCTTCAAAGATTAAATAAAAAGCCTGATAAAAGTATTTGGGAAATGCCAGGTAACTTGAACAACGCTTGCTACGACCCTTATAAGAATGACTTAACCTTCCCAGCAGGAATCTTGCAAGCTCCATTTTATGATGCAAAACAATCTCGGGCTGCTAACTATGGTGGAATTGGTGCAACAATTGGTCATGAAGTTTCTCATGCTTTTGACAATAACGGTGCCCAATTTGATGAAAAGGGCAACATGAAAAATTGGTGGACTAAGGAAGACTTTGCAGAATTTAACAAGCGTACTAAGGCAGTTGCTGATATCTTTGATGGCTTACAATATGGTCCAGTTAAAGTTAATGGTAAGCAAGTAGTTTCTGAAAATATTGCTGACTTAAGTGGACTTTCTTGTGCAATTGCAGCTAATAAGGCAGAAGGCGGAGAGATGAAAGATCTCTTTGAAACTTATGCTAAGAGCTGGATGCAAAAACAACGTCCGGAGTCAATTAAGGCTGAAGTACAATCTGATGTACATGCACCGCAGCCAACCAGAGTTAATATTCCAGCCCAAAACCAAGAAGAATTCTATGAAGCATACAATGTAACTCCAGAAGATGGTATGTGGCTTGATCCAGAAAATAGAATAACTATTTGGTAATGAGAAACCTAACGAAAAGAGCGATGAATTGATTCACCGCTCTTTTTAATAATATTTTTAATTAAAAAATGTTTGATAAATAGTTCGAATAACTTCTTCGGCATCGCCTCTTCTAGTTCCAATCATGATTGAAATCTGTGATGCGCCTTGATTAATCATTTGAATTGAAATGTTCTTTTGACCTAAAGGATAGAGAATACTTGCACATAGGCTCAGTTTGTCGCGCATTCCTTCACCAACTACCATGGTAATAGCGTAGTCATCGATCCACTGCATTTGATCAGGATTAAGCGAAACTTGAATTTCATTACAAATTTGGTCGATTAGTTCTGCATTAAGATCTTCTTTTTTGAAAATAATTGTAATATCGTCAATCCCAGACGGCATATGTTCATAAGCAACTTTATGTTGGTCTAAAATTTGTAAGATCTTTAATGTAAAACCAGCTCCTTTATTTAACAAGTACTTGTGTAAATAAAGGGCAGCAAAGTTCTTACCACCAGCAATACCGGTGATTGTATGTTGAGCTTTAAAGTTGGTCTCTGGCACGATCATTGTTCCTGGTTTTTCGGGATGCTGGGTATTTTTTACATTAACTGGAATCTGTGCTTGAATAGCAGGAATTAAAGCTTCATCATGAAAGACAGAAAACCCAGCATAAGAAAGTTCCCGCATTTCACGGTAGGTCATTTTGCTAATTGGCTCGGGATGAGAAACAATAGCAGGATTAGCTGAAAAAATGGCATCTACATCAGTAAAATTCTCATATAATTCCGCATTAAAACCGCGAGCTAAAATAGCGCCGGTAATGTCTGAGCCACCACGTGAAAAAGTGGCAATATTTCCAGAAGGTGAGATTCCATAGAATCCAGGAAAGATAATTTTCTCAGCGGGATCAAGTTCAAGATTGCGGAGGTTAACATAAGTTTCAGGGTTGACTGAAGCATCATTTGGACTGCCAGTCACAACTAAGCCAGCCTGTCTTGGTGTTAGAAGTCGCACCTTAAAACCTTGCTTTTTCATAATCATTGTTAAGAGCTTGGCATTTAAAAATTCACCATGAGCTTTAAATGCTGCCATCAGATAATCACGATTAGGAAAAGTATGAGTAGGAAGATCATTAATTAAAGCTTTGATTTCGTTAAGTCCCTGCATGCTCAAGTCAAAATATTCTCCAATTTCAGCATAACGAGAGTAAATTTGCGCTTGAATTTTTTCACAGTTTTGTTTACGAAGGGTAAGATTCGCATACTTAATTAAAAGATCAGTAACCTTGGTATCTGTCTTATTTCTTTTTCCCGGAGCGGAAACAACTACGACTTGGCGTTTATTATCGTTATTTAAAATATTAATTACTTGAGCAATTTTTGCGCCTGAAGCTACAGAACTGCCACCGAATTTAGCTACTTTCATACGGATTAGTTATCCTTCCTCGAAAAATTCTAGTTGACTTATATTATGCATCATTATAACCTACAAATAAAAGAAATGAGGACATATTATGAAAAAAGAATTTACGGTTGCTATCTTAGGTGCAACTGGCTTAGTGGGACAGCGAATGATCAAACAACTTGAGCAATCCACTATTCCGGTTAAAAAAGTTAAATTTTTAGCTTCTAAAAGATCTGCTGGCAAGAAGCTAAAATTTCGTGATCAAGAAGTAGAAGTTGAAGAAACTAGACCAGAATCATTTTCCGGTGTTGACATAGTTTTATCTTCTGCTGGTGGTGCAGTTTCTAAAAAGTTCTTGCCTGAAGCTGTTAAGAGAGGCAGTGTCTGCATTGATAATACTAGTGCATTTAGGATGGATCCTGATGTTCCATTAGTTGTTCCTGAAGTTAATGGCGAGGAAATTAAAAATCATCACGGTATTATTGCTAATCCAAATTGTTCTACCATCCAAATGGTAATGGCCTTAAAACCAATGATGGATAAATTTGGTTTGAAGCGAGTAATTGTATCAACTTATCAAGCAGCTTCTGGTGCTGGTCATGCAGCTTTAGAAGAGTTGTTCAAAGAAGCTAAAGATTATATGGCAGGTAAAAATATTAGAGATGAAGCTGAAGTTTTGCCAACTGCAGGAGATAAAAAGCATTATCCTTTAGCATTTAACTTATTGCCACAAATTGATGTTTTTGAAGACGATGGCTATAGTCATGAAGAATGGAAGATGATTCACGAAACTAAGAAGATTCTCTTAAACGATATGAATGCAGCTGATATTAAAGTGACAGCTACTTGTGTTCGTGTTCCAGTTGAAATTGCGCATGGCGAAAGTGTTTATTTTGAATTGGCAGATAAAAATGCTACTGTATCTGATCTAGAGAAGGTTTTAAAAGACTTCCCAGGAGTTCAAGTACAGAATGATTTTAGAAAACAAGAATATCCTCAACCATTAAATGCAGTTGGATCTAACGATACTTTTGTTGGTCGAATTAGGCCAGATTTAGAAACACCCGGAGCCTTTAATATGTGGGTTGTAGCTGATAATTTATTAAAAGGCGCAGCTGGAAATACTGTTCAAATTGCTGAAAAACTAGTTGCTAATGATTGGTTATAAAAAGGAATGAGTTTTTAACTCATTCCTTTTTTAGATATCCAAAATATTAAGTAAAGTATTTTCCATTTCACTGGCTTTAATTATTTGCTCTTGATAATTACCAGTTTGAATTAGATTATGTACATTCCCGCTTAAGTCTTCTTGTAGAAAACTATTCAGTTCTTTAATGGCTGGAACGCCTTTTTCTTTTACTTCTTTTCCAGTAAGAGCATGAAAGACTGTTTCAGGGAATTTATATGGGCTAGCAGTTGAAACTATCACCGTTGGCGTTTGATCAAGGCTTGTTTCTTGATATTTCTTGGTTACAAAAGAAGCGACAGCTGTATGAGGATCAAGCGTATACTGGTCTGCTATAAAAATACGGTTAATTTCATCTTCAACTTCGTTTTCTGTAGCAAAACCAGCAGCAAATAATTGGTCTAATTTTTCCTTAACAACAGGACTGACTGTATATTTACCTTTAGTACTTAGCTCATTCATTAATTGAGCTAACTTATTTGAATCTTCATCATAAAGGTCAAATAAAAGTCGTTCTAAATTACTTGAAACTAAGATATCCATGGCAGGTGAGTTAGTTAAGTAAAACTTACGTTGACGATCATAAGTACCAGTTTTAAAGAAATCAGTCAAAACGTTGTTTTGATCAGAAGCACAAATAAGTTTATGAATTGGTAAGCCCAATTTTTTAGCATAGTAGCCGGCAAGAATATCGCCAAAGTTCCCAGTTGGCACCGAAAAGTTAATTTTTTGTCCGGTTGTAATTTCACCATTTTTAACTAGTTGAACATAACTATAAAAATAATAGACAATTTGTGGAACTAAACGGCCAATATTCATTGAATTAGCGGAAGAAAATTGTAATTTGTTTAGTTTTAATTTTTTTACTAAAGCTTGATTATTAAAGATCTTCTTCACATTAGTCTGCGCATCGTCAAAGTTTCCTTTAATGGCAATTGCAGTTAAGTTATCGCCTTTAAGTCCCAGCATTTGTCTTAGTTGTACAGGACTTACACCGCCGTAAGGGTAGAAGACAATAACGTGAGTATGTTCTTGACCTTTAAAGCCGCTCATTGCTGCACCACCAGTATCTCCTGAAGTAGCAGTTAGAATAATGATATCAGAATCATTTTGCTTAATTTTGATAGCTGTATGCATTAAGCGTGGAAGTATTTGTAAGGCGATATCTTTAAAGGCAAGCGTTGGACCATGAAAGAGTTCCAGATAATAATTGTTTGCATGTTTAGCAATTTTGACAATTTCTTTGTCATCCCATTGATTACCATAAGCTTCATCTACAATTTGAGAAAGTTGGTCATCTGAAAAATCATCAAAAAAGGTTGCTAAAACTTTTTTAGCCATTTCTTGATAGGACATATTTTTAAATTGTTCTAAGTCAAAAATTGGCTTAGGAAAAGTAGTTGGAACAAAAAGTCCACCTTCTGGTGATAATCCTTGGATAATAGCTGCGGGAGCATCTAATTGATAATTTAAGTTAGCGCGTGTACTACGATATTGCATAAATTACTCCTTCTTAAAACATGTTTGTTCTTATCATTGTAACCTGTTTAGTGACTATGATACAATCAAAAATAAAAAAATTATTAAAGAGGCCCTTAAAATGAAAATCATTGAAGTTGCAATGCTCGGATTAGGTACGGTTGGCTCTGGTGTAATTGATATTTTAAAACATAGTAAAGAAAAAATAAGACAAATTACTAATACAGAATTTAAGACATCTAAAATATTGGTAAGAAATATTGATAAATATCGTAGTTTATACCCAGATCTAAATCTAACTACAAATTTTGAGCAAATTAGTCAAGATCAGGATATTAAAGTAGTCATTGAAGTTATGGGCGGTCTTCACCCGGCTAAAGAGTATGTATCAGAACTTTTAAAGCAGGGGCGTACTGTAATTACAGCTAATAAAGATTTAGTCGCAAGTTTTGGACCTGAATTAATGGCAATTGCTAACGAACATCAAGGTCGCTTGTTCTATGAAGCAAGTGTTGCTGGTGGAATTCCAATTTTGAGAATTTTAAATCAAAACTATGTTGGAGATCAGATTAAGCAGATTTCTGGTATTGTTAATGGCACCAGTAACTATATCTTGACCCAGATGGCAGATAATAACTGGTCATACGAGCAAGCTTTGAGTGAAGCACAAAAGTTAGGTTTTGCAGAAGCTGATCCAACTAATGATGTTAGTGGTAAGGATGCGGCATATAAGTTAATTATTCTTGGTCGACTAGCCTTTGGCATTAATTTAAAGCTTGATCAAATTAAAATGATGGGTATTACAGAAATAGATAAAAAAGAACTAGCAGTAATTAAAAAGTTTGGCTATACACTGAAGCTTATTGCCAAACTTGAAACTCAAAATAGTACTTATTATCCAGTTGTAATGCCCATGCTAGTTTCTGAGAATAGTATGCTGGGCCAGACCAAGAATGAATTTAATGGTATCGAAATAGAAAGCTATGCAATTGGAAAGTCATTTTATTATGGTCCAGGTGCTGGAAAACTTCCAACTGCTAATAGTGTTATCAATGATTTAGTAGCTGTAGCTAAAAAAGAAGCTCCTTTTAAAACTGATTGGAACTCTGTTTCAGTGAGTGTTAAGGATATTTTTACTAGACAATATTGGTTTAAGGTTGATAGTTCTCAAAACAAAGTAGTAGCCAATTTAATGGATAAATATCAAATTGAAGATGCTGATTTTTTGAATGATGAACAATATGACTACTATTTAACAGATAATGTTACAGTTGATCAAAAGGCAAAACTATTTAGCTCTTTGAAGGAAAAAAATATTAAAGTTTATAGTATGTATGAAGTTTATTAAGGATAGAAAATGAAAATTTTTGTACCTGCAACGTCAGCAAATATGGGGCCTGGATTTGATTGTCTGGGAACTGCCGTTTCGATGTTTTTAGAATTAGATGTACTGGAAGCAAGTGATAAATGGTTTGTTGAACACGATATGAATGAAATAAGTCATGATGAAAATAATTTAATTGTTAAAACCGCTTTAGAACTTGCTCCTAGATTAACGCCGCATCATCTATCAGTTAAGAGTCAAATTCCCTTAAGCCGTGGTTTAGGAAGTAGTTCAACTGCGATTGTAGCTGGAATTGAGCTAGCAAATCAACTAGCTAATTTTAATTTAAGCGAGCAAGATAAGTGTAGAATTGCTGCTAAGATTGAAGGACATCCAGATAATGTAATGCCTGCTATCTTAGGCGGAATGGTAGTTGCAAGTAAGATAGAGGATCAATATTATTTTCAAGAGTTACCCTTGATTCCATTTGATTTTGTTGCTTATATTCCTAGCTATGAATTAGACACGAAAGCTTCAAGAAATGCTTTACCTGAAAAGCTAGCTTTTAAGAATGCGACACATGCAAGCAGCATTTTAGGGACTTTAACGGCTAGCTTAGCTTTGCAAGATTATGAAACAGCTAAGAAAATGATTGAAGCAGATGAATTTCACGAACCATATCGACAAAAATTAGTTCCTGAATTAGTGAAAATCAGAGAAATTGCCCATCAGCATGAAGCTTTTGCTACTTATTTGAGTGGTGCTGGTTCTACAGTGATGACAATTATTGAACATAGTAGGACTGAAAAATTTATTACTAGTTTAAGAAAAGCTGGCTTAGATGATAGAATTGAGCAACTAAAGGCCAGTTCTCAAGGCGTATTTGTAGAAGAATAAGAATAATAAAAAACTAGAACTAACGCAATTGTGAAAGTTCTAGTTTTTTTATTTGTTAGGCTAATTGTTATTAAATGTCATGTTATAAGTATAAGTTTCGATTGATTTTATAAAACTATTAACTGCTTTTTTTCTGACAGTTTTAGAAGTTAAAATGGCAAGTTCCACCTTTGATTTCCAATTCAAAGGTATATAACATGAATTTTTTTCTAATTCTGGGTAAAGACAATATAAACCTAAAGCAATTCCTTGCTGCGATTTAATAAGTAAGTCTAAAGCAGAAATATCATTTGCGTAAGTTATGCTTATATTTGAAACTGAATTTTTAATTTTATTTTGAAGGCTAATAAGATCTATTGCTGCCCAAGTATTATCCAGAAAAAGCATATTTTGATTTGTAAAATCGTTGATATTTAAAATTTTTCTTTTAGAAAGAATATTATCGTTGGGTACAATGGCTTTAAAATATTCAGAGAATAAAATGGTTCTTTTTATATTACTTAAACCTTGTGCGTCTCTTCCGGTCGTAATAACAAGGTCTAAATTATTCGATATAAGATCTTGTTTAAAATCATTATGATTTAGGTCGGTTAAATTAAATTTTATATTAGGATTGTTTTTACGGAAATTATTTATCCAAATTGGAAGATATGTCTGGTTAAATGGAGTATATGAGTATCCTATTGTTATTTGACTTTCTGCATTTAAATTCTTCTTTTTAACATTTTGTAAGGCAGAATAGTAATTATTAATTAATGGTTTAATATCATGATAGAAAGTTTTTCCATTTTCAGTTATTGCTACGTAGTGTTTATTAGTATTAAACAATTGAGTGCCGATTTCTGATTCGATTGATTTGATAGTATGAGTAACGGTTGGTTGAGTTACGTGCATGTTTATAGCGGTTTTTGAGAAACTTCTAGTTTCAACTAAGTTAATAAAGATTGTCAATTTTTTAATGTCCATATTTGATATAACCTATTCTTATTACTAATAACAGATATTAATTTCACTTATAACTATATACTTTATATAATGAAAATGTAAACGATATCAATTGTTTTATAAGAAGGTAATAAAATGGTTCAATTTAGTGCAAGAGAAAAAGGATTTCATAATGAAATAGAAGCAGTTATTGATGTAGATAAAGATAATGAAAAACTAAAAAAAGTATGGGCAAAAGATATTGCTGAGAACACTATTGGAGCAGTTGGAATTAGAAAATGGCTTAAGGAAGCAAACCAAAAGGGCTCAGTAGAAGTTGATGCAATATCAGGAGCTTCAATTTCCACTGGAGCTTTTAGAAAGGCTGCTATTAAAGCAGCAAATGAAGCTGGATTGATAAAATTAAATACAGATGCAATAACAGGGGCATCTCAAAATGGCTCGCATTCGGAATTTAATGGAATTCCCAAACCAGCAAATTTTCCTCTTATTAATAAATTAACTACTGAAAAAGAAATAGTTAAATATGATGATACATATGATATTGTCGTTGTTGGAGCAGGTGGTGCAGGATTATCAGCAGCTGCTACAGCAGCAGAAAATAATGCTTCAGTAATGGTTATTGAGAAGCAGGGTATAGCTGGAGGAACAACAAATTATTCTGGTGGTGTTATTCAAGCTGCTGGTGATAAATGGCAGAAAAAATATACTAAATATCAAAATGATACACCAGAAAATCATGAAAAAGAATATATGAAGGCCGGTGAAGGACGAGTTTATCAAGAATTAGTTCATGATTTCACCCAAAATTCATCTAAAAATATTGAATGGCTCAGCAAGATGGGGATTAAGTGGACTAGTGTGTATGGACATACTGAAATTCCTTATGCTAAAAAGAATTTTGCCGATCGAATTCATGTGTACGAAGGCGGTGGAGCTGGAGGTAATGGAATTATTTTAACTCAAGCTTTACTGAATTATTCAAAAAAACAAGGCGCACGCTTTACATATAATACTGCAGTAGTAGGGCTTATTGTTTCTAATGATAGACATAAAGTATTGGGAGTTGTTACGGAAGATCATTCGCGTAAACTGAAATATTTAAAGGCAAGACGAGGAGTGATCCTTGCCACAGCTTCTATTGATCAGAATCTTGAACTAGCTAAAGATTTAAGTCCCCAACATTATGAAGATGTGAAAGCACATCATTGCTGGTCTGTCCAGACAGATAGAGGTGATGGAATTATTATGGGAATGTCTTTAGGTGCTGCTGTTACTGGTTTTGGCGGAACAATTGATTTTGATGCTAGAACTGGAAATGGGACAGATGACCGATTACCAACTATTCCGTCAATTTTTGTAAATGGTAAAGGTTTAAGATTTGTTAATGAAGACTCAACATATGCATATGGATTTAGAGCAATTTTCAATCAAGAAAAGCAACTTAATAAGCCTACTTATCAAATTTTTGGACAAACATCAATTTCTGAAAAAGCTTCTCCATGGAGTGCTGAATCATTAGATAAAGATGTAAAAAATGGTTTAGTAATTAAAGCATCTTCTCTTAAGGAATTAGCATCTTTAATTGATATACCAGTAATTAATTTAGTAAATAGTGTAAATACATGGAATAAAAATGCAGCAAAAGGTATTGATCCAGAATATGACAGAACGATGGGAGTAAAGCCATTTTCAGGTCCGTATTATGCATATAAGAATACTCCTGGAAATCTTGGAGCAATAGGTGGTTTAAAGATTAACAAGAAATGTAATGTTCTTGATATTTATCAGCAACCAATTACTGGTTTGTATGCAGCAGGATTAAATGCAGGTGGCTGGATTGGATCGTATTATCCTGGCTCTGGTACAGCTGTTGGTGGTGTTATTCACCAAGGCAGACGTGCTGCAAAATCAATTCTGGGATTAGAATAAAGACTAAAGATAAACTAAACGGATATGGTTTTAGATCATACCCGTTTTTGTATGCGTAGATATAAATTTAGACTATAATTATATATGTAAGCGCTAATATATAGGAGGTAAATTCGATGACACAATTTGAAAACAATAATTTTGGGGACGTATTACTTAATCGTCATTCAGTTCGTCACTTTGATAAGGATGTAAAAATTCCTCGTGAAGAGCTTAGAGAAATGATCAAAGAAACAATTACTGCACCATCTGCATGTAATTTGCAAGCTTGGCAGTTCATCGTAGTTGATACTGATGAGGGTAAAAAGAAATTGCATGAATTCTACATGCCATTCAATAATCCGCAAATTGATACTTCAAGTGCAATTATTCAAATCTTTGGCAATACTTTAGCATTTAAGAAGTATCGTGCCTTATGGGATCATATGTATGAAGAAAAGAGAATTTCTAAGGAAGAATTAGATAAGGTTTACAATACTTTCTTACCATTGTACGAACATGCGGATAAGACAATGCTTACAGCTGATGCAATGGTTGATTCTTCGCTCGCTGCCATGCAATTGATGCTAGTTGCTCGTGCACACGGTTATGAAACAAATGCAATGGCTGGTTATGATGCTAAAAAAGCTGCCAGTGTAATGGGACTTGATCCAGAACAATATGTTCCAGTGATGGGTATTGCGATTGGTAAGCCAGACGCAAGTGCAGAAGAGTTGAAGTCAGTTAGATATCCTGTTGATGATGTTTTGAAATTTGAATAGACGAGAGAAGCGGTATTGAAAAATATCGCTTTTTATTTTGCTAAGTTTTTAAGAGAGGTTGACTGCAGCAAGGCTCTTAAGTTTAAGTAAATTTTATCAGTAAGCATTTGTCAGTTTCTTAATTCCGTTTTATAATCATAGAAAAAGAAAAGGATGATTAACGATGGGACTAACTTTTAACAATCCTAACAACTTACAACAAATGCTTGATAAATTTGCGACTGTTCCAGATCCCAAAAAGACGCCGAAAAGACCAGGTGAAGGTCTTGATAAGCCTAAAAAGAATGGTGGTCAAACTCCAAATGTCATTAATGAGGAGAAGGAACCTGAAGTAAAGAGTAAAAAGAAGAAAGATAAGAAGTAAAGTTAAATCCACTAAAGCAGGTTGTTTTAGTGGACTTTTTTAATCTTTTTATATGTAACCGCTTTACAAGAAGCAATAATTATTCTAATATAAAAATGTAAATTGTATATCAAATCGCAACGTGGATTGTAACTCTTTGAGGCATTACCACAAACGATTTATAGGAGTAAATCTACTTCTATTGTTGTTTGTGATGCTTCAAGGAGTTTTTTTGTGGCTGAGCAAACTAGAAAGGTTAAAAATGTTTAGTTTGTTTAAGAAAAAGGAGAAGACAAATATTGTTGCTCCAATTTCTGGTGAGTTAATTGAATTAGAGAAGGTAAAAGATCCTGTTTTTGCTAAAAAAATGATGGGTGATGGTTTCGCGATTGTACCAAGTGTGCAAAATTCAACTTTTGATGTTTATGCACCAACTGATGCAGAAATTGTGTCACTGCCTTCTACTAAACATGCAGTTGGACTGAGGAATAGAGAAGGACAAGAAATTTTAATTCATATTGGGATTGATACTGTTGATTTAAAAGGAAATGGTTTTACTTCATATGTAAGTCAAGACGATTATGTTCATCAAGGAGAAAAGTTGATTTCAGTTGATGATAATGTGCTTAAGCAGAATAAACTTGATGACACCGTGATGGTAATCCTGGTTAAGGGTTATAAGAAGAACTTGCTTACGGCTTATGGCACCCAAGTAGATCAAGAGACTAACTTAATAGAGTAGAGAGGGATAAAAATGAGGGTTGAAAAGAAAATCAATAATAACGTGGCTGTTTGTACAGCTGGCAACGGTCAAGAATTGATTGAACGAATAAAGAAAAATGAGATTTTCGATTTTTCTTTGAGCTATGATATTCAACATCTATATCCCAAAGAGTACGATGTCGGTTTAAAGGCGTTGCAGTATGTTAAAGAAGATTTAAAGATTATTTTCCCCAAAGCAGAGGCTACTGCAATTGCAATGCATTTTATCAATGCTAGGGAAGTCTCATCTCAAAATATAAGTAAGAGTAATACTGATAATACTTTAAATTTAATTATTGGAACAATAGAAGATCAATTTAATATAAAAATTGATAAGAAGTCATTTGCATTTAATAGATTTAAAATCCATTTACAGTATTTTTTAAAGCGAATTGAATCAAACAAACAAATTCATGACGAGATTTCCGTTCAATTAATACAAGACATGATGGAAAATAATTATCAAATTTTTAAATGCGGTAAAGAAATTGTAGCTCAGTTAAATGAAAAATATCGTACAGAAATTACGGATGATGAAATGTTTTATTTAATGATTTATATTCAGAGAATAATGCGAGGAGTTAAAAATGAGTAAAGATAATTATAACAACTTAGCTCGTGAAATATTACAAGCTGTTGGTGGAATAAATAATATTAGTTCTGTAACACATTGCATGACACGTTTACGTTTTACTTTAAAAGATTCAAGTATTCCTAAAGATGATGAAGTAAAGAAAATAGAGGGGGTATTAGGAGTAGTTCGTGCTGGCGGCCAATATCAAATAATTATTGGTCAAACCGTGCCAAAGGTTTATGAAACTTTGTTGAAATTAGGCAATGGGAAGATAGCGGGTTCTGCTCCAATTGATGAAAATCTTGATGCTAATGCTCAAAAAGAAAAAATGACGTTTAAAAGAGGTTTTAATATTGTATTAAATAAGGTAGCTGGAAGTTTAACGCCAACGATTCCTATTCTTATAACTGCTGCAATGTTTAAAATGTTAGCTGCAATCTGTGGCCCAACAATGCTAAATATTACTCCAACTTCTAGTGATTTATATAAGCTATTTACATTAGTAGGAGATGCGGGATTTTATTTCTTCCCAGTATTTTTAGGCTATACATCTGCAAAACAATTTAAAACATCGCCAATGTTAGGAATGTTAATGGGTGCAATTTTGTTAGATCCTAATTTAGTTAAAATTGTTACTGCTGGAAAGCCTTTCACGGTGTATGGAATTCCAATGGCTTTAACAAATTATGGTAATACTTTAATTCCTATTCTCTTATCAGTTTGGATTATGTCTTATGTAGAAAGATTTTTTAAGAAATATGTTCCTACATCTTTAAGTACAGTTTTTGTACCAACTTTAACAATTGCTGTAATGATCCCGATAACTCTATGTGTCTTAGGACCACTTGGCGGATTCTTAGGAGACTATATCTGTAACGGATTATTGGCGTTTGGAAAATTAGGTGGTGTTTGGTCTATTTTAGCTATCGCAATTATTGGAGCTGTTTGGGAAATCTTAGTTATTTCTGGCATGCATTTAGTGATTATTAGCACTATGACTCTATTATTTGCTCAGGGTGGACATGATAACTTTGCTACTTTAGGCGCAGTAGCGGCAAGCATGGCTTGTGCAGGTATGGCACTTGGTGCAGCATTACGAATAAAAGGTAAGAAAAATAAAACTTTAGTATGGGGATATTTTATTTCTAATATTATTGGTGGTGTAACAGAACCTTCTTTGTATGGTTTGGCACTTAGATATAAGCGGCCATTTTTAGGAATGATGATTGGTGGTTTTGCAGGTGCTTTATATGCAGGTATTACGCATGTGACAGCATATGTAATGGTACCCGTCGCTAACTTTCTTGCTTTGACTGCTTATGTTGGAGGAAGCACAGCAAATATTGTTAATGGAATTATTAGTGGTGTAATCGCATTAATTGTTGCGGCGGTCGCAACCTATATAATTGGTTTTGGAAAAGAAGAGGAAATAAACTAAAATGAAACAAATACTAATTCGTGCAGATGATCTTGGTTATTCAAGAGCTGTAAATTATGGCATCTACGATGCAATTCATAATGGAATAATTAATAATGTTGGTGTAATGGTAAATATGCCTGCAACTGAACATGGACTAGATTTATTAAAGAACGAAGATATTGATTTCGGGATGCATACTGATATTACCAATGGCAAACCGATTCTTCCTCCTGATCAAGTGCCGTCGTTAGTAGATGAACACGGTAATTTTAAGCGTTCTAAAATTTATCGAGATAATTATGGTAAGCAAGATTTTACAAATTTAGATGAAGTTATTGCTGAGATTGACGCTCAATATCATCAATTTTTAGAATTAATTGGTAAGAAGCCTGACTATTTTGAAGGTCATGCGGTTATGAGTGATAACTTTATTAAAGGTTTGCATATTGTTGCTGAAGAGTATGATTTACCAATTTTAGATTTTGCTTTTGATAATCAGCCAGTTAGTTTTAAGAAAGAAACACGTTTCAGTCCATATATGGAAAGTATGAAACCTAATTATGATCCTGAAAAGGTATTTTTAACAATGCTTAAGCATGCTGATGAAGAAGTAATTCCAATGATGATTTGTCATCCCGGATATTTAGACCAGTATATTTTAAATACTTCTAGTTTAACTATTCCTAGAACTCAAGAAGTTGATTTTGCAATGGATCCGAAGATTAGAAAAATCATTGAAAAAGAGCAGATTCATTTAGTTAGATATAGTGAATGCAAATAAAAGATAAAGACTACGCCTGAAAAACGTGGTCTTTATTTGTATCTAATTGAAATATGAGTGCTTTAATTTCTTAATCAAATTAACTAGTTCAGTATCTTTACCATTTTGGATAATGAAATTATAAACTGGCTCGTACTTTAAGACAGGAACCAATAGATCGGAGTCAACAGAAGGAAGAATTGAAGTCATCGATTTTTTATTTAGTTGGTTAAATTCTTTTACTTCTGTAGTGTTTTTAACCTTTCTGGATGCTTGAGAGGGAGGGTAGCCAGTGCCCCAAGGCTGTTTAAATAGAGCTTTCATAGTTTCTGAAAAATTAATTTCTCCGCTCCATCCCCAATTTAGTCCCAAAGGAAAGGAAATCACATTTCCATTATTAATATGGCTGAATAGAAAAGCATCTTGTGGAGTAGGAAGATAGCCACATTGAATATTGGGGAAAGTATTGCAAGCAAGCATCATCCCTTGACCAGACGTGCAGCCAGTGACAATGAAGTCTAATGACTTACTATTAATTAATAATGCAATTGCTAGAAAAACTTGAACATAAGATAGGTTGGTATTGCTATTTGGATAAATACCGAAGTTGATTAACTGATCGTCAGAGTTAATTGCTGCATTTAAATAATGTTCTAAAATTCCGTTTTTTTGTTTTTGCGAACTTGCTTGAATAAGACCTATTTTCATTATTGTTTCTTTCTGATGAATATAAATTACTATAACTAAAATTAATTATAAGACAAATAAGAATTGAATAACCTTATTTACAAATGAAATATGATCATTCGTAAATAAAAATATTTTTAATGGCTAAATTAATCCATTTTTCACACTTTGCTAGTAAATAACGAACGATTTTGATATTGACGTAATAATAATTAAGAATATACTTAAGCGTGTAAAAGTTAATGTCTACTGTTTTAGAGGAGAAAGAAATGAAAAATCATCGTCGTGTTTTGATTGGTAGTTTAGCTAGTGCAGCATTAATGAGCTTGTTTTTGGTAAACAATGGTTCAGTTAAGGCTGATGAAGTCGTTCAGCCAAATCAAGTTCAACAAAGTAGTCAAGTAAAGGTCACAACGAATCAAGATAATGCTAAAAAGCCGAACAATGATCAATGGGCAAATCCCGCTGATTATAAGAATGATATTCCAGTCCAAGTGTTAGGTATTAATGATTTACATGGAAATATTGATACCACTGGGAAAGCATATGTTGGACGAGGAATGCATTATAATGCTGGAAATGCTGCACGCCTAAGTAGTTATTTGAACAATGCTGAAAAAGATTTTAAGGATAAGAATCCCGAAGGTAACACATTTAGAGTTGAAGCAGGAGACATGGTAGGTGCTTCTCCAGCAACGTCGTCACTACTTCAAGATGAACCAACGATGAAATCTTTGAAGGCAATGAACGTTAATATTGGTACTCTGGGTAACCATGAATTTGATGAAGGATTAGGTGAATTTGATCGAATTGTAGAAGGTAAAGCTCCTCAAAAAGGACAATTTAACCAAGAAGAGCAGAACTATCCTCATGAAAATTCAAATTTACAGATTGTCATTTCTAATGTAATTAATAAAAAAGATCAAACTGTACCATTTAATTGGCAGCCATATTTGACGAAAGAAGTAAAAGCTGGCGATAAATCAAGTAAGGTTGGCTTTATTGGTGTAGTAACTGCTGATATGCCTAAACTTACTTTTGCTAAAAATTTAAAAGATTATCAAATTTTAGATCCTGCTGAAACAATTGCAAAGTATGATCACATTTTGCAAAATCAAGGTGTGAATGCGATTGTCGTTTTAGCCCATACTGGTGTTTCAACCTATAAAGGTAAAACTAGTGGAGAAGCAGTCGATATTTTGAAGAAGCTGTATAAAATTGATCCTAATAATTCTGTAGATTTATATGTTGCTGCTCATTCACATCAGTATGCAAATGGTACAGTTGGTAGAACTAAAATTGTTCAAGCTAATAAATTTTCAATGGCTTATGATGATGCAATTGGTTATATTGATCCTAAGACGAACGATTTTGTTAATGGTAGTTTGGTAACTCATGTTTATCCTGTTATGTCACCAAGAGAGGATAAGCTTACCAAGGCTGACCCTAAAGTCGAAGCAATTATTAAAGATGCAGAAAATCGTACTAGCAAGATTACAAATTCTGTGATTGGTAAAACAACTCCAGGTACCGAAATTAGTACTAGTCTCAATGATAATAAAGAAAATGCAGTTGGCGATTTAGTTGTTGATGCCCAACTTTTTGAAGCTAAGAAGAAAGGAATTCAAGCTGACTTTGCTATCACTAATGGAGGCGGTGTTCGAAGTAATTTAAATATTGAAAGTGATGGATCAATAAAGTGGAAGTCTGCTCAAGCTGTTCAACCTTTTAATAATCAAATTCAAGTTTTTAATTTAACAGGAAAGCAAATTTACGATGTCTTGAATTCACAATATGTAAAAGATGGTGAGCGTTACTATCTCGTTAGTGGTATGCGTTATGCTTATACGGATACTGATGATCCTTCTCATCCGCAAAAAGTTGCTGTCATGTTAGACAGCACTGGTAAGCAAATTGATTTAAACAAGACTTATCGAGTTATTACAAGCAACTATTTAGTAGATTCAACTGCTGAATTTAAGGGTGCAAAAAAGGTGGCTGATGTAGGAATTGATACTGATTTATTCGTAGATTATTTCAAAGATCAAACAGCAGCTGGTAAACTAATTCTTGCTCCTGAATTGAATCGTAAGTTTTATCTAACTAAGCCTCAGTTAGCTGAATTATTAAATAAGCTAAAGCAAGAAGCGCAAGCATCAAAACAAAATACGGTAAATAATAAATTAGATGAGAAAAATAGTCAGCCTGCAAATAAAACTGATAAGTTGGTAAATAGAGTAGATGAGACTAAGGTATCTGAACCAGAACGATCAAAGAAAACAGCAGCGGTTGCAAAGGTTGTTTATGTAATTTATAAAGCTAAAAAAGATGAAAATACACTTAAAGTCGTAAATGAAACTGTAGGCAAAAGTTCTAGTTCAGCTATATTTACAAGAAGTAAGAATCTTAATAGAAATGAATCTAAAAAAGCTTCACTGCCAAAAACAGGGGCAGAGAATGTATCTTGGATTTCTTGGTTAGGATTAGCTTTAACTAGCTTAGTTAGCGTATTTGGATTGGGTATTAAGAAAAGAAAATAATTCAAAGTAAAAACCATCGCAAAAGCGATGGCTTTTTTCATATATAAATATAAGTATTAAAACTATTTTCTTTATCGACATTAAAGCAATCAAGTAACTTAGTTGCAGCCCAATCTGTGTCGTCTGCTTCAAAGAAAATGGAGGAATACTTATTGAACATTTTGCTTAAAACTGCCTGAATAAATAGATCACATGACTTTTCGCTAAATGAGCAGATATAAGCTATCTCATTTTTTTCAGTAAAAACGAAATTTTCAATTTTCCCATCTTTATTTGTACTATAATAGCCAGTTTTGGTTGGAACTTCTTTGACAAAAGTATTTTCAGAAACAGTTAAAGGAGATACAGCTTGATGCACTTCTTGATAGTATTGATATAGCAAATGACATAGCGCAGAGTAATTTTTACTATTTGCATTGAAGGGATGGATAGAATAATTAGAATTTAGCTTTATTTTCAAATCTTTCTTTGTTACTTCAGGAGTGTAGCATTGACGTTTACATTTAAATCCATTTTGAAGCAATAAATGAATTAAATTAGTATTAGGTGAAGAGGTCATTACTTGAAGCGATTGACCTTCGATTTGCTTGATTTTGCTAAATGGAAAGTAAGTAGGATATTTAGTCAAGTTAAATTTTAGATAAAGATACTTATTATGGAATTCGTTATGGTAAGTAGTAATAGTGCCTATGTCTTTTTCATCGCACCAAACAATATATTGACTATCTTTGATCTTTTTAATTTTTACCGACATTTTTCCATTCATCCCTTAATATTCCATATTTCATGGAGTCATAATATTTTCCGTTGTAATATCGTACTTTCCTAATTTGAGCTTCTTTTTGAAATCCGAGTTTCTCAGCAACACGCATCATTGAGGGATTACCAGACCAAGTTGTTAATCCAATGTGCTCCAGCTTGTCAGTATTTTGAAAAATATGATTAATCCAAATTTGTAGCGCGGTTGTGCCATAGCCGCCACTCCATTTGCGTGAATCATAGATTACAATTCCAATCTCAAGCCAGCGTGTTTGTTTATCAATCCAATCTTTTGAAACCATACCGATTGGCTGCTTGTTAACTGTAATGCAGCGACAATCTTCGCTTAATAAAAATTTGGCAATGGTACTTTCTTTGAATGATTTAAAATCTGTAAATTTTTGATAATCATTAAAGTACGGTGCATTAAATCTGGTCCATTCAGGCTGATCGCCTGAAAAACCTTGCTTCCAAATTTCTTTTAATGATGTTTCTTAAATTGGTTTAAACTAATTTTTTTCATAATGATCTCCTTGATTTTTTATAGTAGTGTTTTTGAAAGCGCTTTATAATATAGATGATGACAGAAGAAGGCGATTGAGATGAAAAATGCAAATGAAATAGTTATTGGTAAACCGGTAAAAATTAGCCATGTTTTAATCGGAGCAGCTGCAATTGTTATACTTTCATTATTTGTTACTGGCTTTGGCTATTTACCATGGTGGGTATTTCTAATTGTCTTAATTCTAGGAATTTTTATTACTTTGCCAACATGCTTTAATTCTTATTGGAGGATTAATAAGGAGAAAGTGAAGATTACTTCTTATAGCAATAATGATTCTATTAAATTGATGCAGCTTTTAGGCTTACATAAAAAAGATGAGCAAGTGGTAAAACTGTCTAACATTGAAAATGCCAAAATCGCTTATAAAAAGAATATCAGAATTAGTCCTGTTGATTTTAATACAGACTATCTTAACTTATATTTGAAGACAAAAGATGGTAATAGTTGCACATTACCTTTAAGAAATATTGACTATCAAAAGCTTGATACAATTATACAGTTTTTAAAGGAAAATCAAATAGAATTAATAGATAAGCAGGAAATTGTGCAACTTTTAAGAGAAAATAAGAATTTGTTTACTCATTTTCACAATAAAAAATGGACAGCTGTTTGATTACTATAAAAGAAATACGATCTAGGACATTGAGTCTTAGATCGTATTTTTTGCTAGTCTATTTAATTATTTCCTTTTTTTAGATACTTATCGCCTGCTAAACTGCGGTAAAAGTTGGCAACGGTTTGGCGATAATATGGTTGAAGGTAAAGGGAGAGTAAAAAGTTGATGATAGCGATTAGAATAATTGCAATTAAATATGCAATCAATGCTTGGAAAATGAGATCAGCTAACGGTTTATTAAATGGTTTCAGGTAAAGAAAAGCAATAACTATTCCAATTAAAGTAATAATAAAGTACCAAATATTGAAAGTTAACCAAATGATGAATAAAGTAGTTTTATTGCCTTTCATGATCTTGCGTGATTCACTGATTGCTTCTGTTGCTGTCATTTCGTGTTTTGAATCAATCATATCCTTCATAATGTAAGGTGTCATTGCGTAAGAAAATCTTTTAATGATACCAGGAATTATTAATAAAAGACCCCAGAAAAAAGTAAATAGGGTAGTTAGCAAGCTAGTAAGAAATGTTTTAGAAAAATAGCCATTAGTAAAACTAGAAAACATTGCTTTAAAAATATTTGGCTTTTCCCCTGTATCTCTAAAAGCTAATGTTGCATACTGGACTCCCCAAGCAATCATCGTAGCAATTAAACCGGTAATGATCGTAAATATGCTCCAGCCTAAGCCTTGCCACCATGAAACAAGAGAAAGATTATTAGTATTAAAACTACCGGTCCAGACATAATTAGTTATATATTCGAGGAATAAATTAACAATTCCAGGAATAATTAACAATCCAATTACCCACAGCCAGTTACCTTTAAGCTGTTTACGAGCAGTTTGTCTTAATTCTTTGCGGTTGATTTCCATTATTTGATCCTTTCTTAGTGAAAATAAAAGGCTTCTAGCTCAAAAAGGTTAGAAGTCTTTGCTTTTTTAGTCTTCATTTTTGCTTTGGTCCCAGATTTTTTTAGCAGCTGGAATTTTTCCTAAATTGCTAATTTCGTCTTTATCAACAACGATTAAATTGTTAGGACCCTGAGCAAGTTGGTTGAAGCTATCAAGACTTTGATTTCTAAAGTAGCCTTCGCCAGCCTTATCAAGTGATTCTTGTAATTTCTTAATTCGATAAGCATCTGCATCTGCTTGCGTTTTAATAGCTTCTGCATTTGCTTTAGCAGTTGCAACTAGAGCATCATTTTTAGCCTTAGTGGTTAATTCAATATTTCTTGCTTCACCTTCAGCACGTGCAATCGCAGCAGTCTTTTCACGGTCGGCTGTTAACTGTTTGTCCATTGCCTTTTGAATTTCTGGACTAGGAAGCAATTCGTCAACATTGACCCGAACAACGCGAATGCCGTAAATATCAGTCAAATCGCCAATTGCATCCGCAAGTTGTGCGTTAATCTGACTAGTTGAACCCAAGGCTTCGTTTAATTCCATTCGACCAATAATATCACGAAGGTGACCACGAATTAATTGCACCATCGATTCAACAGAATCAGTGTTGTTGTAGAAGTACTTGTAAGAATCAGTGACAAGATAGTTTAAAGTTAGGCTAGTAGTAATTTCAGCATTATCTTTAGTAATAATTCGGTATTTAGAAATTTCTAAAGGCTGAAGAGCTAGCGATACTTTTCTAATTCTTTGAACTCCAGGAAAAATCATCACAAAGCCTGCTTTTACAGTGCGTGAATACTTACCTAATGTTTCAACTAAGCCTTCATAGTTTTGCGGAACAATATGAAAGCTTAAAGCTAGTAAAACTAAAAGTAAGATCACCAAAACAATTAGTAAAATTTGCATTAACATAATACTTTGACTCCTTTTCTTAATTTTGACTTATATTATCCCAATATTTTTAGAAAAATGAAATAGTTTTTAAAATATTTTTCAGATAAAAATTATTTAGGCGGATAAAAATTGATTATAATTGTAGAAAGTAGAAGATGAGGTGGGCATATAATGACTATTGGTGAATTGCTAAAACAAACAAGACAATCTCTTGGCTTAACTCAAACAGAGATGGCAGCCGGCATTGTTTCAACTTCTTATTATTCAAAAGTAGAACGAAATATTCATCAAATTAGTGCTGATGAATTAATTGCTATTCTCAATAGACATCATATTGACAATGCATCTTTCTTTGCTCATCTTTCTAGTTCTAATTCTCAAAAAAAAAGAGATTTTATAAAAGAAATAGGGGATGCTTATGAGAAAAAAGATAAGCAAACGCTTTTGGCAATAAAAAAAGATATCGATCAATTGCCAGATTCTAAGCAAAAAAAGTATTATCAGCTGCAAATTGAATTGGTTTTGAATGTTTATTTAACAAAAGCAGATGATATTCCAGATGAATTAAAGAATGATTTGAAGAAATTTGTTTTTCAAGATAATAATTGGAATGAAAATTCGCTGCAGTTATTTAGAGAAACGATTCGTGTTTACGATATAGATGAGCTAACTTTTCTAGTAAATGCAATTTTAGTCAAGTATCAACAGCCAGCCGAGTTGCCTATAAAGACGCAGGAGATCTTAGGAGGAATTTGCATTAACTTTTTAGATAAGTGTTATGAACACAACACACCTGAATTGATAAAGCAACCACTACAATATATCTCAAAACTTTCAAATGCTTCGGAATTACTTTTAGTTAAAATACTTAAAAATTATTATCAAGCTGTTTTTAATAAAAATGCAGATGAAGTAAAGGATATTGGTGGTCTTCTTGAAAAAGCAGGCTGGAAAGATTTCGTTTCTGTTTTGCCTCATCTAAGCAACTAAATGTGCGTATACGACAATGCAATTTCTATTACGACAAAGCACTCTTTTCTTATTTACCTTGCTCAATAATAATTGCAGCGAGGTGAACAAAATGAATTACTTATTTCATTATTTAAGAAAAAGACCGGGAGCAGTAGGAATTGTAATTGTTTTAACTATTATTACTTCGGCTCTAAGAGTGACACATGCCTTAATTAACGTAAATATTTTTAATGCCTTAATTAAGTTAGAATTTCATGGCTTCTTTTATTGGGTGATAATTGATATTGCAGTGTTTGCGGTCTTGTCTGTTTTCTTAGTATTGATGCAAATCCAAATGGCTAAGACAGTGCAGCTTTTGAGTCTAGACTTAAGAAAAGATATTATTCGTCAATTGTCAGGAAAATCAATTGAAGAATTTGATAAGCAAGACACGGGAGTTTATGCGTCTTGGTTAACTAATGACGTGACTACGATCGAAAATGATGGCTTTTACAATATTTTGCAGAGCGTTCAAATCATTACAGATCCTGTGTTTTCAATGATTGCCTTAGCTAAGTTCTCATGGACTTTTATCCCAATTATTGCTTTAGTTTCTTTTTTAACAGTATTTTTGCCGCAACTTATTCATAAAAGGCTTGCT
This sequence comes from Lactobacillus paragasseri, assembly GCF_003584685.1. Classification (NCBI taxonomy): domain Bacteria; kingdom Bacillati; phylum Bacillota; class Bacilli; order Lactobacillales; family Lactobacillaceae; genus Lactobacillus; species Lactobacillus paragasseri. Next base: position 925,960 of record NZ_AP018549.1, read on the forward strand.
AGTGCTAGTCTTTCGACGACTAAGGCTAATGAAAAATTATTGAATGTTACTAATGATAGCTTACGGGGATTTAATACCTTTTCAATTTTTGGAGTTGAAAAGCAATTAGAGGCTAGAGTTACTGAAGCAGCATTATTTTTATTAGATAAAAAGGTTAAGCAAGCGAAGTACCAATCAATTGCTAATAATATCGCAGGTTTTTCTAATATTTTAGGTCAAGTTGGAATTCAAGCGTGGACCGGCTATTTAGCGCTTGAAAAGATAATTTCAATTGGTGTAATAGGTTCGTCTGGAAATTTAGCTTATAACGTTTTTAACTCTTTAGCTGTAATTGCACCGATATGGACTGAAATGACAGCGTTAAAACCAATTTTTGATAAGTATCATTTAACTGAGAAAAAGAATTATAAAGAAGAGGGACAAGATTTTACTGAAAATAAGTTTGATTCCTTGGAAGTAATTAATTTACAGAAGAAGTATCAAGATAGAGAGGTTTTTGCTCATCCGATAAATCTATGTATTCTAAGAAATCAAAAAGTTGGAGTTTATGGCAAATCGGGTAGTGGTAAGACTACTTTTATGAAAATTATTTCTGGACAAATAAGAAGTTATACTGGTAAGATTCAACTGAATAAAGTAGAACTAAATCGATTAAAGTATAGTGCGCTACAAAAAATTTTACTTTATGTGGAGCAAACTCCATATTTATTCAATGATACTGTTCGTTATAACTTAACCTTAGGAGAACATTTTGCAGATAATGAAATAATCGACGCGCTAAAAAAAGCTAATCTATGGGAAACAATAAGTAAATTACCCGATGGACTAGATACAGAAATAAATGAAAATGGTAACAACTTTTCTGGCGGACAAAAGCAGAGGCTTGCTTTGGCTAGAGGTTTATTGAGAAAGAGAAGACTATTTTTACTTGATGAAAGTACTAGTAATTTAGATAAGAAAACTGCGCTCAAAGTGGAGAATACTTTTTTAGGGCTAGAGGATGCAACTGTAATCTTTGTTAGTCATCAACTTCATAATGAAAATAAGTCTGCTTTTGACCAAATAATTGAAATTTAAAGAATTGCTTATTAAATATTAGTGTAATAGAATAAATTTGTGAAAGCGATTTATTAAAAATATTCATTTAAGGAGTAGAAAATGAACGCAATTTTTGAAAGAAGAGCAGTTAGAGAATATGCTAATGAAAAAATTGATGAAGAAAAGATTCAAAAATTAATTGACGCTTTTCAAGCTGCACCGTGTGCACTGCACCAAACTGAAGTTATGGAGCTGAGTGTAATTACCGACCCAGAACTTCTTAAGAAAATTGAGGACAATACTAACAATTCTTGCTATAATGCACCACTTGTTTTTATGATCAATACTAAAAAAGATAGTCAATTTGGTGAAAGAGATGCTTCGGTAGCAGCAGAAAATGTAATGGTTGAAGCTGTTGATTTGGGCCTAGCTTCTGTTTATGTAATGGGTGGAGTAATTGCACTAAATAAATTCCCTGAGTTTCAAAAAGAGTTGGGAATGGATGAGGGTTACGAAACTTCAGTACTTTTGCCAATTGGCTATCCTGCTGATAATGGAAAGCCTGAAGATAGATCAAATCGTTATAAGATTGTGAGAAAATAATTGGAGATAGTAAAAAACATTGATCCTAAGTCTGGACCAATGTTTTTTATTTGCTCAAGTCAATAATTCTATCAAACATTTCTTTTTCTTGGTGTGAGATTTTATGAGCAACTTCAATTACTGCAAAATTTGAATTTTTCAGCAAAGTCTGATGAATTTGTAGTGATAGTTCATTGTCTAAAGCGCTCGTTGCTTCATCGGCTAGCAAAATAGGACGTTTAGCCAAAATAGATCTGGCAATTTCGATTCTTTGAATTTGACCACCAGAAAGATTATTACCGTTTTGACCAATTTGGTAGTCGAGACCTTTTTCTTTGACTAATTCTGTTAGACCAGCTAATTTAATTGCTTCATTTAAATCTTCTTCTGAATATTTTTTACCTAAGGTTAAATTAAAATGCAGGCTGCGGTCAAACATGAATGGTTTTTGATTGATATAGCCAAAATAATTATGAGATTTTTGCCAGTTGCCAGTTACATTTTGTTGATCAATTATAATGGAACCACTCGTTGGCTGTAATTGACCGATTAATAGGCGGAGTAAGGTTGTTTTTCCAAAGCCACTTGGAGCCATTAAAAGGACCTTTTCATTAGCATTAACAGTGAAGCTTACGTTCTTTAGGATAGCTTTATCATCAACTGTATATGTTAATTTTTCAACTGATAGCTGGTTAAACGATGGATTTGCAGCATTTTCATTTTTATTATTAAAATTGATTGCTTTTTGAATTTTATCCCAAATAGGCTTAGTAGATCGAATCTGATTGAGCTGATCAAAAATCATTGTAATTGGATTAATGAAGTCGTTGGATAGCTGCACGATCATCACTAAAGTACCAGCACCAATTTGACCATTAAACATTAAAATTGCTCCAACCAAGAATGGAATAATAAAGCTGAAAATGTCAGCAATAGTAATAATTAGCGTAGAAATCGCACCTTGAGTGTAGTTTAAAGCTCTTAATGCATTTTCCATTTGTTTTGCCTGCTTGGCGACATAAGAAATAACAGGTATTTGTGCATCATACAGCATGGTTGTTTTTGATCCATTAATTGCATCAACTGCAGCTTGAGTATATTCAGCATTTTGCTTTTCCCAGATAGCAGATTTATCTTGAATATCCTTAATGAAGAACTTTTGAATAAAACCAGGAATAATTGTAGCAATAACGAAAATGATAGTTAGAAGCCAGGAATTGATCAGACCGACCAAGATTGAAATTGCAAAAGCAGCAATCTCAGAAATAATCATTAATTCATTCGTAATTTTTAATGATTCGATTTGTTTTAGGTCATTAGTCATTAAATTTAGACCGTCTTTTTGTGAATCATTTTGTTGAGCAATTAAATAAGTGATAGTTTTCTCTTTCAACTTCAAGTTGATATCACGTGTAATATCAGAACGTAAATATCTATAAGCAAAATTGAGAAACATAATAACAATCAGTAATGCTGCTCCCAATGCAGCGATAAGAATTAATTGTTTTAATGAGCCACGATGATATTGCGCGCTGTTAAGCATAATCTTCGTGACATAAGCGATAACGACATTACCACAAGCACTTATGCAGGCTAAAAAGATATAAAGTGCTAGCTTCTTTTTGTTAGCAAACTTTAGTGACATAAATATACCTTTCTAGACCCCATCAAAGTGACTTCATTTAAGTCGTTTCTTCTTTGATGAAAATAATATAGCATATTTTGTTGAAAATTAAAATAGTATTAGATATTATTTTAATAAAAGAATTTGGAGGAAGTGTACATGCAAGAAAAATGTAATGTCGTTTGTTAATATTTCACCTTTATTTATTGCAATTATTATTGGTTTTGTAGTTTCATTTAATGAAAATACTTCTGTAAAGGTACCTGCTATTGTAGTTATTATTTCAACAATTATTAGTTTTCTTTTTCCAATTTTTAATTTAAAATCTTGGGTTACTTATCCAGTAATTATCTCTGAAAGTGCAATGTTTGTTTTGGCTACAATGTTATTAAGTCAAAAGATGAAAAAGTGGCTGGCTTGGATTTTGGGTTTGATTGTAGGATTTGTTTGGGCAATTGTACTGCTTATTTTGCTAGGAGTGACTTTTAATATCTAATGCTTATTAGAAAGTATGAAAATTCTGATTTTGACCAATTGTGTCATGTGATGGATAGGGCACGCATGCAGGAATTAAAGACAGCCAATATGGAGCAGGTGTTTATCCAATTGAGGGATGCACCATATTTAGGGTATTTGTTAAAATGCAAAATGTATGTAGCCACTAAAGAAGAAAAATTGGTTGGATTCGTGGGGTTACGACCACATGAATTATCATTTCTATATGTAGATCCAACTTTTCAAAAGCATGGAGTCGGAAATAAATTGATGGCATTTGCTTTAGATCAATTAGTAAGACCGATAAAGCTAGATGTGTTTACTGACAACTTCGTAGCCAAAGCATTGTATGAAAAATATGGTTTTAAAGTAGTAAAAACTGTGGTTGAAAAGTGGTCTGATGAGTATCCAATAGAGTTTGCGCAGGATACTATGGAGATGAAGTAAATTAAAATGATTATTGATACTAAACAATTACAAAAAGCCGTTATCGAAAATAAGAAAAAACATAATTTTAATACTACTGACGTTAAGTTTGAACTTCTTTTATTATATGGTGAAGTAAATGAACTGTTTCAAGCTTGGTTAAAAGAAGACCAAGAAAATATCAATGAAGAGCTGGCTGATGTAGCAATATTTTTACTAGGAATATCCGAAATGCTTGGTAGTGATCTTGGTGAAGATATTGTTAAGAAAATGAAAATTAATGCAAAACGAAAATATGTGCACGGAAAGAAGATAATTAGTGATGACTAAAGTAGAACTTACTCGTTTTAGAATTAAAAAAGGGAAAGAAGCTAAAGCGCAAGAATGGATGGACTTTCTAAATGAACATCACGCTGATACTGTCGCAACAATGGCTGGTGAAAAGATGTACGTGGAGAGCGTCTTTAAAGAGAAAAATCCAGATGGATATACCTATTTTTACTGGTATTCAGTTCAAGGAGAAGGCGGAAATGCCGTTGAAGAATCAAAAAGTTACATTGATAAGAAACATATTGAGTATTGGGATGAATGTATCGATATGGAGTATAAGCCAGTTGATATGAAATTGGAAGAAAATTTGATTGCGCCGGCTGTTGAGAAGGTAATTGAAAAGGATGCGTAATGCTAAATGAAAGCATGGAAAATTAGTGGAAGTATTGTATTACTTTTGTATGCAGTTACTAGTGTATTTATTTGTATTAGAAAAGTTGACGGAGCAGGTGTAGTACAGACGCCAGAAATGAGAAATATTACTTTAATTATCTGGGGAGTATTTGGATTAATCATTTTAATCAGTTATCTAATTTGGCTGGCAATTTTAAAGCATAGTAAAAAGTAATATGTCAAACTATAGAAAATAAGATTAGTCGAAATGCTTATATGGAAGCTTTAAAACAAGCACAAATTGAGGATAATTATGAGTCATTTATTGAATTAGTGGCTGATTATGAGCAAGATGAATTAGATAAGCGAATAGATCTATTAACTAGGATTGAAAAAGAAAATTCGCACAAAGTCAAACTAGATTGGATAAGTTTGACAAGTAATTAGTAAGACTAAAGCAGATTCTTGTATGAACCTGCTTTTTTATTTATTGCAAAGTATAAAATGAGTATAAAATCACTTGTTTAAGTATAAAAAAAGTATAAAATCTGCATTTAAATCTAAGTGATGCAAAGTATCAAACTTCATTAGTTTACGGAGTTAGAAGAAGTGGAAAGACGGTTTTTCTGTTAAATGTTCAAAGAAATTAATGAAAAAGAGAAAAATCATTATTTTATTCGGTTAAACTTGGGTCGAGAAAATCATTTAATTTAAATAGCATTAATAAGCTAAGAAAAATTTTTCTTCATGTTGATTTAAACATTAGTTAAATAAGTCATAAGCAGAGATTGTAAAAGATCTCTGCTTATTTTTGTAGTTAAAAATTTTATAAGTAATCTATTGAAATATTAATTATATTTAAGTAATATTTAATTTAACTAAAAAACAAAAGATGAAAATGGGGTGGGACGATTGCATAATTATCCGTTTGTTTTACATAAATTTGTAACTGGTAAACATGATGTTGAGTTAGTTTTACCTGAAACTTGGCAAGCAAAAGATTTATTTGATCAGCTTCAGAAAAATCTTTTCGAATTCTCTAAATGGTTAGTTTGGGCTAACAAAATTGATTCTGTTCAAAAAGAAGTAGATTCAATTAAGCAATTTCAACAGAAAATGGTCGATGGTACAGCATTTAATTTGGTGATTTTAGTTGATGAAATTCCAGCTGGCATGATTGACTTACATTACTTAAATTCAGAGTCAGGCGAAGTTGGATATTGGCTGTCGAATGATTTTCAACATTTAGGAATTATGACTGAATCCGTCGAATTTCTTAAAAAGTATGCATTTGAACAATTAGGACTCAAATATTTAATTTTAAGAACTCATCCTCAGAATTTTGCAAGTCAGAATGTAGCTAAGCGAAGTGGATTTGAGTATCAAGGAATTGATGATAATGGGCATAAAAAATTTGTCTTAAGAAATAATGTTGGTAGGCGATAATTATGGAATTAAGAAAGGTAACTAATCAAAATCTTTGGGATGTTGTAAATCTTAAAGTTAAATCAGATCAAAAAGAATATGTTGCAGATAATGCGACTAGTTTGCTAGAAGCATATGCAACTCAAAATGAAGGTAAAAAGGTTGAAACCTTTGCTATCTATGAAAAAGATAATTTAGTTGGCTTTGCAATGATTAACTTTAATGTATACCACTGGGAAGGTGCACCAAAAGTTGCTCGTAATAATTATTGCTTGTGGCGTTTTATGATTGATCAAAAATATCAAGATCAGGGATTAGGGGTAGATGCGTTAGCTGTGCTTATTAAATATATAAAAACAATGCCTTTAGGAAATGGAAATAAATTGTATCTTTCTTACGTCCCTTCAAATTTCGCTGCTGAACAGCTATACAAAGCTGCTGGTTTTGTGCCTAATGGTGAAAAAATTGAAGAAGAAATTGTTTTAGTTTTAGATTTGGAGAAATAAATTTATGAAAAGCTTATTTAAATTAATGATTAAAGGAGTGGGAATATGGTTTATCCTATTAATGCTCTATTTTGTGATTAATTTATTCATCAATTTTAATGTTCTTCAAATCTCTAATCTTTTCGGCGTACGATTAATAATTGACGTATCAAAAGGAAGAGCAGTAACGATGAGCGGTATTGCACCTAATTTTTATATTAGTTTATTACTTTTTACTCTTTTTTATGGAGGAATAGCGTTTTGGATAAACAAGAGAAGAAGCAAAATATGAAGCAAGATCGACTTATTGATTGGGCAAAGCGACTTCAAAGTTTGGCGCAAGCTGGCTTAACGTATGGAAAAGATAATTTTGACTTAGAGTGATATCAAGAAATTCGTGATATTTCGGCTGAAATGATGGCAGAAATAGTTAAAGAGGTTATAGATTTTTAATCCATTCATCTAAATCGTCTAAAGAACCAATTTTTTTAATATTACCGTTTTCTACTTCTTTCTTTCCCTGTAATGCTTCGGGTGTATTTAAAAAGCTAGTCGACTTTCCAACAATTGTTTTAACTTTAGTTGAATCATAAAGATTTATATAGCATTTAATATCTTTTTTCATAATTAATTACCATTTTCTATAAAACTTTTTTGCTATTGTATCTTATTTTCAGTATTAAGAGAAAGTGAATAAAAATAATGACATCAAAACTAATTATAATTCGAGGAAACTCTGGCAGTGGCAAAACTACACTGTCTAAAGAAATTCACCATCGATTGCCACGCAATACATTATTGATCCCGCAAGATACAGTTAGAAGAGAAATGCTGAATGTTAAAGACGGAGAAAAGACTTTAGCTTTGCCGTTATTAGAAAACTTGCTTGAATATGGTTATCATCACTGTTCTTATTCTATTTTAGAAGGTATCTTGAATGCAAAATGGTATGCTGACTTATTTGAAAAATCTCAGCAGCTTTTCGGCAATCAAATTTATGCCTATTATTTTGATATTCCATTTGAAGAGACAATAAAACGACATAAAGCTCGTCATGAATATTCTTTTGGTGAAGAAAAAATGCGCTCTTGGTGGAATGAAAAAGATTATATTGGTTTTATTCCCGAATATGCCTTTACTAGTCAGATGCATTTAGATGATGAAATCTCAATTATAATGAATGATATTCAAGTAGAGGAATAGCAATGACTCAAGACTACATTAAAACTTTACGTCAAAAAGTTGGTCATGAACCAATTATTCTAAATTTTGCAGGCGGAATTTTGGCTAATGATCAGAATGAAATCTTACTTCAAAAAAGATCTGATTTTAATGCATGGGGTTTGCCTGGTGGTGCTTTAGAATTTGGAGAATCAGCACAAGAAGCATGTGTTCGAGAGTTCTTAGAAGAAACTGGCTTAAAAGTAAAAGTTAAGTCACTATTGGGTGTTTCAACTAATTTTATTCAGCACTATCCTAATCAAGATGTGGCACAGGCGGTGACTATTGAATTTATTGTGGAACTAGTAGAAGAAATGTCAAAAGAAATCAGCTCTGAAACACTTGACTTGAAGTATTTTTCTAAAGACAAATTACCGAAGATTTTTAACAAGCAACATCGACTTTTTATTGATCATTACTTTAATGAAGACTATCCATTTATTGATTAAGGGAGAGGGTATTGCATGAATAAACAACCATTTATTTTAGACTTTGATAAAAATCCTCACGCGGTTTTTGAACCTAATCATGATCAAGAACCGTTTTATTTTCATCCAAGATTGCTTTATGCGTTTGTGCCAGAAAAAGAAATCAATGCATTTTTAGATCAACACCTGCACCGCACTTTAGGCGAATTTGAATCATGCTCTTTTAACCCAAAAATCTATGAAGTTCAAATTGACAATGAATTTTTCACTTTGTGTCAAGCACCCTTGGGAGCACCAGCAGCTACTCAATTACTTGAGTGGTTAATTGCTTATGGTGTAGAAAAAGTGTTAACTGTTGGCACCGCTGGGGCTTTAGTAGATTTACCTGAAAATACAATGCTTCTTCCGACACGTGCTATTCGGGATGAGGGAACGTCTTTTCACTACATGCAACCTGGACAATTTGTTGAATTAGATTCCTCATTTTTAAAGGAAGTAGAAAAAGCTTTAACTGAATTAAATGTGGACTATGATGAGATAACAACTTGGACAACTGATGGATTCTTTAGAGAAACGCCTAAAAAGGTGGCCCAATTTCGCCAATTAGGCGCATCAACCGTAGAAATGGAGTGTGCAGCTTTAGCTGCTTGTGCCCAGTTTAGAAAGATTGATTTTGCTCAGCTTTTGTTTACGGCAGATACATTAGCTGATATGGATAACTATGATGAGCGTGATTGGGGCGGTGAATCGCACAGAACTGGCTTAAGCATTGGTGCCCAAATTTTAACAAGGATCAAATAGATATGGATGAGAATATACAAACATTTTGGCATCAGTTTTGTAAAAAGCATAATTTAAATGAAAATACACCTGTTGAAGCATGGGCCTTTGGTGCAAATCAAAAATATGCTAATGAGTTAGCTTCTTTGGTTGATAAAGAAATTAAGACAGCTACTACGTCAGCTTATGAATTGTATGGTAAAGATGAGAAATTACCTAAAGTAGGTGAGTGGAGCATTATTTTAGATGGTAATGCTAAACCAGTCTGCGTAATAAAAGATGTATGCGTTGAGATCATTCCATATAATTTAATTTCTCAAGAACATGCTTATCATGAAGGAGAAGGTGATTGTAGCTATGCTTATTGGCGCACGGTTCATGATGAATTTTTTACGCGGAAATATAAAGAGCGTGGAAAAATTTTTTATTCTCAAGCACCGATGGTCTGTGAAGTTTTTGAAAAAGTAAAATAAGCGACAAAAATTAGCGCTTGTATAAAAATAGCTAGAAATAGTAGGTACATGGTAAAATTAATTCCATATGCTAAATTTAAGAACGTATTTTAGTAAGGAGTTAACTAAACATGAAAAAGACAGGAGTAATGAACTCAAATATTTCTAGAGTGATTGCAGATATGGGACATATGGATTGGTTAGGTGTGGGGGATGCAGGAACTCCTGTGCCAGCTGGGACTGAAAAGATTGATTTATCTGTTAGACCAGGATTGCCATCATTTATTGATGTTTTAAAGGAAGTTCTCACAGAATTAGAAGTTCAAAAAATGTATATTGCTGAAGAAATTAAAACTGAAAATCCTAAGCAATTAGAAGCAATTAAAAAGACTCTTCCTAACGTTGAGATTAAATTTATTTCTCATTCAGAATTAAAGAAAGATTTAAAGTCCTCAAAGGCATTTATTAGAACTGGAGAGGAAACTCCATATTCTAATGTGATTTTAGAAAGTGGCGTAACTTTTTAATTAATTAGAAATGGAGGAATTAGTCTATGCAAGGAATTGCACTTTTAGTTGGATTAGGACCATTGATAGGATGGGGCTTATTTCCAACAATAGCTTCAAAGATTGGTGGTAAACCGGTAAATCAAATTATTGGAGCAACTTTTGGAACTTTTATTTTTGCAGTAATTTATAATTTGATGCAAGGAATTGCACTCCCTACAGGTTCAGCCTTGATTTGGTCAATTATTTCAGGAATTGGTTGGGCTAGTGCGCAAATACTTACTTTCCATTCCTTTACTTTAATTGGTTCATCAGGTACGATGCCGATCACGACGGCTTTTCAGTTGCTAGGAACTTCTTTATGGGGTGTGTTTGCACTAGGAGATTGGCCAAATACAAGTGATAAGTTAGTTGGTTTCCTTGCCTTAGCCTTAATTGTTTTGGGAGCTTGGATGACAACTTGGACTGAAAAGAAGACTGATGAAAACAGTGCCAAGCTGAGAAAAGCAGTCATCGTTTTATTAATTGGTGAAATTGGTTACTGGGCTTATTCAGCTGCCCCACAAGCTGCAAAAATTGACGGCTCAAAGGCATTCTTACCACAAGCTATTGGAATGTGCTTAGTGGCAATTTTCTATGCAATTTATCTAAAGGTTAAGGATCCAAAGCAAACGATTGCATTAGCTCAGGGAATTTCTTATAAGCAAATTATTTCTGGTTTCTTCTTTGCTTTTGCTGCTTTGACATACTTGATTTCAGCACAACCAGATATGAACGGCTTGGCAACAGGATTTATTTTGTCGCAAACTTCAGTAGTTTTGGCAACATTAACTGGTATTTGGTTCTTACATGAAAGTAAGACAAAGAAAGAAATGATAGTTACTCTAGTTGGATTAGCTATTATTATTGGCGCTGCAACAATGACAGTGATTGTTTAATTTAATATGAAAAAACTACAGCTCTTTATATGATGAGCTGTAGTTTTTTTGTGGAGTTAAAGTTCTAGTGATTGCAAATTATTTTTATCTTTTTTCTTAAACCACACTCTAGCAAAATTGATTAGTGGTTTTACTTTAATAACCTTAATAAAGCTATTGTTTAATTTAACTTGATTAAATTCATTAGGAAAGTTTCTTTCAAAGGCCAGTCCTAGATCATTAAAATCATCATAAGAATCCATATCTATATTTTGGTAATCAGTCCAGATGGTCTTCCCATTTTTATCTATTCCAGTTGCTGCTGAACAGGTTTCTGTTTTTCTACCAATTGTTGATTCAGCGTAATGTAGCATTGTGCAAGTTTCATAATCGGTTCCTAAAAAAATGATTTTACCATCGTTTTGATATAAATAATCTAAAGGACTATTCAAGCCATATGGCATATCAAGTGGCTGCTTGTTAGCAATTTGAACTTTATCTTTGCCCCAAATAGCAATGGGTAGATAGGGATGACAACTACGTACTACATCAGGTAAAGTTCTGAAGTATTCAGGCGTAATGCCTAAACCTTCGCTTGGAGAAGTATCAGGATTATATGGAGGCATATTGTCACGAACTAATTGAATCAAATCTTGTTTAACAGGAGGATACTCCCAATCCGCTGGGTCACAATTAGTAGTGACTTCCGATGGCATCATGATCGTGCCTTGATTTATTGTTTCTTCTAAAGCTTGAACTAAACTTTCCGGTCCACCAGGCACATAATAAAACTTGCTTAAAGCAGTATGAACCATTACCTTGTCAGTAGTTTTTAGCTGAGCACTAATGAAGGTGTTTTTAAAATCATCTTTTGTGGTGATCGTAGTAATTATGTCTTGAGTCATAAATTTCTCTTTTCTTGAATCTTAATAATTATTGACTGGGGCGATAGAATACTACTCTTGTTTTGATTTCTGTATTGTTGATTTTGTTTTTCTTGTTACTCATTTATAACTCCTTGTTTTTTTAGTGCTTAGCTTTCATAAAGATAATTAAGCTCATTAATACGTATTTTTTACGGTATTTTGAAAGTTCAGGGAAAAGTTATCTATATTTAGTTAACAAACCCCAAACTTTCATCAAATTTGGGGACATTTATTAAATATAGCTTAATAACTGAAAGAAAATAATTCAGTTTTAAGCTTAATCCTAAGTTATTTAGAATAAACACCTAGTTTTCACCTCGTTCTAACAAGATAAAAATAGTATAGCATAGCAGAAAGTATTGAATAAATACCGCTTAGTTGAAAAATATTACCACTTAAAAAAATATGATTGAAAATTAAAAAAGTATTAGTAAAATTAATAATAACTAAAGCGGAGGAGGGAAAATAATGACATTTAAAGAATTAATAAAAAGTAATATTCCACGTTCAATCTTAATCATGGCTTTGTACATTCTTTATGCCATTACAGGTGCATTAGGAGAATATCTATTTAAAAATTCATTGAATAATATACTTAAGGGAAATTTGAATGGGTATATTTATTGGACTTTTATTCAAGCAGCGATGGAAATAGGAGCAGCAATTTTATTACCAATTGCAACAATTGCTTTTACTAAACAAACACAGAGCTATTTACATCATATTAGAGAAGATATTATGCAGCATTACTATAATTCCGGTAATGATGAAAAGGTTTCTGAAATGCAAAATCAGTTAACAGGAAACTTAAAAATGTTAACAACTGATTTTGCTACTCCTTGGGTGTCTATTTTAAGTGGAGTTCTTGAAATGTTTATTTCCATAGGAATTTTACTTAAAATGAATTGGAGTTTGGTGTTAGTTAGTGCAATATTGTTAGGGATTAATTTTTTAATTCCTAAGATTATGGAAAAGAAAACTGCACAGGCTGCTAAGCAAGTTAACGTTAAAAATGAGAAATTACTCAATGCGATTGAGCATTGGCTTGGCGGTTTGCAAGAATTAAGACGCTTTAGTGCTTATGGTCGATTAAGAAAACAACTTCATCAAGCAAGTGATGATTATACGAAGGCAAGTAAGGAAAGCTGTAAGTATAATACGATTTCGTATCTTTTGAATGGCTGGGCAAATGCCCTAGCACAAGTAGGTTTGGCTTTCTTTGCTGGAATTTTGTTTATAAATCGCTCAATTTCTTTTGGTGAATTTGCAGTTGCTGGCTCATTTGGATTTGCAGTTTTCTCAGCTATTTGGGAAATTACTAGTGCAATTACACAAATCAAGTCAACAAAAGAATTACGTCAAGAAATTTCTGGACTACGTCGCAATGAAAAACGGACGGTTAAAGCAAACGCATATGGTGTTTCAGTAAACGATCTGAAAATTTCATATGATCAAGGTGAAACTATTTCTTATCCTGATTTTACAATTAAAGCTGGAGAAAAAGTGTTACTGACTGGTGATTCGGGAACAGGTAAATCTACATTATTTGCAGTTTTACTTGGAAAGTTGAAGGCGCAAAGTGGAACTGTTACTTACTTAGATAAAAATAATCAACCACTTGAAAATGCTACAGTAGGTTATTTGCCTCAAGATCCTGTAGTTTTTCCAGTTTCAATTAAAGAAAATATTACGATGTTTACTAAAAAGCTTGAACAACAAGTACTTAATGTAGTTAACAAAGTTCAGCTAAGCACTGATTTAGCTAAAATGCCTGCTGGTATCAATACAGTTGTTGATTTAAAAAATGAAAACTTATCAGGTGGGCAAAGACAAAAAGTGGTTTTGGCAAGGAGTGAAATTCATCATCAGCCATTTGTTTTGATGGATGAAGTAACTAGTGCGATTGATCAAAAAGCCACTGAAAAAATTATTGATGAATTGCTAAAGACAGATCAAACTGTTTTAATGATTGCTCATAACTTTACATCAGAATTGGAGGCCAAGTTTGATCATGAAATAAAGTTAGAAAAGAAGGGAGGACACGAGTAATGAATTTTAGGGAATTAATAAAAATTAATCCAGTTAGATTTTGTCTATTTGTTATAATTACTGTTTTAACACCAATCACATTAATTGGTAATACAGCACTAGTTCAACTAGAAACGACAATTGTTCTGTCACGGAATTTACGTAATTTTATAATTATTTCAGCAATAAGTTTAGTGGTTGCTGCTCTAGGCTATGTATTTATATATATCAGTCAATATTTGATTACATATCAAGCACAAGACTTAAATAATTCAGTTAGAGATAAGATTGTTAAACATTACTTTTATGATGGCAAAAAACATCAAGTTTCTGAGATGCAGAATAGACTGACTAATGATTTACAAATGGTTAATGAAAATTACGTTGGTGCTATTTTTAATTTGCTATATGGTAGTGTCATGATTGTTTCAATTATCATATATTTAATTATGTTAAATTGGATCTTGTTACTAACAATTTGCTTAATTGTAGCAATTACTTTAGTCCTTCCGAAACTAATTGAGAAACCATTACAAAAAGCAAATCAACTTATTTCTGATAGCAATCAGGTTTATTTAGATACTCTGAATGATTGGCTTGCAGGTTTAGAGCAATTAAGACAATTTGCCGCTGGGGCAAAGCTGTTTTCAGTTTCTAAATTAGCAAGTAAGAAGCTTGAAGATGCAAACGTTAAGCAAACTACTTATACCAAATTGCTTAATGCTATTACTGGTATTGCCTCTGCAATTTTTGGTTTGATTATCTTTTTATTGTCAGGTTTTTTAGTTAAGAATGGTTTATTAGAGATTAGTGCACTTCTAATTGTAGGTAATTTTAGATTTTATTTAAATCAAGCTATTAATCAAATTTCAAATGCCCGTGGTCAGATGAAAGGTATTAAAAAACTAGTTACGGAAATAGATAAGTCTGCAGAACCTGTCTGTCCTTCAAGTAAAAACAGTTCTATTGCTCCTGCGATAATCAAGACAAAATCACTAGGTTTAAAGTTTTCAAATGGAGAAAGTTTAACTTATCCTGATCTTCAAATTAAAGAGGGCGAAAAGATCTTATTAACAGGCGATTCAGGTGCTGGAAAGTCAACTTTATTTAAATTAATTCTTGGAGAATTAAAGCCAAGTTCAGGAAAAATAATATTTGAAGACAAAAATGGCAATCAGATCGTGCCAGACTTACGTAAAATTGGATATCTTCCACAAGACCCAGTAGTTTTTCCCGCTTCGATTTTAGATAATATTACGATGTTTAATGACAAATTAGATAATAAAGTAGCTGAGGCAGTGAAAGAAGTAAATCTTTCTGCAGATCTAAAGAAGTTTGATGAAGGAATAGATAAGAAACTTAACTTGGATAAATTGAATATCTCAGGGGGACAAAGACAGAAGATTGTTTTAGCTCGTGCAAAGGTTCATGATAGTGATATTATTTTGATCGATGAAGGAACAAGTGCAATTGATCAAAAAGCGACAATGGATATTTTGAATAATCTATTAAAAAGTAAGGCAACTATCGTTTTTATTGCTCATAATTTTAATAAAAAAATGCATGATCTATTTGATCGAGAGATTCACTTAGTAAAAGACTAGAAGAAAAAGGCTTTTGTAAAAAATGCAAAAGCCTTTTTCGATGCCTTCAAAAAATGGCTGCAAAATGCAGTCATTAAAGAAAGTAACTAGTTATAAATTTGTCTAGTAAAATTATATAAATCGGTATCAAGATAATATTTAACTTCATCTGCTTCAGCAATATTCTTTAATCCAAATAGGGCAGTTAGAAGACGTAACTCATATTTTAGATTTTGAATTGCGACAATCAAAGATTCGGTATCTTGATTAGCAAACTGTAAGAAATAATTTGCAATACCAACATATTGTGCCCCTAAAACTAAGGACTTGAAAATATCTAAAGCATTGGTAATCCCACCGGCTGCGATAATCGTTTTATTAACCGGAATAGTTCGTGCAGCAAGCAAAGTTTTAACTGTTGAAAGACCAATGTCTTCTAAAAACATTAATTTTTGATTTTTTCGTCTTTCATTTTCAATCTGAGCAAAATTTGTTCCGCCACTTCCACCTAAATCAATAATTGAAAAGTCATTGATCAAGAGGGTTCGTAAAGATTCGGGGTCAATTCCCATTCCCACTTCCTTGATAATGATTGGAACATCGACTGCTTGACGAATTGCTTTTAGATTATCAAGCCAATGAAAATCCCGATCTCCTTCAGGCATCACAGCTTCTTGAACACTATTAAGGTGAATTTGAAGGGCGTTAGCATTTAATACCTGCACAATCTTTTGGGCCACTTTAGGTTTAGTAGTTGGATTAACGTTAGCGAAAAGTAGGCCATCAGGATTTTCTTGTCGCGCAATTTCGAAACTTTTGATTTGATCAATTTCTTTTTCAAGAATGCTAGCAGAACCTAACGCCATCGGAATATTTTCTTTAGCAGCTGCTTGAGCTAAGCGTCGATTAATAGTATATGAAGCAACTGATCCACCTGTCATTGCATTGATAAAAAATGGGGCACTAATTTTTTGACCAAACATTTCTGTTGCAATACTTTCTTTGCTAACAGCACTTTCAGGAAGAGCGGGGCGAATTAGATGTATATGCTTGAAATCATTATTTTTATTACTATTAAAAAACATCTTAGCCAATGCTAGATGTTCTTCTTTTCTTTGGGATCTTTGTGACATAATCGTTTCCTAGTATTAAATTAATTAAGCTATTGAATGAACTAAAAAGTTCAGTGGCATAATTCCATTTTCACGCCAAATATTTTTCATTTCTTCAATATCAGTTTGCTCATCAGCAATCACAATGCCGCAATCGCCGTTTCCTGCGCCAGAAGTCTTAGCAGCACCATTAAATTGTTCTGCGATATTAATTAATTTAGTCAGACGTGGAATTTCGATAGCAATATGATTAAGTGCAGCAAAATCCTTTAGCAATTGACGATTTAGACGAATTTGCTTTTGAATTAAAGCAATATTCTTTTCATTAAAGCCCTTAATCATATCAAGAACGCATTGTCTAGATTGTTCTAAGAAAGTATCATATTGGGTCTTAATAAACTTCTTCTTAGCATTAGTCTTATCAACTAATTGTGAAGTTGAGGCAGGCTTTTGACTCCAACCAATTACTAAATTTAATCCTTCAGGGGGAGTTAATAATTGAATTTTTAGACCAGGCCAAGCTTCGTTTAAAACATCGCTAAGAGACTTGGTAGCTAATTCTTGCTTAAGCCATGCCTTGTCAAAAGTTTGATAAGCAAGCCATCCACCATAGACACTGGCGGCAATATCACCAGCTGATCCGTTTCCTTGAACACTATAGTGAGAGATAGCTGAAAGTTTAAAGATAAGATCTTTTGTACAATGTAAGCCATAAAAATTAAGAATTGCCTTTACAGTTGCAACTGTTACAGCTGCAGATGAACCAAGACCATACTTCTTACCATCAGCTGAATCAAGATCAGAATTAACATGTAAGTCATATAAAGACATTGGAACTTTTTGTTCTAAACAAAAACGTTCTGTAAATTTAATCGCAGATAAAATGTATTCAAACGGGTTATCACGATTATCGATTACCATTTGATTGCCTTTACGAATCCAGTGAATAGAATCTTGAGAATACTGCTTGGAGTGAATTAAACCACTAGTGCCAGTGCTCTTAGCAATAGATACACGTACAAATTCATTTACTGCAACTAAAATGGCAGGGCAGTTTTGCTCAAGAACTGCATACTCTCCCGCAATATACAATTTTCCTGGTGCTTGTTCTGTAATCAACGAATATTCCTCTAATCTTTTTATTTTCAAATTACTAAAGCAGAGTAACGCCTGGGCCGAAACTCGCAACGACTATTTTAACATTAGTCAATGATTTCTGAACAGCTGAAATAATTTCTTTTCTATTTCTTAAGGTACAGAGAATTTTTACATTTGGACCAGCATCGATTGTATAGTAACACTCAATGCCTTGCTGCCTTAAATTCTCTACTAATTTAATCGCTTTAATTGTCTCTGGTTCAAAGTATGTGAACGGCTCATTAGCTGTTAGGTTGCAAGCATGCATTTCATTAGCGCTTAATTCGCTGAGCTTGCCAATCTTAGTAAAATCTTTTTCCTTAATTGCTTGTTTTAATTCAGCAATTTCTTGTTTATTTCTAGCTAACCAAGGCTGATAGAAAGGAGATGTTTGAGCTAATTTCATCCCTTTTGTTGAAGAAATTTTCTTTTGTTTTGTATCAACTTCAAGTGCTAATAGGGACAGGTCAAGATCTGGATTTTCATCAATTGGAACAGCATAAGAACTTGCATCATCAATTCCTTTTTGCCATTCGACAAAACCGCCATAAATCGATCTTGTTGCTGATCCTGATCCAAGACGTGCCAATTTCGAAAGTTCTCTTCTTGAAAGATCTAAGCCATAACTTGCAGCAAAGCTGGTTGCTAAAGCCGCAAAGGCAGATGCTGACGAAGCAAGACCAGCCGAAGTGGGAACGTGGTTAGTAGACTTGATTGTAAAATGATCATTAAAGCCAAATTTTTCTTGTAATAGGTGAATATAATTAAAAACTCGTTTACTTTCTTCAGGTGTTTGCTTTTGACCATTTAAAATAAATGTATCTTCAGTTAGTGAAGAATCATGTTCAAAAGTAGTATCGGTATAAAAAGCATCTAAGGTCATTGATAGACTAGACATGAGCGGGGTCTTCAAAGCTTGATTAGCTTTTCCCCAATATTTGATTAGCGCAATGTTAGTATGCGCACGAGCAGTTTTTTTCATTAGATTTCCTCAATCCAGTAATTATCAAAATTTGCTTGAGCCTTTTTGGCAATTTTTTGTGCCGTTTCTTGATCAGGACATAGCGCAATCACGATTCCGCCAAGGCCACCGCCAGATAACTTAGTACCTAAGGCACCATTTTCGTTAGCAATTTTACAAATATTATCAATTTTTTTAGTTGAAAGGTTGAATGAGGCTAAAATGCTTTGAGCTTCGTTAAAGATCTTACCAATTTCTTTAGCATTTTGTTTTAGCCAATTCTCTTGAGTGGCAGTAGCAAGCTCCCCAAGACGGGCAATTTGTTTCTTTTTGAGATCACTTTCGTCCATTTGCTTTTTAACTGCTTGCACCGCCACTTTGGTATTTCCAAGTTCGCCAGTATCCATAATCAAGAGGGTAGCACCTAATTTTTGAGAAAGTTGCTGCGGACCATCCTGTTTATTAAAGAAGACTAGATAGTCTGAGCTAACAGTAGCGGCATCAAGTCCAGAAGCTTTACCGTGGTTGATCATTTCCGCATGGTTGGTAATTTCCATGATTTCATCGTGATCTAAATTCAAATTTAAGAATTGTGATAAAGCCTTAGTTGTCCCAAGAGCTACTACTGCACTTGAACCTAAGCCGCGTTCAATTGGAATTTCACCACTATAAGTAATTTTAACGTTAGGTGCATCTGCAACTTTAGCTAACATAGTTTTAACAATATATTTAATACCGTCATATTCATCTGGTGCATCAAAAAAAGCACCGTGGTAGTGATTTGTGTCCATCCAAGTAGGACCAGCAGTTTCTTCAACAGTTGTGCTGATATTTAGGGCTTGAATTGGTAAAGCAAGTGCATTATATCCATACACAACAGAATGTTCACCAATTAGAATCACTTTTCCATGTGCTTTAATTTCAACTTTTTTATTCACGATTATCGTTCCTATATTATAAATTTCATTAAGTCTATTTCGTTTGTTCCATATGCTAAAATATTTGCTAAGGAGACTTGAGACTTATGATTAATGTAATTACTGGTAGACAAGTAGACAACTTGCAAAATGATATTATTGATCAAGCTGTTAAGTCATATTACCAAGATAAAACGCACGATGTTTTTATTATCGTGCCAAACCATATTAAGTTTACCACAGAAGTACGCGCACTTAGCAAGCTCTCTGTTTTAACGAATAAAAAACAAGTAGCGGTTAATAAACTGCACATTTTATCATTTTCACGACTAGCCTGGTATTTTTTGAAGGATGAAGCAATCAAGTTGCCCCAGATTTTAGATGATGCTGCTAGTGTGATGTTACTTGAGCAAATTGTTAAGGATCATCAGAACGAACTAAAACTATTTCAAAATAAGAATCAGATTACGTCTGGTGCCTTAAAGCAAATGTATGAAGCAATTTTATCCGTTCGGGCTGGAAATATTGAACTAGAAAATATTGATAATGAAAAATTAAATGAAGAAACCAGCTATAAAGTCCATGATTTGCGAATTATCTATGATGATTTTATCGAACGGCTATCTGAAAAATTTGCAACAAAAGATGAAATGCAGCTCCTGCTTAATGAGTTTCTAGCTAAAAGCAACAATTTGAGCAGCATGGAATTTTATTTTTCTGATTTTTCGCATTTTTCCTTGCAGGAATTAACTTCAGTGCGTTTAATTTCAAAAAAAGCTAAAAATACAACTTTAGCGTTTAAGACAAAAGTCGGCAAGATAGACAGTAAAGCGGAACCTGGAGACTATGATTATGTAGTTCAAAGAACAATTGGACAACTAGAGCATTTTTGGCAAAATCAGCAATTAAATTATCAAACTACTGAATTTCCACTCAGTCAGACTAATCCTAGCTCCCTGTTAAATGGTGTTTGGACTAAGACTAGCAGTTTTGATGAAAGTTTGAGTAAATTTTTGCAACCAGTTAAAGCAGATTCTAGATATGCTGAAGCATACTTTGTCGCACGGACAATCTACCAACAAGTTGCTTTAAACCACTATCGCTATCAAGACTTTTTAGTTTTAGCGCCAAATTTAAGTGAATATGAAACTTACTTAACGCCAATTTTGCGTCAAAATAATATTCCTTTCTTCAATGACTTGCAAAAGGAGATGAAATATCATCCCTTGGTTGTTGCAGTAGAAAATCTCCAGCAAATTTTTAAGCGTGGTTTTCAAACAGATAATGTAATTGCGCTAATGAAAACGCAGCTGTTTATTCCCGAGTGGTATAAGAGTGTAGCACGTTATCAAAACGATGTGGATTTACTTGAAAACTTTGTGTTGGCACATGGTATTAAGGGAAGTCTTTGGAACAAACCTTTAAAAAAATTTGTGGATGCGGAAGTAATTGCACTTGATAAGTCAGAGCAAGAGGTGGAAGAACTTGAGCGATTACGTCAATACTTTATCAGTATTCTAAGTAAATTTTTTGAAGAAATAGAAGCAGAGAAAGATCCGCAAGCTGGAGTGACAATTTTTTGGAACTTCTTAATTAAAAATCGAGTTTCAAAAAGACTAGAGGCTTGGCGAAAAGAAGCAAATGATGCTGGAGACTTACAGTTAGCGCAGCAGCCTGAACAAGTTTGGTCAACCCTAAACGATTTGCTAAAGGATTACTTATTGGTAGCCAAGGAATTTTCATTAGAACAATTTTTTGATCTTTTAATTAGTGGATTTAGTGAGGCTAATTTCTCACAAATTCCATCTACTCTTGATGCAGTTAACATCTCTGAAATGGGAATGGTTCAAGGACAAGGTTATAAGCAAGTATTTATTATTGGGGCAACAAGTAGTAATTTACCGCAGATTGAGAAAATTCCAGGTTTCTTTA
Source organism: Lactobacillus paragasseri (assembly GCF_003584685.1). Classification (NCBI taxonomy): domain Bacteria; kingdom Bacillati; phylum Bacillota; class Bacilli; order Lactobacillales; family Lactobacillaceae; genus Lactobacillus; species Lactobacillus paragasseri. The sequence continues at coordinate 947,598 of NZ_AP018549.1, forward strand.
GTTCAGAGAACTTGGAACAGCTAAATGATGGGAATAATACTAGTGGCTATTTAGAGGATCAACAAAAAATTAATAATCTAGATCAGAATTATCAGTTTGGTAATGCATTAAGTTTAGCCAGTGATAAGATTTATATTTCCTATCCTGTAATTAATACGGCAAATGAACGATTAGAACCATCTATCTTTTATAAACAACTTCTTAGATTAACCCAGGCAGAAGAGTTTTCACAGCATGATTTACCTAATTCTCCTGGTGATCTTTTAACCTTTATGACTAATCCGGAAGCTAGTTTGGGCTATTTAACTTACTTAAAGAGCAAGCGAGCCGTTAAGGTAGATTCTATCTTAGAGATGACTGAGCAGAAAATAGGCGAAGTAGCTCAAAATGTCCTTGAAGGAAGCAACTTTAAGAATATTCCCGAAAATCTCTCACCAGAATTGGCACAGGAACTTTACGGAGATCGGATAGAGACTTCAGTTTCACAACTTGAAACTTATTATCAGAATTCTTTTGAATATTTCTTAAATTACGGCCTACATTTAAAGAAGCGATTTGAAAATGAACTTGATGTAATTCAGGCAGGTAATTATTATCATGAAACTTTTGACTATTTAGTTAAAAAGATTAAAGAGAAAAACTTAAATTTTGCTGATTTAACTGATAGTAAGTTAACAGAATTACTAATTGAAGTACGAGAGGAATTAAAAGAAAAAGGCAGATATCGTCAACTTTTAAATGATCCATTCAATAAATATTTGTTCCATAAGCTAGACCAAACCACATCTAATGTTGCTCATTATTGGCATAGCAATGTAAATAAAACAACTTTTAGACCACAATATTCAGAATTAAGTTTCGGTAAAAATCAAAAAGTAACAGGTCTATCCTATAGTTGGAAAGATGAAAATAATAAAAAGAAGATTGTTGATCTACGAGGAAAAATGGACCGAGTTGATCTGGCTAAGGTAAATGATCGAGTTTTAGGAGAGGTAATTGACTATAAGTCTTCTGCTAAAAAGTTTGATTTAGGTCTCTTTGCTAATGGAATTTCGATGCAAATGATTTCGTATTTGGAAGTCTTAAAAAAGAATAATAAGTTTTTTGCTCAAGGTAAAAACTTAGATGTTTTAGGAGCTTTTTATCAAAATATTACTAGCAGCTTAGAACGCTTAAGTAGTGATAAGATGATTCTGAGCAACTATCAAATTAAGGATCTTCTCAAAGAAAGTACTAAGAAACTAATGTATAACGGAATTTTAATTGCTGATGAAGAGATTCTGGACTTGATTGAACCAGGAATGGAGAAAGATCGAGCTAATTCAGAAATATATAGCAGCGTTAAAAGAAAGGTAAATGGCGACATAAGTTGGCCACGAAATCAGAGTTTTACTCCTGATCAATTAGAATTGCTATTGGCATATAATTCCTACTTAATCAAGAATGCTGGTAGTGAGATTTTATCAGGTAAGATTAAACTTGATCCATATACTTACGGACAACAGAGTTCCTTAACTTATTCTGACTTTAAAGATATTTTCTTCTTTGATGCTATGTTAAAAGAAAATAATTACCATAAAATTAAAGCAATTGATAAAAAGACGCTTTTGAACTTAATTAAAGAAAAACTGGATTTGGATGGTGATGAATAGGTGACAAAGTTTACTAAAGAACAAGATCAGGCAATTAATGATTCTGGAAAAGACATTTTGGTTTCCGCATCTGCTGGTTCAGGTAAGACTACAGTTTTAGTTGAGCGAGTTTTAAAAAAAATTCTATCTGGCACACCGGTTTCTTCTTTACTGATTATTACTTTCACTAAAGCTGCAGCACGTGAAATGAAAGAACGAATCAAACAAAAAATAAGTGATCAACTTGAAGTTGAACCGGATAACCAATTTTTACGTAACCAACTATTAGATATTGATACAGCCAATATTTCTACGATTGATTCTTTTTGTTTAGATGTGATTAGGCGTTTTTACTATGTAATTGACCTTGATCCGCAATTTAGTGTTTTAACTGATGAGACTCAAGGAGAGCTTTTGAAAGAACGCGCTTTGCGAGAGATAGAGGCGGATTATCTTGAAGAAGATAATCAAGACTTTCAGGATTTTTATGATAATTTTTCAGGAGAACGTGATGCAGAAGGAGCCCGCAACTTGCTATTGCAGCTGTATAATACAGTAACGACTCAACCGAATTATGAAAATTTTCTCGATGAGCTGCCAACTTGCTATGAAGTAGGCGACAATTTAATTCAATCTAATTTGTGGCAACAGCAAATAAAGCCGCTTTTACTTAAAGAAGTATCTGATTTAAAAGCAGAAGTAGAAGCTCTACTTGCTGAACCAGAAATAAATGGCTCTGATTTAGCTAAAGTTAAAGAAAATTATGACATTTTTTCTAACCGCCTAGATAGCTTTCTTGAATCTTTAAATAAGGACCAGCCTTATAATGAAATTCGTGCTAGTTTAATGAATTGTAAATTTGAAAAAGCAGTACGAAAATCTAAAAAATGGTCGGATGAAAGCATTGAAGTCTATCAAGAAAGTCAGGACTTAAAATCAGATTTAAATGATCAACTTAAGAAAATTTTTGCTAGCTTTTTTGTAGTTGAAGAAAAAGAGCAAGTAGCAGTCCTTCAAAAATCAGAAAAAATAGTTAAAACAATTGTTGCTGCTGAGAAAAAACTAATTCAAAAATTTGGTCAGTTAAAACGTGAGCAAAATTTAATTGACTATAGCGATATGGAGCAATTTGCCTTTAGTATTTTGACAACAGATACTTCAAACGCACATATTGCACAAGAATATTATCAAGAAAAATTTAACGAGATTTTGATTGATGAATATCAAGATGTGAACGCGCTGCAAGAAAATATCATTAAAGCCATTAAAAAGAAGGGGCAGAACACGCTTTTTATGGTTGGGGATGTCAAGCAGTCAATTTATGGCTTTAGGCAAGCACGACCAGACCTCTTTTTGAGTAAGTATCATACTTATGGCAAAGATAATGATAGTGAAAAAATCATCTTGGCTGATAACTTTAGATCAACAAAAAGGGTTACTAAAACAGTTAATGAACTATTTAATCCAGTTTTAACAACTAATTTTGGTGGCATTGACTATAAGAAAGAAGGTCAATTACAGTTTGGAGCTAGCTATTATCCAGCGGATTTACCGACAGCAAGCGAATACATTTTTACCGATAAAAAGCAAACACAGTCAGCTTATGAGGACCAATATGGCGATGAAATGGATTTTAGCGAAGTTCAGATGGTAATTGCGAGAATTAAGCAATTAAAAGCAGAAAATTTTCAAGTTTGGGATCGAAGAACGCAGCTTAAAAGACCACTTGAGTATTCAGATATTGCAATTATTACACGAACTAGAAGCGATAATTTACAGGTAATGCAGGAATTTGCAAAAGCCGATTTACCTTTATTTGTTACTGATGCGCAAAATTATTTTCAAACTTTTGAGTTGATTATGATTATGAATTACTTGAGGTTGATTGATAACCCTCAGCAAGATATTCCTCTAGTAGCTGTAATGAGATCGCCACTATTTAACTTCAAAGAACCAGAACTTGCACAACTTCGCGTTAAAACTCCAGCGGGCAATTTTTATACTGCACTTACTAACTTTGCTTCAGTTAACTCGGCTCTAGGGAAGAAATGCAGAGAATTTTTAAAGCAACTTGAAACACTCCGTTCATTTGCTGCTACGCACAGAATTTCTGAGTTAATCTGGAGCATTTACGAAAAAACACATCTTTTAGAAATTGTTACTGGTCTGCCAAACGGGCAACAACGTAGGGTTAATCTTGAATCTTTGTATGAGCGGGCAACTTCGTATGAAAGTGCTGGTTTTAAAGGTTTGTATCAATTCATTAGTTTTATTGAACGAATGAGAAAAAATCAAAAAGATTTAGCTCAACCTCTTTTAAGCGATAAAGCAGATAATGCAGTGAAATTGATGACCATTCATGCTTCTAAGGGACTAGAATTTCCCGTTGTATTTGTAATGGGATTAGGGCATCAGTATCAAACTAGAGACTTAAGCGGGAACTTTACAATTAGTCAAAAAGAACTAGGTTTAACAATAAAAGAAAAGAATTATCGTATTGATTCTCTGGTTAAATCCTTAGCTGATGTTCAAAAAAGACAGCAAATGCTTGAAGAAGAAGCGAGAATTTTATATGTTGGCTTAACTAGAGCACAGCAAAAATTGATCTTAGTGGCAAGCGTAAATGAAATTGAAAATAAACAAAAGAAATGGCTAAGCGAGCTTGATCAAAAGAAAGACACAATTCCATTAGTTAAAAAGATTAATGCTCAATCACCGCTTGATTTTTTAGGACCAAAATTAGAACAAAAACATGAATTTGACCAAACTATTCGAGATATGACATCTGCCTTAGAAGAACAAGATAAGCTCTATTATTTAAAATTCAATCTTGACTTAGAGCCTAAGAAAGTTAAAAGTCAAAATGAGAACAGTCAAGAAGTAAATTCCAAAGTAAATAAGGTAGTCCAAGAATTGTACGACTTTAAGTATCCGTTTGAAGATGCTACTAAGACTACAGCTTATCAATCTGTATCTGAAATTAAAAAGGCTTTTAATGATCCAATCGATAAAGAACTTGAAAACTCTCGTCTTATTTCTTCAAGTAATCGTTATTTGCAACCAATTGATGAAACACCAACATTTTTAGAAGAACAAAAATTTACTGGGGCTGAAATAGGAACGGCAATGCACTTAGTTTTGCAATATTATAATTATGAAGGTAATAAAGACCTAGAAAATTTAGACCAAGAAATCGATCAGCTTGTTGAATTAGGGAAGCTGAATTCTTTAATGGTTCCATATTTGTCTAAAGAAGCTTTAAATTGGTTTGTAATGAGTGATTTTGCTAAAGAATTTTGGAAGCAATCTGATAAATTGCACAGAGAAAGCCAATTTTCAAGTCTCGTTAATGCTAGTGAATTATTTAGTGACTTTTCTGATCCATCCGCGAAGATTTTAGTTCACGGAACGGTGGATGGATATTTTGAAGCAAAAGATGGCCTAGTTTTATTTGATTACAAAACTGACTTTGTTGATAAAACAAATGAAGAGCAAGCAATTGAAAAAATTAAACAAAAATATACTGGACAATTGCGACTATACGAACAAGCCTTAAATGAAATGAATAATGATAAAAAGGTTATTGGAAAATATTTGATTTTGCTTGACGCAAGGAAAGTGGTCCCAGTAGACTAGAAACAGAATAGAAGGGAGATTATTATGAAAAAAGCCTTTACAGATGATGTTTTTGCGGTCGTCGATCTTGAAACTACAGGCACGCAGCGTAATCAAGGCGATCATATTATTCAATTTGGTTGTGCAATCATCAAAAAGCGTAAGGTAGTAAAAACGTATTCATTCTTAATCAATCCTCATCGTGAAATCCCTCAAGCTGTTGAAAATTTAACTCATATTAGTAATAGAGATGTTGCTCAAGCACGCGATTTTAAGTACTATGCTCCCAAAATTCGAAAAATTTTAGAGAATACAATTTTTGTTGCGCATAATGTTAATTTTGATCTCCCTTTTTTGAACTATGAGTTAGTAAATGCTGGCTTAGAGCCATTAACAGGAAAGGCAATTGACACAGTTGAATTAGCTCAAATTGCTTTTCCAACTTTTCCATCCTATAAATTACGCGACTTAACTGCTCGTTTAAAAATTAAGCATTTAAATCCCCACCGAGCTGATTCAGATGCTTTAGTAACAGCTAAGTTATTGCTAAAGGTTATTAAAAAACTTGAAAATCTTCCTCAGGCAACGTTAAATACTTTAACTTCTTTATCTAAAGGCTTATTACGAGATACTGATTATATTTTTTATGAAATAGGTCAAGTTGCTCGTCAAACAAAGAGACCACTAGATAAAGATTTGATTCAAGTAAAGCATTTAATTCTTAAGAAACAAATTGCATCTACGCGGCAAATTGGAACTGCAAGTAAAGGCGAGTTCCCTCAAAGTGATGATGAGAAGAAGAAGTTATTTAAGAAAAATTTGCGATTTAGACGTGGTCAAGTAAGTTTAATTAATCGACTGCATGAATTTGTCTATAGTGATACAGATAACTCGTTAGTGGTTGAGGCACCAAATGGAAGTGGAAAAACTTTTAGCTATTTAATGGCGTATGCATATGAACTTTATTCAGGGAGAAAATTAGTTGTAGCAACGCCTACGAAGGTCTTGCAAGAACAGATACTAAAACAAGAGATACCGCAACTTTTAAGGGTAACTCACTTAGATTTAGACGCTCAAATTGTTAAATCAAGCAGTCACTATTTAGATTTAGACGGTTTCTATAATTCACTATATCAAACTGATAATCCAATTCAGCAAACTCTAATTTTACAAATGGGAATTTTGATTTGGCTTACTGAAACTGAAACTGGTGATTTAGATGAACTACAGTTAACTAATTATCAAGCACCATTATTCGCTGCAATTGAACATCCCGGGGATGCAAGAATTGGAACTGCATTTGCAGAATATGATTTTTGGAATCTGGCTCGGAGCAGACAAGAGCAAGCTGATATTTTAATTACGAATCATGCCTATTTGGCAAACCATTATATGGATTCAATTTGGGGACAAAACCCATTTTTAGTTGTAGATGAGGCTCATCGTTTTGTTGAAAATGTTGCAAGTTCAAGAAATGATTCGCTCCAGTTTGAAAGCTTTTGGGGCATGTGCAGCCATTTGCGCAACTTGCTTTTTTATGCAGAAGATAGTGCAAAAGTTAGATTTGGCAATAATATCGAGTTTAAGATAATTTTGGATAAACTTGAAAAAAATACCAACGATTTAATCCACTCGATAAACAAAGTTCAGCAAGCACTTTATGATAATCGAAATTTTGCTACCAGTCGGGAAGACAGAATACAAAATGCGGTTAGTTTAGGCTTTCAAGGACAGGATTTATTTAGAAGTGTTCCTCAGTTTAAACGTTTGCTAAGTCAAATGCAGGATAATATTGAAATTGTTCGTCAAGAAACAAATCAATTATTATTTTTGCTATATCATCAGCAAAAGAATCTTTTGACAAGTGATGATGTTTTAATAAGAGACTTACAAGAAGAGATAGACCATCTTGACTATTATTCAGAACAGAATTATCTTTTATTAGATCAGCTAAGCGAACCACAAAAATTAGATCATGAAGGATTTGTTTTGGAAATTAGTAACGAGGAGGATCCCTTATCAACCAATTTGACTTGGTTAATGCTTGATCCTGAAGAAGAAGTGCAACAATTATATCAATATTTTGACAAAAAGTTGTTTATTTCAGCTACTTTAGCGCAACAAGATGATTTTTCATATACAATTAAGAACCTATATTTAGATCCTGAAAAAACACTAACTTATCGTGCCAAGCCATCTTTTAAGGTTGAAAAACATTTAAAAATCTATGCACTCTCTGATAATGATGCGCCAGAAGATCCAAATAATCCTGAATATGAAGAGTTTATCAGTAATTTGCTTACGCAAATTAAAAATTACAATCATATTTTGGTTTTGTTTACAAATTTAGATGTTATTCGTGATGTCTTTAGTAAGTTAAGTGAAAATAATAATTTAAAAGATTATGAAATTTTAGCTCAGGGATTAACTGGTTCAAATGAAAAGATTGCTAAGCGTTTTGGAATTGCTGAAAAAGCTGTTTTACTTGGAGCAAATAGTTTCTGGGAAGGAATTGACTTCAAGCATAATGGGGTAGACTTGGCAATTGTTACGCGCTTACCATTTGAATCGCCTGATCAGCCAGAAGTAAAACTGCGAACAGAATGTTTAAAAAAGCAGGTTGGTGCTAACAAAATTTTTGAAGTTGACACTTTGCCAAGGGCTATTTTGCGGTTTAGACAGGGATGTGGTCGCTTGATTAGGAATGAGCGTGATCATGGCATCTTTGTAATTTTAGACCAACGTGTTTGGAATAAATCTTATGGTGAGCAATTTTTAGCTGGCCTTCCTGTAAGTGCCAAAAAAGTCAGCAAACAACAACTACTAAATGTTTTAAGGAATAGTAAGCAGAATGAATAAATATGTAAAAAAAGGGCTTGAAATTACTGGAATTGTGGTCGGAGTTATTGCAGTAATATATTTATGTTTATGTTTTGTGTTTTACTTTGCAACTAAACGGGCAAGTGATCAAGTTAAACAAACTAATGAAATTGCACTTGAAAAAACACCAATTACTACGATCACCAAAAATTATCATCTGAGCCGAAGTGTAGAAAGTAATAGTTTAGCTGGGACTAGTAAGAAGGGAAAGAAGTATTACTTCATCTATTTGCCAAAAAGCAAAAAAGCTTATCTTTATCAAGCAAATAAAGGAAAAAGCGAAGAGCAAATATTAAAGATTTTTAATGAGGCTCATCCTGGACATGATAATCTTAAATGCCAATTAGGTTGGTACAAAGGAATGCCAGTCTGGGAAGTGACTTATAACAAGAAAAACGGTAATTATGGCTATGTTCTTTACACCTTTAAAAACGGAAAAGAATTAGCCTATGCGGACAATTTGTAAATTTGTTAAACTAACGAGCAATTTTTTAGTATAATAAAATTAAATTTAATTAAAAAGGTTGGTAAGTAATGACAGAATTAATCTCAATTAAAGATTCTTCTAAACATGTAGACCAAGAAGTTAAGATGCATGTTTGGTTAACTGATAAACGATCAAGTGGTAAGATTATCTTCTTGCAATTACGTGACGGAACTGCATTTTTCCAAGGCGTTGTTCGTAAGAACGATGTTTCTGAAGAAGTTTTTGAAGCAGCTAAGTCTTTACGTCAAGAAGCTAGTTTTTATATTACTGGTACTGTTCATGAGGATAAGCGTTCTCACTTCGGTTATGAAATTCAAATTTCAGATTTAAAAATTGTTTCTAATAATGAAGGCTACCCAATCGGTAACAAGGAACATGGTGTTGACTTCTTACTTGATAATCGTCACTTATGGCTAAGATCAAAGCGTCCATTTGCTATTATGCAAATTAGAAATACTATGTTTAAAGCAACTGTTGACTTCTTTGAAAAAGAAGGATTTATTAAATTTGATGCACCTATTTTGATGCATTCTGCTCCAGAAGGTACTACGCAATTATTCCACGTAGAATACTTCAACAATGATGCTTACTTATCACAGTCTGGTCAATTGTATGGTGAAGCTGGTGCCATGGCTTACGGTAAAATCTTTACTTTTGGTCCAACATTTAGAGCGGAAGAATCTAAAGGCCGTCGTCACATGACAGAATTCTGGATGATGGAACCAGAAATGGCTTGGATGCACCAAGATGAATCCTTAGATATTCAAGAAAGATATTTAGCATACATGGTTAAGCAAGTTCTTGAAAATAATGAATACGAATTAAGAATCTTGGGTAGAGATCCTGAAAAATTGCGTCCAACTACTGAAGGTAACTTTACTCGTCTTCCTTACGATGACGCTATTAAAATGCTTCAAGAAGCTGGTCGTGATATTAAATGGGGTGACGACTTTGGTGCCCCAGATGAAGGATATATTTCAGAACAATTTGATCGTCCAGTCTTCATCGTTAACTACCCAACCACAATTAAGCCTTTCTACATGAAGAAGAATCCTGATAATCCTAAAGAATACTTATGTGCTGATGTAATTGCACCAGAAGGATACGGTGAAATTTTTGGTGGTTCTGAACGTGAAGGAAACTACGAAATTTTGAAAAAGCAAATTGAAGAAGCAGGGCTAAACTTAGAAGACTACCAATGGTACCTTGACTTGCGTAAATTTGGTGGTGTTCCTCACTCTGGCTTTGGTATGGGATTTGAGCGTACGATTGCTTGGATTTGTAAGTTAGATCATATTCGTGAAGCTATTCTATTCCCAAGATTGATTAACAGAATGCAACCATAATCAATAATTTAATATAATATAAAAAGTTGAACTATTTTAGTTCAGCTTTTTTTGAAAGGAAAAATGTATGGCGTCTTTTGCGGCTATCCAAAATGAAGGATTTACAGTCATTTCTAATAGTCTATTACGTTACTATCCCTCTTTAAAAATATCTGAAATTGAAGCAATGCTTTTATTGCAATTAGAATCATTCAAACAAATGAATAATTTCTTTCCAAGCAATAATGATTTATCAGAAAGAATGAATTTATCGCCAGTCGAAGTGTCGCAGCTAATTCAGGATTTAATTGATAAGGAATTACTTGAATTAGGGCAAAAGAGAGATAGCGAAGGTAGAATTACAAATTTTTATGATCTCAAGCCTTTATATCAAAAATTAGATACAATTATTGATGAGAGAGAGACGAATGCTAACGATCAAGTTCGTGCAGGAGAACTAACAGAAGAAAGACAATCAGTAAATCCATTGCAAGAGTTAGTGAGACAATTTGAAATTGAGTTTGGACGTCTTTTAAGTCCAATTGAAAAGCAAGAAATTGCTGCTTGGCTTAATATTGACCATTACAATCCAGAGATAGTTAAATTAGCTTTGCGTGAAGCAATTTTAGCGCAGGTATATAATTTTAAGTATGTTGATCGAATTTTATTGAATTGGCAACGACATGGCCTGACAACTACAGATCAAATTAAAAATTTCCTGCAACGAAACTAGGTGATTAAATGGAAAAATTATTATCGGATGAAGAAGCTCGATTAGTTTTAAAAAGAATTTTATCTCTTTATCCGGATGCTAAAGGAGAGCTTCACTGGGATACAAAGTTTCATTTACTCTGTGCAGTTTTAATGAGTGCACAAACTACTGATAAGATGGTTAATAAAACAACACCTAAATTTTTTAATGACTATCCTGACAGCGCCAGCTTAGCCCAAGCTAATATTAGAGATATCGAAGCACATATTCGCACCATTGGTTTGTATCGCACAAAGGCTAAGCATTTAAAGGAAACAGCACAGATCATTACAGACAAGTTCAATGGTGAAATTCCCCAGGATAAAAAGACTTTAATGACATTACCTGGCGTAGGAGAGAAAACAGCTAATGTTGTTTTAGCAGAAGGTTTTAAAATACCTGCAATTGCAGTTGATACTCATGTATCCCGTATTTCTAAAAGATTTAAGATAGTGGGGGAAAAAGCAACTCCCCACGAGGTAGAACAACGTCTTGAAGAATTACTTCCAAAAGAAGAATGGATTCGTACGCATCATGCAATGATTTTATTTGGCCGATATACAATGCCGGCTAGAACTAAAGATCAAGATCCGTATTCTTTTTTACCACCTTTAAAATGACTTTTTTTAATTAAAATACAATGCAAAAAAGCTCCAGAAGGCATCTCTGATATGATGCTTCTGGAGCTTTTATTTGATTTCAATAATTAATGATTATTATTGGAATTATTTGCCTGATGTTGTTGTTGATTTTGGTTATTTTGATTATTTGTATTTTGCTGGGAATTGTTATTTTGATTATCGGATTTATTTTCCGTTTGCTGATTATTGTTTTGATTCTGATTATTTGAATTATTATTGTTATTAGAAGTTGATGACTGCTTTTGACTCGATGATTGTTGTTCAGCATGACTTGATGAAGAGCTACTTTGAGAATGAGATTGCCCCTTAGATGATGTATCATCTTCTGTATCAAGTCTCGTATCAACGTCGTCATCTTCATCTTTCCGTTTATCAACGGTTACTTCGCTATAAGGATTTTTTGGCGCATGGCCTTTGACAAATAATTGCCAGCTTGAATTGCTTGCAGTAGGAGAAACTACTTTATCTTGGGTACCATTAGCAATTCTGCGTCTAACAACTGTGCTTGGCTTTGTCCAATCTTTATTAGCTTTATCTGTCATGAGATAAGACATCATTTGCTTATATAGAAGTTGAGCTGAAGAAGAACCAACGCCTGATGGGGTACCATCTTTCAAGTTATCGTATCCAGTCCAAATACCCATTGAATAAAGTTTAGTATAACCGACAAACCATGAATCTTTTGGCGAGTTCTTGTATTGAGGATATCTTACCAATTCTTCATCTGAATATTTAACAGTACCAGTTTTACCAGCTTCATATAAGTTTTTAATTCGAGCTTGTGTACCAGAACCCTTAGTTAACACACCCTTAAGCATATCAGTCATGATATATGCGGTTGATTCCTTCATTACTCTAGTACCACTGCTATCATAATTTCTAGTTAAACCATCCGGTGTTTCAATTTTAGAAACAAATTGTGGCTTGTGGTAAACACCATTATTAGCAAAAGCACCAAAAGCGCCTGCCATTTGAAGAGAAGAAGCATTAGCACCGATTGCAACTGATAAACCAGAATCAGAAGGAACGTTAACGCCAAGCTTTCTTGCAAAGAGCGATGCACGTGCAACTCCAACTTTGCTTAAGGTCTTAACTGCAGGGACGTTTCTGGATTGTTCTAGAGCATGGCGCATAGTCATTTTACCTTCGTATTTATTATCCCAGTCATAAAGCTGAATATTAGTACCAGGGTAAACATACTTAGAATCGTCTAATATATGAGAAGTTGGCCAGTTAAGATATTCAATTGCTGGACCATAATCTAATACGGGCTTAACAGTTGATCCAGTTGAACGGCCAGTTTGAACAGCGCGATTTAACCCTAATTGAACAGAAGGTAGCTTACGGCCACCAATAATAGCAATAACGTGACCAGTCCTTGGATCAATAATTGTTGCACCAACTTGCATCTTATCGTTAGTAAATGGAACTGATCCATTGTTTACTAGGTCATAAAGCTTTTGTTGTGCATCTTGATCAATATTAACTGTAATCTTTAAGTTGTCATTATAAGGATTAAATCCTTTGCTCTTAACTTCGCTGATTACTTCTTTAATATATGGATCGTCAACCTTCCTTAATTCTGAAGTTGCATTGTTCTTCTTTGGTTGTAATCCTTGAGTGATTGGCTCATTAACAGCTTGTGTATATTGAGACTTAGTAATCTTGTCGTTTTTAAGCATTGCTCTTAAAACAATATCTCTTCTATATTTAGCCTTTTCTGGATAAACATATGGATCATAGGTAACTGGTGCATTAGGCATGCCTGCCAGAAGAGCAGTTTGTGCTAAATCAAGATCCTTTAGATCTTTGCCATAGTAGAAATCTGCTGCAGTACCCATTCCATAGTTACCGTAATTCATATATACCTTATTAATATAGAATTCTAAAATTTGCTCTTTACTAAATTCTCGTTCAACTTTCATTGAAAGCCATGCTTCTTGTGCTTTTCTACGAAGAGTTCTTTGCGAAGCAGCAGTTGAAAAAACAGAAAGCTTAACTAATTGCTGAGTGATAGTTGATCCACCGGCAGCCACGCCCTTGCTTTTAGCGTTAACTAGGACAGAACCAACAATTCGAATTGGATCAAGCCCAATACCTTCTTTATAAAAACGCCTATCTTCGACAGAGACAATAGCATTTTTGAGTTCTTTAGGAATTTCATCATTATTAACGTAAGTTCTTTTTTCAGAACCTAAAGAAAGAAGAAATTTCCCATCTCGAGTATAAAGGCTACTCGTTCCTCCACTTTGAAGTTGAGCTTGTGAAATGCTAGGAGCGTCTTTAGCGTAATACGCAAATAGTCCTACCCCAGAAACAATGATTAACATTGCCACAATAAAGAACCATTTAATTATTTGTAGCCAAATTCTTTTACGTGGTTTACCTTCGGGGTGAAGGTTAGCCATTCTAGAATTGGTTGGCTTTTGATTGTTATCTGCCATTCTTTTTGTTCCTATCTATAAAATTATCTATTGCATCCAAGTAAGGAAGTGTTGGTCGAAATCCACTTTTGATTTCAATTGAATTGTCAATCAACTCTTGAAGTGTCATCGAACTCTTATGCGGTGTTTTCCAAGCTTTAATTACAAAACTCGCTGGAGTTACAAAATAGCGATTAAGAGTTACGAAGCGGATTATTGTAAAACAAATTCCTTTTTGCTTTAAACATCTTTCAAGATGGATGATCTGATGTTCATGGAAATTTTTCAAAGGGAAAGATCTTTTATTTCTCGTTTCTTTAGCTTCAAAATCTAAATATCGACCTTGATAAACGCCATTATAATCAGTTGTAGAAGCCTGCCTAAAGTAAGCTTCTTTAATGACTGCACGAGAACGTTTGGGATAATCTACTTTGACAATTTGAACCGGAGTTGGCTTTTTATGAACTACAGCAATATCTTCAAGAAGATAATACTTATTAGATTCATTGATTTGTTGCTCTAGGTTCATTCCACGATCAGAAAATACAACATCTTTACGATGTTTTTGCTTTCTTGGATGCAGAAGGTCAGTTTGATCTTTAGTATAATGTGTTAGACTGCCTGTTGGATATTTTACCATCAACATCACTCCTGTTTAGCATTATAGCAAAGATTTTAAATCATTTTTAGAGAAAGAAAGGATCATCAATGAAGCGTCTATGGGTTACTGGATATCGTTCGTATGAATTAAGTATCTTTAGTGATAAGGATCCTAAGTTAACTGTAATTAAATATACTCTAACTAATTATTTTAAAAGCTTACTTGAAGAGGGAAAAATTGACTGGATAATTAGTGGCGCAAACTTAGGAATTGAGCAATGGGCATTAGAAGCAGCAATTCAACTTCAGAATGAATATAGCATTCATACGGCCTTGATGACGCCTTATTTAGAATTTTCTAAAAGATGGAATGAAAATAATCAGATGAAGTATCAAAATTTAACCGAACAAGTTGATTTCACTGCTGCTACTTCAAATTATCCCTATATGAGTCCAGCACAATTAAAAAATTATCAAAGTTTCATGTTGGGACATACCGACCGCGCAGTTCTGATTTATGATCCTGAACATCCTGGTAAGCCCAAATATGATTATGAAGCCATCCAAAAGTATCAAGAGGGACATGATTACCCTGTAGATATAATTGACTTTTATGATTTGCAGGAATCAGCAGAAGAATATGAAGAAAATCATCGACAAGAAAATAATTTTTATTAGATTTTAGAGTAATTTTTTTGCTTGTAGCTTATATAAGACTAATTTAATAAGAAATTTTTTAGAAACAGGGGCTATTATTGCCTGAAGAAAATTTATAACTTATACTAGTTGTATACGATATGGTGAGTGCCATTGAGCTAATAACTAGTTAACACCTTATCGCCTAAATTAAAGACAGACATTAGTCTGCAATTAAGGAGTTTGACGAAATAAATGGCAAGTTTAAATGATATTCAACTAAATCCACAAAGTATTTTAAAAAAGCAATTTAGGACCAAAATGAAGGGGTATGACTCAGATGAGGTAGATTCATACCTTGATACGATTATTTCTGACTATAGTACTTTTGCGACAATTATTGAAGATTTACAGGCACAAATTAGTGAGTTAAAAGCTCAACAAAAACAGGCACCAACTCAGAGTGATGCTCCTAAGTTAGATTTCAAAAATGAAGAAGTTGAGGATGATGTTAAGACGTACACTCCTCATAATATCCAGAAACCTATAGTAAATAGCGCAAATGAAGAAAAAGAAGCTCCTGAATTAACTACTAACGTAGCTATGATTCAACGTATTTCTACTTTGGAGCGTAAAGTCTACAACCTTGAGCAAAGAATGAATCAACAAGATAGAACTTACCAAGCTAATTAAAACTATGATATAATTGTTATTGCAAATTTCGAGCGATCGCGGTTAGCTTATGCTAGCTGAGGAAAGTCCACGCACGCACAAGCTGAGATGCTTGTAGTTTTTGTACTCAGCCCAATAAGCTGGGGGACTTGTTTTATCAAGTTACGGCGGAAAAAGCACTAAATCATTTTTGACATGTGTGACTATCCTGAAAAGTGCCACAGTGACGAAGCAGCAAGGGAAACTTTGCTGGTGGAACGAGGTAAACCCTGCAAGCGGGCAACCCAAATTTGGTAGGGGCGCTTTCGTCTAAGTAAATGAACTAAAGACGAAGTCATTTTTAATGAAGATAGATGGTCGCTGAAGATAAGGTTTAACCGGATCTTATTGGAACAGAACGTGGCTTATAGAGATTTGTAGGTTAGGGTTGAGCTTTGGCTCAACCTTTTTTTATAGAAAAATTTAGTATAGATAGAGAATAAATAATGAAAGAATATACATTATATGCGACAATGGGCGCTGGATTTGAAAGCGTTGTTGCAAAAGAATTAAATAATCTAGGCTATGAGACTAGTACCGAGAATGGACGTGTATTTTTTAAAGGTACACAAAAGGATGTTGTAAAGACCAATTTATGGCTTAGAAGTGCTGATCGAATCAAAATTTTATTAAAAGAATTCAAGGCATTTAGCTTCGATCAATTGTACGATGAAGTTTATAGCTATGATTGGGCAGAATTATTACCAGTTGATGCACAATTTCCTGTGAAGGGAAGAAGCGTTCGTAGTAAATTACACTCTGAGCCTGATGTGCAATCAATTGTTAAAAAAGCAATTGTAGATAAGCTGACCGATCAATATCGGAGACGTGGCTTTTTACCTGAAAGTGGAGCTGAGTATCCTTTAGATATTCATATTTATAAAGATGTAGCACGGTTAAGCTTAGATACAACTGGCCAGAGTTTATTTAAGCGTGGATATCGAGTTGAACATGGTGGAGCACCTTTAAAGGAAAATTTTGCAGCTGGATTAATTGAATTAACACCATTTGATGGCTCTCATCCTTTTATCGATCCTATGACTGGATCAGGCACGATTGCAATCGAAGCAGCCCTAAAGGCTAAAAATATAGCTCCAGGTATTTGGAGAGAGTTTGCTTTTGATAATTTTGACTGGTTTGATAAAAAAATTCATCCCGAATTAGTGGAAGAAGCAAAAACTAAAGAAAAACAAGAGCATGCTCCAATTTTAGCAAGCGATATTGATCAGTCAATTTTAGAAATTGCTAAGGTTAACGCACATAATGCTGGCGTGTTACAAGATATTAAATTTAAACAAGTAGCTGTAAAAGACTTTGCGACCGACTTAGAAAATGGGGTAATTATTGCTAATCCACCTTATGGTAAGCGATTGAAAGACCGCGAGGCAGCTGAAAAAATTTATGAAGAAATGGGACAAACTTTGCGTCCATTATCTTCATTTAGTCAGTATTATTTAACCTCTGATCCGCAATTTGAAAAATTCTTTGGTGCTAGAGCTACTAAAAAACGGAAATTTTACAATGGTAATTTAAGAACTGATTATTATCAATATTGGGCAAATAAGAGATAAAAATGTTAACGCAAGACAAAAAGACGAGCTTTTGGGTCATTAGTGATACTCATTTAATTGCAGATAGCTTACATGATGATGGTCAGGCCTTTTCTCAAATGCAAAAAACTAGTCAGGGCAAGGATCTTTATTATCAAGAAACTGCTCTTAGTGCTTTTGTTAGAATGGCAGAAGAAAAGAAGCCTGCAGCAATTATTGTTACGGGGGATGTAACTTTTAATGGAGAGCGGGTTTCAGCTGAGAGATTTGCGGAAATTTTTAAACCTCTGACTAAAACTAAACTTCTTGTTCTTCCTGGAAATCATGATATTTATGATGGGTGGGCAAGAGAATTTCATGGTAAAAAGCAATATTATGCTGGGCAGATTAGTCCTCGAATGTGGCGTAATATTTTTAGAACTTCTTATGAAACTGCAGTTAGCGTTGATAATAGTTCATTAGCCTATAGTGTTCAGTTAAATCCAGATTATTTGTTAATCTTAGCAGATTCTAACGATTATGGAAAAGAAGAATCATCTACTGCTCCAGCTACAGCAGGCTTTTTAGGTAAAGAACAAAGAAAGTGGATTAAAGAGCAGCTTCAATATGCTAGTCAGAATAACTTGCGTGTAATTTTCTGTATGCATCATAATCTTTATGCACATAATCCAGCAGTAAATAAAGGCTATGTGGTTGATGACTATCGAGAATTACGTAAATTATTAGCTCAATATAATGTAAAACTAGTTTTTTCTGGTCATATTCATGCTCAAAATATCATGTCACCGCAAAATTCATGTCCAGCAACGGAAGTTGTAACTACAAGCTTTTGTTCTAATGATCAAGGGTATGGTGTAGTTAAAGTTTCTCCAAAAGAAATTAGCTACACATGTCACCATTTTGAGATGAAAGACTATCTAACTGATAAAGAAAAGCAAAATTGGACTTTGACTCATTTTCATGATTATTTAGAAAACATTCAGTTAGGGACTATTTCTGCAGAATTAATGCAAGAAGATTTGTATCGAAATCATGATGATTTAAAGAGTGTTCGACAGATGGGGCGTCTTTTTGGCGAAATGAACTATCATTTCTTTACTGGCAAGAATCATATCGTTTTTGACGAATTACAAAAACTAAAAAAGTCTGAAATCTATCAACGACTAATTTCAGAAAATCCTCAATATGAATTATATTTGCAGACTCTATATGATACTTCTGTACATGATAACTTACATGTGAAAATTAAGTATTAAAAGGCAAATTAACTAAAAAAGGCAAGTACTATATGAAATTTATAGTACTTGCCTTTTTTTAATCTTCAACTACTCGAGAATTAATATTTAAAAGTGGCTTACCATTTTTATCAAAATAAGAATCTAAGTCTCGGCACCAGATCATTGCCATTGTATGTTGACCAACGTGAACTCCAACAACTGGACCGATAATACTTTGATCAACTTTAATTTTTGGAAAACTCGTTTGATAATCATTAATCCACGCAGCTTCTCTTTCTTCATCGTCAGCATGAAAAATTGTTAGCTGAATTGGATAAGGCATGTTAGAAGTTAGGCGACTGAAATCTTTTTTAATATGATTATAAGCACGTTTATACTGTCTTTCTTTTGCAATTGCAGAAATCTTACCTTCGTTTTGAACGTCCATAGATAAGATAGGCTTGATTTTTAAAATAGAACCAACAAAGCTAGCCGCATTTGATAAACGTCCGGTTCGTTTTAAGTGATTAAGATTATCTACCATAAATCTAACATCAGTAGTATTTCGTAGATCCTTTAAGTCATGCATGATTAGATTAATATCAGCTCCAGCCTTAACTAATCGACCAGCTAAGATTGCGGCATCTGCCTCTCCAGCACATGTGATTTTACAGTCAAAGGGATGAATATTAATACGCGTTTCTTCATTTGCTACGCTTAAGACATTACTATAAAAACTAGAATTACCACTTGAGAGCGTAATAATAATTAGATCTGTATAACCCTCATTAATATACTTTTCAACATATCTTTTAACTGTTCCGATTGATGGCTGAGAAGTGGTAGGAAGAGTTGTAGAGCTATTTAATTTTTTATAAAATTCATGAAAACCAATATCAATTAAATCAAGATATTCTTTATTGTCCCAAATAATTGGAATTGGTAGTACATCAATACCATATTTCTCACATTGTTCTTTCGTTAAATAAGATGAACTGTCAGTTAAAACGCCGATTTTCATAATATTAATTTCCTCCATATTCTTGCTTAATATTATAGTCTAGAACACAACTTTAAACAAAAACGTAAATCTGTTTTATTTTTGTTACAATAGAGATAATTAATAAATAGGGTGTGACCTAAATTCTAAATTATGAAAAAACATTTTATTTTTTTAGGAGCTGCCGGTGTAATTTATTACTCCTGGCTCTTAGCACTAATTTTTGTAGCCTTTATTGTTGGGTATGAAAGTAACAAGTCAATTAGTTATCCTGCAATTGCTTTAGGAACTATTTTCGCAATTATTGTTATTTATACCTGGCTTAATTCTTATTTTCAAAAAGAAGCACGTGTTTATTGGTTAAAATTACCATATCGTCAAAAAATTCAGCTTCAGGACTTAAAAATTAAGTGGCAATGGAAGGCATTCGACATATATGAAGCAAGAGGTAAACTTAATACTTATTTGCTTTTAGCACTTAAGAGAAAGAAGAAATGAATTTGAAGTCAGATATCGAGATCGCTCAGAATACTAAAGAATTACCAATTACAGAAATTGCACAAAAGATAGATCTTCAGCCAGAAGAAATTGAACTTTACGGTAATGATAAAGCTAAGATAAGCTGGAAAGGTATTAACCGAATTAAGAAGAGCCAAAAACTGGGAAAGTTAATCTTAGTTACGTCAATTAGTCCTACTCCTGCGGGTGAAGGTAAATCGACCATTACTATTGGTTTGGGGGATGCTATTAGCAACCAACTCCATAAAAACACTTTAATTGCTTTAAGAGAGCCCTCAATGGGTCCTGTTTTTGGATTGAAGGGTGGAGCTACTGGTGGTGGTTATGCACAAATTATTCCGATGGAAGACATTAATTTGCATTTTACTGGAGATATGCATGCTTTAACTAGTGCAATTGATACTTTAGCTGCTTTGGTCGATAATTATATTTACCAAGACAATAGTTTAAAGTTAGATCCAAATCGGATTTTGTTAAAGCGCGGAATTGACGTTAATGATCGTACTTTAAGAAAGATCACTATCGGTCAAGGATCACGTTTTAATGGAATCGAACATGAAGCTAGCTTTGCAATTACTGTAGCCAACGAACTAATGGCTATTTTATGTTTAGCAACTGATATTAATGATTTAAAGAAGAGAATTGGAAATATTCTTGTTGGCTTTTCAGTAAAAGATGAACCTGTTTATGTTAAAGACTTAGGGTTTGAAGGAGCAATAGCCGCTTTACTATCAACTGCATTAAAGCCAAACTTAGTTCAAACGCTTGAACATACTCCAGCTATTGTTCATGGAGGTCCATTTGCTAATATTGCTCATGGTGCTAACTCAGTAATTGCTACTAACACAGCCTTACATTTAAGTGATTATGTTTTAACTGAAGCAGGTTTTGGTGCAGACCTTGGTGGTCAAAAGTTTATGGACTTTGTATCAAATCATCTAGATAAACGACCAGATGCCGTTGTAGTAGTGGCAACTGTGAGAGCATTAAAATATCAAGCTGAAGAAAGTACAGATCACTTAGATAAAGAGAACATTCCTGCTTTAGAAAAGGGATTTGCTAACTTGAAGCGTCATATGGAAAATATGGCTCATTATGGTGTTCCAGTAATGGTCTTGATTAATAAATTCGCTAGTGATACTGATCAGGAATTGTCTAAATTAAAGGAATTAGTTCAAAATGATGGCTTTGACTGCGAAGTTGTTTCTTACCATGATGAAGGTTCAAGAGGCGGAATCAAGGCAGCTGAAAAAGTTGTTGAGTTAACTGGTAAAGCTAGTGACTTTACTCCTGTTTATGAGCCTGAGGATTCTGTAGAAGATAAAATCGCTAAAATTGCTCATAAGATTTATCATGCAAAGGATATCGAATATTCGGATAAGGCAAAGAAGCAATTAGCAGAAATTAAGAAGATGGGCAAAGATCAATTACCAGTAATTATTGCTAAGACGCAATATAGTTTTACCGATAAAAAGAAGATTCTTGGAGCACCAGAGGACTTTACTCTTCATGTTAAATACCTTGCTCTTAAGAATGGTGCGGGCTTTATCGTGGTAGCAACTGGTTCAATTTTAGACATGCCAGGACTTCCTAAGCATCCTGCTGCTTTAGACATCGATGTAGACAATAATGGAAAGATTTCAGGATTATTCTAAATGAAGAGAGCTAAGCAAGTCTTATATTTAGTAATTTCTTTACTAGTGGTTGTTGCCGATCAATGGTTAAAAAACTATATTGTTACTAATTTTAAAATAGGTGACGAGAAAACTATTATTCCAGGAATTCTTTCATTTACGTATTTACAAAATGATGGAGCTGCATGGAATATTTTTAGCGGTCAAATGATCTTGTTTTACTTAATTAGTATCGCTGCAATTGTGGTGGTAGTTTATTATCTTTTTAATCCTAAATATAAAAATTGGCTTTTCGATACTGGTTTAGCCCTAGTTTTGGGAGGAATTGTCGGCAATTTTATTGATCGATTGCACTTGAAATATGTAATTGATATGCTGCAATTAGATTTTGTTCAGTTTAATATTTTCAATATTGCTGACAGTGCTATTACAGTTGGAATTGTCCTTGTTTTTATCTATTTGATATTTATAAGTGAAAAGGATTAAAGGCTGAAAGTTAAATGACCGAAAATTATCAATTAGTAATTGAAAAAGAAAAAGGACGCTTAGATAAAGTGATTGCTGAAAAGATTAAAGATCTAAGCCGAACAAAAATCAAAGAGCTAGTTAACGATAAAAATATTCTAGTTAATAATAAGGCCGAGAAAGTATCATATAAGGTGCAAGCCGGTGATTTAATTGATATTACTGTTCCTCCAGCTAAACCATTATCTTTAGAGGCGCAAAATTTAAATCTTGATATTGTTTATGAAGACGCAGACGTGATTGTAGTTAATAAGCCGCAAGGGATGGTAGTTCATCCTTCCGCTGGTCATCCTGATCATACTCTAGTTAATGGTTTGCTATATCATACGCATGAATTAGCTGATAGTCCTGAAGGTTTTCGACCAGGTATCGTTCATCGAATTGATAAGGATACTTCCGGGCTGTTGATGGTAGCTAAGAATGATAAAGCTCGTGAAAGTTTAGAAAAGCAACTAGCAGAAAAAATAAATAAGAGAGAATATTTAGCAATTGTTCATGGTAACTTTGAAACAAAAAATGGGGTTATTGATGCTCCGATTGGTAGAAATCCTAATAATCGGAAACAAATGGCAGTTAATCCTAAAGGGAAAGCTGCAGTAACTCATTTTACTGTGCTTGAACAATTTAAAGACTATAGTTTAGTTAAATGTGTTCTTGAAACAGGCAGGACTCATCAAATTAGGGTTCACATGAAATATATTGGTCATCCTTTAGCTGGAGATCCTTTATATGGACCTAAAAAGACATTGACAGGCCATGGTCAATTTCTGCATGCTGAAACTTTAGGTTTTTATCAACCATCTACACACAAATGGCTGGAGTTTTCTGCACCATTACCAGCTATTTTTGAAAAACAACTAGAAAATTTAAGACGAGAAACGAAGCATTAATTTATGAAACGATATTTAATTCTTGAAGATGGCACAGCATTTTCGGGACACGGTTTTGGTGCACCGATTACTGCTACAGGCGAACTTGCCATTCAAACTAGTAATTTTGGCTATCAGGAAGCTATTTCAGATCCTGCTAATTTTGGTAAAATCTTAGCTTTTACAACACCAATGATTGGAGGTAGTGGTATTAATGCCATCGATTACGAATCAATCGATCCAAGCGTGCGCGGAATAATTGCTAATGATATTGCCTTTCATATTTCTGCAAATCCAACTTTTCAAGACTTAAATGATTTTTTAAAGGAAAAAAGAATACCGGCAATCTATGGTGTTGATACACGGGCGTTAGTTCAAAAACTAAAAAATAAACAAGTAATCAAGGCATCAATTATGGATACCAATGATGCCCATGCATTTGATCAAATTAAGGCGCTTGTTTTGCCTAAAAATAAAACAGCTCAAATTTCTACTACGCATCCCTATGCTGCACCAAATGTTGGTAAAACTGTTGCTGTGATTGATTTAGGTTTAAAACATTCATTGCTACGATCCCTTTCATTACGCAAAATTAATAGTGTTGTTTTACCATACAATGCATCAATATATGACATTATTAATTTACGAGCAGACGCAATTGTGATTTCTAATGGACCAGGTAGGGTAGAAGAAGTTGCACCTTTTTTGAAGCCTGTTTTTGATAAATTTTATGGAAAATTACCAATTCTAGGAATTGGATTAGGCTTTCTTGCCATTAGTAATTTCTTAAATTTAGAGCTTTTAGACTTAATTCCGGCTTATAATGGTAGTAATTTTCCCGTTATTGAACAGACTAATAATCGAATTTGGCAAACGGCAATGAATATTGATCAATTAGTTGTTCCAGATAGTTTATCATTGAATCTTTCACGTAAATATTTTGACCTAAAGTCAGATTTATTAGCTGGTTTCAGTATTAAAGATGATAAAGTTTTGGCAACTGCATTCAATCCAGAAGGTTCACCAGGTAACTTTGATGCAGCTAGTATTTATGATCAGTTTTTGAATATGATGGAGTAAATTATGCCTTTACATAATGAAATTAATAAAGTTCTTGTGATTGGGGCCGGGCCAAGTATCGTTGGAGAAGTTACAGAGTTGGACATTCTAGCTAAACAAGCTTTAGCTGCATTTGAAGAAAGTAGTATTCAAGTTGTTCTAATTAATCCTAATCCAGCAACAGTAACAACTGATCCTCGTCCAGATGTAAACGTTTATCTTGAGCCAATGACGCTTCCCTTTGTGAAACGTATTATCCGAATGGAAAAGCCAGATGCTATTATTCCAGCTTTTGGAGGAAAGCCAGCCTTAAGACTTACTAAAGAGTTATTAGAATCTGGAATTTTAGCTCAAATGAACATTGAGCTATTAACCATTAATAGTTTGGCTTTAAGTTTGTCAACACCTCATAATTTTTATACTTTCCTTAAGGCAAATAAGATTGCTGTGGCTAATCAATGGATCTTAGAAAAAGAAGAAGATTTAAGACGCATAGTTGAACATGCACACTTTCCACTTCTTTT
This sequence comes from Lactobacillus paragasseri, assembly GCF_003584685.1. Taxonomy (NCBI): domain Bacteria; kingdom Bacillati; phylum Bacillota; class Bacilli; order Lactobacillales; family Lactobacillaceae; genus Lactobacillus; species Lactobacillus paragasseri. The sequence continues at coordinate 972,195 of NZ_AP018549.1, forward strand.
GTCAAAGAAACAGCATTATCGTCCAGATAATATGATTTCATTGAGCAATTTAACACAATTAGAGCAGTATTTTTTGGATGAAGAAAATGACGACCATTTTAATTGGCAAGACTATCGATTAAGTGAAGATCTCTCTAATTGGGAAGAATTGATTTTTGATATTGTCCGTGATAATAATGGCAATTTCTGTTTTGTTGGTAATACTGGTAGCTTAGAACCAGTAGGTATCAATTCTTCTGATTCTTTACTAGTTACGCCCATTTTAACCAGGAATAACAATCAGATTCAAAGATTACGAAATTGTTGTCGCAAAATTGCTAATTGCCTTAATTTGCATGGTGCATTAAGTATTCATTTTGCTGTTAAACAGAGTGGTGAATCTTTTAACTATAAAGTGTTAAGTATAAAGCCACGCCTAACACAAACTAGCCTACTTTCATATAGAAGTGGTGTTTATTCAATTGGCTATGTAACTGCAAAAATTGCACTTGGATATAATTTAAATGAAATAACTGATCCGCAATCTGGTATTTCAGCCGCAGTTGATCCAGTACAAGACGCTTGCTTTGTAAAATTACCTTATTGGTCATTTACTGAAGCAGGCTATAATCACTATGCTTTAAACAATAAGACTACTTCAGGTGGACAAGCACTTGGAATAGGTCGTAATTTTGAAAGTGCATTTTTAAAAGCCTTGCAATCAACAACTGGTTTTTCTAATAATGTAACAACTTTTAATAAAGAATGTGCTAAGAGTGAAGAACAGTTACTACAAGATTTAAGTCATCCTAATGAAATGCATTTAGTAACACTTTTAGCTGCCTTAGCTAAAGGAATTAGTTATCATAAGTTACACAAACTTTTACATGTTCATTTAGTATTTTTGCAGAAATTTAATCATATTTTGATTTTATTAAAAAAGCTGCAAGCAGATGAATTAACTCCTGATTTGTTACTTAAAGTAAAAAAGAACGGGTTTTCTAATCGATTAATTGCTGAAATTATTGGACGAGAAGAAAAAGCAATTGCTGATCTATGTACAAAATGGTCAATTAAGCCAAGTTATATTGAAATTGATGGTACAGCTGGATTAATACATCCTAATATTAAGGCAGTTTATAGTAGTTATGGGATTGAGGACGAAGTAAAACCATTAGCTAATTCTAAAAAATGTCTTCTTTTAGGGCTAAAACCATTTCAGGTATCTCTAACTGGAGAATTTGATTACATGCTCTATCATGCAGCGAAAACCTTGAAAGAGCAGGGAATTAGCCCAGTAATTATTAGTAATAATCCTGAAAGTGTTAGTGCTGCTTATGATGTATGTGACCGGGTTTATTTTGAACCAATTACTTTAGAAAATATTTTAGAAGTTGCTTGGAAAGAAAATATTACTGAAGTTGTAACTCAGTTTTCTGGTAAACAAATTAATCAGTATCGAATTCAGCTTTTAGAGCATGGGCTGACGATTTTAGGACAACCTAATTTAAAAGAGATTTTAAAAGAAGACCATGCTGAAGAGGTATATCAAGCAGGTGTTAATCCTGTTCCTGCTCTTCAATGTGATAATGAGAAAAATATTTTTGCTTTTGTAAAGGATAATGGTTTTCCAGCTTTGATCGGTGGTACCAGCAATGGCAAGAAACAAAAGTCTGCTGTTGTTTTTGATTTACCTGCCTTACAAAGATATATTGCCGAGAATTCATTAGAACATATAACGGTTTCTAAGTTCATTGAAGGCAAAAAATACGAAGTCACTGCTATTTCTGATGGTAAAAATGTTACTATTCCTGGAATTATTGAACATTTCGAACAAACTGGATCACATGCCAGTGACTCAATAGCTGTTTATCGCCCCCAAAACTTATCAACTAATGATCAGCGTAGGTTACGCGATAGTGCAATTAGTATTGCAACTAAATTACACTTAAGAGGACCAGTTAATTTACATTTTTTATTAGCTCATGATCAGATATACTTATTGCAAATGAAGAGTTATTCAGGCCATAATGTAGCCTTTTTAACTAAAGCTTTGAAAAGAGATATCACTGCAATTACCATGAAAGTTCTTTTGGGAAGTAAGCTGTCTGAATTAGAATTACCTAGTGACATTTGGCCATCAAATAACCTAATTCATGTTAAAATGCCTGTATTTTCTTATTTATCTTACCAAAGTGAAAATACCTTTGATTCCAAGATGAAGACGTCTGGAAGCGTAATCGGACGTGCCAAGCATTTACCAACAGCCTTATTTAAGGGGTATGAAGGTAGTGATTTAATGATTTCGACATATGGGACCGTATTTATTTCTGTTAAAGATTCTGAGAAACAGAATGCAATTAAAATAGCTGCGAGATTCCACCAGTTAGGATTTAAATTGCTTGCTACTGAGGGAACAGCTAATGTTTTAGCTGAAGAAGGTATTACAACTGGAATTATTGGAAAGGTTCAAGAGGGTAGCAATAGTTTATTAGAAAAAATTAAGCAACATCGCATTAATTTAGTCATTAACGTTACTAGTTTATCTGACTCTGCTAGTCATGATGCAATCATGATTAAGGATGCAGCTTTAAGTACGCATATTCCTGTCTTTTCTAGTTTACAATCTGCGCAAGATGTACTAACGGTGCTTGAAACCTTAGCAATGACTACACAGCCATTATAAAACTAAATATTTAAAATTATGTAAACTAGAGGAAACATAAAAACGCTCAATTTATAGAAAATGAAATCTATAAGTTGAGCGTTTTTTATATTTTTTTACTTAAAACGTCGTGTTCATCAGGGGTTACTTCAATTGAATTTTGACCAGTATAGATAACGAAACCAGGTTTAGCTCCATTTGGTTTCTTAATTCTTTTTACTTGAACATAATCTACGGGAACATGACCAGAAGTTTTTCCTTTTGAAAAGTATGCTGCAATTTCAGCTGCTTCTTTAATGTCTTCATCGCTTGGACTGTCATCTTGTAATATTACGTGGGAGCCAGGCATGTTTTTAACATGGAACCAATAATCACGTTTGTCAGCCTTTTTTAAAGTTAACCAGTCATTTTGATAATTGTTTTTTCCAACTAATACTTTCTTTCCATCACTCAATTTGAAAGTATTCAAATTTTTTTCGCTAATTTTTTTCTTGCGTCGACGGTTGTGAGTCTGTTCTTTCAAATAGCCTTGATTAATTAATTCATCCCTGATTGCATCAATATCTTGAGGATCAGCATTATCAATCGCGGTCTGAATAGAATCAAAATAATCTAAATTTTCATTGGCTACTTTTATCTGCTCGTTAACGTGTTTAATTGAATTACGTAATTTTTGATAACGAGTAAAGTATTTCTGAGCATTTCTAGCAGGAGAGAGAGCAGGATCAAGTTTTATTTTCAATGGTTGATTATTTTCATAATAATTTGGTAAGTCAATACTTTCCATACCAGGTTTTACCTCATGAAGATAAGCATTAAGTAATTCGCCCTTGATTCGATAGCCTTCAGAATTTTCAGCTTGATCTAATTGTTTACGTAATTTAATAATTTTCTTCTTGAGCTTTTTAAGTTCATTATTAACGATATTTTCAACTTTTTTAGACTTTTGTTTTACCCATTCGCGATTAGCTTGCTCGCGGTAAAAGTTATCAAGAGTTTCGTTGATATCGTCATTAGAGTAAATCAGATTTAGCTCAAGATGATAGGGAAGATAAGTATATACTCGATCTTTATGCTTAATAGTCTGTAAAACATACCCCTTAGGTCTATTAAATTGATTAAAAAATGTTTGCAAGGAGCTATAGGAAAAGTCATCTTCTAGATAACCTGTGAATTCTTTTTTATCATCTCCATCTAAACCGTTAAATTGCTTTACAAAATCTATCGGTTCAGGATATTTTTTCTTTAAATCGTTGAAATGGTCTAAAGATAAATGAAAACCATTAAGTCCTGGTAAAAGCGGTGGTAATTCATAAGATGCATGCGGAAGTAATAAACGAGCCCGGTTTTCATCAGGATTAATTCTCTTAAGCAAGTCAATAATCTTATTATCATCAGCATTATATAAGATGACATTACTGTGACGCCCCATTAATTCAACTGATAAGATAAGTTGCATTTCGTCGCCAAGCTCATTTCGATTAGAAAAATAAAAATTAACAATTCTTTCTACGCCGACTTGCTCAATTTTTTTAAGAATTGAACCTTCTAAGTATTTACGTAGAACCATGACAAAAGTGGGGGCAACATCGGGATTTGTAATTGTATCTGTTGTAATATAAAAACGCGGATTTTGAGCATTTGCAGAAATTAATAGACGTTGATTTGTACGATCTTTTCTAAAATTTAAAACTAAGTCTTGTTCGAATGGTTGATAGATTTTTGTAAGCTTTCCTCCAGTTAAAGCGGGAGAGAGATTTTGTAAAAGACTATGAATAAATAAGCCATCAAAAGCCATAAGTGTCCTCCTTAAAAATAGTATATATATTATACTCTTTAATACTATAAATTTCCTTAGTTACCAATTACGTGATTTTTTCACAAATATTGTTAAATTTTCACAAGTCTTGTGAAAATTTAAATTATGTCTTAGAATTATTGTTGATTAGACAAAATGGGAAATATAAGCATAGGTGGTAAATAAAAATGGATGTCCTAATATTTAATAGTGTTAGTGAAAGTATTAAGCGGGCGATTAATAAAAAATGTGGGTTAAATCTTTCTCAAACTCGTTTATTACTTTTCTTCGACCGTCATCAGAATGAAACATTGACGATGGGAGAATTAGCACAAGCACTAAGTATATCGCTTTCTACCTTAAGTAGACAAATTAAGCAGAAAAAAACTGCTGCTTTAATTCAAGTTGAACGTTCAAAGAAGGATTCTAGTAAATCTTTAAATTTGAATGCTGAAGGATTAGCCAAAGCCCAGGAACTAAAAGATGTTTTAAGACAAATCGAGGCGCAGGTTTTTTCTACTTGGAGTCAAGAAAAAATTCAAGATTTTGATAGTAAGATGCAAATTGTTGTTAACAACTTAATGGCAGATGAGTTATAAATCAACGATTATATTTAAAAAACAATTGATTTTATGATATAATTTCATTTTGATAAGTAGTATTGCAGCATGCAACTTAATGCTGCCATTTTAATTTTAAGGTAGGTTTTCACACGTGAAGATAGCACTCATTACAGATAGATATAAGCCCAGAAGAAGCCAAGGCCAACGATATTACTGTAGTACCAATCCCAGTTATCATTGGAGATAAGCAATATATGGATGGGATAGATATTACTGCGGAAAAACTTTTTGAGCTAGAACGCGATGGAGCACCTTTTCCGAAGACTTCGCAACCTAGTCCAGGTACTATGCTTGAACTATGTCAGAAATTAAAAGATGAAGGCTATGAAGCAATTATCGCTATTCCATTAACGTCAGGTATTTCCGGTTTCTACAATAGCTTAGTTAACTTAGCACATAATCATCCTGAATTTAATCTTTACCCTTATGATCCAGCAATGACAGTTCGTTCAATGGGAAACTTAGTACTTGCAGCCGCCAAAATGATTAAAAATGGGTGGGAACCTAAAGAAATTTTAGCTAAGCTTGATGAAATCAGAGATACAATCGATGTTTTATTTGTTGTAGATGACTTAAATAATTTAGTTCGTGGTGGCAGATTAAGTAATGCGAGCGCCTTTATTGGTACTATGCTTCAAATTAAGCCACTGTTAACATTTAAAAAAGATGATTATCAAATTGTAAGCTTTGATAAAGTACGTTCAATGAAGCGTGCGGTAAAGAAAGCAGAAAATATCACTATTGAACGAATAAATAATTCACCAATTAAAGATAAAATAGCATTAACCGTTTATAATTCAAATGACTTAGAACAAGCTACTAAGGTTAAAGATGATTTTCAAGCCGCTTTCCCTAATATGACCATCAAAATGTTCAATTTTAGTTCTGTGATTGCCACATATTTAGGAGAGAAATCTCTTGGTATTACTTGGATGGCAGACATTGATAAAATGGACTTTAGTAAAAAATAATCATATGAAAAATAGGAGAGCTAGAGTTGCTTTCCTATTTTTTTAATAAATAAAGAAAAACTAAAGTGAGAGTGAACTAAATTAATGAAAAATAAATTTTTAAAAATTTTAGGCTTAGTCGCAGGGGTAGGATTTACGTTAGTAATAGTCTTTCAAGTGATTTTAGCAATGAATACGAGCGCTATCAAAAATTCAACTCCCACAACTGTTAACTCAGCTACAAGTAATAGTAGTGATAAAGAAATTATTGCTGAAGCATTAAATACTGATTTTAAGAGTTACAAATTTAAAGTAAAGAATTCACCTGGAATTGAGGCTACTAGAACTTGGTCAGGCAAATATCAAAATGACCCGCTTAAAGCACAAGCTAAAGTAGATAAGACTTCTATGTGGCTAAATGAAGATAAGGTATATCAGAAGATGTGGGATAATACCGGAAGTCCAAAATGGAAGGCTTCATCTACAATGACGCCTAACAAGGTAGTCAGTCAGTTTGATCCAGCTATTATCTTAAGTGGAAGTAAAGCAATTAAGAATAATATGAAACTGAAAAAATCTGGCTCTGTTTATCGTGTTAGCTATAGCGGAAGTAGTTTACGTTTCTGGAATAAAACCCACAAGAAGCTAATTAAAAAGCTTAAGGGTAATGCTTCAGGTCTTGATAACGAAGGTGCACTTAAGCGACTAAAAGTTGAATATACTTTAAAAGAAAAAAGTGGACACCTAGTTTTGACTAGTTTTTCATTTTATTTGCGTTTTGCTTATGCTGGTTATAATATCTCGCAAGAGGGTACGTATTCAGAAATCAATGCTATTAAAGTAAGTACACCTAATGCATTAAAATCGAAGTCCTCTACCAAGAAGAGCCACAGAGTGTACCATCCAAAAGCTGATGATAGTTTTGATATCAATATAGATTCAGAAAACTCACATTCTTCTCAATCTAGTCAATCAAGTTCAAGCTCAAGTAGTCAGCAATCTAGTTCATCACAAAGTAGTAAATCTGAAGAGCATAATGATGCTAAGCAAGATTCACAAAACCAAAGTAACGCAACAAGCCAGTCAGCAGACAATAAAGAATCTAACCAACAGTCGCAAAACAATAATACAAATACTAATAATCAACAAGGGCAAAATCAAAATAATCAGCAGCCTGCATCAGGTCAGAGTCATTAGAAATAGATAATTTAAAAAGCTTTGAAAAATCCAATTTGGAATTTCAAAGCTTTTTTTACTGGACTAAACTTATTTTTCATTTTTTATAGAATTACGTAATAATTTAAGAAATAAACGCGCAACGTTTGATAGTTGAACTCGTGAATTCCAAATTAACCGATTATGATCAATTATTTTGGGTTGAAGTGGAATAAAACAAAGATTGCTCTCCGGGGAAAGTGAAAGTAAATCTTTATAAATTAGCAGGCAATATAGTCCTTTTTCTACTAGATATTGCAGATTATCAGGTAAATTAAATGTGGCTACGATATTTAATTTTTGCGGATCAGTACACCAATCTCTAAAGTTATCAGAATCAGCTGTGTGCTTAGAAATAATAAGTGGATATTTCTGAAGGTCTTCAGGGACAATATATGGTTGCTTGGCAAGAGGATGATCTTTACTTACAATTATTCCATATTCATTATTTTCAGGAAGCGTAAGGCTATTAAAGTTTTGAGTCGTGTCATATTGTCCCATTGTAATTCCAAAGTCTAAAATACCACGCTCAATTTTCCCTTCGATCATAGAAGAATTCCCATTAAAAACATGAATTTTTACTTGAGGGTAATTTTTAACAATATTATTTACAATATCCATTACACGCTTAATTGCAATACTTTCTCCAGCTCCAATATATAATTCACCAGAAATGATTTTAGAATGTTTTAAATTTTGTTGTGTCTTATTAGCTAAAGAAATAATTTCTTCAGCATGTTCTTGAAGATAATAGCCTTCCTGAGTTAACGTAATTTCTTGATGTCCGCGGTAAAACAAGGTTACACCAAGTTCTTCTTCTAGATTTTTTAACTGTCTTGACAAGGATGGCTGACTAATATGAAGAGAATTAGCAGCTTTTGATATATTTTTTTCTTCGCAAACTGCCAGAAAGTATCTTAAAACTCTTAACTCCATAAGTGATACCTCTCATTTTTAATATAAACTATCATATTTATTATAATTAAAATAGTACTATACTTAAATTAATCTTGATTCTTATGTCTATTGATCTTATTGAGAGCAGCTTTTTGCTTTTTTTGATCTACGTGAGTATACAAGTCAGTTGCCGTAGTTCCTTTTTGACCTAATTGTTGTGCTACGAGAACTTGATCTTTAGTTACTTCGTACAGCTCACTGGCCAAAGTATGGCGTAATTTATGCGGTGTTAGAGGTTTTCCAAAAGCAGCAGAATATTTATTGACCATCTTTTCAACAGCATTTGCAGTCATTCTTCTGGTTTTTCCATGCCATCTGGTTAAAAAGAAGGCTATATCATCTCTATCTGCATGGTAGCGATCGGCACGTATTTCTTGATATTTTTTTAAATAAGGAATAGTCCAGTCAGCAATCGGGACACTATCTTTTTGACCACCTTTTCTAATCACATCAAGCATTTCATCTTTTAGGTTAATGTTACGAACATTCACACTAACACATTCTGAAACTCTAATTCCTGTACCTAAAATCAATGCAATAATAGCGATATCACGTTCATGATTTTTTTTGAAAGAAGGTAGAGACTGTTTATTACATTTATGCTCGTATTCATTTTCAATAAAATCTAAAAATTGATATTTTAAATCACCCATGTACATATGAGATTCTAGAACATGAGCTCGGTAATTCAATGTCTTAGTATCATTCAACGAATTAATTTTTAACATGACATTACGATCAAAGTATGGTTCTCCATGATTATTGTCTGAGGTAATTGTTAAAAATTTATATAAAGAACGCAGGGCATTAATTGATCGATTAATTGTAGTAGGTGAGTTTAATCGTCCTTGTTGGTTTTTGGTGTGTTTAAGATGATGAATATAAAGCATAACATCATTTCGTTGCATGTCTTCTAGTGTCACTAGTTCAATTTCTTTATTGGAAGAAGCTGTAGATAATTTATTTTGTCTCAACCAATCAAAAAAGCGACGAATTTCTGTTAAATATTGGTATGTTGTAGTTAATGAATGAGTGGTGCCAAGATTATATTCTTTTACAAAATCAGGCATATTCGCCAACTCTTGTTTAATTAAGGATAAATATTTGTTAGTTTCCAATTTATAGTCTCCTCGAACATAGGTTTGTATATATTATATCTTATTTAAGCAATTTAGTCTTGTCCCCTAATCTTTTCTAAGTAGGAGAGGGGGGAGAGTATCCATAAGTAAGAAGAAATTAGATAAATAATAACCTGAAAATGTAGAAGTTAGTTTACAGATTGCTAGGAGGAACATAACTAAAACTGGAATGCGAAAATTCTAAGGTAATTTAATAATTGATGAACTGAAAAGTTAATTTAAATTAATTTGGCAAATTTCAAGATAATTAAGGAGTTGATTATATAATTTAGAATTTGATTGAAATAGTATTTATTAACTATATATTTATTAACTGAGGCGTTAAGGCTGTATAAATGTTTGGATTTAATTAGAGGAGAACGGGATATAATTTCTAATTAAACATTAAACTAATTCACAGGAATTTTTTGCTGAAACTTACAGCTTTTTGGTATGTATGAGGAGGTTTTGTTCTTAGTATTTTGAAGACACCGATAAGACACTAATCAAGTGTAATTTTAAAGGTAAAAATAGAATTTTATAATAATTAAATGTAATTTGTAAGCATTGATTATCAGCAAAACATTGATGTTTCGGGAGAGTCTCTTATACCTTTCATTAAAATTATTGTTTTAATGAAAGACCATTACGTATATATTGATAATTCTAGACTTTAATTTTAATAAGAAAATAAATTAAAATACCCGCAATAACAATTGATAGATAAAAATTATTATGACCAGGTTTACTATGATTATGCTTTATCTCTTTTTACCTTTTATTTTGAATGTTTCATAATAATTTTAAGAAATATTCAACTTAGTATCTAGCATATCCGAACTAACATGATCTAATTAAAAGCTTACTGGATTTAGATGAAAGAAATGTATCATGAACAAAAAAGTTTCGCATCCAGTAATTTATGAGTTCTTATAGCTAACAACTTAACAACTATTAATCAAGAACCATTTTAAAAGACGTAGAATCGTCATCTCAGCACTAAAGAAATAATCTAATCTGATTAATTGATAAAAATCTTTAGCTTAGTATTTTCAGCTGATTAATAAATGAAATAGAGGCTAAGGAAGATTTCTGACTGTAAAAAGATTAATGTGTTCTAATTGAAATGCTAGTAAATTTAAAAATGATTTTTAAAAAGTAACTTTTGATAAATAGTAGATAATTAGTTGATTGACTGTTGATTGTGATTAATTACAAATATGATATATTTTTAAATATTACTTTACATAATATATATTACACGAAGTATAGTCAAGATGAACTAAGCTACTCTCTTTTATAAGTAAAAAAACTTTGAGTTTTATCATTCTCAAAGTTTCTCTATTAATTATTCATTTTTAGAAAAAGATAGTTTCTTTCTTTTATTTAAAGAGATCGTATAAACGATATTGATTGCTCCTAAAAGTAAAACAGCAAACCAAATAGTTTTTAAAACAAAGATCTTTTGGAGCAATGCTGATACAATTGCACCAAGTGCAAATGCAATAACCAAGAACATATAGTTAACAGCTGCGTTATGCTGTGACTTATCTTCACCAAAGAAATATGCGCTCCAAGCAACTACAGATTTTTTTAAGTTGCCAGTTGTAAATGCATTATTATATCCCATACCTTCAATTTTACTAAATGATGCATTCTGAACCGCTAAACCAAACGCAATTACCGGAACTACATAATAATTTGGTACGTTTTTAGGAACGAAACCAACGCCCAAGCAAATAAATAGAATTGGAAATAAACAAAATACACGCCAATAATTACTTTTTACATACTTATGAAAAAGTCCAACAAGTAGTAATCCTAAGGTAAAAGCAATAAACGTTGTTGCCCTGTTTAACATACCTGCAATATTATGGTCAGCAAATGCTGACGCAAAGAAGATGACGTTTCCTGTCTGCCCAGCAGATAAAGTATGTCCCCGTTGAATATAAGTATAGGCATCAATAAATCCCGCAGAAAAAGTCAATGCTGTAGCTAAAATACGCGATTCAGATGGACGATATTTTTCATCTGAAAATATTCCCATGATTAACCTCCAAGTTATAGTGAAAACAAATTAAAAACATGATCGATTTAGACCATGTTTAATTTGTTTAATCTTCAATATGAATACTCTTAATAATCACATCTTCTTTTGGCTTATCATTTGTCTTATCACGTGGAACCTTTGCAATTTCATCAACAACATCCATACCTTTGATCACTTGACCAAAAACAGTATGGCGACCATCAAGCCATGGTGTTCCACCTTGCTTGTATGCCTTAACTAATTCTTTAGGATAACCTGCAGCATCCATTTCTTTAATCATGCGTTTAGGTACGTTTTTATTTTGAACAATAAAGAATTGGCTGCCATTTGTATTAGGCCCAGAATTAGCCATGGAAAGCGCACCACGTACATTGAATAATTTGTTTGAAAATTCATCTTCAAAAGGATGTCCCCAGATACTTTCACCACCAGTACCGTCACCCTTTGGATCACCGCCCTGGATCATGAAATCACTAATTACTCTATGAAAAGTAGTGCCATCATAATAGCCTTTTTTAGCTAAACGGACAAAATTTTCAACAGTCATTGGAGCTTCTTTTTCAAATAATTGAATTTTAATATCTCCATGATTTGTTTGAATTAAGGCTTTTGGACCTTTTGCATTTTCTAGGTCTAATTGTGGATATTGCATATTAATCCTCCTGAATTTTATACTATTCTAATTCATTTTACACTTTATTTAACTACACTTCATTAGTCTGCGTCTTCTTTCAAGTAATTTTTGATTGCAGCTAGCATAATTTGACCATAGGATTTAAGCTTAGCTTGACCTACTCCTGAAATATTTAAAAATTCTGCTTGTGTCTTAGGTTTTTGCAGTGCCATTTCTCTTAAAGACTTATCTGAAAAGATATAAAAAGCTGGTATCCCCTGTTTTTTAGCTAAATCTAAACGAACTTCTTTTAAGCGAACAAATAAGTCATTCTCTTCTTTCGGAATTTGATTATAGGTTTGACTTAATTTTTCTATTTTTTTAGAAATCTTTTGAGTTACACGCTTTTTATTATCTAAAACGTCCCATCCTAAGTTAGTCACATGAACTACTGGATATTGACTATCAGTCAGTTGTAAATAATTATGGCTAATTAGATAGTTTATTAAGTTTATGACCCTACTCTTTCCAATCTTTAAACTGCCATAATGCCTTAAATGAGCTGCATCAATTTCTCTCATGCGTTGATTATTTGCTCCTGAAACTACATCAGCAACTACAGTCTTGCCAAAACGACCATCTAATTCATAAATAGTTGAAATAATGCTTTTACTTTCTGACGTAATGTCTTTTTCAATAAAGGTTCCTAAACAGTTAGAGCACTTACCACAGGGCTCACACCTTTGTCCAAAATAGCTGACGATAAACTGTTGTGAACACTCTGTGGTATTAACATATTTAGTAATCATAGCTTGTTTTTGATACTGTATTTTTTGATATTCATCAGCTAAATCAGATTGTTCAATAAACCAACGATAGAGCCGGATATCTTTAGGATGATAGATCATGATACCCTCGCAACGCTCACCGTCTCTACCTGCTCTGCCAGCTTCTTGATAATACGATTCTAAGTTTGGCGTACTGTTAGCATGAATTACAAAGCGCACATTTCTTTTGTCAATCCCCATTCCAAAAGCATTAGTAGCAACTATCACTTGTACTTTATCGAATTGAAAAGCATCTTGTACATCTGATCTCTCTTCATTAGAAAGACCAGCATGGTAACTAGCTGTTAGAATGCCATTTTGAGCTAAATAGTCAGTTAATTCTTCAACATGTTTTCTTGTACTGGCATATATAATTCCAGATTCATTAGGGTGCTTTTTAATATAGTCTAAAAGATACAAGTTAGTATTTTTAGGATTATCCACTACCTTGAAACTTAGATTTGGCCTTGCAAATGAAGTAATAACATAATTTTTATTAGGTATCTGCAATTGTTCTGCTATGTCTTTTTGAACTGAGGGTGTGGCAGTTGCAGTTAAGGCCAAAATATTCGGATTACTCTTAATTGATTTGACGCCATCCATTATTTGGCGATACGCTGGTCGAAAATCATGTCCCCACTGTGAAATACAATGTGCTTCATCGACTGCTACTAATGAAATATCTAAGAAGTTTAGCTGATAGCGAAAATAATCCATTGCTAATCGCTCAGGAGTCACATACAGAAGCTTTATTTTGCCTTCATATGCTTGTCTTAAAATTGGATTTACTTCTTCTTGAGGAGTCGCCGAATTTAGGGCTGCCGCATTAATACCATTTTGCTTTAAGGAATCAATTTGGTCTTTCATTAGCGAAATTAAGGGAGAAATTACTAAAGTCAAACCGGAATTAACTAAGGCGGGAATTTGATAGCACATTGATTTTCCTGCACCAGTTGGCATTACTGCTAGAACATTTTCTCCTTTAAGAACTAAATCAATAACTTTTTCTTGTCCTGGGCGAAATGTTGTGTAGCCAAATACATCTTTTAATACTTGTAATGATTTCATTTTTCCTAATTAAATAAAAAAACAAGTATGAAAGATCATACCTGTCTTTTCTAAAATTGAACTAAATAATAACTTAAGCTTCAAAAGCATTAGTTAATGGAGGAACAACTTGCTTCTTTCTTGAAACAACACCTGGTAACTTAACTTCTGAATCTGACAATTTAGTATTAAATGCCTTTTCAAACTTAGCTTTTGATTCATCACTACCTACTACTAAAGCTTCTGAATCTGAATCAAGAATATTGGTAATCAAAAGCATGAACATATCGTAGCCTTCACTCTTTGAAGCTTCATCCATAGCCTTTAAGAAAGCTTCTTTACGCTCTAAAGCCTCTGGCAAGTCAACAACATTAATTTGTGCTACACGAACGTTGCTGCCATTTAATTCAAAGCTCTTAGCGTCTAAATCGATTAAGTCTTCTTCTGACTTATCAGCAATATTGGTACCAGCTTTTAGCATTTTAAGACCATATTCTTTGTAGTTAACACCAGCAATGTTGGCTAAAGCTTCTACAGCTTCTTTGTCTTGATCTGTAGTAGTTGGTGATTTTAATAATAAAGTATCTGAAATAATAGCTGAGAGCATAATTCCAGCAATATCTTGTGGAATTTCAATTTCTTTTTCGTTGTACATCTGCCACATAATTGTACTTGTACAACCAACTGGAGCTGCACGATAGTATAAAGGATCAGCGGTATTAAAGTTCATGATACGGTGGTGATCTACTACGTGAGTCACTTTAACTTTATCAATGTCAGAAACACTTTGTTGAGGTTCATTGTGGTCAACAAGCATAACTGCATCAACTTCGTTTGAAGCAGTTTTAATTACACGAGGTGCAGTAAAACCGAATTTATTCAAGGCATACTTAGTTTCATCGTTAGCTTCGCCCAAAGCGACTGCTTCAGTATCGTAACCTAATTTATTTTGTAAGTATGAGTATGCAATTGCAGTTCCGATTGCATCTGTATCAGGATTTTGGTGACCAAAAATCAATTCTTTTGCCATTATATAGAGCTCCTTTAAAATTATATCTATTTAATATTTTAGATTAAAATTTGAACTTAAGCAAATCAATCCCGCACTAAAAAGCATTGCTTTTAGTTATAAAAACAATGCTTCTAAAACTAGATATTAACTTTAACCTCTTCTAATCGACTATCATAATCTTTTTCATTAATAAATTTATCCCATTCTTTTAAGAAATTAACTAATCGAGGTATCTCACTCTTGTTTTTACGATAAATAAAGCAACTTTCAAAGTTTGTTTCATGCTTTGGCTCTAATGGAGAGAGCGTGATTTGAGCCTTGTGAGCCTTATAGAAGCTCTTTGAAACATAAGTGTCGTAATCAGTTTGTTCCGCAAATTTTATTAGTTGATAAGGAGCAGTAAAAGTAACTGGAGTTAGCAACTCATTATTTGGAAATTCAGTAGCATAAAATCGACGCACAATTTGAGGCAAGTAGTAATCCTTAGGGTAAGTTACCCACTTATGTTGTGCTAACTTATAAAATTTCGTTTCTGGATTATGAGTTAAAAATACTACTGATTCTGGATAAATTTGTTTAGCCATATATTGCTTCATGTTTTTTACAGTAGCATTGTGATCTGGCATATAAAGAACTGCTAAGTCTAATTGATTATTATCTAATTTGTCCCAAAGCTCTGTTCTATTGTAAAAGCCGACATGTAAGGTTATCTCTGGATATTTCTGGTTAAATTCAATTAGAAATTGATCGATAACCCTAGCTTCAATAGTGGACAATACACCTAATGAAATAGTCCCAGTATCTGATTTTGTATATTGCTGGATACTATCAACGGCATTATTAACTGTTGAAAATAGTGCCTTGGCTGTTTCCTCCATTTTTAGACCAGCATCAGTTAAATAGAGCTTTTTCCCCATTTGACCAAATAAGGGAGATCCAACTGCACGTTCCAATTTCTTAATTTGTTGAGTTAATGCAGGTTGGGTTATTCCTAAGATTTGAGCTGCTTGAGTGTAACTCATGTTATCAATTAATTGAAGAAAGTAACGTAAAGATTTCGCAGATAGAACTGCATCAGTATTTGTTTTCATGATTGAATGCCTCTTATATAAATCTGGAATAACATCTAATTGATATAAATTTAAAATACATACAATTATTTTCTGATAGCCTTTTATAAAGCCTATTATTCATCCTACACTTTTTATCATAACACCTGTATCTAGATAATGAAAATATTTACATAAAATATAAGCTATTTTTCTATAATTATTTATCTTAATAAAAAAGCTAAGAGTAGCTTTAGAATGCTATTCTTAGCTTTCATTTAAAATAAGTCTTCTGTTCTATCTCTTCCGTCTGCTAATGGTTGACCTAGCGTTAATGAAATTGGTGTTCCATCTGTCATTGGATCTAAAACAAATGAACCATTTGAATATCGATCACCTAATGGAAATTCAGATGTATTTAATTCGATATGACGATCACTAGAAGTAGTTAAATGCAAGATATGATTCTCGCCGTAGCTACTAATTGCCATGATTCGATGAGGTTTAGTTTTAAGTTCACGTAGTACTAATACACCTCGTTTAGCACGAGTTACCTTGTTTATTAAGTTAAGTTTTAGCTGCTTAAATGCCCCACGTTGAGTAATAATCCCAATATGAATCAAGTCAACATATTTAGGATCGGCAAGAACATAATTTACGATATAATCATTGTCTTTAAGGTTAACGGATTTAACCCCTACTGCTTTAGAACCCGAAGTAGGAATTTCACTAATATCAAATCTAACTGCATATGCTTGATTAGTTATTAAGGTAATTTCTTGCTTACTATCTGGTTTAACTTGATCAATTCTTACGACTTTACTGTCTTTACTCTTAAGCTTAATTGCAGTGATCGCACGAGATTTATAAGTTCTAGTTGGCTGCAAATCAGCTAAGGTAACTTGTTTAATATAGCCATCGTTTGTGGCAATTAAAAAGTTCAAACTTGCTTTTAAGTCATTAATTTCAAATACTCGAATGATTTCTTCGTCATTATCAAGTCCGATTTCTTGAGAAAGGTGTTGACCAGTTTCTTTCCACTTTGTTTCTATTAATTCATGGACTGGTCGATAAATAAGGTTTCCTTTATTGGTGAAAATATAAAGGTTATCTAAGGTTGACATTGTCTTTTCAAAAATAACCTTATCGCCATCAGGTAATCCATTATCGCTTGTGTCAGTCGACTGGAAGGAACGAATGGATGAGCGTTTTAAGTAGCCATCTTTACTTACTAATACACGAACGTCTTCATCGGCAACTAAAGCTTTTTCGTTAATTTCAATTTTAGCTGCTTTAGCTGTGATTTCAGTTCTTCTTGGAGAACCAAATTCTTTTTTGACCGCGTTTAATTCTTTAACTACAACTTTTTCTAGAACTTTATTGTCGCTTAAAATTTCATTGAATTTGTCAATCTTTTTATTTAGTTCTGTTTGTTCTTTCTTAAGTTGGTTAACATCAGTATTAGTTAAACGGTACAGTTGCAAAGAAACAATAGCTTCTGCTTGATTAGGAGTAAATTCATATTTAGCAATTAAATTATTTTTAGCATCCTTTTTATCTTTAGAAGATCTAATTGTCTTAATAACTTGATCTAAAATATCCAGCGCATGAATCAAACCTTCAACGATTTCTAGTCGCTGCTTTGCCTTTTTTAAATCAAATTCAGTTCTTTTAGTAACAACCTCTTTTTTATGGGTCAAATATGAAGATAAAATTCGTTTCAAGCCAACTTGGACGGGAGTCATACGGTCAATTGCAACCATATTGAAGTTATATGAAACTTGCAAATCAGTGTTCTTAAAAAGATAGTTCAAAATATTTTGACTGTCTGCGCCCTTTTTTAATTCAATAACGATTGAAAGTCCATGACGGTCAGTCTCGTCTCTTACTTCGGAAATTCCATCAATTTCCTTATTTAAACGGATTTCATCAATTTTCTTGACCATCATCGCCTTGTTGACGCCAAAAGGAACTTCAGTAACTACGATTTGTTGACGGTGTCCCTTAATATCTTGAATAGTGGTCTTAGAGCGAACTTGTATTCTTCCACGACCAGTTTCATAAGCTTCCTTAATGCCTTTTGTTCCAAGTACAATCCCACCAGTTGGAAAATCTGGTCCTTTGACAAATTCCATTAAATCATCTGTGGTGGCATCGGGATGTTTCAAGAGATAAACAGCTGCGTCAATAACTTCAGCTAGGTTATGTGGCGGAATTTCTGTCGCATATCCAGCTGAAATCCCAGTTGAACCATTAACTAATAAATTAGGAAAATGCGCAGGTAGGACAGTTGGTTCATATTCTGTGTCATCAAAGTTCAAAATCATTTGAACTGTTTCTTTATCAATATCCTGTAAAAGCAAATTAGAAATTTTACTTAAACGAGATTCCGTATAACGCATTGCTGCTGGACCATCCCCATCCATCGATCCATTATTACCGTGCATCTCGATCAAGGGTTCACGCATCTTCCAGTCTTGAGATAAGTGAACTAGCGCACCATAAATGGAACTATCTCCGTGAGGGTGAAAGTTACCCATTACATTTCCGACAGCCTTAGCAGCTTTTTTATAAGGTTTGTCATATGTATTATTATCTTTATACATTGCATAAAGAATACGACGTTGAACAGGTTTCAAACCATCTCGAATGTCAGGGAGAGCACGTTCTTGGATAATATATTTTGAATATCGTCCAAATCTTTCTCCCATAACTTCTTCAAGAGGTAATTCCCTAATTCTTTCAGTAGTTTTTACCATTTAAAAATCTAACCTCTTAATCTCTACTTGTTTCTAGAATTGAACCATCTTCGCCCATGCGGAATTTAACATTTTCGTCGATCCATTTTCTTCTCGGAGCAACCTTATCTCCCATCAAGGTTGTCACACGCTTTTCAGCAAGTTGTGCATCATCAATCTTAACTCTAATTAAAGTACGAGTTTCAGGATTCATGGTAGTTTCCCATAACTGATCAGCGTTCATTTCACCTAAACCTTTAAACCGCTGTAAAGCAAATCCTTTACCCATATCTTTAGAGTCTTCATTTAGTTCTTCATCAGTCCAGGCATATTTGATCTTAGCTTTTGCACCGTTTCCCTTTTGAAGCTTGTAAAGTGGTGGAAGTGCGATATAAACGCGCCCTGCTTCAACCATTGGACGCATATATCTGTAAAAGAAGGTTAACAACAAAATTTGAATATGAGCACCATCAGTATCCGCATCTGTCATGATGATGATTTTATCGTAATTAGCATCTTTAATTTGAAAATCAGAACCAACGCCAGCTCCAATAGTATGAATCATAGTGTTAATTTCTTCGTTCTTAAAGATATCTTGCAATTTAGCTTTTTGTGTATTCAATACTTTACCACGCAATGGTAAGATTGCTTGAAATTTTCGATCTCGGCCTTGTTTTGCAGATCCTCCAGCTGAGTCACCCTCGACTAGGAATAATTCATTTTTCTTAGGATTACGTGATTGAGCAGGGGTTAATTTTCCAGAAAGAATTTCTTTCTTTCGTCTCTTTTTGCCGCTTCGACTTTCATCTCTGGCCTTTTTAGCAGCTTCACGCGCATCCCTAGCTTTTTGAGCTTTTTGAACTAAACTTTGGGCAAATTCTCCATTTTCCATTAAGTAATAAGAAAGTTGCTCGTAAACAATGCTATCAACAACACTTCTTGCTTGTGGAGTACCTAATTTACCCTTGGTCTGTCCTTCAAACTCTAATAATTCTTCAGGGATCTTAACAGATAAGACTGCACTTAGGCCTTCACGGTAATCACTACCTTCTAGACCCTTATCTTTATTTTTTAACAAGCCCTGCTTTTTAGCATAATCATTAAAAGCTTTAGTAAATCCACTTCTTGCACCAGCCTCATGACTACCACCATCAGCAGTACGAACATTGTTTACAAATGAAACAAAGTTTTCTGAGTACCCATCGTTATACTGACCAGCGAATTCTACCTCAATGCCATTTTGCTGACCAGAAAAGTAGAATACATCTCCCATCGTATCTTTATCTTCATTTAAGTAAGATACAAATGACTTAATTCCATCTTCATAGAGAAATTCATCATGATGTTCGGGTTCGCGTTCATCGGTTAAAGTAAATTTAACACCCTTTAAAAGAAATGCTGATTCACGAATTCGTTCTTGAATAGTTTCATAATTATAGGTAGTAGTTGAAAAGATAGTCGTATCTGGTTTAAAAGTAATCGTGGTACCATTCTTATCTTTAGTTTTACCCAAATGCTTAAGAGTGCCAATCGGATGTCCACCATTTTCAAATTCTTCTTCATAAGCCTGTCCGTCTCTAACGACTCTAACCTTTAGATAAGAAGATAATGCGTTTACGACAGAAGAGCCGACACCGTGCAAGCCTCCAGAGGTTTGATAATTTTTCTCAGTAAACTTACCACCTGCGTGCAAAACAGTCAGAATAACCTCAATTGTTGGAATTCCTGATGCATGCATTCCGGTTGGCATTCCACGTCCAAAGTCCTGAACTGTAACCGAATTATCTTTATGAATAGTTACGTTAATTTCTTTACCATAACCAGCCATTGCTTCATCAACTGAGTTATCAACGATTTCGTAAACTAGTTGATTTAGACCATGTCGATCAGTTGAACCGATATACATTCCTGGACGTTTTCTTACTGCCTCTAGTCCATGAAGAATCTGGATCGAAGAATCATCATATGAACTGGTCGTTTTATTTGTTTTAGCCAAATAAATGCCTCCATTTTTAACAGACAATCAAAATCAATCCCACAGCTATTATAATCTCTGTTAAAATAGCTTTAGATTTTAAATGGGGTTGAAAATTAAATGTCTACGTTGAATTATTTACTAGTTTTTATTTTAGCATACTTAATTGGGTCCTTTCCTACAGGTGTGTTAGTCGGAAAAATATTTTTTCATGAAGATATAAGAAATTTTGGATCAGGAAACATTGGAACAACTAATTCATTCAGAGTAATGGGACCGATAGCTGGAAGTGCGGTTTTAATTATTGATGTATTAAAAGGAACACTTGCTACCGATTTGCCTTTAATTTTCCATTTAAAGGGACCAAAGTATTTATTATTAATTGCCGGTGCCTGCGCTATTTTAGGTCATACTTTCTCAATCTTTCTAAAATTCAAGGGAGGAAAAGCGGTAGCAACTAGTGCAGGTGTATTCCTAGGCTACAATCTAAAATTCTTTGGACTATGTGCAGTAGTATTTTTACCAATGCTCTTTATTACTTCATACGTAAGTTTATCTAGTTTAGTTTCAATAGTGATAATTTTTATTTGTTCTTTCTGGTTTCATGATGTCTTTCTGACTATTATTACTGGAATCATGATGGTCTTATTGTTTGTAAGACACCGTTCTAATATTAAACGATTAATCAATCATGAAGAAAATATCGTTCCTTTTGGATTATGGTATTGGTATAAAAAATCCCATGGATTACTCAATAGTAAATCTAAAATAAATAAATAGTAAGAACAAAAGACTGCTAAAGTTAATGCTTTAACAGTCTTTTTTCATAGTTATTATACTTCATTCAAACAAGTGTTCGCAAGACGATTCTATAGCAAATTTTTAGTAAGGATAATTATCTAAGCGATCTTTTTCAGTAATTTTTCTTACTACCCGACCTGGAACTCCTAAAACAAGTGAATTATCAGGAATATTTTTAGTTACTACGCTCCCTGCTCCGATAACACAGTTCTTACCAATAGTTACGCCCGGACAGACAGTCACGTTACTTGCTAGCCAACAGTTATCGCCAATTGTAATTGGAGCACCATATTCGATATCAGCAATTTTCCCATCTTTTTGAAGACGTGCATTACGTTGCTCAGGCAATAAGGGATGAAGTGGAGTTACTAATGAAGTATTTGGACCACACATTACATTATCACCAATCGTTACAGGACAAGTATCTAAAATAGTTAGGTTAAAATTGGCATAAAAATTCTTACCTAGTTTAGTAAATTTTCCATAGTCAACCTCAATTGGTCCTTGTAAATACACTCCTGTTTCATGATTTGGAAATAATTCATCAATAATTGCTTTTCTAACTTCTTTATCTTCATCGGCGGTTTGATTATAGTCCCTACTTAAACGATGAGCTTTCGTTGAAATTCTGCTTAACTCCTCAGTGTCTGGACGATATGGTAAACAGGCGAGCTTTTTTTTAGTATTTTCTTCCATTATCAAAACCTAGTTTCTTATCTTTATCTTTTTATTTTATCTATTAGTACCTAAAATATCATATTTTTGTTAAATTGAATGCTTAAGATTATGATAATTAATTAGTTAGTGGAGGAATAATAATGAAAAAGATCGATTTGAATGAACTCTATGACTTAATGTACGACCACCTAGATCCTAATGGCTGGTGGCCTGGGCGAAGCGACTGGCAAGTAATTTGGTCAACAATTTTGATTCAAAATACTAATTGGAAAAATGTTGATAAGGCCTTAGCAACTCTGTACCAAGCTACTAATTTCTGGCCAGAGAACATCTTAAAGATGCCCGATGATAAATTAGAAAAGGCCATTGCTTCTGCTGGCTTCTATACTAGAAAAGCTGCCACTCTGAAAAGATTGGCAACCTACTTTCAGAAATATGATTTTGACCTAGATAAATGTCGCCAATTATCTAAAGACCAGTTACGTTCTGAACTGCTTAGCATTAAAGGAATTGGTCCAGAAACAGCAGATGTAATCTTAATGTATGGTATTCAGAAAGGCGAGTTCGTCGTTGATAAATATGCTAGACGATTATTTAATTGTTTAGATTACCAACTTCCAGTTTCTTATCAAAAGGCAAAAGATTTAGTTGAAGCTAATGTCGATCATTTTACACTGCGTAATTATCAGAATTTTCATGCGATGATTGTTATATTTAACCAGCAATATAAACTTCCAAAAGATTTTGAAAATACTTTTTTGAATGGTCATCAATTAATAATTGAAAAGTAAAAGAGACTAGTACTAAGCTAGCCTCTTTTGTATTAGATTGACCTAATTATTCTGAATCACGAAGTTGTCTCAAACTTTCGCCAAAAATATTATCAATAGCAGCTGGATCACGGTGGTCGAAGAATTGACTTTCGCCCTTGTCTAGTTCCTTAATCTTTGCCATTTCATCTTGTGTTAGTTTAAAGTCAAAGATATTAATATTCTCTTTTTGATGTTCATCATGAACAGCCTTGGGAATAACTACGATGCTCTTTTGAGTTAACCAACGTAAGATAACTTGTCCAACAGTTTTATGATGATTCTCAGCAATTTCTTTCAAAACTTTATTATTGAAAATGTCGTGCTTACCATTTGCAAATTGTGCCCAAGCCTCGACTGCTACGTCTCTTCCTTGGAAGAACTTAACATCGTTAGTTTGCTGGAACCAAGGACTAATTTCAATTTGATTAATTGCTGGTTTGTCTTCATGAGCTAATTCTAAGTTCATGTATTGGTCAGGATAAAAGTTTGATAAACCAATTGAACGAACCTTACCTGCGCGCTTAGCGGCTGCTAAAGCATCCCAAGCACCAAAAGTATCGCCATAGGGTTGGTGAAGTAATACCAAATCGATGTAATCAGTACCTAATTCTTTTAAGTCATGATCAATTGCATTTGTGGCCTTTTCATACGACATATTTGAAACCCAAATCTTAGTAGTTAAAAAGATGTCATCTCTATTAACAGCACTCTCAGCAATAGCTTCACCGACTGCAATTTGGTTGTCATATGCCTCAGCAGTATCAATCATTCTATACCCATTTGCTAAAGCCATTTCTACTGTTTGTCTTGCTTTTTCATGGTCCGGAATTCTAAACACGCCTAAACCTAACTGAGGCATTTTATTACCATCATTTAATGTAATTGTTGGAACTTCTGTCATAGTATAGTCCTCCTTTTTCTAACAACTTCATTTTAGTGCTAGAAAAGTAATAAATAAAATATATGGGACTATTTTTCAGCGTTATTAGTCAAATACTGCGTCCAGTTATGTTCACGGTCACGATTGTCGGCCATCACGCCTTCTAAGTCATGCGCTTTATATGGCGCCTCGAGCGCATGGACTTCGTCTTTACTTAAATTAATCTTGATAGCTTCTTCTAAAGCATCTAAGTGGTGTGCCTTTGTAGCCCCAACAATCGGAGTAGTAACCTTAGTTTTAAGCCATGCTAGAGCAATTGTTGCCATTGAAGTATTGTGATTTTGAGCTATTTTTTCCACTTCATCAATAATTGGGCGATCAATATTGACAGTTTTACCATACTTATCTTTTTCTGAAAAAAGATCTTGTTTTCTTCTAATAGTTTGCGTACCAAATGGATGAGCAAGTCGACCACTAGCTAAAGGACTATAAGGCGTTAGTCCTAAGTTGTTTTCATGAGCAAAGGTAAATAATTCACGTTCATCTTCACGATAAATAAGATTGTAATGATCTTGAATAGAAACAAATTGCGGATAATTATGTTCTTTCATATAGTCATTCATTTGAGCAATTTGCCAGGCGTAAGCATTAGAAATTCCAAGATAGTGAACTTTACCACTTTTTACTGCTTCAGCTAATCCGTCAGCAATTTCTTCCATGGGAGTTAGCCAATCCCAAATATGATAGATATATAAATCTACATAGTCTGTTTCTAGATTTTTAAGACTTTGATTTAAAGAATTTAGAACATGCTCTTTACCAGAAACCTTATTTTTAATTTCTTCTGGAGTTCTAGTAGCAAATTTGGTTGCAATTAAGACTTTGTCTCTGTTAGTTAACTTATTTACTGCTGCACCTAAAATTCTTTCACTTGCACCGTCTTGATAAGCTGGAGCAGTATCAAAAAAGTTAACGCCCAAGTTAATTGCTCGACTAATTACTTCAGCAGCTGCTTCTTGCCCCACCGTCCATGAACGGTCATTGACGCTACTTCCGCTTCCTTTACCAAAACCCATGCATCCCAATGCAAATTGAGAAACACTCAAATCTGATTTACCTAGTTTATGATATTGCATTTATAATTCATCCCTCTTGTCTTTTTCTTAATTATAGATAGGGTAAAATATAAATGTGAAATATTTATTGTAAATGCTTTTCTATTACTTTTAGGTATAGTTCTTAAAAATTAAATGTATAAAAATAGCCCCAAGTATATATTTAAAAGAGGCTATAAATAAACTAATAAAATTTGTTTCAAGTATTAAACCTGAACGTCAATAAATATAAAAACTAATCATTATCATTAGAACCAAAAATATCTAAGAACTGTAGGAACAAGTTAACAAAGTCTAAATACAATTGAAGTGCTCCTAAAACAGCAAGACCATTGGCTGAAATTTCTCCGCCAAATTGTAAATAAATATTCTTCATTCTTTGAGCATCCCAGGCAGTTAAAATAGTAAAAATAATAACTGCAATAAAAGAGAAAATATAATCTATTGTTGGATTTTTTAAGAAAAGGTTGATGAGCATGGCTACTATTAAGCCAATTAAGGCTGCTGATGCATAGGATCCAATTCTACTTAAGTCACGTTTTGTTACTGTTCCTAGAATAGCCATTACAATAAAGACACTTGCTGAAGCTATAAAGGCTGAAGCAATATCTTCGCCAGTATAAGCACCTGCAATAAAGGCAAAAGTTACGCCATAGACAATTGCTGTGAGCATTAGTAAAACAAAACTCATTCCTGGACTTCTAGTAGCATTGAAATTAATAATTAAAGTCAATGCTATTGGTAAAAGTAATAAAAACCACATTGCCCAAGGATGATGATTCATTAAATTAAGCATCTGTTTAGCAAAAACAGTCATTGTTAGGTATGAACTTACAGCAGATACTAAAACTGCTAAAGCCATTAAACCATATAGTTTACTTAGAAATGTATTTAGGCCAGATTCATCGACTAAGTGCCGGCGTTCTGGTTCTTGATCAAAGTTATACATAATATATCCTCCAATCTCCACTATTCATCTTTAATGTAGCACTTAGTCAGAACAAAGAAAAAAGAAATGTATTATAAAATTTTTGTAATAAAAAGACTGAGCAGCTCTTTAACCACTCAATCTTACATAAACGAACAGGTTATTTAATCATATGTTGGTAATTTGTCTCAAAGATCTTCTTATCATATAAATCGAAAATATCAAGATTTTCAATTGCATCAGTGACTATCTTATCAGCACCTGCTGGCATAACTGCAAACGGAGCATCAGTTCCAAACAAAACATGATTAATACCAAAATAATCTAATGCAAGTTGCAAAGCAGGTGTATTCCCTAAAATGACTGTGTCTACATAAAAGTTCTTAAACATCTCTGCATGTTCTTGATCTAAAATATGATCAATTCTACCACTAAAGAACGGCACCATTGCGCCAGCGTGATGAACAAGAATCTTTAAGTCGGGTGCCTTTTTGAAAATATCACTTTGAACTAGCTGCAACATTGCTTGCGATAATTCATATTCCCAAGAAAAGACTAAATTATTATCAGGCTTACGATTATCAAATACAGGATGAAGCCATAACGGAAGATTTAGTTTTGCTGCTTTTAATAAAATAGGTTCAAATTCCAGATCAGCAATGCTTTTTCCTAAATGACGTGTGAAAATTTGTGCTCCCACTAAATAAGGACTTTTCTCAATATTCTCTAGAATCTTAAGCGAGGCAGGGATGTTATTCATAGCTAGCATCCCTACTCCAGCTTCAAAATACTTTGGATGATTTGCAACAATACCAGCTAATTCTTGATTAGCATATTGGGCAATCTTACTTACCTCGTCTCCGTCAACAAAGTCTTCTGATTAATATTTGCAAAAGAAACAACTTGCTTAGGGCCACTTGGCTATTCTTTCATCTAAATTAACTAAAGTTTCTATCTTAATAAAGGAATACTTTTACGGAATTGTCGCATCAATATCAAGCATTGCTTGATAAAATTCCGGCGTTAAAATATGTGCAAACACATCAATTTTCATAGTTATTACCTTCTTTATCATAATCCTTACCATAAATATATTGATGCAGCTTCAAATACTGCTGTTCAAACTTTTTCTCACTTGCGTTGTCTTTTGCAAAATAATACCGCTTTCCTTCGAGTCCTTTAGGCATATAATTTTGCTTTGCGATCTGAAAGGGCTGCGCAAATGGATTGTCAATCAGTCCACCACCAGTTATTTCTTCAGAATGTTTATAGTGCATATCGCGGAGTCCTCGCGGCATTGGATGATTACTTGGATGATCAGTATCTTCGTCTAATTTTTGCCAAATTTCATCGAAAACACCTGACTTTGGCGATAAACACATCAGCATTGTTGCAAACATCAAAGGATATTTTGCCTTAGGCATCCCAATTTTTTCTGCTTGATTAGCCGCAATCACAATCTGTGTAGCTTGCTCAGGATTAGCTAAGCCAATGTAAGTATATGGAATCTCACGCAGACGCCTGACTACTGAAGGTAAATCCCCATTTTTTAATAAAACTGCTAAATAATATAAAGCTGCGTCTGTGTCAGAACCGGCCATAGAATCGGAATAAGCAGCTAAGTAATCATAGTGCTTAGTTGCTTTTCGGTCATAGGCAAAATGTTGTCCTTTTACAAATTGCCTTACTTCTTCAACTGAAAGATCCTCATTAACTGCATGAATCGTTTCTAAAAGATTTAATGCAACTCGTAAATCGCCATCGGCAGAAATTGCAATAATCTTAACTGCTTTTCGGTCAATATTTTCATCTTTAAAATGAAAGACTTCTTTTAAAGCACGGACTAAAACTTGTTCAATATCTTCATCACTTAACGTTTTGAATTCAAAAATCTGACACCGTGATCGCACTGCTGGCACAATCGACATAATAGGATTTTCAGTAGTTGCCCCAATTAAAAGAATACGTCCATTTTCTAAATAAGGCAGCAGAAAATCTTGCAGCGTAGTGGTCATCCGGTGAATCTCATCAATTAATAAAACAAAGGATTGATAAGGATATGTATTAATGATCTGTGTAAGCTTAGCTTTATTATCAATTGAAGCGTTAAAAGTTGCCAATGGATAGTCAAATTCACGAGCAATAATTTGAGCTAAACTAGTCTTTCCTGTTCCTGGTGGTCCCCAGAGAAGCAGTGAAATTGGTACATGTTTTTTAATAATTTGATAAAGAGGACGTCCCTCTTCAATTAAATCTTTTTGACCTACAAACTGTGATAAATCTTTAGGCCTGATTAAGTCTGCTAATGGCTTTCTTATTGGCATAGAATTCACTCGCTTACTTATAGTAAATTAAATCTCACCCTAATTATTAGCACAGTCGCTCGTTTTAGACAAATTTATCTAACGCTCTATTTTTTCATATAACGGCAATAATTGCTTAATCCCATCCAAAATAAATTCTTCTATATCTTCAACTTGATCTTGATTTCTAAAAGCAAACTTGCCCAGTAAGAAACTTGTTTTGATGGCTTCTTCATTAAACGTAATTTGCTTTTTTGCGTCTTTTAAATAATCATTCAAGGACAAATGATCTACAAATTCCATCTCATTTTTGTCCCATAAGTACCAGTTACTAATTTTGCGATTCTTTGCCCAAGTTGGAATATCAGCTAATAATTTATTATATTGTTCAGAACTGTCACCGCGTTTTTCACTCTTATAATGTTGAAACATTAAATAAACTTGCAATTGTTTTTTATCGAGCTTTACACCAATGCAGGGGCTTTTATCAGCCAAAGTATTTAAACGATAAGCTGCCCAATAATGATCGCGCAAGTTCCAACCATTTATCCAACTTTCGACATGAACTTTAGCAAATTTATCTTGTGGTAATTTTAGATAAACACTAAGATTTAACTTTTTCCACGTTTGCCAAACATCTTTAAAACTTGCTTTTATTTGCGCTAGCTCCTCTTCAGAATATTCCTCTTTCAGCTTTTTAAAAGAATATTCGTCACGATCAAAAATTGCATACATTTCTTCAGTTAATTTAGTCATTTTATAAAGCCCTTATCATATTTACACTAGTAACACCAGTTGGATCTGGAATATCATCACTAGTTTTTCCTTCATTATGAAAACCACGTTTTTCATAAAATTTAATCAATTTCGGTAAACAAGTTAAAGATATAGCTTGACGATTTTGCTTTCTGGCCTCTTGCGTCATTGCTTCAATTAATTTTGTCGCTACGCCTTGTTTGCGGTATTCAGGCAAGACCGCTAAACTCAAGACCATTTGATAGCAATCATCTTTTTGATTAGGATGATTTTCAAAATATAATTCATCTTCAATATAGCGTTTATTAAAAGCAGGACCAAAAATATGACCAATTACTTTACCATCTTCTTGTGCTACCAAAAAAGTATCAGGATAATTTTCAATTCTTCCCATCATATCGTTTTTGGTTTGCTCTTTAGTCATCTTAAATGCAGCAGATTCTAGATTTACTACTTCTCCTAAATCATCCATCGTTACTCTACGAATAATCATGGTATTCACTTCTTCCTATCTTTTAATTAAAAAATATCATCATCTTGTTTTATCTGCAATATAAAAAAGCTACAAAAGTTAGTAACTCTTGTAGCTCATTATGTCTAATAAATATCTTTAACTCTTTTTTTGGCCGTTTCATTTTATTTAATGAAAACTCTATTAACTTACTCCCAACTCCTTGTTTTTGAAAACTTGGATCTACGTAAAGCCAAGCAAGTTCATCATCACTAAACGCTACAAAACCAATAACTTTTTTATCTTTTTGTCCAACATAAATATTATACGAAAATAGATCTTCTTCATATGCTGCAATTTTTAAGGACTTAAAAGCCTCACTTAAATTAGCAGCTTCTAGTTCTCGTTTTCTTGCTTGATCATGAATCTGACATAACCTATCAAAATCAACTTCATGATATTCTCTAATCTCTAGTTTATCCACAACAGTTATATCCTCTTTGCTTTTGCCCATTATTTCTATTTATTATGATAATTCTACTATTGGTAGCTCAGCAAAACGAGATCTTGTTACAGCGTAGCTTTACTTATTATTCTTCCGCTTCAATCTAAGACGTTCTTTTTCATCTTTTTCCCGAAAATACGCCTTAACTTTAGGAAGTACTTCTTCTCCGTAAATTCTAATTGCGTTCATAACATCTTCATGTGGCATTGAAGCAATTGGTAAATGAAGATAGAATCGAGTCAAACCAAGCTCTTCCATTACTTTGATAATCTTGTTTGCAACAGTTTCGCTATCACCAACAAAAATTGCACCATTTTCTCCGACCGATTCAAGATATTGCTCATACGTCATTCCGTTCCATTGCGGTCTTTCCGTACTAATTTGATCAACTAACAATTTAGTAGGATAGAAATAATCTTTAATGGCTTTTTCTTTATCTTGATCTAACCAACCCCAAGAATGGGCAGCAATCGGCATCTTTGTTAAATCATTGCCAACTTTTTCTGCAACTCTTCTGTACAACTTAATTAGTGGTTTAAAGTGCAAAGGATCACCGCCAATTATCGCATAAACGATTGGCAAACCTAACTCTGCAGTGCGAATAGTCGATTCTATGCTTCCACCAGTAGCAACAGAAATAGGAATTGGCTTTTTTGTACGCGGATAAATTCCTTTATGATCAACTCTAAGTGTAAATTTTCCTTTTGGCCAATCAAGAATTTCCTCTTTGTTCATTTTAAACAGCATTTCGAGTTTTTCAATAAAAAGTTCATCGTAATTTTTTAAATCATATCCAAATAAATCAAAAGCTTCAGTGAATGAACCTCTTCCTGCCATAATTTCAACTCTACCTGGTGCAATTGCATCCATTGTTGCGTATTGTTCGTAAACTCTAATTGGATTAATTGTTGGTAGATTTGTAGTAGCACTTGAAAGATGGATTTGCTTAGTTTTCGAAGCAGCTGCTGCTAAAATAATTTCCGGTGCTGAAACAGCGAAATCTTTGCGGTGATGTTCACCGATTGCAAATGCATCAATATTCAATTTTTCTGCAAGAATAATTTCTTCTAATAAATCTCTGATTCTTTGGTCATGACTAATTGCTTTTCCTGTTTCTTCTAATGGTGTAGTTTCACCAAATGATGAGATACCTAATTCAATATTCATTTTTATCAACTCCTAAACTTACTTACTTTTTGTAAGTAAAATAATAGCATATGATTTTTTGAAATGCAAGAGATGAAAAAACGTCTATATTTACACGGAAATATATGTAAATATAGACATCTTATGTATCAGCTCTTTAACAACCAATCAATCACGTTAATTTGTTTAACACCATTATCATCATAACTTCCTGGATCTTGAGTCAAAAGAATTTTGGGATAATTATCTTTAATTTCCAAAAATGGTGCAATTTCTCTTTGATAGGTCTTTTCATCTTGAACCGTCAAACTAACTTGATAGTACTCTTTTAGACCATCGTGAATAGCTACAAAGTCGACTTCTTTATTGCCGACATAATATTGTAATTTTGAAAAAGAGTCACTGGTTAACTAACAGAGATTCACCGAATAACTAGAATTCTAATAATGAGTTTGCTAAGATAACTACAGTTAAATAGACACTTCCGCCGGGAAGTAAACAAATAAGAGTAATTATATATCTCATTAGGCCTTTGAAGAGATATACAATTGCTCTTTTCTTTTGGAGGAATTTATATGACTTGGATTTATTTAGTAATTGCAGGAATCTTCGAAGTTGTATGGTCAACGACGATGAAATTGAGCCAAGGATTTACTAAAATTGGTTGGGTAATTGCAACAATTATTGGGATGATAGCTAGTTTTGCAGGTTTAATTATAGCAACTAAACATTTACCAATTGGAATCGCGTATCCAGTTTGGACAGGAATTGGAGCTGTTGGATCAGTACTAGTTGGTTCATTCTTATTTCATGATCAAATGAATATGATGACATGGATTTTTGTCATTTTATTAATTGTTTCAATTATCGGAATTAAAATTACTGCTGGACATTAAAGATAATATCTATAAATCAATAAATACCTTTTTTAATTTTGGAGATTCTATATGGGAATTGTAGCTAAACGCATTGCAATGGCTAAAAGCCGCTTAAAAATAATGGAAAACAAATATACTAATGAAACTAATTTAAGTATTAAGCAAAGTAAAATTTATAGTCCAAAAGATTTTTTACAAAAACCACATATAAAATATACTCATTATGCGAATTTATCTTTTAAAGAGGAAAATACAGCCATGCTGCAAACAATTTGAAAAATATTTACCCTAATTTAAAAACAGCAATTTTAAATTTTGCAGATTATCTAACTCCTGGAGGTGGTTACTTAAATGGTTCAGGAGCTCAAGAAGAAGTGCTATGTCATGAATCTAATTTATATTCAGTATTAACTAATTTTACTGATTTTTATCAATGGAATCGTGAACACATTAATTATCATCTATACCAAAATCGTGCAATATATAGTCCAAATATTGTTTTTACTAATTTAGACGGTACATTAGTAAATAAATTCGACGTTATAACCTGTGCTGCACCGTGTTATAACCGTGCAAACTTTGATAATATCTCTTATAGGACAGCATGCGAAGTTTTACAAAATAGAATGTATTTTGTAAAAACAATTGCTGAAGAAAATCACGTAAATAATTTAATCCTAGGAGCTTGGGGCGCCGGTGCTTTCGGCTTTCGAGGAAAAGAAGTGGCCAAAATGTGGCATCAAATTTGGGCAGAGTCCTCTCCTGTTGAAAACGTTTGTTTTGCAGTTATTGAGCATATAAGTACCAATAATGTAGATATTTTTGAAGCTGAATTTTCATAATATTTAAATTGAATTTGAATCTTTTAAACTTTTAATGAATGCCGTCAACAATATCAAAAATATGCTTAGACATATATCTCAACCAAATATAACAAACATAAAGATGTCTATATATCCAGATCTTTACCATTAATTTTTGATTCAAAATCTTAAAAATACTATCATCCTAATGCTACTTTAAAAAATCTATTTTTAATTACTCTCTTGACTATAGCGCAACGTTACACTTTATACTGACTAAAATTGAATTAGGAGAGATAACAAAATGAAAATAACAATTTTTCTATTTCACCCCGACTTAAAAGAGTCCAGTGTAAACCAAGCGCTAATTAAAGATATAACAACAGAAGTTAGGAATATTTATGAACCTTACCCAGATGAAAATATCAACATTAAAGCAGAACAAGATGCCCTATTAAGAAGTGACCGAATTGTTTTTCAGTTTCCAATGTACTGGTACAGTGTTCCCCCACTTATGAAAAAATGGTTTGATTTGGTTCTTGAACATGGCTGGGCTTATGGTAGTAAAGGACACGCACTTGATAACAAGGAAGTGCTAGTTGCGGTCAGTACGGGTGCACGTTTAGCTGATTATCAATTTGGTTCCAAGCAAAATCACACAATTAATGAATATCTATTACCTTTATTTGCTACATTTGCCTCGACTCGAATGAAAATTCTTAAACTAGCGCAACTACCGCTTAAACAAAGTCGTCATTTATAGTTAGCCGGCAGCGAAAATTTACTAATATCAATTCCTTCCAACTGCAAAAGTTGGATTTTTTTGTCAATCCCCCCACTATAACCGGTAAGATTGCCATTACTACCAATTACACGATGGCAAGGTACAATTAAAGCAATATGATTTCTACCTACTGCACTCCCTACTGCTCGAATGGGTAAATGATCTGCTCGCCCAGCTACTTTTTCTGCAATTTTTTTATAAGTAGTAACTTCACCGTAAGGAATTTCTAGTAAGGCTAACCAGACCTGATTTTGAAAATCTGTTCCAATTAAATGTAATTTAGGTAAAAACTTAGGATTCTTTCCTTCAAAATAGAGATCAAGCCATCTAATAGCATCATCTAAATATTTATTTTTACCAAGTTGATGATCTTTAGCTAAATTATCAGCATAAAAGCGATCACTACGAAGCCACAAGCCAGTTAAGCCTTGCTCATCACTGGCTAGTAAAATTTGACCAACGGGAGAATTATAATAAGCAATTTTTTGCATTTTGTCACCTCTTTCCATTAATAATGATACGTGATTTAGATAATTAAAATATCATTTTAATATCAAAAATTATCATAAAAAAGAAAAATGAGCTTTACACCAAAAAATGAAGCTCATTTTCCTACTTTTCTTCTAAATTTTTAATAGCTCTTACCAACAATTGATCGAACTCATAACGCTGCTTCTGAGTAAAGCCTTTGGTCATCTTACCTTCCATTTGGTTAAATTCTTTAGCAAAAGCAGCAGTTCGAGAATCAATATTCCGCTATTACTACTGGCATTAATTTAATACGCTTTAATCTTGAATCATCTGAATCTTCGATTAATTTTACAGCATTTTTCTGAATCAGATGTTTTACTAACCCATTAGTCATTGGTCGCGTAATTCCCAAAATATCTGGCAAGTCACGCTGATACACAACTTGATCTTGATGATGATATAAATACATAACTACTTCAATTTGTGATTTAGTAAAAGGAACGCCCTGTCGTAATAATATTTGAGCAATCTCCTTTGAC
Organism: Lactobacillus paragasseri; assembly: GCF_003584685.1. NCBI lineage: Bacteria > Bacillati > Bacillota > Bacilli > Lactobacillales > Lactobacillaceae > Lactobacillus > Lactobacillus paragasseri. Next base: position 1,006,661 of record NZ_AP018549.1, read on the forward strand.
AAAAGAATATCTAATTTTTTAACTTTATTGATGTAATTATATATTTTCATTGATCTCACTATAATTCTGGTTTAGTTCTATTTTTTAAGATAAAAGTGAGTACAAAACAAATTAGTGAAACCACAGCAGCTGCCGCATTTTATCAGCTAATGATGTTCTGAAACTCATTACTTCCACCACAACATAATCAAAGCTTGTGTTCCATCATTGCCCAATTTCTTTTGGTCAACCAAGATTTCATATAAATGCCTTGCTTCTTCAGTCGCAGGCAGATCTAACTGCATCTTATCAGCTTCTTATAAGGCAATACGCAAATCTTTTAAAAAATGTTTAGCAAAAAAACCAGGTGTATAATCACCCTGCAATATTTTTGGACCATATGAATCTAGACTAAAATTTTCTGCTGCACCAGACTGCAAGGTTTGACAAATTTGTTCTAAATTTAAATGTGCCGCTTTAGCATATACCAGCATTTCGGTCATGCCAGTCATGGTTCTCCAGCAATCATAATTTGATTAGCTATCTTAGCATGTTGTCCACTACCATAACTGCCAAAATAATTTAATTTGCTAGCAAAGGTTATGAATAAATCATGCAAATGATTAAGGTCTTCTTTATGGCCACCGATCATGACCGTTAAAGTTCCATTTTTGGCGCCAATATCCCCATCAGAAACCGGAGCGTCTAAGATATGTAAGCCTTTTTCTTCACCAATTTGATCAATCTTTTGTGCCAGACTAGGTTTACTCGTGGTCATATCGACAACATATTGACCAGCTTTGGCGACAATCAAGATACCATCCTGACCAAAATAAATATCTTCAACATCTTTTGGAAAGCCAACCATAGTGAATAAAATATCAACTTTTTTAGTTAGTTCAGCTGGATTGTCCGCCCATTTAGCCCCATTATCCAAAACTGTTTGCGCATGAGCTTTTGTTCTATTATAGACAGTTACATCATAATTATTTTTCCGTAAGTTATTAATAATCCCTGTACCCATTACACCGATACCGATAAATCCAATTTTCATAATTTTTGTTTCCTTTAATTAGATGCTACTAAAAAAGAGGGATGCAATTAAGCCCCCTCTATTCATTCTAAAACTATAAATTTAATTCAAAAGCAACACGGTATGAATCAATTGGATCCATATTCTTAATATTGCCACGTTTTACAAAGCCAGCGTCTTCAACAATATGCCAAACTACGTCGTTAGTTCGAAAAGTATCAACGCGATAATTCCTTATGCTTTCCGCATAGTGCATTGAAGTCAAACTGCTCATTAAATAGCTAGCAAGGTGCATCCCGCGATACTCATCAGAAATTGCAACGCGATGAATGGCCACATAAGGATCAAGATCATTCTTCCATTTACCATCAATCTGCTTGTAATTAGGATCAGGTCCATCCGTAATCGCAGTATAAACAGCAATTTTCTGATCAACGATTAAGACCCAAGCGGCCCCGTCTTTAATATCGGCTGTAATAGTCTCAACATTGGGATAACCACTTTGCCATTGCGGATTTTCCTCTTCTTTTAAAAACTTTTTTGCCTCATCAATAATCGGCATGATTTGTTCAAGGTCATTTTTGGCTGCTTGACGAATATAAATTAGTGACATATTGTCTCCCTCCTTTAATAAAATTTTATTAAAGGAGCATCTCCTTTTTGAATTTAAAAACTACTCTTTATTAATTTCCGATAATCAAAAAATCCACGAACCAGTTAGTTCGTAGATCTTTAATAACTATAATAAATCAATATGACGTATTTTTCGTTTTAAGCTCCCCTGCTTCTCTAACAGTACAAATTTACGCGATAAAGTTTCGGGAGTAGTGCCTAAATACAAGGCTAAATCTTTCATTTTTAGGGGCAAAGTAAATGAATTTTTATTCACTTGTTTTGCATAAGCCTGTAAATAACTCAATAGTCGATCTTCTACCTTAGGCAAACTTAATAATTGAATTTGCTTATGCATAGCACGTACTTTAATAATATTTTGTTCTAAGAGTTGAATACTTAATTCTGGCTTCTTTTTCATTAAAGCTAAAAAATCATTTCGGTTGAGTAAACAAATATCACTATTTTCTGTAGCTTCCACATAAGTATTCGTATTTGCTTCACCAAATAACCAGTTTTCACCCGCATAATCACCCGTCTTTAAAATCTGGGTAATATTTTCACGGCCATTTTCGTCTAAAGTATAAAGGCGGGCACCACCATGAGCAACAATTACTAAATTATTACTTGAAGTAGGATCCATTACTAATTCACCATTTTGATAATTTTGATGGTGAACTAGTTCTTCTATTTGCATTTGATCATTTATTGGTAATGCATTAAATAATGGAACTAAATGTACACATAACTCTGCCATCTAAAAACTTCCTTTAGTTAAAAATCATCGTCGTCATCATCTTCTTCAGTATATAATCTTTCACGCAATTCATGACCTAAAAAGTTTTGCGATTGACGGATTTGTTCCTTAATCCAGGCTAGCAGTTCAATCAAATTAGCACTCAATTCTGGCCAAGTTTCTTTTTGAGTTAAGGCAATTGCTTTAGTAATAAATAAAATTTGTGTATCAAAGTCTTTTACTAAAGCGAAAAGTTGATCTTGACCATTTTCGTACTTACTTGCTCCATTCTCCTCAAGCATAGTATATTCTTTAAATTGATCAGTAGTGGTAGGAATACTTTCGCCGTTATTAACTAAAATTTGATTTAACTGGTTAAACTCATTCTGTTCATATCTGATCCACTCATCAGCACGCTGTTCTAAAAATAAACTAGCCGACCCCTTGGCGAAGAACTTAGCTTGATCTATTTTCAAAGTATGGATTAATAAATTAGCAATAATGTGATCCACCATTGCACCCGCTGTAGGCGTATGATGATCAATATCACTTTGCTTTAATTCTGCCTTGTATGCTTCCTCAGCCTTCATTAGTCTAGCTCCTTTGCCTTTACACCCTTGACTTCATAGCCCATCTTTTCGATTGCTGTTTTAACATCGTCAACATTAGCCTTATCAGTATTCATCATGAACTTTAACTTACCGGCATTAAATAATACCTTGATTTGATCTGTACCATCGACATCTTCAACTGCCTTTTCAATCTTGGTTAAACAAGATGGGCAAGTCATGCCACCTAACTTCATCATTACTTTTTGCATAAAAATCTTCCTTTCTTATTCCTTACATGTTTAATGCTAAATCTTTTTCTTTATCAGAAAATTGATGGCCGTCAACTTTTCGATGATTTTTAATTAAACGCATGCCGTTTAAGATTACGACCAAGATACTGAATTCATGAATAAACATGCCATTAGCCATCTCGACATAACCTGTAAATAATCCAATAAACAATAACAACACAGTTAACAATGCAATCCCAATATTTTCATTCATATTTAAAACCGTTCGTTTAGAAATTGATAAAGCATCGGCAATTTTACGCAAATCATTTTTAACTAAAACAATATCTGAAACATCGACTGCAACGTCCGTACCGCTACCGATCGCAATAGCAATATCGGCATTAGCTAACGCCGGACTATCATTGATGCCGTCACCGATAAAGGCAACATGATGACCATTTTCTTGTTCCTTCTTAACAAATTGTGCCTTATCTGCTGGCAACATTTGCCCATGAATTTCATCAATTGGCAAATCAGCCGCAATTTGTTGAGCAGTTTCTTGATTATCACCTGAAAGCATAATCAACTTCTTAATACCTAGTTGCTTCAATTGCCTTAATGCAGTTTCTGCTTCTGGGCGAAGACGATCTTTAATGCCGAAAACAGCCAATTTACTTTGATTACTATTAGCTAAGACTACAACAGAGTTTCCCAAATTACTTAATTTATTAACCACTTGAGTTAATTTAGAATTAGCAAAGGTATTTTCCTCAATTAAAGCTAAATTCCCTAAATAATATTTTTCTCGATCCAAGTCAGCTATCATCCCGTTGCCCTTAACTGTCTTAGTCTCGATTTGATCAATCTTCTGCTCACTTAGTTTAGCCATTGCTTTGGCTAACGGGTGATTACTTTGAGATTCAATATTGGCAGCAAGATTAATAATTTCATCCTTATTACCACTCAAAACTTCAATTTTATTTACCTCAGGATGGCCAACTGTTAACGTACCGGTTTTATCAAAGGCAATCTCATCAACTTTACGAGCCGCATCCATTACTTGTGAGCCTTTAAACATCACGCCGTTCTTAGCCCCATTACCGATACCAGCGACAGTTGAAACGGGAACGCCAATAACCAAAGCACCGGGACAGCCTAGAACCATTACTGTAATCGTTAATTTGAAGTCTCTAGTAATTAAGCCTACGATAATCGCAATCACTAATACCGCTGGAGTATAGTATTTAGAAAAACGATTGATTAATTTTTCAGTATGAGACTTAGAATCTTGAGCTTCTTCTACCATTTCGATAATTTTACCAAAGGTAGTATCGTCTCCAGCTGCTGTAGTTTCTACCGTCAAGGTACCATCTTCTAGAATTGTTCCGGCATAGACTTGATCACCTTGTTTTTTATCAGCTGGTTTTGACTCACCATTAACATTGGCTTCATTTAAATAGCCTGAACCTGCGACAATTTTTCCATCAACTGGGACTTGATCGCCGGTTTTAATCAAAATCTTTTCACCAAGATCAATAAAATCTATGTCCTCTTCTTCCGTTGCTCCGTCATCTTGCAAAACCAACGCAGTTTTTGGCGCCATTTTAGTTAAATCAGACACAGCTTTACGAGTCTTTTTAAGGGTAAGTTCTTCTAGAACATCACCTAATGCAAAAAGCCAGGTAACAATCGCCGCTTCATTAAATTCGCCAATAACAATAGCACCAATTACTGCTAACGATACTAAGACATCAATAGAAACTAATTTTACTTTTAATGATGAAATAGCTGTTAACAAAATTGGAATTAAGCCAATAATTCCTACTATTAGCATCAAAACTTGATAAGCAGCATTGATATGGAATAACCACTTAGCTGTTTCCGCAAATAAAATCAGCACAGTATTAAGTGCCAAAATTATCTTTTGATGTTTAACAAAAAATTGTTGAATCTTTACCATTTACATTCTCCTTTGTTTTACATGCTTTAGTTTAGGAGAAATGAGTTTTACAAAAATTGATAACCATCAAGAAAAAGCACTTAATATTGAAAATTAAGTGCTCGTACTTTTAGTAAGATTATTTGAATTTAACTTTTTGTTTATTACGCTTCTTGATTTATCCGCCTAATATCGCGTTCCTGCGTCAATCTAATGACTAACCGAATCATCGCGTAAGCAAAGATAAAAATGAATAAAGTTTACCAATTAATCAACCAATTATTTAAAAACATCATTATTGAAAATAATGCAAGGGTTCCAATAAGATGAAAAATAAATGCTAGTAAATACGATAAGTCCGTTTTAAATAGAAAACTTAATTCGCCAATCAAACCACTGCAAATGAAGACGATAAAAACACTATTTATCGGAACAGCCGTTAACCGACGGGTATCTATATGAAAAATAAATTTTAAAACAAAACCGATAATCACTAATTGCACGATTGCCCGAATTACGCTAATAAAATATCTTTGGTTAATCCCAGCTTTTCTTTTGCGGAAATTGCAATTGATACTAATACTAGCGCAAAAGCTAAAACTAAGGATAAGTTGCTAACCGTTACATTTTTCATTTACTAAGCCTCTACTTTTTTCATTTACTAAGCCCCTACTTTTAATTTCTAAAACATTTTTAGCTACTTGAATTTCACTCTGATCATGAGTCACTTGTACAATAGTTGTCCCTTGTCGATGGACAGATTCAATCAAACGATGAACTATTTCTTTACTTTTTCCATCTAATCCCGCTGTAACTTCATCAAGTAATAGCACTTTGGGTAAGAAGACAATACTTCGAATTAAAGCAACTCTTTGTTTTTCACCGCCTGACAAAGAATTTATTTCTTTATTTAAAAATTCAGCTGGTAAATCTACAATCTTTAATAATGAATCTAGCCTGGCTAAATCTACTTCTTTATTTCTGATTTGATAGGGAAAAGATAAATTATCTTTAACAGTTTTGCCAAAAAGAACCGGCTGCTGAAAGCAGTACATTACTTGTCGACGATACTTAATTGGGTCTAATTTTTGAATATCGCTACCATGATAAAAAATAGTGCCCGAACTGGGACTGATTAAGTTCGCAATTAATTTTAGAATTGTACTTTTTCCCGCTCCCGATGGACCAATTAAAGTTAAAAAGTCACCATTTTTTATCCCAAAAGATAGATTATTTAAAATAGTTCGTTTTCCCACTTGATAATTAACGTTTTTCAGTTCAATTATTGTTATTGATTATTCCTTTAAATCTTTTCTTTCAATTATAGTACTTTTGCATAATCAAGATTTAAGTGAAAAAGCGTAAAAAATAAAAGTTTGGAGCTAATCTCCAAACTTTTTACTATATTTTCTGTTCAACATCATGAATTTTAACCACTAATACTGCTCGAATCCAATCAAATTGTGCTTTCATTTGATCAAAATATGCACCTTCATTAATAAATTGACCACTACCGTGAATATGATACCCGCGACCCATACCAGCGATTCCTTGATAATTATAAGAACCAATCGTAATCGTTAATTCATGCTTAGAATCTTTCTTGAAATCCTGTTCAATTGAATGCATCCCAGCAGCCGGAATCAAAATAGTATCATCCGCAACCACATTAATATATTGTGACCAAGTATTAACCACACTAGCTGGATTGCCATTGATGGAAATAATCGTTGCTGGTCCTTTATCTTCTAAAACGTCTAAAAAATCTTCGTTCATTATCTTTGTCATAAATTCTACCTCCTAAAACCTTTCAGTTTTACTTTATTCCTTAATCCTGACAACCTATGTCAGAATTAGCAAATTAATATTGCTGAATTATTTCATTTAACTTTTCCAAATAGCTATTCTTTAATTCTTTTGGCTTTAATACTTTTACTTCAGAACCCAGAGATATCAAATAGTCGACTAAATAATGTAGTTCTTCCTTGTTATATTTACCATTCAGATATATTTTTCCATGCTTATGGTCAATTTGCATGATTGGGTATGAATTATACTCAACTTTTTGTTCACCGATTTTGGTTAACTGACATTGATAAGGGATGCAATAATGCTCCCGTTCATATTGCCGGAAGCTATCAAGTAATTGCTCTTTATTCATCACCGATTGTTTAGTATTTAGTAGCTTTACTGTTTCAAATTTATCAAGCCGCAAGACAAACCAACGTTTTAAATCCAAATTATAAGCATGACAAAACCAATTCCCTGCTTGGTAGAATATATCAAGCAACTGCAATTTTTGTTCTTCTTTAATAAACTGAAAATTTCGCGCTAAAATTACGCTATTATTCAGACAAGCTTTAAGTAGCAAAGTAAAAAAAGGTACTTCATTCAAGCTTGGCTGACTAATATAGTGAACAAATTCTTTTTGAAGACTAATTTGGTTTTGTAATTTTTGAGGTAGATTCTTTAGTAATTTAGTCTGAATCTTTTGATATTCATTACTGTATGGCGTTTCACTAAGATTTTTTATTGCCTGTAAAGCGAAAAAGATAGCGTTGATCTCTTGCGTATTAAAACGGATGGGCAATAGTAACTTACTATTAGTAATGTAATAACCACCACTACGCCCAGTTTCACTATAAAAAGCTAAGCCTAACTGCTCTAGATCGGTAATATCTCGCAAAGCTGTTCGTTCAGAAATTGCAAATTTTTCTTCTAGTTCTTTTAAATGAAAGATCTTTTTATCGGTTAAGTATAGTAGTTCTTGATTAAGTCGTTCAGATTTTTTCATAGTTGTGCAAGCTTTCCTGTCAAAAAATGTCAGTCTTTTATTCTATAATAATGCTGATAGGCGTTCAGGACAAGGAAGGTCATACTATGGTAGATATTTTAACTAAACAAACCAGCAATCAAAAATTCTCATTTAAATGAAATTTACGTTGACGATGTTGAGGCAGCAAAAAAGATTTAGGTGTTTTAGAAATCACGCCTAAAACCGCTAGTTACCTAGACCACCAAACTCACCCAATCTTTATGAGAAAGTTTGAGTTTTAGCAGTTAAATTGATAAGAATAATCAAAATCAATAATTAATTTCAAATTTTATACATAAAGAAACATCACAGACTCCAGTATCAATCCACTGAAATTTGTGATGTTTCGTTTATTCTTTTACCAAATGGATTTCACGATCAAATAATTTATGCATCCCTTCATTGAAGTTATGTACAATAAAAACAATCGTTGCTTTACTTTTCAGTAAATTCTTTAAAAGAGCCCTATAAATATCATTTGACAAAAAAGAAAAGCAGCTTTATGCCGAATGAGAATTAAATAAATGTTCTTCGAGGCAGGGTGAAATTCCCGACCGGCGGTAAAGTCCGCAACCCGCGCAAGCGGTTGAACCCTTAATGGTACCGATAGTTATAGTCTAGATGGAAGAAGGATAATTTTAATCTACGCTTATTTGCGTACTTGAATTATTTTTTAACTTGCATACTATTTCTGAACCTCGAAGTTTAGCTTCGAGGTTCTTTTTTTGTTCTGTTAGGAAGTGATTTAAATGGAAAAAGACCAATATTATATGAATTTAGCTTTACAAGAAGCTAAAAAAGGACGCTTCCAAACTTGGAAGAATCCTTTGGTTGGTGCTGTGATTTTCAAAGAATTGAAGATCAAAGAAATCAATTTGCTAACTAATAATCCTGATAAAATTGACCAATTAAACGATTACGGTATTAAGATTAATAAACGTATTCCATTAGAACTTGCATCTAATGATGTTGATCGTTTTTACCTACAAACTAAGAAAAAGAGATTTCATCATTTATTAGAACTCAAGGAGGTTGAATAATGACTGAATATACTGGAAACTTCACTAATACTCATGGAAAAATCGCGATTGTCGTAGCTAAATTTAATAAAATTGTTACTAAAAATTTGGTTCGCGGTGCTAAAGAAACACTTCATCAATTCGGAATCCAAGACGATGAAATTGATGTCATCTGGGTACCAGGAGCATTTGAAATAGCCTTCACTGCTCAAAAACTAATTAAATCTGATAAATATGCTGGAATTATGACTCTCGGTGCAGTAATCAAGGGTGAAACTGATCATTATGCCATGATTATTCAAAACGTAACTAATGCGATTATGCAGATGAATTTACAAGCTAAAATTCCAGTCACTTTTGGTATTTTAACTACAGAAAATATTGAACAAGCTTTGCAAAGGGCGGGCTTAAAAGCAGGCAACGAAGGCTCTTCTACTGCCCAAAGTTTACTTGAAATGATCTCCCTCAATGAGCAATTGTAATTACTAACTATTTTACCCAAACACAACTAAATCCAACAAAAAAACTAGCCATGTTTTTACATGGCTAGTTTTTCTTGATAACTTATCTTTATTAATGCCTAAATTTAGAATCTTGCCATACCTAAGGCATGTTGTGCAGCTAAGTTAAGCAAACTCCATTGACGGTCAAATCCTGGTTGGAAGAAGAAGTCTTGTTCAGCCAAGTCTTCCAAACGCATCTTATGACTAATTGCTAAAGCTAAAACATTGCCTTGAGCAGTAATATCATACTTAGAAAGAACTGCACCACCTAGAATTTGGTGAGTGTATGGATTAAAGGTTAAGCTGACATATACCTTAGGATTATCTGCTTCTGGAACATAAGCTGGGCGCATGTTATCTTCATAGAAACTAGTTTGGTAATCAAGCTTGTTCTTAGCAGCTGAGAATTGATTTAATCCTGCAGTAGCAAAGTGATAGTCAAATACACTAAGAGCTGAAGCACCGATAACACCTTTGAAGGCACGGTCTGGCTTATCTTCGAAGATATGATCAACTACATATTGAGCTTCTCTTCTAGTAGTAGTGGCTAAGGCAATTGGCATTGGTTTACCAGCTGGAATCGAAAGCGGCAGAATTGCATCTCCAATTGCATAAACATCTTTTACATTAGTTCTCAAATATGGATCAGTCTTAATCCAGCCTCTTTGATCTAAGTCAACTACGCCCTTTAGCCAGTCAGTATTAGGCATTACACCTGCTGAAACAACAACCAAGTCAGCTGGGACATCACCTTGATCAGTTTTAACACTTTCAACTTTTCCATTACCGTTAAAGCCTTCGATCTTGACACCCATCTTCAAGTCCATATTTTTCTTAAAGGTAGGTTCCAAAACATCGAGTAATTCAGAATTAAGATAGGTTCCTAATGGGCGATCAATCATATCCATTAAAGTTACATGCTTGCCAGCTTTAGCAAATACTTCGCTAGCTTCAGTACCGATATAACCAGCACCAACAATAGCAACATTTTTAATTGCTGGATCGTTAGCAGCACTCATCAACTTAGAAGCCCAGTCACGTCCACGCATCAAATAGATATTCTTGAGATCATTACCTGGCACAGGTAAAACTTTAGGAGTTACGCCTGAAGAAAGAATCAACCTATCATATTGGACTTCTTCTTCAGAATTATTAGTTAAGTCTTTAACTGTAACAGTCTTATTTTCAGGATGAATAGCAGTTACTTCATGGTTAGCATAAACATGACCGCCCTTCTTTTCAACATCTTCTGGGGCAAAGTTTCTAACGTCATCTTCTGCTGTAACTTTATTTTCTAAGTACAACTGCATTCCACAGGACATAAATGAAATAAAGTCGCCAGCTTCGTAAACAGTTACATCTACATCATTATATTTATCTAACAGCTCAATTGCTGATTCATGACCACCATGTGAAGCACCAACAATTACAATTTTACGTTTATCCATAAAATCCTCCTAACACAATAGTTTCTGCTTTACAGTTTTAATGGTAACACTTATTATTTAATATCCATCATATTTTGCTCAAAACTAATGGACAAAAATCAAATTAATGTTGACATCTGTAAACGTAAATATTACCATTCATCTGTAACTTGTAAAAAGTAGGAAAGAGATAATTTCATGAAAAACAAACGAATTGCTGCTTTAATTGCAATTGCGATTTTTACCTTTATGACTTTCTTTAACTTAAATTCACCACTTTGGCTCTTCGTAGTTACTTTCTTATTTTACGGAGTCAGAATGGGACTCTTCCAATCGCCAAAAAATTCAGTTATTATGTCTTCCGTTGACCAGCAATTCTTAGGGATTGCTGGTAGTGTTAATTCCTTAGTTCGTAATTTCGGGATGGAACTTGGAGTAAGTCTATCAACCATTATCCTTTTATAGCTCAATGAGTTTTAAAGCTGGTAAAAATATCACCACTTATCCAGTAGGACAAAATCAATTATTTATGTCCGGTTTACATATTGCCTTCATCTTTGCTCTGATATTCGCTGCAACAGCTGAATAATTACTGTTACGCGTTTTGTAAAGAGCCACAAAAATAGATAGTTAATTGAAGCAGGTTTATTACCTGCTTTTTTATATAAAATGAATTACATTAAAGCCAGTAATTGCTGTAATAGCAATCATGAAAACTGTATAAAGATTTTCCAATTTTGCTGATGAAATCTTCTGGTTCCAAACTGTACCAATATAACCGCCAATAATTGAAGCAATGATCAACATAGGAATCATTTTCATATCAAACATCTGATATTGTGCACTAGCAACAATCGAAATGATTTTGGTAATTTGTGAGAAAAAGACCGTTGCAATTGAATAAACCGAAGATTGCTTCATTGTGAAGTGAAAAATTATTACGAATAGAGATACATTAAGTGGTCCACCACCAATAGCCAGAAAGATTGAAATGGCTCCTAAAAATAAACCTACAAAGAAAGCTAAAACAATATTTCCCTTTATATTATTCATGGTTCATTTGCAGTTAACCGTGCCCATCATTTTGTTAAAGATCAGAAATGGTCTCATGATGTAAAATTATTAAATAAATTTACCGAAGCCGGATATCAAAATTTCAAGAAATAGCTATACCTAAAAGTATCTAAAAAAGTTTCTAGTTTATAAAAGCGAGCAATGATTTTCAATTTTAAAATGCATTGCTCGCTTTTTCTAATTTGATTATTTGGTTACTCCTAATCTCTGAATAAAAGTAAAAAGACAATGAATGTAAGTAAGTTTCCATATCTAGAAGAGAAATAAATTATGTAGTTAGTTAAATTCATATATTCAACTAGCTTAAATACTTCTAAGCTTCCTATCAAATAAAGCAACTAAAAGCATCAAAATAAGTAGTATTCCTGATCCAATAAAAATCTCAGCAGTAGACATAAATTTACTTATCACACTACTTAAACTTAGACCCGCAGGTCCGGCCAATCCGATCATCATTAAATAAAAACTAATCACCTTTCCTAAGTTTTTATGTTCAATCTTATCTTGAAGCAATGTTTGAGCAGGTGCATCAATCCAAGGAATACATAACCCAGCAATAAAATTAATAATAATAAAGATTATAAAACCATAATGATTGCCGGGAAGTATACCAGAAATAAACAAACTTAATCCGATTCCTAGCACTCCAATACCTGCAGGTGTAAGTCGATGTGATAAATTATTTAAATTTCCCATACACAGACCACTTAATGCCATACCTAATGCAATTGAAACTTCCACTAACGGCGCATCAAATTTTAAAGATCCATGAAAATGTTCACTAGTCATAAGTGGATATAAAGCAGTTGATGGCACAATAATAGCTACGGAAAAAGCCTTGTAAATAATCACCCTATTCAGGCCAGTAACTTGAATAATACTATGAAGACCTTGTTTTAATTCGAACAGAAGGTGAAAGCCTCGTTGATTTGCATTATTAACTTCATTCCTCGGAAAGCATGTAATTATTACGGCACAAATACCTATTACGTTTGCAAGTCCTGATAGTAAAAGAATATAGTCTACTGACAGCAATCCATATAATATTCCACCTAAAATCGGCGGAAAGAATTGATTAAGTGCTTGAAGCGAACTATATTGCCCATTTATTTTTAAAAGCTTATCATCAGGTACAAGTTCAGGTACAGCAGATTGAATAGTCGGATTCTGAATACTAATAGTAGTTGATCTAAGTAAATTTGAAATCAGAATTAGATCAATCGTTAGATTATTGTGGCTATTGATTGCCTGCAAAAAAAGTAAAAGAGTAACAATAAGACTGATTGTATCAGAAAAAATAAGTATCTTTTTCTTACTAACTCTATCTGCCATTACGCCAGCGAAGGGAGCAAATAATGCGATTGGTAATAAAGAAATTATTTCAGAAATAGATAAAATAGTGGCTGGTTTCGAAATTGAGGTAAGATAAAAAAGCAAACTATAATTGACAGTTTCTGAAATAATACTAGCTAGCCCTTGGCCAATAAATAATCGATAAAAGTTACTAGCCCATGAATAATATATATTTTTGTGCATGAAAAAAACTCCTTACAGTTAAATTTAAGAACATAACTGCTTGGAGTTTTCCAAGGTATACGCGTAGTAAACTTAATCACTATTTTTTTCGCTATGTTATTAAGCATAGTATCATAAAACAAAAAAATATACAATAAGTTTTTAACGCAAAGCCTTATTTTCATTTAATCAAAAGTAGATTTTTCGCCCTCTAAAATTAAAAATGTACCAATAGGTATTAATATTAAAGAGGGCTATTTATGTTGCTTTGAACACATGATTAACTGTTTACCAAAGGTTTTACGATCCTTGATAATTCTTAACATCACCTGTGCTACATCACTACGATAAGTTCGAGGTGCACCTGGCATCTTGTATCCCGAATCAGCATCCCTAACTAAAGGATTTTCAGTCTTTTTGCCATTAAACAACGGACCAGGATGAACGGTAGTCCAGTTTAAATCAGAATTCTTAAGTTGACTTTCACCCGCTTCATGGTCAGAAAAATTACCTTTCAAAAATCCTTTGGCTCCCATACGGTAAGGATAACTGGTATTGGCTAAAGTTGTACCAACACCTAATGCAGAAAGACTAATTAATCGTTTGATTTTTGCTTGATCCATTGCCTTAATAATATCAGGTATTGCAAAACTAAATAATTTACCACTACTGTTAGAAATTGGATTACCTAACGTTACTAATACAGCGTTACATCCCTTCATTTCAGAAGCCATTTTTGCAACATCATCAAGTTGTCCTTTAATTACTGTTAGCTCAGGATCATTTATATTTAACTTTGACGGATTTCGAACGTAAGCAACTAATTCATCATTACGTGTTAAGGCTTGTTTAACTATTTCAGATCCTGTTCTACCTGTAGCACCAATTAAAAAGAGTTTCATTAGCTTCTCCTTCCTATTAACTAAAAATTGTCTTCAATCCAATTCATAATATATTCAGTTCCAGTTGCATAGCCACCCATTTGCGTATGTTGCTGAGCAGTTGAATTTTCATCAAACAGTAAGTAGTCCTTAGGACAGGTTAAAGCATCATAAAACTTTTTCGCTGCTCCATGAGTAACCTCTGCGGAACCATCTAAAACTAAAGTTTTAGTTTTAATATTTTGTACAATTTTTGTATTATCAAATTTCTTTAATTCGTTAATTATAGTCTTATCAGTTGCTCCATGCTTCCATTCATAGTCTTTTAAAACAAAGTCAATCATATTAGGTCGAATCATTGCTGGCATCTTAAGTGCTTTTTCTAACCGTTTAGCAATCATACCACCCCAATTCATATTACCAGGATCAGAAATTATAAACTTTAACCGATCATCAAAAGCTGCACCACGTGCCACTAAAAAGCCGCCAAAGCTCATACCCATTGCTCCGATTTGTTCTGAATCAACTTCCTCTTGTTTTTGAGCGAAATCAATAACTGGTCCTAAAACATTTCCAAAGTCTGGTCTAAACTTTAAGTCTTGCAGTCTTAATGCCATCCCTTGTCCAGGACCATCGAAAGTTAAGGCATGGATTCCGCGCTTAATTGCCGCGTCAGTAACCCAAATTGTATCATCTGCCCAAGTATCCCGTCCTGGAATTACGATTAATAATGGTGCCTTTTTATTTTTAGCAAACGGCGAGCGGTAAAAATGACCTGGTAAATAAGTATTTTCATAAGGAATTCTTATTGCTTCACCAGGATAACCATTTAACTCTAAAGCACGGTCATAACAGTCTTTACTTCTTTGAGAAAATTCTTGCATTCTAGGGTCCTGCCAATCACCAAAATACATTAGGGATACACGCCAATAAGTAGAAGCCCGCAGATAACTACTACCAGCACTAATTAGTTTGCCGGCTTTTTCAAACTTATGCGCACGGTTCTGTAAGTTTGCTGCCATATTACTCCAGGCATTAATCCAGCTTTGTTCATCACTTTCTTTAATATTCATAATGATTTCTAAGACTTCACCTTCATCGCTCATGCGATATGGCATTAAATCCATCACATGCTTGATTAATGCATCTTGCAACATGTTTTTACTATATTTATATTCTGACCAATGTTTCTTAAAGATTTCTGTCATGGGTTATTACCTCTCTTCTTAATTGTTGATTCAATCTTAGAGAAAAAAGGACTATAATTTAACTACAAAATGAGATGGAGTGTTGCATTTTGAATAAATATCATAAGAAAAGCAAAAAAACTGATCAAATAATAGAATCTGCACTATTAAAATTAATGGATTCAAGTGATTTAAATAAAATTACGATGAATGAATTAGCTGACATGGCAAATATTAATCGTGTTACTATTTATCGCCATTTCAACGATAAATGGGCAATTATTGAGCAGATTGAAGCTAGGCTTTTTACGGCATTAAAAAAACCACATCAGAAAATGCTCGATCAACTAGCATTAAAATCTGATAATGGTATTGAATATCTAACTAATTTTTTACAGGTCTTCAAAGACAACTTAGTAACAATTCGTATTCTGATTTCCAGTCATGGTGACCTAAGTTTCTCAACCAAGTTAATGGACCATTTGTTAGAAATGGAAGGATTGTCACATTCATTGATGCATTTACAAGCAAATAATGACTTACAAGAACTATTTTCTTATTACAGCATTTCTGCATTAATTGGAATTATTCGTTTTTGGACTATCCACCCCAACTATTCAGCCAAAGAAATGGCTACTTTTTTCTTTAAAATGCGAAACGGAGAATTAACAAAACTAAGTTAATCAAAAACATGGAAAAAACGCTGATTCAATATTGAATCAATGTCTTAAAATACAAAGCTAAGTAGTCATGTCTTAACTTAATGACATTTCTCATTGATTAATATATTACTGCAGAAAATATATTAAAAATTAAAATAATTATTGGTAGTATGAATATGATTTATAGTGCACTTCTACAAAAAAAGAATTGAAAGCAAAACTTTCAATTCTAGTGAGTGGGTATTTAACTACTAAACTAAATTTTATTTAAAACGAATGATTGTTTATCTTTAGTTATATCGTTAATGCTAATTGTATCATCAATCACGCCTTCATCACTAACTAAACTCAAAACATTATTTTTCGCCTTTAATTTTAAACCAGAGGCTAGCATGCTAATTTCTCTTTCTCCAGTAAATAAAGGGAGGTTAAACTTATTTTCTAGCTCAATTTCATATAATGGATCTTCCTCATCAACAATAACTAGTTGAAAAGCTAATACGCTCGTACAGCTCCCAACATTTGAGTATTTATTAACCCCATCATTTAAATCAGGGTTAAATTATTATACTTGAACTGAATAAAAATCACATTTTGGTAAAAATGTTCACCCCTTTACCAAAATGCGGCTTTTATTTTGAACTTTTTGTTCAGCTTTTCTTTAATAATCTTCATCTTCACGCATTTCTGCAGGCCAGCCATCAATTGGCTTACGTTCGTCTAAAACGCGTAATCTCTTAAGATCATCATTATCTAATTCAAAATCAAAGATATCAATATTTGACTTAATATGAGCTGGATTAGTTGAACGCGGAATAGTTACAACATCGTTTTGAACCAAGTAACGCAAAATTACTTGAATTGGTGATTTCCTATATTTTTCGCTAATTTCTTTTAAAATTGGATTACTTATTAGATTTTGCTGACCATTACCAAGCGGACTATAACTTTCGTGCACAATATTTTCTTTTTCTAAAAATTCGTGCATCTTCCATTGCTGCAAAAATAAATGAGTTTCAATTTGATCAACCATTGGACGGACACTACTTTGGTGGATCAAATCTAACGTTTGTCGACTATTAAAGTTACTAATTCCAATTGCACGCGTCTTTCCTGCTTTATATGCTGCCTCAAGAGCATGCCAAGTATCGATATCATGCCCTATTGGCCAGTGAATTAAAACCAGGTCAAAATAATCTAGTCCACTTCTTCTCAATGATTCATCTAAACCAACCTTAGTATCTTCATAACCATCAGTCATCGTTTTAGTTGTGATAAAGACTTCATCGCGATTTAGACCACTTGCTTTCACTGCTTCACCAACTTGTTGTTCATTTTGATAATATTGCGCCGTATCAATTAAGCGATACCCATCTTCAATAGCCGATAATACTGCTTGCTTTGTTTGATCTGGACTAATTTCATAAGTTCCAAAGCCAAAAATTGGAATTTTAACGCCATAATTCATCATCGCTTACTTCACGATCTAAGCCGCAAACTAAATTTTCACGAATTGTTCCTGGCATTACTGCAGAATTCTGACCAACTAAACCAATTTGATGCCGCCAATTAGTTAAATCGATATTGTCAATATTTTCATTACCAATCGTAATCTTACCTGAAGTTGGTTTGTAGAAGCGTTCAATCAATGAGAAAATTGTTGATTTACCACCACCAGATGGTCCAGCAAAAGCGACAACCGTATTTGGTTTAGCCACTACATTAATGTTATGCAAAATTTGCTTATCTTTTTCATAAGAGAAGCTGACATTTTGCAATTGCAATTCTTTACCAGCAACATCAACTTTTTGATCATCAGCAGATTCTTCAATGGGTTCATTGAGCATTTCACGAATACGTTCAGTTGAACCTGATGTCTCGGCTAATTCGTTAAAGAATTGGCTAACCATAATTACTGGTCCCATTAATTGGAACAAGTACATTAAAAATGAAATTAGGGCACCCATAGTAAGACTGCCTTGTATTACACGAATCGCACCATAGGTTAAAATTCCGATTACCAAAATCATCATTAACATGTTAGAAATTGGTTGCATTAAAGAATTAACCCATGATTCTTTAAAGAAAATATTTCTTGTTAATTAAATCAAATATTTTTCTGATTTCAAATACCACTTCTTTACTAAAGTAGTTAAAGCAATATATAAGATTAACAAAAGAAATACAATTGCTAAAAAGTACATTGGAATTGGACCAAATTTTATTGCTTTAGCTATTGGTGTAATAAATGGTAAGACAGTTCCCACCACTGCCATCCCGATTGTTGCACAAGTAACAATTGCTGTAGCATGTTGCTTAATAAATGGTAATTTGGGATCTCTAAGTGCATGAATAACCATTTCTTGGGTCCAAAGTGATTCAATAAACCATCCTGTACAAAAGATGGCTGAGAAAATTAATTTTTGCGTTGCGCTAGCCGCTGCATAACTAGTTCCAGTTACTTGCGGACAAACCACAAAGAAAAGCAAAGCAAAAGTTATGATATCAAAAATAGAGGACGTTGGACCAAAGTAGAACATAAACTTCGGTAGCTTCTTTGTACTCCACTTTCTAGGCTCTGATAAATAATGCTTATTCATAGTATCAAATGGAATAGATAGGCAACTAGTTCCATACATCAAGTCTAAAATTAAAAGTTGAATTGGAAGCATTGGTAAGAATGGCAAAAACGAAGAAGCTACTAAAATTGATAAAATATTACCAAAATTAGAAGAAAGCGTAATTTTAATATATTTCATCGTATTGCCAAATACTTGACGGCCAATTTGTACTCCCTTTTCTAAAATCATTAAATCTTTGTGGAGCAAAATTATATCTGCTGACTTTTTAGCAATGTCCACCGCTGTATCAACTGAGATAGCAACATCTGCCGCTTTCATTGCAGGAGCATCATTGATTCCATCTCCCATATAAGCTACGGTATGACCATCTTGTCTAAGTAAGTCAATAATCTGAGCTTTTTGTTGTGGAGATAATTTTACAAAAACATCGCATGCTTGCACCATTTGTTTTAATTCAGCGTCAGTCTTATTTTCAAGGTCTTTTCCCTGATAAACTCGATCAATATTTAAACCTACTTGCTTCCCTACATTTCGCGTAACTGCTTCATTATCTCCAGTTAAAATTTTGACTGTAATGCCATCTTCTTTTAAGGCAGTCAATGCTGCCTTAGCACTGTCTTTTGGTGGATCTAAAAATGCTAAAAATCCAACTAAGATTAATTCATTCTCATCATCAATGCTAAATTCACCAACAGGAGCTGGATTCTTTTTATATCCTAAAAGAACAACACGTAAACCATCCTGATTCATCTCATCAATTTCAGTTAAAATTTTCTGACGTTGATCTTCATCAAGTGGACTTATTGCACCATCTATTTCTACTCTGTTAGAACAAGCAAGCATTTCTTCAGCAGCACCTTTAGTTACCAAAATATGTTCGTATTGCTGGTTCATAACGACAACGCTCATACGTCTTCTCTTAAAATCAAAAGGTATTTCATCAATCTTTTGGTAGTTTTGGTTAATTTTCTTTGTATCTAGTTCTCCTTGAGCAGCATCAATAACTGCTTTATCAATTAAATCTTTCATCCCTGTTTGATAATAACTATTCAAGTATGAAAGCTCTAATACTTTTGGCTTTTCTTCTAAGTTTAAATTATAGTGTCGTTCTAAAACCACTTTATCTTGTGTTAAGGTACCAGTCTTATCAGTGCAAAGAATATCAGCTGAGCCAAAGTTTTGGATTGAATTCATTCTTTTAACAATGGTTTCATGCTTAGCCATTTCAACAGACCCCTTAACTAAATTGCTGGTCACAATAACTGGCAACATTTCTGGCGTTAAACCAACAGCCGTTGCAATAGCAAAAATTAAGGCATTTAGCCAATCGCCTTTAGTTAAACCATTAATCAAAAACACTAGTGGTGCAATTACAGCTGTCATGATTAGTAATATTTTAGAAACATTTTTAATTCCAATGTCAAAAGTTGTCTCTTTGTTTTTATTCTGAATAAGAGTACGGGCCAGATTTCCAAAAACGGTTTTATCACCTGTAGCAAAAACGACGCCCATTCCAGAACCAGAAACAATATTTGTTCCTTCATAAAGGATATTTGGATAATCTAAGTAATTATCACTTTCTTTTGGCTTCTGATCTGCCATCTTTTCAACTGGACTTGACTCTCCATTTAATGAGCTCGCTGAACAAAATAAGTCTTTACTCTTTAACAAATACATATCTGCTGGCACTAAATCTCCAGCAGATAAATTAATAATATCACCAACTACTACATCTTTAGTTGGTAATTCCTTATCTTCGCCAGCTCGTTTAACATTTGTAGTTACAGAAACCATATTTAGCAATGAGTCAACCGCATCACTTGTTTTTACATTTTGAATAAAACTAGTAATTCCTGAAATCAGAACCATCATAATCATGATAATTACGGTACTCAAATCTTTTTGATCAGCTGGCACAAAAACATAGTTAGTTAAAAAAGATAAACCTGCTAAAAATAACAACACACCAGTAAAAGGTGTCATAAAAGCATCGATTAAAAAATGTAATTTTGGATGATGTTCTTTATTCGAGACCTCATTTAAGCCATCTTGCTCCAAGCGTTGTTTTGCTTGAACAGGATTTAATCCATTAATTGTTGTATGCAATTGCTTTAAGACTTCATTTTTTTCTTGTCTAGCAATTTGTTTAGCCAAAGTCGCATTAGTTACTACGCGATCTTTAGAGTTGAATTTTAACATAGTAATCTCTCCCTCTAAAAAATCGGCAAACAAACAAAAAGACCAACGCAAAAACTGCATTGGTCTTAATTTAGCGATTTATACTCGTCGTTCAGTTTTAACACTACGTAACGTGAAGTTTTTCAACTAGCTGATTGGGAAAAGCCTTAAGTCAACAATTCCTGTTTAACCCGTTGGCATCTCTAGATGTTGCTGGGCATCAGCGTATATTTACGTAGGAGTCTCACCTAACAGTTCATTTGCTTCTTTATTCAATTAACGGTTAATAGATTAAACAATTATTCTTTATTATTCAAGCATGTTTATAAATTCTTTACTTTTACTCTAAATCCATACATCAAATAATTAATCTAAGTTAAATTGTTTTAGATAATTAGTTAAATACTCTACAGTTAAACTTTGCGGATCTTTAATTAATTCTAGTGGTTGGCCTTGCGCTACAATACGACCACCATTTTCACCACCTCGTGGTCCCAGATCTAGCATATAATCTGCATTAACAACTAAATTCAGGTCATGTGTAATCGTAATAATAGTTGCACCTTGATCAAGCAATTTTTGCATGACTTCAACTAGGACTTTAACATCCAGGGGATGCAGACCAATTGTTGGTTCATCAAAGACAAATAAAGTATCGTCTTGCTTATGACTTAAGTGAGTCACTAATTTTAAACGCTGTGCTTCTCCACCAGATAAAGTTGGCGTACTTTCACCTAAGTGCAGGTAATCTAAACCAACTTCTTTAAGCAACTGCAAATCACGTTCAATCTTTGGCACACGCTTAAAAACAGGAATCGCTTCGTTAACATCAAGATTCAAAACATCCACAATTGACATATCATGCCACTTTATCTTTTGAATTCCAAGATTATAGCGGTCGCCATGACAAGTTGGACAAGTTTGCTGCATATCAGGCAAGAATTGAATATCTAAAGTAACAATTCCTGTTCCGCCACAAGTTGGACAAGCACCTTCTTTATTGTTGTAAGAAAAATAGCTTGGCGTATAATGTTTTTCTTTAGCCAAAGACTGTTTTGCAAAAAGTTTACGCAAATTATCCATAATTGAGGTATAAGTTGCAACTGTTGAACGCGTACTCTTGCCAATTGGTGAAGCATCCACGCTAACCACATTATTAATTGGACAATCAAAATTCTTAATTTGTTTAGGTAGTGGTTCACTTTTATCTTGTGCCTTAATTGCAGGAACTAATGAATCTAAAATCAAACTAGTTTTTCCAGCTCCAGAGAAGCCTGTCACACTAGTTAATTGATTCAAAGGAATACCTGCTTGAACATCTTTCAAGTTGAAGTAATCTTCTACTTCAAAACTAATTTGATCTGAATTAACCTGATCGCTAACTTTTCTAGCCATTAAATGTGCTTTTCCATTTAAATATGGTGCAATTAGTGACTGCTTATCTTTCTTAATTTCTTCAGGACTGTCTTGATCTAAAATTTGACCACCTTGTTCACCTGAACCTGGACCAATTTCAATAATCTCATCAGCAGCTTTAATAATATCAACGTTGTGATCAACAACTACTAAAGAATTACCCTGATCAACTAATTTGCGCAAAACTTTAATTAAGCCATCAACGTTAGCTGGATGCAAGCCAATCGACGGTTCATCTAAGACATATAAAACGCCAGTTGTTTCTGTACGTAGTGTTCTCGCTAATTGAATTCTCTGAAGTTCACCAGTTGATAAAGTGTTGCCAGCTCGCTCCATAGTTAAATAATCTAGTCCTAAATCAAGCAGCGGCTGCAGATTATTAAGAAATTCATTGATCAAAGAGCTAGCCATTTTATGCATATCTTCAGGCAATTTTGCTAATACTTCCTTACTCCAAGCTGGCAAATCCCCTAGCTGCATTTGCTCGACTTGATAAATATTTTTACCATTAACTAACTGCTTCAAAAGTTCTGGACGAAGACGCGTACCATGACAAACTGGACAAGTTGAATAAGTGAAAAATTCTGCAATTCTCTTTTGTGCACGTTCACTTTTACTGCTTTTAGCTGAGCGCAACACAGCCTGATGAGCATTTTCATACAATGCATTAAAATCATGGAAAACTCGACCAGTTCCAGACAAAAAGTCCATCTTATATTTTTTCTCAGGACCATTTAAGACAAAATCTTTTTCTTTATCCGTTAAATCCTTATAAGGAATATCAATCCTTACTCCAGCATGTTGAGCTACGCTTGGCATAAAGTTTCTTCCTGGCAAGCTCCATGAAGCAACTGCTCCGTCCTCAATTGATAAATTAGGATCAGCAATTAGTTTACTATCATCAAGCTGACGAACTTTTCCAGTTCCACCACATTCTTGACAAGCACCATCAGAATTAAAAGCAAAATCTTCAGCGCTTGGTACATAAAACTTAACACCGCATGTTGGACAAGTAATTTGTCCCATTTCTTCACCTGACTTAGACATAGCTTCCGCGATATCTAAACTTGGAGCTACGCGGTGACCGTTAGGACAAACTGGCGAACCTAATCTTGAAAAAATCAAACGCAAAACATTAAAAGTCTCGGTCGTTGTCCCAACAGTTGCTCGTTCATTTGGAATACTTGGACGCTGGCGCAAAGCTAAAGCAGACGGAATATGTTTAACCGAAGTAACGTCAGCTTGTGCACCTTGTTTAATTCGCCGACGCATGTAAGTAGACAGTGCATCTAAATATCGTCTTGAGCCCTCTTCATATAAAATTCCCATTGCTAAAGAAGACTTACCTGAACCAGACAAGCCTGAAATAGCAACAAATTTATGAAGTGGAATATTTACATCAATATTTTTTAAATTATGGACTCTTGCACCTTTAATTTCTATTTGAGTTGGTAATTCCAAATTAAACTCCTATCTAAAGCTTCAATTTCTTCTTTATTTTAAAATTTTATATGCTAAAATACCATTTTTTATTAAACCAAGTTTCTCAATGTTTAAGCCAATATTGAACTGCCACAAGTCATTGCCAATTTTTAAATTATTTTCTTTGGTATATTTTCTAATTGTAGCTAATCCCTTTTTCAATTCCTGCACCAGTATTTTCCACCTTAACAATCAAGTAATTGCCATCATTTTAACTAATAATCGGGATGTTGACTTTTTGATTGTATGATTTTTTTAATAATTCTAAAACCGGAATTGGCATAGGTATTAGCTTTTGCCTGAGGTAAATCCGTGATAAATCCAGATAAGTTCTTATTGGCCATAACCCCTGTACCAAGTTCTTGATAAAACTGATTACATGAAGAGGCAATTTCTGCTTCAGAACAATCAGCCTTAGGATCCGAACACCAAAAGTCGTGATCAGGTAAAAAACATTCTTTCACAACATAAAAATCGACATCAGTTAGTTGAAAGTTGTCATTTTCTTTTTGACGCAAAATAGCTAGGAGTTGCTTTAAATTTTGGATACGAAGTTCGATCTTATTCTTTAAAGAAATTAATTTTTTATTCAAGGCATCCCTGCTAGAACCACCCAAATAATCTTTAATTTCTTCTACCGAAAATCCTAAATCACGTAATCCCAAGATAAAACCAATTTGATAGAGTGGCTCATAACTATAGTAGCGATAACCAGTTTCTTCGATCTTCATTGGCTTAAAGACATCTTTTTGATCATAAAATATCAAAGTTCGTCTGGTAGTGCCTGCAAGTTTAGCAAATTCAGAAATTGATAATAATTTATCATTGGCCACTCTCAACATTCCTTTCTTAATTATTCTCTATAAATAAAATAAACTGTGACGCGAGGTTACAGTCAAGGGATTTAATTTATTAAACCATTTTCAAATCTATTTACTCTCCCCAAGCGTAAAATATAGATAAGAGAAAACATTACTAGAAAGGAAAATCATCTATGGAATCTGCACTATATCCAATTCAAAATAAATATCGGTTTAACACTTTAATGAATGGCACTTGGCAATTTGAAACTGATCCTAACTCTGTTGGTCTTGACGAGGGATGGAATAAAGAGTTGCCTGATCCTGAAGAAATGCCTGTACCAGGTACGTTTGCAGAATTAACTACTAAGCGAGACCGTAAATACTATACTGGAGACTTTTGGTATCAAAAAGACTTCTTTATTCCTTCATTTCTAAAGAAGAAAGAACTTTATATCCGTTTTGGTTCGGTTACTCATCGCGCAAAAGTATTTATTAATGGACATGAAGTCGGTCAACATGAAGGTGGTTTTTTACCATTTCAAGTAAAAATTTCAAATTATATTAATTACGACCAAACTAATCGTGTAACTGTTTTAGTCAATAACGAATTATCTGAAAAAGCTATTCCTTGCGGCACCGAAGAAATCTTAGATAACGGTCAAAAACTTGCTCAACCTTATTTTGATTTCTTCAATTATTCTGGCATTATGCGGAATGTCTGGCTCTTAGCACTTCCTCAAAGCCAAATCACTAATTTTAAACTAAATTATCAATTAGCAAATAATAAGGCAACAATTACCTACAATATCGAGGCAAATAATAATGCTGAATTTAAAGTAACACTTTTCGATAATCAAAAAGAAGTAGCGTGTGCTACTTCTAAAAATACTAGTAGTTTAACAATTAAGAATCCGCACCTTTGGAGTCCAAACGATCCGTATTCATACAAAATAAAGATTGAAATGCTCGAAGACGGAAAAACAGTTGACGAATACACAGATAAAATTGGTATCCGCACAGTTAAAATTGTGAATGATAAAATCTTGCTCAATAATCACCCAATTTATTTAAAAGGCTTTGGCAAGCACGAAGATTTTAATGTTTTAGGCAAAGCAGTTAACGAAAGCATTATCAAACGCGACTACGAATGCATGAAATGGATTGGCGCTAACTGTTTTAGAAGCAGTCACTATCCTTACGCCGAAGAATGGTATCAATATGCCGATAAATATGGCTTTTTAATTATTGATGAAGTACCCGCTGTTGGTCTTAATCGTTCAATAACTAACTTTCTTAATGTAACTAATTCTAATCAGTCGCACTTTTTTGCTTCGAAAACTGTGCCTGAATTAAAAAAGGTCCATGAACAAGAAATAAAAGAAATGATCGATCGCGACCAGCGTCACCCTTCAGTGATTGCCTGGAGTTTATTCAATGAACCAGAATCAACTACTCAAGAATCCTATGACTATTTCAAAGATATTTTTGCCTTTGCGAGAAAATTGGATCCACAAAATCGTCCTTATACTGGAACTTTAGTTATGGGTAGCGGTCCAAAAGTGGATAAGCTTCACCCACTTTGTGACTTTGTCTGCTTAAACCGTTATTATGGTTGGTACGTTGCTGGTGGTCCTGAAATCGTTAATGCTAAAAAGATGCTGGAAGATGAACTAGACGGCTGGCAAAACTTAAAGCTTAATAAACCATTTGTCTTTACTGAGTTTGGCGCTGATACATTATCTTCTTCTCATCGCCTTCCAGATGAAATGTGGAGCCAAGAATATCAAAATGAATATTATCAAATGTATTTTGATATATTTAAGAAATATCCATTTATTTGTGGCGAATTAGTTTGGAACTTTGCTGACTTTAAGACGAGTGAAGGAATCATGCGTGTTGGTGGTAACGATAAAGGAATTTTTACTCGCGATCGTGAACCTAAAGATATTGCCTTTACCTTGAAAAAGAGATGGCAACAATTAAATTAATATTTTAGTTTTTACAAATAATCGTGCTCAATTAAAAATAATCGATATCATTTTAGTTCATTTGATATCGATTATTTGATTATGGGCGCGATTTTTTATTGATTTTGATAATAATTTCTAACTAAGAAATGTTTCATTAATTTATGAAACTAATATCTTGTTTCTTAAACAAATCATATACAACTAAGTCTGATGAATCCAAATCTTCTTTGTTCATATCAACAGCACTAATTCTACTGTCATCATAGCAATTAAAGTACAAAATTCCTTTTTCCAGATTCATACAGCTAGTATACATCGTATATTCAAAACTATTAGGACCAACTTGATCCATCCCTTTTGCTTGTTCAACAGATTCTAAAATATGAAAGAAATTAGTAACATTTTCTACCTCATCACTATCTTTTGGTGCGTGATTCAAGGCAAAACATACCTTAACAAAACGTGATTCTGAATCCATCCCGCCTGGTAAGTGATGCGTACCTAAGCTACGACTATATAACTTAAGATTAACACCGGGTAAAAAATTATTATCAGGTTCGCCTGGAACAACTGAAGCATAGTTTGCCAAATTAGTTAACTGCTCTGGAAATAAAGGTGCGTTCGTCAAAGCATTTACTGGATTGTTATAAACATGCAAGCCCTTTTCATCTGACTCAACAACAATACTCTTACCAGTTTTATCTCCTACTAGCCAGTGAAGTTCTGAAGCTGGGGTATTTTTAGCAAAACTCACATTAGAAATATTTGCATTAGTTAGGCTTTCTTTGACTTGATCAACAGTTTCATAAGTAGCTAATAAATATGAAATAAATTCAAATGAAGCAATATTCTTTTTATCTGCTGCATTTGGAAAATACTTCCCTTGTCCAGCAAAGCTTAAACCAGCAACTCCCAATCCTTTTTCATTAATTGCATCGCAATATAATGGAGTATTGTCTGCTACAGCAGCTACACCAATCATTGCATAATGTGATTTTTCAGCTGGTAAATCGGTAAACTCGAATTCATAATTTTTTGGTGTAATAACCACTTTTTGACCATAAGCAATTTCATAATCAAGATTTCTGCCAAAATAATGGTCTTTAGGACTGTATAAAATTGATGTACACATATTAGATATCTCCTTTGATCAAAGCAATACTTTCACTTCATATTCTAAGCTTAAATGAAAAGAGATTACAATAAATTGATCTAAACAGATAATCAATACCAAGGTCACCATCTGCAATAGCTCCAATAATTGTATTACCTTTTTTACACAATACTGTAAACTTCGTATTTGATTATAAAGCACACTATTCGCTAAGTAGTCCTAAACGTTTTCTTACTTTTAATACATGACAAATCAATCCAAGGATTAAGCCCGCAATACCAAAAGTTAACCAACCAAAGCCCAAACTGAAAAATGGAAAATATTGTTGAGCAAACCCAAGTAATGTCTGCAATAATTGGCTGTCATGTAAGTTAGCCGGTAATGCATTTAACATGTCAAAGAATGCAGGAATTAGAGTCAGCGCAGTTGTAATCTGGTAAACAAGTCGGTCATGCTTAAATATTGGTGAAAGTAATCCTAAAATAATCAATGTGATTGCTAGTGGATAAAGAAACATTAAAATTGGTGTTGACCATGCAATAATTTGATCAAGACCCAAATTCGCAAATAGGAATGAAAGACCACAATTAATTCGCAAAAATGTTCGATATGAAATTTTAGGAAAACGACGATGGAAATCTTGTGAAAATGCAATTACTAATCCCATTGCTGAAGTCATACAAGTAATGGTTGCTAAAGTTGCTAAAATCGCATCTCCAGCAGTTCCTAAGTAATGATGTGAAATCTGAGCAAGAGTAATTCCACCATTTGCTGCTAATTTAAATTGATGTAAACTAGTTGCTCCCAACCAAATTAAAGCCAAGTATATGATAGCAACTCCTGCAATTCCTAGAAAACCACTTTTGGCTGTTTCAATTGAAACCTGTCTTGTCTTTTTAATACCTAATTCTTTAATTGCTGTAATAATAGTAATTCCAAATGCTAATGCTGCTAAACCGTCCATTGTATTATAACCTTGTAAAAATCCATTGGAAAAAGCATGCCTTGCATATGAAGCAGTTATAGCAGCAGTATTTCCAGAACCCAATGGATGTATAAATGCTAACAAAAAGATCAGAAACAGCAATAACAAAAACAAAGGATTTAAGACTTTACCAATTAAAGTAGTAATCTTACCTTCATAATTTGAAAAAATATAAACTAAACTAAAGAAAATTGCTGAATAGATTAATAGTCCCCAAGTATTAGCTGACTTAGATAAATAAGGAGCAATTCCGATTTCATAAGGAACAGTGGCTGTCCGGGGAGTTGCAAATAGTGGTCCTAAAGTAGCGTGAACAAGGATTAAAAAGATAAGTGCATAGTAACGACCATTCGGCAATGCAAGATCATAGATTCCATTTGACCTAGTAATACTAATTGCCAATAGCGCCATTAATGGCAGCAAAACTCCAGAAACAAGAAAGCCACTACTCGCTATGAGCCAATTGCTACCTGCTAATTGACCTAAATGAACTGGAAAAATAAGATTTCCCGCTCCAAATAACATTCCGAAAATAAGTGATGCAATAATCATTGACTGCCTAATACTCGCTTTTTTTATCTTCATTTTAATATTCCTTTCGATAAAAATTATATTAATACTAGGTATAAAAAAACGTCCCTATAAGCATAAAGCTTATAAGGACGTTATCACGCGTGTTACCACCTTATTTTAGAATAATATTACTATTATTCCCTTACCCCGTACATAGAAAAACTAGATACGTTGACGCTATAACGGGCGCACCCTCCTAAAGTTACAATTACTCTCACTTCAAGCACTCCTAGGCTACTTTCACTTTACTTCCCTATACCCACTCACACTAACTTGGGTTCGCTGACTAGTTAAAGTAAAGCTAATTTCCTATTCTTAGTGGTTATTCATACCATTTATTTAGTAAGTATATTACATAATAAATTAAACAAAGTCAATATTATTCTAACTTGTTTTTAATTTTATTCTTTTTTCTAATATCAATTGACTCCAGATGATTAGACTTATATTTGTAAGCAAATTTAAAATCAGCACAAACAACTATTGATCTAATAACAGCTAACAGTAATAATTTCTCATTAGTTAAACAATACTTTCAAAAATAAAAAAATCCTCTTAAAGATAGACATGTAAAGTTTTATCTTCTTTAAAGAGGAATTTTTCGGTTTAATTATAATTTACATATTGAATTTTCCGATTAATCAGTCTAATTTATCATATTCTTCATCAGAAACAGGTTCAAGCCATGTATTCTTACTGTCGCCTACCATCACAACAACATGAGCAAACCAGGAATCTTTTGTAGCTCCATGCCAATGCTTAGTATTTGGATTAACAATTACCACATCTCCTGGCAGCATCTTTTGTGGAGCTTTGCCTTCTTCTTGATACCAGCCTTCACCAGCTACAGCGATTAAGATTTGCGGCACTGTGTGCATATGCCAATTGTTTCGACAACCTGGTTCAAAACTTACATTATGAACTGCAGTCTTAGCTTCTTTACTTTCTGCTAAAGCCTTGAGGTAACTTGTACCCTTAAAGAATTTTGCAAAAGCTTCATTTGAATTACCAAATCCAAAAACACTATTTTTTACTTCTTCTTCATTTTTTGCCATATTATTACCTCATTTCTAACTTTGCTTTTATTTTAGAATAGAAATAACATCATGCAAAATATTTATTTGTAATAGGTTATTATGCGTTTAAAGTATGGATAAAGATTATTCATAATCTTTTGGATCAATAGTTGGCTTAGGTACCCCAGGATCAGACGAAAACTCAATTCCCTGAATTCCGTTTTCATAAGTCCAATCCTTTAACTTATCCATTTTTCCAGTTAAGTAAAATTCACTGATTAATTCATTCCACTTGTACCACTTATTTAATGGCACATTAATTAATCCAGCACCATTGTCAATCATTAATTTATTAGCTGCTAAAGTTGCAGTTCTTTTATTTCCATCCCAAAAAAGCTGATTTCTCATATTGTGATACATTAAAGTCATAGCCTTATCAGTAATGGACGTATCCTTTTGCATAAGTTCATCAAAGAATTTACGCTCTTGGTCCAAATTAATTTCTGGTGGTTGCCACTCGCCATTACTATTTCCTAATTCTACTGTTACATTTCCAGTACGAAAACTACCAGGATCTAATGAATCATAGCGTGCTACTAGCAAATTAATATTTTGCTCAATATTTAAAGACAAAGGCTTATCTTCCCTAATTACATATTGCCAGCCACGTTTTAATTGAACAATCACGTTAGTATCGTCAATTGAAACGCCTGCTGCACTCATCCCGTCAATAATAGTTTGAGTCTGTGGTAATGTAGTATTTAAGCCTTCAAAACGTGAAGTAGTGAAAACTAATCTTACTAAATTTTTCTTTGCAAAACGCCGATTTTGTTCTTGAGTTAAATTAAATTTATCTGGATACATTGCTACGCCACTTTCTATCAGCTATTATTTAATAATATTTTATCACTCAACCGTTACGTTTCTTAATTTGACGATTAATCCGGCGAATGTCTTTTTCTTGAATTAATCTAATTATGAGCCAAATAATTGCATATGTAATAACAAAAATAAGTAAAGTTTGCCAGTTAATTAACCAATGATTTAAAAGTATCATTATTGAAAACAATGCAAAAGTTCCTATCAGATGTAAAATCAATGCCCAGAAATATGGTAAGGATGTTTTAAATAAGAAACTCAATTCTCCAATTAATTCACTACATACAAATACTATGAATACACTGTTTAAGGGGACTCTTAGATCGCCGATATTTTCATAAGTTACTCCCAAAATTACTAAATAAATAATTGCGCCAAATCCCATGCCTGTTACAAAATAGTCTAAAGCTTTTTGCCATATTTTCATCTTATAATCCCAACTTCTTTTCTAACTCAGGTAAGTATCTTCTTGAAACATCTGTCTTCTGTTTAAAAGCAAGCTTGGCAATCATATTACCAGTAAAGCCTGCTTCAAGTGATTCAAGATAATTCAAATTAATAATTCCATGCTTTGATACTTGGACAAAATCATTATTTAACTTTTCCAGAATCTGATACAAACGACCATTAGTTTTAATCACAGCATTAGTCGTATAAAAACTTAATTCTGTCTTTTCGACTTCTACTTTGATAATTTCTTCTATCTTAATTGTTAAAATTCGATCTTCAGTTTTCACAGGTAAAAGAGAATCTACTTTTTTATCAAAATTCTTTATATACGATAAAAGATTATTTACGTTAGTCGTTTGTCTTGCAGAAATCACTTTAACTTCGATTTGATCCTCTTCTAGATTAGGATTTGAATGAAATTCGACATCCACGTACTATTTCTTCTTTCTATTAAGCAAAAGTGCCAATATAACAATAATAACTGCTAAAAGTACAATCATCCCGATCATTACTAAAGCATTATCGAAATTATTTAGCTGATGAGATCCAAATTTAAAATGAATTCCTAAATATTCAATTAATTGATCTCGCATTCTAGTTGGCACATCTTGCTGACTTAATTTATTCAAAAGCAGACTTCTAAAACTTGCTGCTTCATAACTACTTGGAAATAATTTTACTATATTTTGAGCAGTTTTTGATAAAGTTCCGTATGGCATATAAGTTGCTACCATAAATCCTGCCGCCGCACCAATCACAGCTGATAAACGGCTAAAAGTAGTCGAAGAATTGATAAACATTACAATGATTAAATTTAATAATGTTGCGCCAAGTGCGCCCAAAAGCATGAAGCCTAAGCAAGGTAAATATGCATTGTGCACTACATCTGCTTTATCAACTACTGAAAAATATACTGCCATAACAGCAAATGTAATAATTTGCATCAGAAAGCTGACAATAGTAGCTGATACAACATAAGCCATGCTTTCACTAATAGGAGTTAGAGCAGTTAATTTCATGTCATCAATTGCTCGATTTTCTTTATCATTAACCATTTGACCCAGTGCTTGAAAAGATGTAGTAATTCCGGCAATTGATACAATTCCGCCTAGCATCCAAAGATCTAATAATTGTTTTGCGTGACTAACATGTTGCCAGGAATTAACAAGATTTTGCTGTAAAAATCCAATATAAATTACAAATGAAATCAATGCTCCAAAGCATGACATAATTACGCCTGGTTTATTAGCAAAGTAAATTTTAGTATTTCTTTTAATTAAAGCAAACATTATTGTAGCTCCTTTCCAGCGATTTTAATAAAGGCGTCATCAATGGAACCTTGTCGGTATTCAAAAGATTTTATACTAGCTTGATTCTCATGCAGCAGCGTAATTACTTCATGAGGATCAAGTCCATCAATTTCAGTTTCTTTATTTCTTTCAATAACTGGATATGTAGTTATTAATCGTTGCTTTTCTTTTAGCGTGATTACTAATTTACTTGGGGCATATTTATCTTTAATCTCATAAGCCGATCCATTAGCTAGTACTTGTCCATTTTCTAAAATATACATTTGATCTGCATTTTCTGCTTCTTCCAAATAGTGCGTTGTCAGAAAAATCGTTAATCCCTGTTCTTTCTGAAGCTTCTGCAGTAAATTCCAGATTACGATCCGCGTTTGTAAATCCAAACCAGTAGTTGGTTCATCTAAAAACAAAATATCAGGATGATCAATTAAAGCTCTAGCAATATCTACTCTTCTTTTTTGACCGCCCGAAAGAGTACCATATTTTTGATGAAGGAAACTCCGAATACCAATCAAATCAATTAGCTGCTCAAGCCATGCTTTTGAAACATCACGATACATCTGCGCCCTTAAATTAAGATTCTCATTTACACTTAAGACATCATCAAGAACACTACTTTGAAAAACAACACCAATCTTTAAATTTTTAGCATAAGTTATCGTTCCACTGGTTGGTTTTAACAATCCAGTTAAAATATTAATCGTAGTCGATTTTCCTGCTCCGTTAGTTCCCAGATAAGCCACTAGTTGACCACGATCAACTTTTAGATTGACTTTATTCAAAGCCAACTTTTTACCATATTTTTTAGTTAAATTATAAGTTTCAATTAACATAAAAAGCCTTCCTTTCTGAATTCACTATTAGAATACAGAAAGAAAGACTTAAATAATTCACTATTTAAATGAGTGGTAATTTTTCTAAAACAAGATGCAAAAATCAAATACCAAAATTTGTTTCTAATACTAAATTTGCACCAAGTAGACAGTCTAAAAGAATTTAATCTTTACTTAAATAAATTTCTCGATCAAACATCTGACGCATATGCTCATTAAAATTATGAGCAATAAATACAATTGTTGCTTTACTATTAAGCAGTTTCTCCAAAATATTCATTGTTGCTTTTTGATCAATAGCACTAGTTCCTTCGTCAATCAAGATAATATCACTATCATGAATTTTTGCTCTTGCTAAAACAATCTTTTGTCTTTGACCACCTGAAATATTAATTTTGTCTAAATCAAGTTCTTCATTAATTCCATTTTTAAATTTTTTAATGTCTTTATCGAAGTTTACTTCATTTATAGTTGCTTCAACTCGACTATCCAACTTATCATTAAACATAGTGATATTTTCTTTAATTGTACCAGGAAATAAATTAGGGTCTTGTGGGATATAACCAATTCTCGACATATCAGGGATTATTGTGTCTCCAGCTGCATTTTCAAATTCGACCTTACCGGTACTTGCCTTTAAATCACCTAAAATCAGCTTAAATAAAGTTGATTTTCCAGCACCTGAATCTCCACTTAACAAGATCTTTTCTCCTGGTTTAACATCAATATCTGGAAAAACAAGTTCTTCGCCATTTGGAAAACTCAATGACAAATTTTTTGTAGTAAAGGCAAGAGGAGCTTCCTCACCCTCTACTTTATTCTTATTAATTACAGCAGAATCATGACTAATTTCTCCCATCAACTCTTTAGAAGATTTCATAAAACTTAAACCTTCAATTACTTGCTGCAAACCTATTGAAACATTAGCTGCAAAGTTTTGAACAGACATGATAGCACCAAAGATAATAGCATTTTTTGTAATAAAAAATGCAGTTAATGAAAGTAATAACATTTGTCCAACTAAGTTACAAAAACCACTTAAAACAATTAATTCTTGCTGAGCAGCTGTTTGTTTAATATGTGCGTTCTCTACTTTACTTGAAGCCTGCTCACCAACTTTAAATAGTTTTGCACCAGCAAAGTATCTTCTTAATTCTTCAAGGCCAGAAAACCATTTTGCCAAAACATCAAGATAATATTTGTTTTGCTTGGAAACATTGGTTGTCGCTTGTTCCATCTTCTTTTGAGCTAGTTTTGGAACAAAGTAAGAAATAATATCAATTACGATACTTGCTAAAAAGATCATCCAGTTAATAGATAGTAATGCTACTAACGCCGATACAAAGATTGCCCCATAAAATGGAATTATAATATACCAATCAAAGAAATTTGTTCTAACCATTTCAAGATCATTAGTCATTCTATTTTGCACATCAGCAACTTTGTGATTTCTTTGATCAAGGAAATAATGCCTGGCAAGTTTATTGCGGATCTGTTGATTATATTTTTCTTCTTGAATTCGAATTTCAAATTGAATGTAGTAGATCATCCCCTGAGTGCCAATATACAAAAGCCCTATCAAAAGGACAGTAACCAAAATTCCACGCCAATCTTTGTTTTTAACATCGGTTAAAAAGTACATTTGTACATATCCCGCACCAATGACAGCAGCACCAGAAATTACTGACAAGATATTCATGTAAATAAATCTGAAGTAATTCGTCTTTATAAAGTCTTTAAAGCTCATTGATTAGTGCCCCCATCATCTAGTTTTACTACCCGATCAAACATTGAAACTAATTCGTTAGAAAAGTTATGTGCAATCATAATTACAGAACCATCTGTAGTTAAAAGATGTTGCAAGATATGCTTCGTAGATTTGCTATCAATTGCACTAGTGCCCTCGTCAATAAAAAGCCAGGGAGAATTATGGACTAACGCTCTAGCTAAGACTAATTTTTGTTTTTGACCACCAGACAAATTGTTCTTATCTAAATCAACTTGTGTAGCTAGCCCCTCAGGAAAGTTGCTAATATCTTTATCTAAATCAACTTTTTTAGTTGCTTGTTTTACTTGATTATTAAGCTCAGCATTAAACATAGTGATATTATTTTCAAGCGTGTCTGGAAAGAGGGTACTATCCTGTGCCAAATATCCAATTTCATCCGGATTTAAATATACTTCCTTACCATCCTGATCAATAAAACGAATTGTACCTTTACTTGGAGTGAGTTTATTTAAGATTAATTTAAATAAGGTAGACTTTCCACTTCCGCTATCGCCAGTTATTAGAATTTTTTCACCTTTATTGAAAGTTAAATTAGGATATGAAATCTTTTCGCCATTCTTAAATTGTAAGGTTAAATCTTTTATTTCTATCTTGGCAATTTTTTGATCATCATGTTGATCCTTGGGTATTTCAACCTGTTGCTCCAGCTCAAGGATTTCTTCATTTAAGCCTTTAGCTGATTTAATTAAATTCCATTGGGCCACAAATGCTGCTACACCATTCATAATTGTTGAACTAAATTGGCCAGTAGTAATTACAGCACCAAAAGCAATTCTACCTTGCAAATATAAGTAAGCACATAAACCTAGAAGCAACATTTGACCGCCAATATTTACAAGCGCTGTAGCCATATCAGCAATTGCAATCGTTGCTCCTTGATGAATTGCAGCTTTCTTATACTCTTTTGCCCCATTATTAATCGAGCTAGTAAAAATATCGAAACTTGCATATCTTCTTAGTTCATCTAGGCCTTTTACCCATTTATCCAAAATATTGAGGAATTTTTCATTTTTCTTTGTGACAGTAACTGTTGCCGTAGAAGTTAGTTTTTCAAAGGCCTTAGGTAACAATAATGAAATAATAGTTAAAATCACAGTTACAACAACTAGAATCCAATTAAAAGAAAATAGAATTCCAATTGAGAAAACTACAGCTAAAAAATACATAAAGCCATTTTTAATCGGAGTTAAGTATTTAGTAGTTAGTTGATCAAGATTTGCAACCATATTATTTTGTACTTTTGCAGTCTGATTAATACCATTTTTAAAGAAATAGCGACTAATTCTGGCACGGATCTGGTGTAAATAATTCTGTACGTCTTTGCCATACAAATAATCTGATCTTGATATTAGTATAATTCTGACACCATCACAGCCTAGTGCTAAACACATAAACAGAATAAAGCCCAATAAATTCATGTTTCGT
Organism: Lactobacillus paragasseri; assembly: GCF_003584685.1. Classification (NCBI taxonomy): domain Bacteria; kingdom Bacillati; phylum Bacillota; class Bacilli; order Lactobacillales; family Lactobacillaceae; genus Lactobacillus; species Lactobacillus paragasseri. Next base: position 1,043,629 of record NZ_AP018549.1, read on the forward strand.
AGATGATTATACGCTGGCGTCATTAAATATTGTGATAGTGAGTCACTTGCCATTCCAATAATCACCATTAAAAAAATCAAAATAAACTGTTTTTTATTTGATTTAAATAGTTGCTTAATGCTCATACTTTTTCTCCAAGTGTTTTGTATTTTAATTATATTTTAAATTAATTTTATATTTTTAAGCTTTAAACCTCAATACAAAATTAAAAAAACATTAATTTAATCTATTTAAATTCAAATAAAAAGCAGAATTCAGATCAGTTTTGACCTAAATTCTACTTTTAAATTTTAGATAAACATTTTTTAATATAAAGTTGGAACCAAACCACCATCAAGTACAGAAATTTCTATTTCACTTAACCGTAACTACCCTACTATGCTTAAAAGCATAATCAGATATTTCATTACCAATTCCTGGCCTGTTAGGAATAGTGAATACACCATTGTTAGGTTCATAATCATATTTAGTTAACTTAAGCATTTTTGGCATCTCAGTATTGACGTTATATTCATGAATCACAAAGTTAGGGAGTGCTGCTTCTAAGTTTAGTGACACTGCAGTTGCTAAGTTGCTTCCGGCTACATGGATTTGTACACCAAGCTCACTTGTATCTGCCATATCGCATATCTTTTTAACTTCAGTTACTCCTCCAGCCGTACAAATATCTGGCTGCGCAACTTGAATGCTATTTTGATCAAAAGCACGCTTAAAGTCCCAACGAGAATACATTCGTTCACCAGAAGCAATATTTAGACCTGTTTCTTGATGAACATAACTTAATAGATCAGGATCAGGTTTTACTGGTTCTTCAAAATACAAAATATTATATTTCGACGCCATTTTTCCATACTGAACAGCTGATAACTTATCAGTTAAAGCGTGATTTTCTAAAATTAATTCGCCATCTTTTCCTAAAGTATCACGAACTGCTTTTATTCGCTCTTCTGCTAAATTTAAATAATTATTCGATAAAAAAGCAGTCTGCTTTTGCCATGGAACCTGCTTTCCTCGCTCGTCAAATGTTAAAAAGTTAATTTTAACAGTCTTAAATCCCTTTTCTAAGGCAATTTTTGTATTATTTGCATAATCTTGAGCTGAAGCTGCAGGCTTTCTTGACTCTCCCCATCCCATTTGGAGCTGACTAGCATAAGCTTTTAAATGATTTCGTTGTTTTCCACCAAGTAATTCCCACAAAGGAGCATGATAATATTTTCCCTTAATATCCCATAAAGCAACATCAAAAGCTGAAATAGCGCCAAGAATTACAGGACCTGCATTTTTACCCAAGAAACTATTTCTGTATAATTTCTGCCAGATGACCTCATGCTCTAAGGGATTCATCCCGATTAACATGGGAGCTAATTCTTTCATTTCAATAAAAGCAGCTTCTTTTGCTCCGCCATATGATAGAGCAACTTCACCATCGCCATAAATACCCCTGTCAGTATAAATACGACAAAAAGACGGCCGCCAATTATCTTCTACTGGATCACTATATAATAGATCGATTTTAGTTATTTTCATTTTTTCTTTACCTAATAAAAAATATCAAACTAGAACGTTTGATATTTTTAGTATTCTATCCAACAACTGAAAAAATTCTAACTTCTGGTTCAGCCGTCCAAGTAGGTTTTAAGCCTGGAAAAACATGTTTAGTAAACATTTCACTCTTTAGATAATCTTGTGCATGTTCTACTGAATCAAAGCCGTGTAATACCTGCACATCTTCATCGCGAACAAGTAATGCCTTACTTTCAGCGCCTGGAATTGTTTCTAAAAATGGTTTACGGTAATCACTATAAACCTTTGCAGCTGCCTTTCTATTTTCTGCTGGGATCTGCATCGTAACTTCTAAATAAGCTTTTACTGCCATATCAATTTTCCTTTCTGTTTTAATCAACTTACATTTTTATAGTAAGATAAAGTTGAAAGGATTTATATATATTAAAAAGAGCTTTAGTTACTAAAGAATTATTTAGTGAGGTCAATTATGTATCAAAGAAAATTACCAAAAGAATACTATTGTACTGTTGATTACGCATTAGATATCTTTGGCGGAAAATGGAAACCAAGACTCTTGTGTATCTTAGGACACAAAAAGTCTATGAGATATGGTGAAATAAAAGATCAGATGGAAAATATTTCTGATGCAGCATTAGCTGATTCGCTTAAGGAATTACAGCAACAAGATATCATTGAAAGAAAACAATATAATGAAATGCCGATTCGCGTCGAATATTCATTAACAAATAAGGGAAAAACGCTGCTACCAGTTTTAAATACAATTTCAAATTGGGCCATCAAAAATAGCACTCCTGATATGTATAAAGGGATGCATTTTAATGATGTGCATAAGGACTTGTTTAAATAAAATTTACTACTTACTTAAAATTCAAATACTTCAGGCTTTTCTTCAATCCCGTGACAAGCTAATGATCTTACACAATTCGGATCTAGACTTTCTTTTCTAATCCACTCAAGCGACTTTTTTTGAGCACTTTTATCCATTGAAATGCCAGAAGTTACCATTTCCTTCCAAGATTTTTCACCATAGCCACCATCTCCATAATAAAGGAAATATTTGCCATCGCTATTAGTGATCTTGGTAGCAACTAATCCAGCAGTGTGTCCTGGGATATTAATGAGTTCAATACTCTTGTCTCACAATAAATCATAAGATCTACCAAATGAGCCTTGACTATCATTCCAATCATACAGATTCAAAGCTACATCGTCCTACCATTTTTTCTTAAAACGAATATAGGGATGCTTCTTAGCATACTCATATTCTGACCGTGCCACCATAATATTTTTGGCATCTTTGAATTGACGTAATCCATTAGCATGATCACGGTCAAGATGTGAAATAATGACATAGTCAATATCACTTGGCCAAATTCCTAACTTAGCTAACTGTTCACTTGCTGTCATCCCTTTTGCAACCACTCCTTGATTAACGTGATATAAAAGTGAAGAACCTAAAGACTTAATTTGAGCTTTTTTATCAAAAACACCATTTGGACTCATTGAACGATCCCAACCTGTATCAAGCAAGATTAATTTATCTGACGTTTCTACTAAAAAGACATTTACTGGTAACCATATTTTAGGTGATCTTTTAATTGAAAAGCCGGCAGCCTTGGCAGTTGAACAATGATCTCCACCAAATGCTAATTCAGGCTCAATTCTAACTTTTCCGGTATTAATTATATGAACTTTATATTCTGACATAATTATTACCTCATAAAATATTTTATGAAGAAATACGCAAATTTAACACTACATAATTGCCAAAAATGTCTAAAAATAAGTTGCTAAGTTAGTTAATTCCTTTGAAATCAGATCTAGGATAGATTTTCGATCAACGTCATCTTTGTGCTTTAGATAAAAAATATCTGCTGAAATTACCTCACTTGCTGTCATTTCAAATAAAAGCTCAGCTTTAATATTAGGATTAGTTAGCTGAAAATGCTGATACAGATTAGCTTTAATTGCCATTTTCCATTTCTTAACTAAACGATAATCATAATCTTTAATTAGCAGGGCTGAAAGTAGATTGCTATTTTTTCAACGTAACTTAACACTTCATAAAAATATGTAAAGTTATTTGCAGCTGAATCTGTAATGCTCTGATCGAGTGTATTCAGATTTTCTATAAAAGTATCTTCTATTTCTTCTAATAAATTGTCTATGTTATCGTAATATGCGTAAAAAGTACTTCGGGCAACGTTTGATGTTTGCGTTAGCTCTTTAATAGAAACTTGATATATTTTCTTAGTATTTAATAAAGTAATTAGACCTTGATGCAAGGCTTGTTGTGCGGATGTTAGTTTTGTCATGGGGTTATTAGCTTTCTTATGATTAATAAAAATAGATCAGGAAAATATCCTGGTCTATCTCTATTATATGATTAATATTTATACATTTAATTATTTGAAAATATATCCATGGTATATTCTATTTTTTTGGAATAATTAGTATCTTGGTTCTCAATTACTAAATAATATTTTTTATTAAGATTATAATTTGTATTCTGAATTGTAATAGTTACAGGAAGAGTACGATCAGCCGCAGATCCCTTACGATTTGCTTCAACTACTACTTTATTAGAAATCATTTTTTCATCTTCATCAACAAAGAATACATTATATTCAGTTGGTAATACTCTATCACTGACTGAAGCTATTTGATTAAAAAGCAAATTCATTTTTAAACTATTAATTCTAAAAGTAGTAGCCGCTAATTTGATTTTTGCTGGTTGCGCAGCAGATTTTCGTGAAGTTGCTTTGATATCTAATATTGGAATTAACATTTCTTGAATAGAAGAACCACCGTGAACATAATTTTTACTTCCACTTCTTGCAATAAATTCGTTCGGGCTTGTTGGATAATAAATATTAGTTTTATCATCATTAGATAAGCTAATACCCATTGTAGTACTTTTAACTCCCCTTACGCTTAATTTATCGGGAGTAATCAAATATCTTAAATGTGCATTGCCTAAATAGTCTTCATTTGCTAAATCAATTTTGTCGGTATCATAAATTGGACGTTCTTGATAAATAAAGCCATGATCAGCTGTTACAATGATGTGCGACACACCGTTTGTTCGTAAAGCTTGAATAGCTTTTTTAATTTCCTCAATTGCTTTTTCTGTAGCATCTACTAGTTCTTTAGTTGTTTTTAGTTCATGTCCTTTAGCATCAATTTGATTGTGATACAAATAAATTAAATTCTTACCATTAATGAAAGTTTTCACTTCTTTTGAAGTCATTTCCAAGATATCTTTTAGTTGAGCAGCTGTGTTACTTTCATTGAATGTTTTTAAAATTTTATCACGAGCAGAAGTATTTTCAGCGTTTTTATCGTCTACTTTAACTTTATGTTTCTTTGCATCCCATCTAAGCCTATTGTGCGGTAGCATAACATTCATTCCCATATACGTCACTGACGGCAAACTAGTAAGCGCATATTTCATATTTAAAGTTAATCGATCATTATTATCTAGCTCATCTTCTAGTTCTTTACCAACTTCAAAGCGTAAGGCATCTGAAAAAATTACTACAACTCTTTCTGGCACATGAGATACGTGATTATGATAAAATCGTTCTTGTTTTATATCACTTGGTACTTCTGATAAATCAAAGGTATTATTCCATTGTTTAACCGAGCTATTTAATAAAATATTTCCATAATATAAATCAATATTTTTTTTGATTTTACTATATAAATCGTTATTGTCAATTCTTGTATAAGCTAATAATATTTTTCGATAAATAGTGTCTATTTGGTATTCATTATTTATATATCCGTCCAATTCTTTTTGCCAATTTTCAAATAATGGGATACGCAAATTAAATAATTCAGCACTATAACATAAAAATTTATATTCATTTTCTTTATTATTAGAGAAATTATTGCGAGTGTGGTTAGACATTCGATCAATAATATTTAGAACTTGTTCATAATCAGTAACTTGATTATCAATAAATTTATCTCTAATTTTTGTTAATACGATACTGTTTACTTCTTCAAAAACAGTTACCTTTGTTAAGTCACTGAGGGATTCTTGTACTAATAAATCATGTAATTTCAATTCATTCCAAACACGATTTGACTCTGAGATATAGTATTTATTATATTTATTAGAATCAGCAAAGCGATCAATAAAAATTTGTACATTATCTTTATTACTTAATAATAAATTTTGAAATTTATTAGAATTTTTAATATCTAATTCTGTATCTAAATATGTGAAAAAAAGATTATTAATTAGATTGTCTAAGTTAGCATTTTCAATAGTATCATAGCCGAAATAATTTCCAACTAGTTTCCAAAAATAATCTAGTACATTATATTTAGCAAAAAGAAATAAATATTGATTATTTTCTTTTCCAGCAGCAATAATTTTCATCAATAATTCATTAATATCTAGCTTTTCAGTTTTGGTAATTGCTGCGATGATACCTTTTTCAGGAGTGGTATCGAAATCTACGCTCCAATACTTAATAAAGTTCTTGCGTCTATCTTTAGCCCCAAAAAATGCATGATATTGTTTTACAAAAGATAACTTATCTACTGATAAATTTAATTCTTCCAGTATAATTTGCGTTGCATCAGCAGTAAAAAGCTTAGAATAGTGTTCCAGATCAGTTAAATAATTTTCTTGTATTCTTGGTCGTTCATAAGGTGCATAAATTAAATATTTATGTTGAGAATCACTTAAAAGGTCGATTTTTGTTTTAAATTGTTGATTGGCTTGAGCTTTATATAGTCTAACTTCATTTAAATTAGAAGCAATTTGATCAATGATATCTTTAAACTGAGCCTTATCGTCATACCAAAAAACATACTGATATTTATCTTCAAAATAGTTTTTAAGTTCTGAAATAATTTTATCTGTCGTTAATGTTGCCATACTGTTAACCCCTGTTCGTTAAGTAAATTATATCAGTCGCAAAGTATCTTAAAGGCACCCCTAAGTATATAAAAATTCTACTCTATTTAATTATCTATAATAAAAATATAGAAATACTAAAAAGTCTGATAAGTATAAATATTTTGCATATTCAATTATACAATTGTATAATTGATTTACAATTTAAAGTAAAAGGTAACTTGTGAAGGATTAACGCTGGGTCCCAAAATGGGGTAAGTTATTATACTGAGCATTCCTATGTGCTTGGGGTTATCTTGGTTTTATACTTTTTTTAAGACTCTCAACAAAGTGTTGAGGGTCTTTCTTTATCTCAGTAACAACAAATTCTACAAATTGTTGAGAATAAGTATAACTGTGTTGTTTTCCTATTACATGTTCATAAGAATACTTAGGATTTGATTTAATGTCATAAAAATCTATTATCATATTTAAAACATACTGATTAAAACCACTTTTATACTGTAATTTTATGTTTTGTTTATTTAATCGTTCATTGACTGCCATAATAACATTATTGTAAGAATATTTGTGTGTATCAGATGGATCTTTTATGTCTTTAACTATAGCTACGGAATTTTCTGAATTTTTTTCTATTCTAACAGTAAAATCGGCATTCTTTTTCTTTCTTGTAATATATAAACGTTGAGCAATATTGATCGAAAATTTATCTGAATCATATTCTTTATTTAACACATCAATTTCATTAGATTGTTGTATAAATTTTTGAGCAATTTCAGCAGGATACTTCATTTTTATCTGTTCATTGCTTAATGGCTCATAACGAGTTGATAAAGTTAGAAAGTCTTGAGATATATATTTAGTAATATCTCTGTTTTGGTATTTTTCTAATTCATTAGTATAATTTAATACACACGCTTGAAACAATGGTGCGTATTTAACTTCATATTCTTCAGTAATAAAATGGGTACTAATATTTCTTAACTCTATTATTTTTTCAAGATTCAATCTAATTCTTGTATGTCTATCACGATAGATATTTTTTACTGCATCAATTAAACTAATAGTTCTATCTTGTTTGTTTTTATAATAAATAGATTCATTTTTATCAATAAGTATTGCCTTTAATAGCAATTCCCATGCGTTACAAATAAAAAACTAAAACCTTCTACTCTATACTTAATAGTTGGTTTATTGTAAATTTCTAACCCCATTAAAAAGGCCTCTATACTCTTATCAACCATATTTTTAGAAAGGGTATTATTATTCATTAATTTATTTTCCTTTTTATATAAAAATCAACTTTATTATTGTACCAAAATCTACATTAAAATTTTCCACAAAATAAATGTATTAAAAATTTTAAAATATAAGAAAAAACTGCGTGTAATTACGCAGTTTTTTAATAAATATTGGCTCTTAACTTTCCGAGCTCTTCTTTTAACATATCCCTTTCACCTTTAATACAGATGTCAACTTTATTTTTATATTCAAAATAGTCTAATCCTAAAGATACTATCCATTCAGAAAGAGCTTTAAGAGATTCTATATTAGCAACATAGAATTTCTTGATGCCTTTTTCGTTCATTGGAATACTATAGCTCATTGGAAAAAGTTGAATTTTATCAAATTCTTTTATATCTGGTTTAGTTTGAATATATTCTTTAAGATACTTATAAAAAAGTTTAATATTTTTTATGTTGATTCCTTCTAACAAGATATGAATTTCTCTAGAATCATAATTACCTTTTTTTATAAATGATTTTATCCAATTGTCTACACAGTCATCTTTTTCTACTAAGTTTACTAATTCCTCGCTCCAATTAATCAATAAAAAATTGTCGTTTTTCTGACATATTATATTCCATATCTTATTTAAGATCTCAATACTATTATTGTTTTTTAAAAGTAGAAGTAATTGATCTTCATTATGAAATTGAAACTTCTTTAATTTGGGGATTAAAATTTTATTCACATAACTAGTTAAAATTGATTGATCCTTTTTATATATTTTTTCAAGTAAATAATTAGACATATCGTATTGATCATTATCAATATAATTGATAAAAATATCTATTAATAATTTAATATCATCAAATGAATCTACGATACTTTCACTTTGTTTCTCATCAAGGGAGGAAAAGTGAAAATAAATCCTTTTAAATTCTTCTTCTTTCGAAGATATAATTTTACAACATTCTTCAAATGCATGTGTATTAACAGTATTAAATTTATATAGAAAATCAAGACTGCGATTGCTATAATCTCCTATACTTTTCACAGTTTCATTTTTTAAGTACTTTGTTAATAAGTCATAGGTTTGAAAGTTCAAATTTTTCTTGGGCAAGCTATCAAAATAAATGTAATATAACCAGTCTTTTCTGTTTTCATTCTTTACCTTATCTAACATCTGGATAATTTTAGATGTAGAGCTTACAGTATGTAGGTAATTTATAATTGCATAAAAAATCGATGATACTGAAATTTTACTTGAAAATAAAAATTCTATACCGGACAGGTATTCATCTGTATTATCTTTTAGGTTATCTAATATAATTTGTACAACCATCAACAAGCCATAAGTCTGATATCTTTTTTCTAGGATATCAATAATGTTTACTATTTTTTTCAAAGTTTCTACATCAGAGTTTAAATTATCATCAACATATTTTTTTAGAAACTTATTACTTTTGTGTTTCTTTTCACGTCTAATACTTTCGATATCTTGGTAAAGATGATAATCACTATTATTTAGAAAATTATCTATATTGGAAATTTCGATATTTGTCTTAAATAATCTATTTTTAATTTGACCCACTGCCACACAATCTATAAGGCTCTTGGGATCAAATAGTTTATGAATTAATTTACTAATATATTTCAAATCAAATTGAACAACTTTTATAGTAGTGTCATCTATATTGTTCAATCCAAATAACTCTGATCCATAATTTGCTACAATTTTTTTAACTTTACTATCAAAATTAAAATCAAGTTTCAATAGGAATTTCCATAGTTGTTCTCTAAAAACAAGATTATCTTCAGTAGCAGAAGATAAAAATTTGCGTGTCATAAATTTATTTGGTTCATTAATGACTCCATGAGTTTCTTCAATTACTAATTCTAAATATTTAGGCATGATAGATAAAAGTAAATAAATATTTACCTCACTATCGAATTTTTCGCTATTCATCAATTCCTTGATCAAACTAATCTGTCTTCTAAATTTATAATTAATAAATGTGTCATGATTTATAGCCCAGTCTTGAATTATAGCTGTATGAAATTCAGAAAATAGCTGTGGTTGTTTATTTAAATATAGACAGAATAACTCAGAAGCATATTTATAACTATCAGTATAAGAAAGATGATTAATTATTTTTAAAATAATATCATTTAATCTATTATTATCCGAAACATTGAAACTAATATTATTTTTTCTTGAATATTGTTTAATTTGATCAATTTTTTCTTTCACCGTTTCAATAGTTTTATTAACATCAAATTCTACAAAATCCGAAACAAAGTCTAAATACTTTTCACTATGTTTATCTTCCAAATATTTCCAAACCTCTTCTACAACTTGAGTAAGATAATTTTTATTTTCTTCATTGTAAAAGGTATTTATCAAATCGTTGATACAATTAATAGCTAGCTCAGCTTTGGTTTCAAAAGTATATTCTATTAGATCTTTTAAAGAAATTAACTTTTCATCTAAAAAGACAATCTTTAAAACATAAGCTTTTAACGTTTGATCTGAAAAATATATGTATTTTTGATTTATAAAATCAATTAATTCTTGTTTATCAAGTAAAGCAATATTTCGTTTAAATTCGGTATATGAAATATTGGCTGTATCTAATATTGGTTTGTATAAAACTTTTTCTTGTTCGTTATTAATATTTAAGTTTCCAAAAAAAGCAATTATTCCTAAGCAAATAAGTTGTCGATCATTATCAATTACATTTTCCAGTACATTTTTAAGTAATTTTTTATAAACTTGAGACGCATCTGCTATATCAATAATTCTATGTTTTTCCAAATATACTTCAGATGTCAACATCGCCATTCTAAGATTACTATGAGATATTTCACAAATTATATCTAAAATATACTCATTTTTTATATTGTATACTTTTGTAATGCATTCTCTAATTTCTTCAGTATTGATCGATAGTAAATTAATAGTATTTACTGAAGAGTATTCATCTACTTTATTTTCTATCTCTTCTTTTGCATAATCGCGTACTGTAATTAAAATCTTTACCTTTCCAGAATTTAATTGTTGAACAAACGCTTTAAATATTTTCTCCAAATTTTCAATTTGATTTGCATCATCAAAAACAATTAATTTAGTAGAATCATCTGAAAATTCAACCTGAAGTTCGGATATTAGAGCATTAATATCATATACATTTCGTGCGAAAAAACTATTATTCAAGAAATTTCTTTTAGCAAATTCAAAGGCTAACCTCGTCTTTCCTACACCCGGTTTACCTGTGAGCACTATAATATTTTGTGTCTTAAAATATTCATTTATTTCTGCAAGCTCTTTTTCTCTATAAGCAAAATATGAATTTAATTTTGATCCACTAAATTGCTTATTATATTCTTCTCCAAATTCACTAATATTTTTTAGTTGCCTCGGTGGTAATGCAAATCCTAAATATTTATTGGCTAAATCACGGTACTTATCTTGAATATATTTGGCTAATTCAAAGTTTGAAATAAATTTAAACTCTATTTTTTCTTTCTTATACTTTTCTGTTAACGAGTCGATGTATTCTATGCTTACGTTTGATGTAGCTGAACAGTAAATAATCTTTTTTACATTGTGTTTATTAATATTCAATTCATTAAGTTTTTTTAAGTTGCTATTAATTTTTTGAATTAACCTACTCTCTTGTGATGTATATTCCATCAAATACACTTCACCATTATCATTTATAATATACGAATCTGGTGTTCCTTTAGTTGGTTTATTTTTACCATCTTCAGAACCAAGAGGATTTAATGTTCCTCCGAAAATACGAGATAAATATTCATCACAAAGTTTTTGAAAGGTTGTCGCATCAATTTCTTTAATAGCATTTTCGATTTTATTTAATTCGTTCATCCACTAAGTCACTTTCTTTCCATAAAAATAGTATACTTTCACAGAGATTCATTTAAATTATAAACAAAAAAACTTATCTATATCATATTGATTAGATAAGTTTTTTCTAGAATTATAACTTAGTCAACAACTTTTCTCCTTGTTGCAATTTGTCATGATTAGCAAGAACACCATCATCAAGATCTAAATCTACTGGACTTTGAGATAAGTGATCTAAGACTTGATCATACTTAACTAATTCATTCATTTGCTTATTAAGAGTTGAAATAATCTTTCGATATTTGCTCTTAGCACTTGCCGTTGTTTCCTGATCTAATAAATCATTATCAATTTCGATTAAATCATTCATTGCCGGCTGCAAATCGTGAAGATATTGGCGAACCATTGCAAGTTGTTCTGGAGTGTAGCGATGTAAGTACATTAATGCCTTAAATCCCTTGTTTCTACCAGAATTAAATTCCCAATAAATTGGACGTTTTTGATATATCTTAGCATGATCTTTGTAGAAATCATTGACGAAATAGTCACGTATAATCTGCTCTGCACTAACTCCACGTTCGAACTTCTTAGGATCCAAAGTTTGAGCAATGAAGTTCATATTATCCGTTAGATGATCTGAATCGAAAGACTTAGATAAGAACTCACGCAAACGAACAATGATATCACGCTCATCATCGAAATATTGACGATCGGTTAAGAGAATAATGTTTTCTTTGTTGGGCTTGAAGATTGAGTAAAGGGATGCATTCCAGTCACCGCCAGCATATGAAAGTCCATCCTGATCAAGTGAGTAACGGCCAAAGACACAACCGATAAAGTAAGATAGAAACGCTTTAATATCACGAACTTGATCTGCTTTACGGACAGAAACTTCCTTATCGTCTTCTTCTGGAGTTAATTCATTTTGTAAACCATAAAGATCAATAAAGATACGATTAAGCTCTTCTTCGTTGGCTTTAAGTTGGTTAAATCTATCTAAAGCTTCTTGCGACCAATTATTATAAGCTTGTTCTAAAGTTACAGCTTTATTTACTAATAACGGACTACGTTTGAAGTCCCATGATGTTTCAAATGCATCCCAATCTCGCCGTGATAACGCAATATTACTTTGAATAATTTCTTCACTATTGCCATAATTTAGTTTTAAAAGAGGGATTGATTCAATATTACCGATTTGAAAATTTATAGTAGGATTCAGTATTGATAGAAGATATTGTCCGACTTTAGTATTCAAAAGCCCCATAATTATTTTTAAGTCTTGATCTTTATAAAATAAAGACATCCCACTCACATCATGGATACTACCTGGTAAGCGATAACGCATTGAAAACAGACTACTTGTAATTAATGACCAAGTAACAGCAGGTTTAAAATAAAAATCTGTATTTTGCGGTCTTGATCTTATTTTCCCCCTACTATCCACAAAATGTCGTATTTCATACCCATCATTTTGCCAATTTACAACATAATCATAATTTCCATACCATTTACGATATGCTCCACCTTTATTATATGGAAACCACTTCTTTCTAGATTCAACCGATTCCTCAATATTATTACAATGAAAACCTATTCTATTAATATTAACTTCAAACCATTGGCGCAAAAATCTATTATTATTAGCAGTGGCCAATCCTTGCTTAGCATTAACTATTTTTCCCAATGACGTTCCATTTTCAAAATCTCTAATTATATTCTTACTTGCCCAATAAGCAATAGGACTGCCAGGAATCTTATAAAAATTGTCTTGACTAACTTGATATAAATCTTGTATATCTTTACCATCTACTATTTCTAGATACTTCTCTTCTTTCCCATCTTGTGAGCCATAGTCAACTAATCTTTCATAGCTACCTACATAGCCATCATTTTTTCTTTCCTGCAAAATAAACGTGGTAGTTTGAACGACTTCACCACCAATTTCTTCAAATGCGCGTGTACCTAAATGCGCCATATTGATAATTGTATGCTTTTGCAATTTCTTTCTTAACTTTTCAAAATTAGATAGAAACATCCAAGAATGCATAGTAACCATACCAATGTATCCATCATCTTTAGTCGTACTCACTAATTTTTCCATGAACACACTAAATAAATCAGCTTTTGAATCTGGATAATTTTTTTGGACATATTTTTTAAGGGGAACGTCCATCTTTCCACCGCCCATATATGGTGGATTGGTTACACTAACATCATATTTATTGTTAAGAACCTCAACAACATTCAAGATGCTTTCTAGTTCTTCTTTTACTGTATCTGACAAAAGGTCAATTTGTCCTTCATCATTATCTGAACCTATTAGTTTTTTTAAACCACTAATATCAATATCCTTGTTAATATTAATAATCGAACCCAAATCATCCCCATATTTAAAGACATCTAAAATACTTTTCAGATCAGATCTAGTTTTATCTTTATCTATGTTCGAAGAACTATCAATTATATTTTGATAGTTTTCAATATCGTATCTGGATCTTGGAACGTCAAAGAGATTTATACTATAATCTCTTCTAAATAAACGGCGATCTTTTTCTCTAGCCTTCATTAACAAAGCAAAATTTGATAGCTGATATGCTCGCTTGTCAATATCGAGTCCATAAAGATTATTCTTAAGAATTGAAGTTGCGGCATCCCTCTTGGAATATCCTTCCGACTCATAAATCTGCATAAAAACATCAAAAGCATATACAAGGATGTGTCCTGAACCCATTGCTGGATCAACGAATTTAATATCTTTTACGTCTTTATTTGCCAACTCTTTGTCTAAGACAATATTGTTTTGATCTGAAGCCGGCATATAGTATCTCCAGCCAAATTCATTTGCAATTTCGTTTTCAGAGCGTTCGTCTCCTCTACTATGAAGAATATTTATCCAATATCTTCCCAAAGAATTTTCTACCATGTAACGAACAATCCAATCGGGTGTAAATAATTGAGTTACCGGTGCAATATCATCTGTTTGATACTTTTTCTTTTTAAATGCCGTATCTTTTAATTCACTATTGTAATATTGATAAAGCCATCCAATAATTTGAACTTGTCCTTCCTCATTTACATCAAAATAACTCGCAGGAATTTCATTAATCAAATCTTGAATAACACCACGGTTATAATTAGGTGTAAACAGCAACTTCAAATAATCATTAGTTTTTTCAAACAAACCCGGCAAAATATCACTTAATTCATCACATTGCTTAATAAAAAGCATTGCATAAAGCTTATCCATCAATTCAGGGGTTCTCTCAGTCAAAGCAGTCGAAATTAATTCTTTTTCTGAATCACTATAGCCACCTAAATCATCTTCAATCTCCATTGCTTCATTAATGATATCAGGTTCAGCCTTACCTTCTTCACTAGTTAAGACACTTACCCTACTTGGCAGATAATTGTTAACTTCCATAAATCTAATTGCGATAATTCTGTTGAACCAAGTGTAGGCAACTTCTTCAACAAAATCATTAAAGACAGTCTTAGGGTCATCATCATATCCCCTATTTTTTAATTCATTAACAACATCTTTTCGCCAGCCAATTTGTTTACCAGTTAAAGCATTACTTTCATTATCGTCTACATAGTACTTTTTATCTTTAGTAGAAATAGAAAGTTCCTCATTAATCTTTTCATCTGTAATACCCAAATTAGCTAGCTGAACTTCCGTTGTATCTCTCAAACTTTTTCTAGCATTAATTGCAAATTTTTTGATTTTATTTTTGTCCATACTTTTTCAAATCTCTCTAAACTTCAAATAATTACTATTAATTATAACAAGAAAAAAGACTGATATTAAAATCAGTCTCTTTCTTAACTACTTAAAGTCAATATTGATAATATCGCTATCCTCTAATTCTTTTTCAAGACTTACTTTCAAAGCGTTTAAATATTTATCAATATCTGATTCACTCTCAATCTTCCAGCTATCTTCTGGAACCACATCATAAATCTTCTTAAAGATGGTTTTCTTAATTTTTACAGTTGGATTAGGTTGAGGTGAAGGCGAAACTTTAACCGTTTCTTTTTGCTTGTTATCTGGATTAGTGACGTCTTCTACAACATTCCTTGCAGCAGCTTCTTGTTCCTGTTGAGCCTTCTCAGCTAACTTTTGGCTTACTTCTGAAATTTTATTTCTTAATCTCTCATTAGCAGAATCAATAGCATTATCTAAACTAATTAAATTCAAGAATGCATTTTCATCGCTACTTTCATTATATTGATCTGCACGATCACTTATCGATTTAAGAGTGTTGTTAACCTCAGCAAAAAGTTCATCGCTTTCTTTTTTAGGAAATTCTGCATCAGTTACTAAACTCTTAAGTCGATCATAGCTTTCATTAACCTTGCCTATGATTTTCTCATGGACTTTATCCATGTCATCACTATACAAAGAAACGAATTCAGAATTCAAATTTTTCAATTTAGGAATAGAAATATTGAATTGATCCATATCTAAATACTTCTCAAGTTCATTAGCTATTTCCTTTAAATTTTCATCTTCAATAAATCCCTTAGCATGATTAAAACGTGCTAAATAGCTATTAGATTTTCTCCAAATTTTTTCTTGGTCACTAATATTACCAATATCACCATAAAATTGTAGAATAGCTTTATCTTCAACCTCATCACGCCAATCCTCTAAATCATCTAAGTGTTTAGAAATAATTGAAAAGATTTGATCGCTATCAGGAACCATAGATATCTGTTTTAAGCTGTTAATTCCCTCATGTAGAATATCTTTACCAGGATATTTATTATCATGGTTGTAATTTAGTATATCTTCAAGAATTCTAACTTTTTGTTGTGTCTTCTTTTTAATCTCATCAGCTAATTGCTCAGAAGTGGCACCATCTGGAAGAACTAAACTGACTTCTAAAACATCACTTGCAAATTCTTTGGCATCTTTCTTTTCGCGTGCAGAGATTTCTTTAACAGGCTTCATCGTCAATCTTGATAGATTACTCTTACTGATAAAATATCGCTGAATTGATTTTGGATCCTTACGCGCTTCATCTAAAGAGATCTTAGAATTATTGAAATAGATCTTAAGCTTACCATCAGAAAATGCTTTAGCAACTAGCCAAGCAGTATCATTTGGCTTATAACCATACGGAATTTTACCAAAACGATCAACCACACTAGACAAGGAAATATTATTCATTAAACCAGCTTGTCCATTTATATATTCGATTACCGCATTAATTGCTTGCTCATTATCAGTTAAAAGTACATCATTTTGATTACCCTTTAATACATTAAGAATATCTTGATCAGATTTAACATCATCAATATATTGCAGATTTCGGTAATTAGCATCAATAATTGTCTTTTTAGCTTCAGCTAAACGACTAGTAAAGTTATTGCCCTTAGCTAATACATCGCCATCAACATAAATATCAGCATCAAGCAAATCATCTTCCAACATTTTTTGTGTATTACGCTCGATATCTTTTGCTTGACTGTTTCGATTGGCCGCAATATATCTAATCTTTTCATCAGATCTTGATTCCGGCTTTTGCATATATTCTTTGATTTTTTCTACTTGTCTGTAGTTCTCAATATACCGATCATCATCTTTTAAAACAACAATGATGTTACGGTTATCACCTGACTGCTGCTTATAATCAATTTCACGATAGTTTCCAGATTGCAGTGGGGATACGATCCTAATATTCAAATCATTTTTTAGAGGATTCAATCCTGTTCCATCAATATACATATTAAATTCAAAAATATATTGATTTTTCTTTTTAGGATAAACATACTTAGAATCTATTAAATTAGACGTAAACAAGTAACTACCTATTTCACGAACAATTTTTTGATCATCTATATCAATCGCATTAATTGCTTCATTAACTTCTTGTTCTGAATCAGTTAGGAACTCATATGTGTCAAGATTCTTTTGAATAAGATTCTGCCTAATTAAAACACTCAAAGCATCTTTAACCTTGGCAGTCAATTCTTGACGATCTTGATTAATGTCGTCCAAAAGCAGCGTAGTAATATTTTCAAGAGTTGATGGATAATTATCGACATAGCGAACCATAAATAAAACAGCCAAGACTTGAATATTGAAACTATCTTTAGCTATATATGTATCACCCATTGCTTGATCAAATACAGCTTGGTGATCATGATTGAGGAATTCTTTCATTCCAATAAAGAAAGCAGAAAACGGAACAAGTTTGCCTAAATCATCATCTTCGTATCTTCTAGTAGCCTCTTGGAAAGTAGCTAGCATAGAACGTTCACCATCCGACATATGACTACCGCTAGCACCATGTTTACGGACAGCTGATAATACATTTTTTAGCAAACTAAATTGATATGGTATAAATGGATAATTATCAACAAAAGATTGAGAATCCTCATATTTTTCTCTTTTTATAGCATCACTGAAATTAATCTTATTGTTAATGCTATATTCATTTTGAGTAAATAGATCATCTAATTCTTCCTTTGCTAATGGCTTTTTATCCAATAAACGTTTCCGGATAACTTCATCAGCATTAGCAGAGCTCATTGAGATTAGAGTATTAAATCTACCCTGAATCTTTGAAAAATCACGTTCATGTTTATGGAAATTGCCTGTAACTTCATCCATTTGTTGCTGAGAGGTTACTACAACCCAAGCACGTCCATGGCATTGAATTCCGAGCTGCTCAACAATAGTTTGTAAGTTAAGCATCTTGTTATCATCTTCACCGATAAACTGCCCTACTTCATCAGCCAAAAATACAAAATGATGGTTACCACCCTTTTTATCAAGATAGTCTTTTACCAATTTGGCAAATCCAATAGCATCAATACTGAACTTTTTACTTAGAAATTCATTGATATAATTTTGTGCATCTATTTCATCTAATGCACCAGAGTTAATTAATGCAGGTTTAATACGCGTATTCAACATAATCGCATATCTACTTCTGGTTTCTTCCCAAGAGGAGTGATTTTCCGGATCAAGATCTTGAAAAGCCTTCTTAAATGCATCATATTTTCCAATACTATCCAGCCAACGCTCCATATCAGCAACTTCTGCAATTGGAGAATATCCTAACTGTTCATTAAACACTTTAAGAAATACGTTTAAAATAGCACTACTATCATTGGCTGAATTGGAGTCTGCTTTAGAATCAATATTAAATAAGGCAACATCAGTTGATACACTTGTAGCTTTTTCAATAGCATTAGATAAATGGTTATCATCAAATTTTCCATCTTCTAAAAAATAGTCTACTGCTTTACGTCCATCAACTATATCATTTTCTAAAAGATAAGATAAAATTTTTAAGAAGTGTGATTTACCTGAACCAAAAAAACCACTAATCCATGCTCCCATTTTATCTGTAGGTACATCAATACTTTTATCATAAGCATCAAAAAAGCGAGTAAAATCATTCTTTAATTCATCAGTAATAACATACTCTTCAAGTTCTTGTTTCTTAATTTTTTCACTATCTTGACCAATTTTAATAACTCCGCGAATATCTCGATCAATATCTTTTTTGAAAATATTCTTTATTTTTGTCATACTTATTATCCCTAATCTAATCTAAACGCTCTGTAATAATTTTGATCCTTAACTTCTCCAAACGCTCTTAAGCTCTTTTCATCATAATTACCCGGATAAAATAACACAACTGGATTTTCATCCAAAACTTGATGCATCGTATTTAAAATTTTATGAGCTCTGATAATAGGATACGTTTTGCCTAGTCCTACTATAAATACAATACAATTTTCTGGTAATCTATCTTTTATATACTGAACAATTAAATTATTATTTTCACTCATTTCTAGAATGTTATTAATCTGTGCAATTAATACGTCAAAGCCTTGATCTTTTTCAATTTCTTCAAGGATTGGGATAGGATCAGTACCTGTATATTTTTTCTGATCCTTTAGCAAGGTCATCATAACATTATAAATATCAAAAACTTTTAGGTTCACTCTAGAAGCAAGAGCACTCTCTTTTATCTTAGCTATTTTTTTACGAACTTCTAATTCTTGATTAGCTGGATAGTCAAAAATCCAATATCCTACTTCATTAGACAGTCCCTTATTTTTTTGAAACTTGGGATCAATCATTTTTTCTTTTAAATGTTCAAATCTAAGATTAATATCTTCCATCATTATATTTCTCCTAGAGCAGCCAATTCAAAGTCTAATTTTTCTTCTTTCATAATAGTGATTAGTTGTGAATCTATTAATGGAAAAAGTAGCTTATCCTCATTAGATTTAACATTCTCTAACAATCCCCCATCTCTCAAGAAAGTCTTCAAAGCTCCTTTAAGACGTTTAAAAGTATTAAGAGACCATTTTGCAACCTCAGGACTTTCGATTCTTTTCTGGTTAAGAAATGATTCTACTTCATAATCTTGTAAAATATTTTCACGCATAATTACTTTAGGTCGATATACATCATAAACAAATTCATTAAGAATTTTACTTGTTAACATCATAGATATTAGTGACACTATCTTTTGATTTGTAGGATTTAAAGATGGAAAAATATCTATAATAGTCTTTGGTAAAGCATCAATTCTGACAGATAAATTTCTTGAACAACGTCTAGCTCGAGATTTGCTAGACATTTTAAATATATTTTCTTTATCGCTAAGATGTTTTATTTCATCAATACTTTTTCCTGATTGATAAAGTTCAATAAATTGTGCAAACTCCGGCAACCAAATTGCATATGAAGCAATTCCACCATTATAAGTACGTGACATTTTATCCCCTCAAATTTCTAATTATTGCATAATGCTATCTGCATTAAAACAATCATGCTTAATACATTATATATGACTATTATCTTTTTTAGCAGTATTTCTTAAATCAACTTTTATCAAATAAAGAAGCATGTCTTCACATCCAAGTGGAAGTCATGCTTTTATTCTCCGATATTATAAAATTCAGCAGCTTTTAGTAGAAATTCTTTCATAAACGGCAAAGAAAATGAAACCTTTCCGTATCCCGCTTCAATAATAACTTGACTGTCAATCAAACGCTGACGATATTGTGAGACATAATTAGAACTTTTATTCATTTGTTTTCTAATATGACTTATTTCAACAACATCATTATCGCTTTTTGCCATAATCATTAAGAATTTTTGATCAGTTGGAGATAATTCAGAAATAATTTTTGTATAGGCATTCTTATAAAGATCATTTTTAAACAAAGGCAGAATGTCATCTATATCACTTTCAGTTATGTGATCAGTTGCATGCTTCCAAACATAGTATCCCAAATCTTGGAATGCATAAGCATAGCCTTTAGTTAATTTTGTCATTCTCATTAAATTGGCTTCACTGATTTTTTTATTTGCACGTTCAAATGCCTTTTGATAACGGAATTGAATATCAAAAGCGTCTAACGGTCCTAACGGAATTCGTCCACTTCTCAGAAGAAAAGTTAAAACGTCATTATTTTGAAGTTCTGATACATTTTTAGGTAATCCAGTCATCATAATGTTAATAGGATATTCTTTTAAGACCATTATTTGGTAAATAGATGCTAGATTTACTATTTCTGGTGTTTCTTTTACTTCATCAATAGTATTTAAAGCCTTTTTTATTTTACTGCCGGCTTCTCGGTAGATAATTTGAATTAGAGTCTCTAAAAGATCGTTTGTCATAGCTAAATAAACAATAATCCAATTATCCTTTTTTACTAAATTAGAAGTAATGTCAGCTAAAAGAGAAGTCTTTCCCACACCCCGCATACCATAAAATCATCGAAGTTTGATAAGGACCTGTCCCGTCTTCAAGAGATTCGACGATGTTCTCAACTAACTTGTCTCTTCCCAAATATATTTGCGGAACTTTACCAAAGTTAGGATCAAATGTTTTTTTAGTTTCGTATTTCTCACCTCTATTTTAGATCTCTTTAGATCTAATTACATAATAAAAAGCAAGATATTACACTTGCTAAAATAAAATCTAAACTATTTATTACATTGCTTCTCTTATATTATGAAATACTTTTAATATCTAATTTTCTACAAAGAAAAAACTCTGCCAAAATCAATTAGCAGAGTTTTCCTTTAATCTTCTTCTAAAGTTGAAGCTAATTTTTTATTTTTAACAAAATGAACAACTAATCCAATTGCCAAACCAACTAAAGCTGGCACAAGCCATGAAAGCCCCATGTTAGCTAAGGGTAAATGGTTTCTTACAGAAGCTACTGCTAAACCAAATGAGCTTTGACTGACAACACTTGGAAAGGCTACAACCATATCGCCCAAGGCCGGAACAACTGTAAAGACGATTACAAAGAAATATACAACTCCATCAGTCTTAAACAATGGTGAGCAGACAGACAATAAAATTAATACCATTGATAATGGGTATAAGAACATCAGCATCGGAGTTGACCATGCAATGATTGTATCTAAACCAAAGTTAGCAGCTAAGAATGAAGCTAAACAGCTAAGTGCTAGCCAAGCGTGGTAGCTAACTTGTGGGAAGTGTTTGTGGAAGTCTTGCGCAAAAGCAGCAACTAAACCAACAGCAGTGGTCAAGCAAGTAACAGTTAATAAAAATGCAAGTAAAGCTTGACCGAAGACACCGCCATAAACATTAACGATTTGGTTAAATGCAACACCACCGTTGTCTGAAACTTTAAAGCGGCCTAATGACATTGCACCCATTAAGATCAATAATAAGTAGATAAAACCGATAGCTAGTACAGCTAACAAACCAGACTTAGCAACAACTTTTGAAACACTTTTAGCATTCTTTTGTCCCATTCCGCGTACTGCTGTAACAACAGTAACACCGAAGGCTAGTCCTGCCAAAGCATCCATTGTATTGTATCCTTCTAAGAATCCGTTCACTAAAGCGCCATGCTTGTAAGCAGCAGTTACAGCTGCGGTTTGCGGGTTACCTAATGGACGAGCAAAAGCTACAAGGAATACTAAGAATAGTAGAGATAAAAATAGTGGGTTTAATACTTTACCAACATTAGATAAGATGTTGTTTTGATGGTAAGAAAAACCAAAAGCTGCTAAGAAAAACAAAGCAGAAAAGATTAATAAGGCTGTTCCTTGCATATTTTTAGGAACAAATGGTGCAATCCCAACTGTAAATGAAACAGTTGCAGTTCTCGGTGTACCAAATAAAGGACCAATTGTAGCATGGATCAAGACCATAAATACAACTGCAAAACCAGCACCTAGCGGTTTTCCGATATCATAAACGCCATCAGCATGCGTAATTGCAACAGCTAAAACGGATAATAAAGGCAGTAATACACCCGTGATTAAAAATCCAACTGCGGCTGTACCCCAATTTGCTCCAGCGAGTTGTCCCAAGTGCAATGGGAAAATCAAGTTACCAGCCCCAAAGAATAAACCGAATAGCAAGGAAGCGACCACTAAATAATCCTTCCATGTTAATTTTCGTGATGTATGATCTGTCATCATATTCTTTCCCTCCAAAAAATATCTCTGAATACAAAAAAGCCCCTCAACTAAATTACTTAGTTGAGGGACGCTTCAGCGTGGTACCACCCTTTGTTCGTATTGCTATCACTAGTAATACCTTTCACGTGCAGTCAATTACTTGACGATACGTAGGCACTATAATGGGTGCTCCCACTTCTTCTCACTTAAAATTAAGAATCAGAACTCGAAAGTGATTTTCACTTAATCTTACAATTTATCTCCTCACACCTAACGAGATTCGCTGAAAATTAAGATTATGCTACTCTTCTTTCTCTTTGTTTTCAGATTAATTAAATTTGTTAATAATCATTTTAATATAAACATCATAAATGTCAACAGTTTTTTATAAATTTGTTTTTTGCTTATTCAATATTCATTATTTAAAAATAAACCATTTTTTAAATCTTCAATGATCAGCCAGTTTCTTTTCAACTAAATTACTTAACCGTATTATCACCAGATAAAGTACTTAAAATAATAGTACCAGCATTATTTGTACTATCTCCTTCGGCAGCTGCTTCATTTTTTCCGAATAACGAATTATCTCCACTTAAAGTACTTAGTTGATATTGAGCAGCTTTTACATCTTCAACTAAGTTATCGCCCGAAGTAGTTGAAGCCTTAAATTGATCAAGGACTAAACTATTTTTCAGTGTAAAATCGCCACTTACTAGTTGGGCTTTTCCTTGTTTTACTGTAACTTCTTTGAGATTAATATCTCCAGAGGTTGTGGTTAATTTAACTTCGTCAGTTTGTACTGTTCTTAGACTTACATCTCCGCTTACAACAGAGATAACTAAAGAATCAAGATTTAAACTCTTAAAATCTGTATCACCACTTACTGAAGAAACTTTTACCGCACCTAATTGATGACCATCAGGAACTGTAACAACTAAAGCACCACTATCGCTTTGACTAACTATATTTACTTCAATAAAATCTTTTCTCCAAAACTTTCCGTGCTTACGCTCTACTCTCGGTTCTTCAATTTCAAGTGTATCATCTTTAAGCTCAACGCTCGGCTTTTCATCTTCAGATCCACAATAGTGAACTTCAAACTTATTACCAGTTTCAACTTTAAGATCAAGATCAATTAAATCAAGATTCAAATTATTAAAACTATCACTGCTTAAAACTTCATCAACAACTTTATCTTTAGTTTCGTCATTTTTATTGAAAAACATTTTATGTACCTCTTTTTATTATTCATTAATTAATCTTATTTGAATTTAATTTTACTATCATAGAGATGCTTTTCAATGAAATTTGACTAAGTGGTTAAAAATTATACCTAACATGCAACAAAAAACAACCTAAGCTATTTTTTACTAACTTTATTATCAAACTATTCAACCACTATAAAATACGAAAGCCACATTCTGATAAGGACATTCTTTCTTTACCAAAATGCGGCTATTATATTTGCATATAAAATAGCCCCAAGCAATATTTCTTGGAGCTACTTTACTAATTTTATTCAAATTTAGTATCCCAGTCAGGATCATTATTTGCATCAAAACACATTGCAATTTGTTCTTTAGTATTTCGTCCAAGTGAAAGTTTAGGTAAATTATCTAAATTAAAATAATCACATGCATCCGTTTCATCATTTGGCGTAAACTTTCCACTAATTTCCTTACATAAATAAAATATTTTCGTAATATTAGTCGCAATAACAGGCTTATTATGATGATTCCGATCTTGCACTGCAATAATCTTAATCGGTTCTACTATTCTTCCCGCTTCTTCACGAGCTTCTTTAACGCAATTTTGAGCAGTAGTTTGATCATAATCATTCCAGCCACCAGGCAATGACCACTCCTGTGTCTTTTTTTCACGAACAAGCAATATTCTATTATCTTTAAAAATTGCAGCTCGTGTATCAATTTTGGGAGTTTGATAACCTTCATCACCTAAAAAAAGAGTCTTAAGTTTCTCTTCCGGAATTCCAGTCCTAGCTGACATCATTTCACCAGCGATTCGACGAATCTCTTCGTAACGTTCTCGATCAAAAACATCATGTCCATATCTTAATCCAGCTTGAGCCAAACTTTGTAAGTCCATTGCCCAATTTGCAATTTGATCATTTGTCTTCATTTCTTATTCACCTGAAAAATTTTTATACTTAAAATTAATGACTAGCAATATAGTCTTGTAACTCACCTAGCTTGTCAATTTTAAAAGTAAAAGCTTGCATGCCCAATTTCTTTGCTGCATCAGTGTTTGCTTTCAAATCATCAATAAATAAACTTTCTTCTGGCTTTAAAATATACCGAGCAATTAATTTCTCATAAATCCTTCTATCTGGCTTCATTAACTTCTCTTGAGCAGAGAAAACATAACCATCGAAATAATTCCCCATTTCAGAATTCTTGACAAAATTAGCAAATTGCATCCCTGTGTTAGACAAACCATAGATCTTATAACCATCTTGACGCAATTTTTCCATGTAGTTAAAAACTGGTTCATAGAAATCAACATTTTCTGGCCAAGTTGCCATAATTTGTTTAACCTTGCTTTTTAATTGGTCGGGAACACGATCTATAAATATTTCAGTTGCCTCTTTTTCCGTAATCTTGCCAGCATCAATCTCGCTCCACTCTTTAGATTCAAAAATTGTCTTTCTCAATAAATCGTGGTCTGCTGGACTTAACTCATAATGATTCAAAATTTCATCGGGATTATAATTCATGATGACATTTCCAAAATCAAAGATAATATTTTTAAGCATTAACTTACCTTCTATTTTTAAAATCTATAATTAAAATATGCGCTTTTTAATAAAATCTTGCAAGGAAATGCAAAATTAATTATATAGATCTATAATCTTTTATTTTTTATTACCTTTACTAAGCATAAATATCAAAGTTAATAACCCCGTAATAATATCAATGAGTTTATTAACGGTTTGCGAAGAATTCAATTTGTCAGAACTATCCATAATTGTTGGCTTTATTTGCTTAAACTGCTCTCTTGTTTGACGTAATTTTTCATATTCTTCATCTAGATCTGAACTTTCTTGATTATCTTGGTTATCGCTTGATTTTTTACTTAATCCAATAGTAAATATCTGAGGTAGAACACTTTCTTTAAAGTATTGTCTTTCACTATTTTCGTTAAAGTCATCAAATACAACCCTATATCCTTGCTCTTTCAATACTTTCAATGGAATTTCAGTACTATATAAATCATTAATTGATTCTCCAACGCGCCCAGAAAGTTTTCCGGAAGAAGTAATAGAGTGGCCATGATCATCTATATCGATAAAATTAATAATTGCTGTCTGAACATCACTATCATCTGTCAAATTAGTTTGTTGGCCAATATCTTTATGATTTACTGCAGCTTGAGAATCTGATTCATGATCGTGATTTAGATTAATATATAAAGTATCGTCATTATTGTTTATCTTTTCATAGATTACAGTTAAATCTTGTCCTGGATTTGCTGGAGTTACTGTAGCTAAAGTTGCTTGATAGCCGCTTACTTTCGGCACATTTTGATCATTTCTAACTTTACTTGCATCATTAGAGTCCGATTCAAATTGAGGCGTTGGTGCACCTTGAATAGCAGCTCCCGCTTCATCAACTGGAATCAAATGACCATTAGGGTGGTATTGAACTGTAATGGTTTGATCATCTAAAGTTACAGATTTTTGATTAATGAAATCTAAATCTGCATGATATCCCTGAACTATGGGAATTTTAACTTCTTGATATCTTTCCTCATCTGCACGCCAAGTTTTATCATAAACACCATTAGGAATTACCTTTTTGACTATATTATTGACTGTAATTGTTCGAAACCAGTTAATTGTTTGAATGACTGTCTTTGGCGGATTCGGGCATCCCTCAAAATTAACAATCAGCTTACTCTTTCTGTGATATAAAGATGGATCAACCCAGTCTACAGGATTATTTATGTTTACAGCTTCAACAGCAGATATAAAAGTGATAATAAAAATTGGACAGTAATCATTTGAACTTCCAAAAAATTGCACATCTCCGTTATGATTAAAGCCATTAGCCACTAGCTTATAACCTTGTTCTTCAAAGTGCTTGATTTTAAATTGAGGATCATAATTAATTGGTGTATTTGCTAAACCCGAAATAGTATCTTCGGTTAATAATTGATTATTAGTAGTTAGATCCACGTACCGGATTTTTGCTTTTTGCATTGTATTAGTTGGTTTCATATTGAGTTTAAAAGTAACTATATATTCTTTATTTAAATCATTAGGTGTTACCTTTTCTCCACCAACCACTACTCGATCAGGAATATAGCCTGGAAGTGTTGGAGTACCAATTAATTGCATGCTCTTTTCTTTTGGCTGAAAGCCACGATCCTCAATTACTTTGCCACTTTTTTTATTAACGACATAGACATGACTAAAACTTACCCTCGTCACATTATCTTGAGGATTTCGGCTAGCAGCCCCTACATAATGAACAGTTTGCGTAATTGTTTTTAATAGTTTTTCTTCAGTAAAACCATATCCAGGATGATTTGCATCGACCACCACATGTTCATCTATATTTTCATTCTGATTAAACTTATCATCCATCTTTAACCTCTATATATAAATAAAAAGTATCTTATAGTTTAATTTTAGCACTCACAAAAGAAAAAGGGACTGACTTAAAGTCGGTCTCTTTTCTCTTTAGTGTAGTTTATCTTGCATTTTTTCTCTTCTTAACACCGGCTAAACCAATTAATCCTATTGATAAAGCCACAGAACCAATCACTTCATCATTAATTGATTGTTGAGTGTTACTACTTGTTTGTGGCAATTCTTTACTTGAATTTACTGTTCTATTTTTAGTATTCTTAGTTGAATCTTTTGAGGATTCAAGAGTGTTAGTTTTCTCATTGACTAAAGGACTATTTCTTCTAGCCAAAGGTGAAAAACTTGTCTTATCTAAAACAGCCTTTGGTTTTGATAAATTTTCTTCCTTAATTGATTCACTTTGGTTCTTTGAAGTATCTGCTGTTGTTTGATGAATCAATTTTACAGATTCTGTTGGCTTGACATCACTTGTTTTATCAGGCTTGCTTGATTCATTCGACTTGTCAGACTTATTCGGCACTTCTGGTTTATTAGGTTTAGTTGGTTGACTTGGCTTGTCCGGCTTATTCGGTGTTTCCGGTTTATCTGGCTTACTTGGTTCACTCGGCTTGTCGGGTTTATTTGGTGTTTCCGGTTTAGCCGGTTTACTTGGTTCACTCGGCTTGTCGGGTTTATTTGGTGTTTCCGGTTTAGTCGGTTTACTTGGTTCACTCGGCTTGTCGGGTTTATTTGGTGTTTCCGGTTTAGTCGGTTTACTTGGTTCACTCGGCTTGTCGGGTTTATTTGGTGTTTCCGGTTTAGTCGGTTTACTTGGCTCACTCGGCTTGTCGGGTTTATTTGGTATTTCCGGTTTAGTCGGTTTACTTGGTTCACTCGGCTTGTCGGGTTTATTTGGTGTTTCTGGTTTAGTCGGTTTACTTGGCTCACTCGGCTTGTCGGGTTTATTTGGTGTTTCCGGTTTAGTCGGTTTACTTGGCTCACTCGGCTTGTCGGGTTTATTTGGCGTTTCCGGTTTAGTCGGTTTACTTGGTTCACTCGGCTTGTCGGGTTTATTTGGTGTTTCTGGTTTATCTGGCTTACTTGGTTTACTTGGCTTGTCAGGGTTCTTAGTAGTACCACTATAAATAACTTGGATCTCTTGATCTTTAGTATTTGCATCTACTGTTTTCTCTGGAATAACAGCATAGTTAACATGCTCAAACCCTAATGATGCAGGATCTTTTGAAATTACTTTTTCAAAATAATTACTACCAATTGCTTTCCATGCATGAGTACCATCCTGAGTATCAATAGTACCATCCTGAGTATCAATAGCACCATCATTATTAATACTATAGCCGACAACACCGGTGACTAAATCTTTCACTGGAAAACGAACAAAACTTGCACTTTGTACATAGCTAGTTTTGCCATCAGGCGAGCCTTTAACAGGATTTCCCTTATCATCAACATAAGTAATATTTCTAGAAACGCTCTTATTTTCTTGTTTTTCTTTCTTTAAAACATGTCTAAATTTGACATAAAATATTTGTTCTTGATTACCAAATTTAAGATTTTGACCGTTAGTATCATCACTAACTAATTCATAATGTTGAGCTTCTAGAGCTTTGATATCATTTGCAGTTGAATATCCAGCATCAGCTCCACTTAATCCAGTTAAATCTTTACTTAAGATATTTTTGTTATTTTCATCTAAATCCTGGAAAACAACAAGAATAGTTCGATCTAACTGTTGTCCTGAAGAAGAATTGCCATTTGCAATATTTTGCGGTTTTAAGTTAGTTGGTTGATTTACAACAGATACATTAAGAGTATACGCTGCAGGGCCTAACAACTCATCACTAGGATCTTCATCATTTTTCACATCAATCCAAGTAGCAAGATTATTCTTCATAAAGTTCATCAGCCCAGGATTATCAATCATAATCCCTTTATATAAAATAGGATAAGCATTATTTAAATCATTATTAAGTACTTCATATTTGTTTGAATCTTGATAAGTTTGTATCTTATCTTGTTCTGGTTTAGTAATATTAGCTGGCTTTGAGACATTAACACCAGATTTAGTAATTTCAGAAACAAAAGAAATTGGTAAAGAATATATTTGGCCTAACTTAGCTCCATTAACAGTAATGTGATATGTACGTGAGAGCATTAATTGATCCCCTGAGTATTTTGACCCATCAGCCCTCATAACTGTGCTATACGCTTTTTCGGAATTATCATTATGGGTAACAGCAATTGAAATATCATTTTCTGGTATTTTATTTATACTAAAACCAACATTTGAATTATCTTGAGCAATTTGATCTAAATTGTTAGTTGACTTTAACTGTGCAAAAGCACTTTCAATCTGTTCCTTAATATCATCGTCGCTTGCATAATTAGAATCAAAGTAAGGATTGTTACTTAAGGTATAAACAGTTACTGTAGCACTATTGCCAAAATTCTTAGAAAAATATACAATTCCATCTAATCCAAGTGCAGATTTATCGTTTACAGTAAATGAGCCATCAGGATAAACAGTCCATACTCTAGAATTTTTGCCAGTACTTCTTCCTTGAATCCAAGTATTTTCTCCAACACGTTGAATAACTGAACCATTACTTTCTTGCGGAATGTATTTAACAGGAACGCTTAGTCCAGAAGTAAACTTATAAGCACCATCACCAATAACTAAATCATCTTGAGCACTATAACTGGTTGGACCATTCTTTTCATGAGAATAACCGACCGTACTAATAGCACGCTGAATTAAAGAATATTGCTTTAAATCAAGATTAAGAAGTACGGTACCATATTTTTGAATATGGTCATTAAAACTTAACCGGTAAAATTCGTTAGGAATATTTCCTACTGTCGCAATACTCCCTATTGTATCCGTCTTTCCTGCATTGTCTTTAATGGTTACTGGTGTATTTTTCTCTGCTAAACCATCACTATATGTTTTTTGTTGTCCAGATTGTAATGGTAATCCTAAGTCAATATCAATATAATCACCAGGATTAATGTTCTTAGTATTCTTTATTTGTAATCCTAAATTTAACTGAACGTAACCACTATCATGTGGTGTATTTCCGTTATTAGCAATCACATCATGCTGTATAACACTATAGTTTTCTTTTGCAACTGGTTTGGCTTGATTTTGAATAGCAGTTGTATCTTGTGTAGATTCTTCTTTGTTTGCTGCAACAACTTTTCTAGTGTTTTCTATTTGTAGTTCAGCACGTTGGCTGTTTTCTTTATTGGTATTAATTGTGTTTTGTTTACTGCTTGTATTACCATTTGAGGTTTCAGCCGGTACTTGATTTTGTGCATCTACATTCTTAGCAGTTACAACCACATTTTTAATATCACTTGCCGGTGTAGCTGTTAGAGCTTTGTCTGATTTCTGCTCAATAGCAGGATTTTGTTTATTTGTATCATTTTCATTAATACTGTCTGCTCGAGCTGTTTGAGAATTTAGCCCGAAAATTGACATCCCTATAAGAACAGAAGCTGCTCCGACAGTAAACTTGCGAATTGAATAACGAGGACTTATTTCTTTAAGTTCATTAAAACGATTATTATTTCTTGATAACATTATTATTTTGCCTCTTTTTATAAAATTCAAAATATCTATCTATTAATTAGATCTTTTCTTTTTTAATCCAGCTAAACCTATCAAACTTAAATCAACTGCTAACCCAGAAGCGATTATAGCTGTAGTTTTTGCTTCATCATTACCGGTTTGTGGCAAAGCTGCCTTTTTAGCCTTTATCTTATTAATATGTCCTGCTTCTTTAGCATTAACCACTTTCTTCATAGTTACTGTCTGCCCTTGAAACTTGTATGTTTGTCTGTCTTTTCTTTCAAGAATCTTACCATTAGTTTTATTAGGCTTAGAAACAGGTTGCTTGATTTCTTGGGTTACTTTGGGCTTAGAATTTGGCTCAGCAGTTACTGTTTGCTGCTTGTTAGCGGATTGTTCTTTATTATCTTTTTCAATTGGCGTTACTATTGGCTTGACAGGCTTAACAGGGTTTATCTGGCTCTTTTTAATGTAGTCAATATTGACAATTACATTTTGATCACCAAATTTTGGTGTTAATTTTTCTACCTTAGTTTTGCTTGAAGTGTAACCTGCAAT
Source organism: Lactobacillus paragasseri (assembly GCF_003584685.1). Taxonomy (NCBI): domain Bacteria; kingdom Bacillati; phylum Bacillota; class Bacilli; order Lactobacillales; family Lactobacillaceae; genus Lactobacillus; species Lactobacillus paragasseri. Next base: position 1,075,284 of record NZ_AP018549.1, read on the forward strand.
TTCAGGCACATTGTATTCAGCAAAACTCTCTGCACCAACATTCTTCCAATCATTCATATACGAACCACTATTTGTAACATCATCTTTTGTAGCTGTTTGAACAAATCGAACTGTTTGAACAATAGAATCAGTAGTCCCATCTGGATTGATTACATTAATTGTCCTAGTAATTACTTTAGTCAATTTTGGATCATTAGTTACTTTGCTCATATGATGAACTAAATGAATAATAATTGGTTCGTTATTAGTAGCTTTAAATCTATAACTTCGTGGCAACGTGACGTCTTTGGCTAATGCGTAACCATTAGGTGTAACAATATTTAATTTAATAGTCTCTCCGGTCCTGCCTGAAATTACAGTAGCTGGAGCAATAAGACTTTCATGGTTGTCATCATCTACAAATTCATAATAACTAGTTTGCTCGTTAGGTACATAACTAATAATAATATCTGCTATATCACCACTATTAGTTGTTACTTCAGCTGCAGTCACTTCACCCGTTGGTGTATATCCGTTAAAACTTGGTAAGTCAATTGAAGGTAAAGTTTGCTGAGCTTCATTCCATTTACCATAGATATGCTTATTAGTTACCTTGTCTAAAATATCGTTTCTACTGAATGTGACACTTTGTGTTGTTGATTTAGAATCAACTTTACCGTCAGGATCAATAATCGTTACTTTACGAGAAATAGTTTTGGTATCATTCGGCAAACTTTCCTTTTGATGAATCAAATGAATAATAATTGGTTTATTACCTGATTCAAATGTATAACTTGTTGGTAAAACAGAACCTTCTATTAAGCTATAATTTTCAGGAATAGAAATATTTAACTTAATAGTTTCATCGGTCTTACCTGCAACAGGATGTTTTTGATTAATTACAGGATCTCCAGTTTGATAATCATCGTCGATAAATTGATAATAACTTGTTTGTCCATTTGCAAGATAACTAATATTAATTGTTGAATCTTTTGTTTCCGGTGTTACTACAACTTCAGGAACAGATCCATTAATTGCATATCCTGCGATTTCTTTAACTGGAATACCAGCAAAGGTATATTTACCATTTTCTGACCACGGACCATAGCTAATATTTCCAGTAACCATGTCTTTCTTTCCAGTCCGAGTAAATGTATGCTCTTGAATAGCTCTGTCAACTTTGCCATCAATATTAGTAATCAAAATCGTACGACGAACCAACTTAGTTAAGCTAGTATCATCAGTCAGTGTACTAATCTGATGAACTAAGTGAATCACAATTGGTTTATTATCCTCTGCCGTGAAAGTATAAGTAGTTGGTACACTGTTGCCTTTTACTAAATCATAATTTTCAGGAATCGTAATATTTAAATTAATGCTATCCCCAGTTTTACCTGCAATATTATGTTTTTGATTAATTACAGGATCTCCTACTTGGTAATCATCATCAATAAATTGATAATAACTTGTTTGTCCATTAGCAAAATAGCTAATATTGACTGTTGAGTTCTTAGTTTCTGGTGTTACTACAATTTCTGGAGCTGAACCACTAGTTGCATATCCTGCAATATTCTTTACAGGAATTGCTGCGAAAGTATAACTTCCGTTTTCAGACCAAGAGCCATAATTAATATTTCCAGTAACCATATCTTTTTTGCCAATACGAGTAAAGGTATGTTCCTGAACAATCCTATTAACTTGTCCATCAATATTAGTAATCAAAATGGTACGACTAACTTTTTGACTAAGTTTAGCATTAGGATCAATTTTGGCGTCTTCAGTTTTATGTCTTAGTTCAACCGTATAAACTGTTTGATCATTGGCGGTAAATTTATGATTAGTTGGTAACTTTGATCCTTCTGCTAATACATAGTTTTCAGGAATTGCTACAGTAGAAAAGTCTGCATTTCCATCAGTAACGCCGTTAATAATGAATGCACTACCAACCTGTTGCTTTTGATTGTCATCATCAATAAAGCGAACAGATATCTTTTGTGGATTAGCTTTATAAACGATATTTACAATTGAATCTTTAGTATTAACATCAGGAGTAAGCTTTTCTATTTTAACTGGATTAGCAGTATAACCATCAACTGTTGGAGCATCATATTCTGTAAAACTATCTTTACCATTTGCTTTCCAATCATTATTGTATGTAACTTTTCCAGTAACATCGTCTTTAGTTGCTGTTTGGATAAAGCTTACCCTTTGAACAACTGGTGCTAATTTTGTTCCATCTGGTTTTGTAACATTGATGGTACGACTTACCGTCTTTGTTAAGTTGGAATCATTAGTTACTGCACTAATATGGTGAGTTAAATGAACTATAAGTGGCTTATTATCACTAGCTTTAAAGATATAACTCATATTTTGATCTGGAACTAAATCATAATTAGTTGGAACTGAATCCTTTATTGCTTTGGTTAAATCAATCGTTTCATCAGTGATTCCAGAAATCGGATGACTTGTACCTACCGTAGCCTCATTTTCATTATCATCAACAAATTTATAAAAACTGTTTTGTTTATCAGCAGTGTAACTAATATTAATATCAGCAGGATTATTACTATCAGCCGTTACGTTAATTGCATCCACCTCACCAGATGGCGTATATCCAGCAAATACAGGTAAAATAATTGCTGGTAAAGCTTGTTGTTTCGTATTCCATTTGCCATAAATATGTTGATTAGTTACCTTATCTAAAGTATCGCTTCTACTAAATGTAACACTTTGTGTCATTGACTTAGGATCAACTTTACCATCAGGATCAGTAATAGTTACTTTACGACTAATTGTTCTAGTATCATCCGATAAAACTTTCTTTTGATGAATTAAATGAATTTTTAACTGTTCATTGTCGCTAGGCTTAAAAGTATAACTAGTTGGTAATGTACTTCCTTTTGCTAATTCATAATTATCTGGTAGCTTAATATTAAGTTCAACAGTTTCGCCAGTTTGACCTGAAAATGACGTAGCAGGTGCTATTAACTGTTCTTTATTATCATCATCAACGAATTGATAACTACTAGTAAGGCTAACAGGTGCATATACAAAAGAAATATTTAAATCAGTTGGAGAATTTAATGTTGCAGTATTCTGGGCAATTTCTTTGGCATATTTAATGTCATTTTCATTAGTTGAATAATCTGCGTTTCCAATTTTAACAGCTGAAACTGTATATCCGGTTATATCAGTATTTACACTTGTTTGGCCATCTTTAGCTTTCCAACTATATGTAGGTTTATTACTATTATTTATCACAGCAATTGGGCTGCCAGTAACAATACTTGCATCATTATATTCTGCAGGATATATTGTGAAGTAATCTTTGCCAGTACCATTTGGATTAGCTGCTACCAAAGAGCCATTAAGATTTACATCCTGAGTACTTGTTTCTTGTAATTGAGTATGACTTGCATCATTTTTTACAAAATTAATAGTTCTCTTAATTGTTGCTGTATTTTCCTTAGGAAAATACCAGATTATATGTTCATTTTTATTTTCATAAATACCATCTTGATTTGTATAAGCAATACTACTATCACTTGCATCAGACGTGCCAGGACGAACAGAGTTATTGAACCTAGGATTTACAAATAAATTAGCTGGTCTACCTAACAATGGATAGCCGTTTACAATATTATCTATAAATGGATTTGCATAGTAACCATCTACAGCAGGAGTTGAAAATTCGACTGTCGACCAATTTCCATCATTTGGAACTAATATGTAGCTTGTCCCTTCTTTATTAATTGGAACTTTCCAGCATTTCACATTACTAATTGACTGAACTCCCTCTATATATCCGACATTTACTTCTTGAGAATTTGCACCATCATATGTTTTAGGAGCTTTTTCATCCCATAACCAAATATTACTCTTCTTAACAACTTTACCCTTAGAATTTACAAACTCATCCTGTTGATAATTAAAAGTTGCTTTAAGGTCTGGAGCTACAGATACATAATTTCCATTACTATCTTTAACAGGATCGCCATTACTGTCTCTTTCATACAGATGAATAGTAACTGTCCGTTGCTCTGTAATCATTTTCTTAGTTAAATGTATTTCTACATTAACCGGCTCTGCAATCCCGTCAAAGCCAAAGTGTTTTTGCCCAGTAATACTCATATCTGACTTTGTATAATCATCATTGCCTAGCCAGTCAGCAAGATTAGTAATGGGCAATGGATTCAGACCAATACTATGAGAAGTCACAATAGTTATTCCATTACCAACGACAGTAACAGTTCCGAGATCTTTATTAGTATCCGTCTCAACATATTTTAACTGCATTGGAATTTCATCATCACGAAATACTTGATAAGTAGTATCACTAGTTTCAGTTTCAGTTTTAGCTATATCATAAGTTCCATTTGCTATAGCAGTTGCGCTATCACTCGGCTTAGTAGAAAGATATACTGCATCGGTAGGAATAGTTATTTTTTTATAATTTGCATAATTATTATGTAAAAATGTATCAATTGCGTCTTGAACGATCGCTTTAGCATCAGAACTGCCTTTTGAATCATAAAATATGCTGTGACTATAGGTTTTGACAGTAGGATTGGCATACTCTACCCAACTATTATATTGCCTAAAAGTTAAGTTATCTTTAAATGGAACCTTCGAAGTAGTATCTAATTGTAAAAGATCACCATTATTTGTAATTACAACTTGGCCATTAGCAAAACTGGTTGCAAAATTAAAATCAGAAGGCAACTTTACATTATTAAGATTAATAACTGTCTTGCTAGCATTAGTAAAGCTGGCAAACACTTGTCCAGTCGTCCAACCTCCCGTTGCTTTACTTAAATCCCAGCCAGAAATATCGATATCTTTTAAATTAGTATCGTTTCTAAAAAGACACAATATATTTTGGACATTGCTTACATTCCACTTGTTAATGCCATCTAATGACTCTAGAGCTGGACTATCATAAGTATTCTCGTCAAACATCTGTTGCATATTGGTAACATGAGAAACATCCCAGCCACTTAAATTACCTAATGACTTAACCTTATATGCTCCGCAAAACATGCCACTCATATCAGTCAAATTGCTGGTATCTAAATTGGTAAGATCCATCTGTTTCAAATTAGGATCATTTGTGCTAACTCCATTTTCAGTAGTTAAATTTCCACCAAAAGCAGTTTTATCTGAAACTTGAACTTTTCTATTATCAGTCTTACTAATAGCTACAGTAATAGGCTTAACTGTATTTAAAATCTTTTTAAACTTAGCTGCATTTACTGTAATAACTGCATTCTCATCAGTTAACTTTCCGGCCTTAGTAAAATCAGCAGCGTTTGGAATAACTAGATGTTCTTGATCACTGCCATGGTAGCCAGTAATATTTAACCCATTATTAACAGTTTCTGTATCCCAACTATTAACGTCAACTTTGCCAAAAGTTGATTCATCAAGACTATTATTAGAATTAGTAGTCGATTTTGAACTATTTTCTGCAATATTAAAAGGCTGAGTATTAGCTGCTTCTCTAGTTTTTATCTCAGAAAAAGTGCTGTTCTCAACCTTTTGAATAGTATTTTTTTGTACAGTTAGCCTATTAATGATTTTTTGATTATTTTGTCTAATTAGGTCAGCCTTATTTTGTAAATTGGCAGTATTATTCTCACTATTTTGATGATTGTTTTTTGCAATAACTACAGCTTGAGTATTTGGTGTAATTGGCTGTGATATTTTCTTTTCACTAGTTTGTTCATTAACAGTATTGTTATTTACATTATTGTCCTTAACGGTATCAGCTTTAGCAACGCCTTGAGAAGATGCAACAAAGTATGTTCCCAATAATACACTTGCTGCTCCGACAGTTAACTTTCTAATACTCCAACGCTCTTTTCTCTTCATATCCCTAAAATTCATAACTTTTCCTCCAAAAATAAAAGCCATCTCATTTAAATTTAGCATCAATTATAAAGAAATTAGGCACATATAATATATTCACAATTTCATCATAGCACAAATAAAAAGTTATGTTATGTTATGTTTTATTTATTTAATTAGACATCCAGATCCTAATCTCACAATGTGAAAAGCGCTATCATCGCGTGCTAACAAACCATTGTTATAAACCATAATCTGTTTTCTTCCAGTAATAAAATTATAATAAACTAGGTAATTTAAAGTATAATCATTACCCTTTTGAGAAACATTCAACAATTTAATTTTGATATTAACATCATTCGGTTCCCAACTTAAAGTTACGTCACGTAATTGACGAAAATCAGAATTATTTTCACCAGAAATAAACTTATTTGCTTGCGGTTTAGTAAATACGCCTGTTAAAAAGTTTTTGATTTCTTCTTGATTGCTTATTGCAGGTTGGACTTGCGTAGAGGTAAATAATTTTGTATTAGTATCTTGCTTCTGAACTGATTTACTTTGCTTATCTTGTTGCCTAGAAGAAGTTTTACTTGTTGCACTTTTTTTAACATGATTATGACTGTTATTAGAACTACTTTCACTAGAAGTGCTATGTTGAATTGAATTAAAATTGCTTCCAACATAAAAACCAATATAGCCAAAAGTCAAAAATGCTAGACAAGCTAATAACCATAACCAGCCTTTATTCTTTTTAGCTGCTTTATTTTTTCTAGCTTGTTTTAATTCTTGGGTTTTTGCGACCTCAACTTTTGAGTTAATGTTTTTTTCAATCTTTTTATTTTCTGGTTTAGTTTTCTTTTTCTTCTTTGGCACATTATTTAACTTTATGCCCATCATACCCAAATCGCCTGGAATTTTAGCATTAATATTATTCACAAAATCATAGCCACAAAATGGACATTTAGCTTCCCCAAGATTTACTTCTTTACCACAATTTGGACACTTTTTATTCATTCTTAGATTCAGCTTTCTTTTAATTTTTGTTCTTATTATCTTTATTCAAAATTGAAATTAAATCTATTAATGATTTAAGAACATTCATTAAATTCGCAACAACTGGATTTGATAAATTATTACTGTTTTGACCGATAAGCTCATTAACACTGCTCTTCAATTGTTGCAATTGCATATTTTGCTCAGAATTTTTACTTAACCCCACTGTAAAGACTTGTGTTGTTAAATCATTTCCATCAAATTTTTGAATCTTATTATTTCCATCGAAATTATTAAAAATGACATGATAACCTGCTTTTTCAAGCCCTGCTATAGGAATCGATGTGCTATATAAATCTGTGATATTTTCATTAGGCTTGCCAATTAATGGACCTGAAGAAGTTATCTGTTTCCCTTCATGATCTAAATCAATAAAGTTCACAATTGCAATTTGATCGTTAGTACTCGAAGCAGTATAAAAATCAGCTGCAATTTTTTTGTAGATAACTTTAATATCTTTATTTGAATTAGATAAGGTAATTATTTTGTAATTACTTTTATAGCCTGGAATTTGAGGAATTATTTGTTTAGTACATAGCTTGGTCGGATCATCGGGATCTGTTGCTAAATATAAAGCTTCTTTTGTAGGTATTAGCTTTCCATCTTCATCAATTGGAATTATCTTATTATTGCGGATGTAAGATACCTTGATTTCTGATTTGCTATTAGTTATATTTTCAGTTTCTATTTGAGAAAGATTACTATGATATCCTTTAACGACGGGAACTTGAATCTTGTCAGGAAAGTCTTTCTTAACGGTCTTCCATTCAGTTGGATAGGTATTGTTTTTAACTATTTTATCCAAAACTAATGAAAATAAAACTTTTCGCTGCAAATGCCTTGTTTTAATAATATTTTCTGGCGTCTGCTTACCTGCGCCACTGAATTTAATCGTAAAAGTTATATCTTTTCGGTATTCTTCAGGATCCACCTTTTGATAGGGATGCGCCGAGTCTACAATTATTTCATCACGTCTAAGCGTTACTATGAAGACTGGAACATAACTATCATTATTGCCAAAGAATTGAATTCCTTTACCATTAAAACCATTGTCAATTAGCTTGAAACCCCTAGCTATTAAGTCATTTAAATCATTATTAATATCGTAATTAATAGGAAAATTGGGTTCTCCCTCTAATTTAGTAGTTTTAACGATAGCATTATTTGCTGTTAAATTTACATATTGAATAATAGCTGCTTGTTTATTTGTTGAGGGATGCTCATTTAGCTTATATTTTACAAAATATTTCTGATTTCCATCATCGGGTACTATCTCCTTACCACCTACCGTAGTTTTATCAGGAACATAACCCGGTAAGGTTGGAACACCAATTTTTAGAAAAGTATTGGCATTTGAAATCCAGGCCGTTTTTGATACTATTTCTTTTGTAACTGCATCGATTTCTAAGGTTCGATAAAATTCGACCGAATTAACATTATCAATGGGTGTCCTGCTCCCTGCTCCAGAATAGTGAACTATTTGTTTTATCGTTCTCTTTACTTGGTTAAGCGAAAAATTCTTAGTGATATGGTTAACATCAATAATCTTCTTTTGATGTGACACATTAATATTGACAATATTATCTTTTTTTCCAAAAGTTAATGCCATCTTCCTGCCAAAATTAGATGGGATTTGATAACCATGATTTTGAAGTTCATCAATAATTGATCCTAAATCAATATTGATTTGTTTGCCCTTTTTACCAAAAAAGCTTTTGTTAGTGATGATTTGATTTTTATTATCTGAATCTACAAAATTGATAATTATTTTTCTTTTCTTTGAAAATATATTAAGCAAATTAATCACATTTTCCTAAAATAACTATTACTTTTCACTCCTATTGTAACTTTTTTCATGAATATATTGAATAAACTTTATATATTATGTTATTAATTTGTTTGTATCGTTGTGAAAGAAAAAAGAAAAATAAAAAGCGACTCCTTTCACTAATTGAGCAAATTCAAGATAAGTGGGAAGAAATCGATTAACAGAATAGGAATATAAAAATGAGAAAAGATAAACATCAACACAATTTTAACGATTTTTCAGATCAAGAAAAAGAAAAGTTAAAAACAGTTCGGCAAGAATTAGCACAGGCTCAAAAAAAAAAGAACCTGAAAGACTCTGGGAACATTTACAAACTTTTAATGATGGCGTAATGGCGATTATTATCACAATTATTGTTTTAGAAATTCAGCCAGCAATTCATGAAGTGCATTATGAACAATTTATTGCTAATATCATCGTCTTTTTAATTACTTTCTTTGTAGTCGCCGACTTTTGGTATGACCTGCACTTAGCATTTTCATACTATATTTTTAAACCAACAAAAACGATTGCAATACTAGATTTCTTCTTCCTTGCTGATCTTTCGCTTCTTCCTGTAATGACTAAGTGGATTATGGCTGAAAGCTCAACTTTTGCAGTTGCTAACTTCGGAATTGTATTTTTAGTTGCCAAAATTTTAGAATATCTAATTCAATACTTTGGCGCAAAAAAGACAGCAAAATATTCACAGATTATGAATATTATTATCAGTAGATCATTCATTAGAAAGGTTGCTGTTACCCTATTTTTAAATGTTATTTTGATTATTCTGTCATTATTTATTCCAAAAATAGCTATGATTCTGTACTTAGTTATTCCGGTTACTTCATTTTTGTTTCCTGTTAAACACAATAAGATAGTTTGATTAAATTACAATTCTTTATGTCAAATATTTATTTATAACTAGCTTGTATATATTTTACTTTCTTAAACAAAATGCGAAAAAAAGAGCAATGAGTTCTTCAAAATAGAAGGATCATTGTTCTTTTTTTATATTTTTTCAAAAATATCTTATTTAATACTCGTTAATTTATTATTTTTTACCGATTACTGCATCTTTTTAACCGATAACAAGCAAAATAAAGTTTTTTTATTTCTAATCTCTATAATAAAAATTGAAAGGAGTTAAAAATGAAATTCAAATTATTCATTGAACCAAGTAAAGCAGAAATAGTGGAAGCTTATGTACATCAAAGAAGTGATTTTTCAGCTCAACTAAAAGAGTTTGTTTTATCAAATGGCAATTCAAATACAATTGTAGCTTACGATGATAAAGATTTAACTATGGTCAGTTTTTCAGATATTGTCATGATTACAATTGTTGAAAATAAGGTTCTAGCCATCTGTAATAATGACAAGCAATATCATATTAGAAAGCGACTGTATCAACTGACTGATCTTCTTCCATCCAACTTTTGGAAAATCAATAAATCAGCGATAGCCAATCGAAACTATATTGACCACTTTGAAGAAACCAAAAACTCTGGAGTCAATATTATTATGAAAAATGAACTAACTGACTATGTTTCAAGACGTTGTTTTGCCAAAATTAGAAAGGAACTGAATTAAAATGAAAGACTTTATCAAAAACTTTGTTAAAAGTGGACTACAGGCGGCTGGCTTTGGTCCTCTAATTCTTGTAATCTTTTACTCTATTTATTCTTTTACTATTAATTTTCAGACTATTTCAGTTCAAGATGTAAATAAAAATATTATCTCAAGTCTCTTACTTGCTTTTATTGCTGGAGGCATCAGCGCAGTCTTTAAAGTTGAAAGAATTCCACTTGGACTTGCAACAACGATTGATGCTATTGTCATCTACCTTGATTATCTTCTTTTCTACATCCTTAATGATTGGATCAAGTTACAAATTATACCATTCCTTGTTTTTACAGTTCTTTACATTATTGGCTACTTAATTATTTGGCTATGTATTTACCATCAAGTAAAAAATCAAGTCCAAAAATTGAATCAAAAACTATAAACAAAAAATGCGTATTATCTTCGTCTCAAAAACGTTGATAATACGCACTTTTCGTTTAGCCTTCTGCTTTTTTAATTTGATCATGCATATCTGCTATATCTAAATCTTTATCTAAAAATTCCTGGTTATCTAATGGCAAATGCTGGTCGATCGTAGTAAATGGCTGTAAATAAACTGTTGCTTCACTGACATCAAAGTTTAACAAGTGGCCTCCAATTGACTTATCATCTGCTAAAAAATGTAGGTGAAATCCCGGTGCTGCCATTCCTTGAAACATTTTTGGTGCAAAGTAACCTATTACTGTCCCTGAAACATCAGATTTTTCAAATACGGCTTGTTCATTTGCTACGGCAAGCAATGGTTTATAAGGTCTAGTTTGCTTCTCAACTACTCGTGTTTTAACAGCTGAAAACTTACCTACAATCTTAACTGCAAAAAATACATTTTTATAAGGATAAGTTTTCAAAATGTGCTCTTCTAACTCTTTTTTGGTCAAATTTCTAGCAGTAAACTTATCTTTTATCTGCTCAAAATGAACTGTCGCAAAAGGCACTTTCTCTTCAGCTTTTAAAACTCTGATTTCTCCATTACTTTGAGCCAAATAGGGTGTATGGTCTAGCACAATCATTTCACCATCAAGACCACTTGCTGTGCCAATGCCCCAATCACCATGCTTTAACAGGTCTTCAATTGTCATTGTTCCATTAAATAATCCAGGCACCAGCATCCCTAAAGTGCCATGCTGGAATACTTTACTTTCATATTTTTCCATGATATTTTCCTTTCCAGAGTTAATGAATCTGGTCATCTAACAACGTCTTGCCTAATGTTTGGTTGAAACTATAATCAACTGGCACATCAACAATTGTTGGTCCTTGTTCTTTAAAGGCTTGATCTAAAACCTTATTTAAATCAGCTGCTTTTTCAACGCGGTATCCTTTGGCACCAAAACTTTCTGCATATTTAACAAAATCAATTGGTCCAAACTTAACAGCCGCTGAATCCCCATACTTCATTTCTTCTTGGAACTTTACCATATCATAATTACCATCATTCCAGATGATATGAACAATATTTAAGCCTAAGCGAACCGCTGTTTCTAAATCTTGAGAAGAGAACATAAAACCGCCATCGCCTGACATAGAAACAATCTTAGTATTTGGTCTAACTAAAGCAGCTGAAATTGCCCAAGGAAGTGCAACTCCTAGCGTCTGCATCCCATTACTAAAAAGTAAATGTCTAGGTTCGTAGCTTCTAAAGTGTCTTGCCATCCAAATATAGAAACTACCCACGTCTACTGTCACTGTCATATCATCAGTTACCCTATCTTGCAAAGCTTGAATGATACTTAGGGGATGACTTTTAATTTGGTCTTTAGTTACAGTAGGTGGAGTATCGCGCTTTTGCAAAGTCTTACGCAGAGAATCTAGGTAGTCTTTAGATTCTTCAGGCATTGAATAGCCCTCCATATATGGTAGAAGGAAATCAAGAGTCTGTGAAATATCTCCAACTAACTCACGTTCAGGTTGGTAGTTCTTATCAATTTCTGCACGCATAGAATCAATGACAACAATATTAGCACTGCGGTCAGAATTCCAGTTACGAGGCTCATATTCAATCGGATCATAACCAATTGCAATTACTAAGTCACTTTTCTTAAGCAATTGATCTCCTGGCTGATTTCTAAATAGTCCCACGCGACCAAAGAAGTCGTCCTCTAATTCACGTGGAATAATTCCAGCTCCTTGGAAGGTTTCAACTACTGGTAAGTGAGTTTCAGCAATTAAACGTCGAATCGCATTGGTCGTTTCTGGATCAGACGCTCTCATTCCAAGTAAAAGAACTGGTAATTTAGCTGCCTTAATACGTTGAGAAAGCAGAGTTGATTCGATCGGACTTGCTGGTCCAAGCTTTGGTGCTTCTAATGGCGCAATCACGCTAGTCTTTACTTCTGCGTCAGTTACGTCTTGCGGAACTGAAACAAAACTTGCACCCTGCTTAGCAGCTTCAGCTTCTTGATAAGCATTGGCAATTACTTCAGAAATATTTTCTGGCTCTTGAACTTCAGCACTATATTTAGTAATTGGTTCAAATAAAGCTGCGTTTTTCATACTTTGGTGAGTTAAGCGCAAAAGATCTGTTCTTTGAACTTGGCCTGAAATTGCTAAAACTGGGTCTCCTTCAGCTGTAGCTGTTACTAGGCCAGTTGCTAAATTTGAAGCTCCAGGACCTGAAGTTGTTAATACTACGCCGGGCTTCCCAGTAATTCGTCCTACTCCAGCAGCCATAAAGGCTGCGTTTTGTTCATGACGAGTCAAAATAAATTTTGGTGTACGCGAATTCTTAGAATGTTCAAGCAATTCAAATACGCGATCGATTTTTGCCCCAGGAATTCCAAAAACAAATTTCACATCATGATTGATTAAGCTATCTACAATAGCGTTAGCACCGTAATACTTTTCTTCTGTCACGACAAATTCCCTTCTTCCATTTATTTCATATTCTTACTTACAATTTACAAGTATACATACAAAATAAATGACTTTCAAGTAAGCGGATTTCTTCACAAAAAATAGGCCTATTGACATTCAAGTCTGGCCTATTTATTTTAATTGCATTCTCTCATTAAAATAATTTCGATAAGCTAAGTAACCTGCAATTACAGCCCCTAAACTTGTTGCGCTTAAAAGCATAAAAGTAATCATAATTTGATACTTAATTGCATAAATCGGATTAACGCCAGCAAAAATCAAGCCTGACATCATCCCCGGTAAGTTAACCAAGCCAACAGTCTTAGCCGAATCAATTGTTGGTTGCATGGCTGTTTTGATGCTTCTTCTTAAAATTGGCATCGAGGCTGTTTTAATATCGCTGCCTAAGGCTATTTTTTCTAGTATTGATTGACGCAAATCATGAAAACTTTCATTTAATGACTTATAACAGAGACCGACAGCTACCATTTCATTACCTGCAATCATTCCAGTAATAGGAATAACTTGCATTGGTATCGGTTTAATCACTCCTGAAAAAATTAAAATTGCCAAAGTTGCATATGTACCAACAGCTTCTGCAATGACAGAATTATAAAATTTTTTATCAGGATTAGGATCTCTCTGATTGGCATTCCAAGACGCATTAAAAATAATAACTAAGGTTGATACAAAAGTTAACCAATAATTATTTACATGAAAAATAAACTTTAGAACATAGCCAATAATTATTAGCTGGACAATTGCACGAATCACGCTAATTAAAATATCTTTGGTTAAACCAAGTTTCTCTTTAGCAGAAATTGCAATTGAAACTAGAACTAGCGCGAAGGCAAAGACTAACGACCAATTGCTTACCATTACATTTTTCATTCAAGGATGCCACCTTTTTTTATCTTAATAATATTCTGAGCTTTGTCTATTTCACTTTGATCGTGAGTAACTTGAATCACTGTTACACCCTGTTGATGAACTCGCTCAATCAATTGATGTATAATCGCCTTATTGTCTCCATCTAAACCCGTGGTCACTTCGTCTAAAAGCAAAACTTTCGGTAAAAAAATCAAATTTCTAATCAAAGCAATACGTTGTTTCTCACCGCCTGACAGACTAGTGATATCCTTATCTAAGTAATCTGCTTCTAAACTTACCTCATGCAATAACCGTAATATACGCTCTCGATCAACTGCTTGTTTTCTAATCTCATATGGAAAAGATAAATTGTCCGCTACTTTTTCTCCAAATAAAGATGGCTGCTGGAAGCAGTAAGAAACACTTCTGCGATAAGTCACGGGATCAATTGTCATAATATCTTTTTCTCTAAAAAAAATCTTTCCACTAGTTGGATTAATTAAGTTAGCAATTAGCTTGAGAATAGTACTTTTGCCCGCGCCTGACGGTCCAATCAGTGTCAAAAAAGCACCATCTTCGATTTTAAAAGATATATTTTGTAGAATCTGCTTCTGTCCCACTTGATAAGCTACATTTTGCAGTTTTAAAATAGCCATCTATTTTCTCCATCATAAAATCAACTTGTAGTTTTCTTCATATAATTAACTATAATCTTTTTTAAGCAAAGAATAAAAGCTGAGCAAAGGTCTTATTTTAAAATTATTTAATATACAAAAGAAGCACTGATAACCAGTCTAATTAAAGATTGATTTATCAGTGATTTTTTGGTTATTTTTCTTTCCTTATAAGGAAAAATGCTTCTACTTCAAAAATTTTTCTAACTCCTCATCAGAAAAATCATCACTATAATCCTGTTTTAGTTCTTGCAAGATCTGTTCATCGCTTTGATTCATTCTCTTTAGAATCTTAACTATTTTCCGTATATCAAAAATTCTTGCTTCTCTTCTTCCTTGCTCCAACCCCTGTTCTACACCTTGTGCAAGTGCCATTTCTTTAATTTGTTCCGTATTCATCACATGTTCACTCCATTCTTCTGTTTTACGATAATTATCCATTGTCTTTTTGATTCGTTTGATAAATTCACTATTTGTAGTATTTTTACCTTCCATCAACGAATAAAAATCTTCTAGTCCTTGACTAACGCTGCCTTTCTTCCCTTTGCTGTTTAAGTATATTATCTCAGATTCGTCGTTCAGTTCAACAGATTTATCTTCTCTAGCAGAGTAAGTGAAAGTATATCGCTTCAAGCCTTTGCCTTTAGGATCAAACGGCAAAATAAATATTACATAGACAGCTGTCAATTCGCCATATTCTTCACCCTGATGCAAAAATCCATCTTCCATCATCTTATACATGTAGTAGCGTGCTCGTTTATCCAAGTCTTTTTGCGGTGCGACCTGCATCTCTATATCGTACCTTCTACCCTGACTGCCTTTTATCAACACATCCAGTACAGAAAACTTCTCTTCCTTATTAAATGCTATTCTTTCCTGCGTTCGCACAGTAAGGCCTTGAATATCCAAATCTGGTAAAACCTCATGCAAAAACATCCGGCAATTCACTGGATCCTTCATCACATTCTGAAACATCAGATCGTCTGTGATGCCAAGTAATTTCGCCACATCTGGCTTTTTCTGCTTTTTCACGAAAAAGTTCTCCTAATAAATAGTTTAAGAAATCAATTCTCAATATCTATTACGCGAATGTGACGTTTATTTTTGCATAAAATAGTAGTTTTTTTAGGAAATGTAAAAAAAGAAAAATAGTCTATCCATTTTTTAATAGTTTGCGCATCTCATTTAAGTTATAACATGTTATACTAAAGGAACAATAAGAAAGGATGATCAAACATGAAAAAACTAAAAGTCAGAAAAATTGGGAATTCTCTAGGCAGTATTTTTCCAAAGGACTGGGAAGTTCATGATGGAGAGCTACTTTCCTACACAGTTGATAAAAAAAATCATCGAGTAATTATCGACTTGAGCAAAAATGATTTAGAACATGATCGTGCATTAGTAGAAGAAGGTTTTAAAGACTTTGAAACTGGAAATTTTGCTACAGAGAAAGAAATGAAAGCCATGTTTGGCAAATACAGCTGGGGAAAATAAATGGATACTATCATTTATTCTGACCATTTTACTACATCCCTAACTAACGAAATTTCTTACTGGAAGAATACTCTTCTTCTTTCAGACGAGGAAATAACAAAATATATTTCTTTAATTTACCATAATATACAGTTGCTATCTGATTTTCCTTATCTTTATCAAAATGTACATCAAAAATATCAATTGGATAAACCAACTTACAAAATAACTATTGGCAAAAAATATGCAATTTTTTATCGAGTCAGCGAAAAGAATCACACAATAATCATTGGGTCATTTTTTAGCAACAAACAAATGCGACTAGAATTCTAACTTAATCCTATACTCAAAAAGAGGATAATTTTACATTAATGCTGTAAATCATCCTCTTTTTAAATGCAGTTTAATTTGATATAACGATCCGTTGATCTGCTACTTGCTCAATAAAGTACTTATCATGTTCAATCAACAACATAGCTGGCTTAACTTCCTGCAATACCTTAATCAACTGATCTTGGTTGAATACATCTAAGTAATTCGCTGGCTCATCCCACAAGTATAAGTCAGCTTTCTCAACTAATGACTTAGCAATAGCAACCCGCTTCTGCTGACCCATACTCATCTCTTCAATAGGAGTCTCAAAGTTTGAACGGGGAAAGCCCATCTTCTTTAACATATTAAGCAAGTCTTCATATGATATATCCTGCTCTTGAGCAAATTTTCTTAAGTTTCCTCTATATATAGTAAAATTCTGAGGTAGATAGGATATTGTCAATCCACTTGCTAAACTATACTTTCCCTGATATTTAGTTTCTCTTGCTTTCCCCAGCAACAACTTTAGCAATGTCGACTTACCAGCTCCATTCTTGCCTTCAAGCGAAACCACGCCGTGATTCCTTACCACTAAGTTTAGATCAGTAAACAATTCCTTATCTTGAATGCTTAATCCTAACTTCTCTGTTTCAAGCAGAACTTGATGATAATTAGGGCAATAATTCATCGTTAGGCTTGGCACATCCTCAATATTTACCATCAATCCTTCTTTTTCTTCAATCCGCTTATCCATTCTATTTCTAGCACTAATCGACTTTTTCATCATCTTCGCCGATGCATGACCTAAAGCTGCCTTATTGATTCTAGACCTTCGGTTAATAATGTGTTGCGTTTTTTTACCAAGTTTCTTTTTAGCTTCTATCTTTTGTGCCCAATGGTAGAATTGTTCCTTTTGCCGATGAAGATTACCAATTTCACCAGCTAGTTTTTGATTTTTTTCCCGGTTGAATTCATCTCTTTCTGCTTTAACTTCTTCATAGGTCGCAAAGTTGCCTTGATACAAGTGAATTTCTGTATTCTCAATTGCTAAGATATGATCTGTCACCTGATTCAAGAAGTCCCGATCATGGCTAACCACAATATAACCTTGATGATGCACACGCAAATAATCGCTAACTTCCTTACGACTTGCTTCATCTAAGTGATTAGTTGGTTCATCAATCAGAGGAAATAAATTTTGATCAGTAAACGAAAGCGCTAGCAAGATCTTCGTCTGCTCGCCCCCGCTCAAGCTATTAAAAGGCTGCCAAATCAAATTCGGATCAGCACCTAGTAAATTCAACTCACGTTCTAACTCCCACTGCTCAAATTGCACCTCATTCTGCAATTCATACAAAGTAATATCTTTAGGATCATTAATTGAAATAGGATAGTAAGAGAAGTTCAACTTAGTTTGTATCTTACCTCTCCCTAGTAACTTCCTATTTAATAGCTTCAGAAACGTTGTCTTTCCGCGTCCGTTTCTACCAACTAAGCCTAGATGCCAAGAATTGTCTAAGTCCAGATTTAAATTATTAAAAATATTATCGCTACTATCTTCATATCTAAATGATAAGTTCGAAATCTTGATACTACTCATCAACTCACCTCGAAAAAAGAGCCTGCACTTATGACAAGTACAGACTCTTTCTGCTTTTAAGATATTAAAAGCAGATAGTGCCTCGCTTTAATCTTGTCAAAAGTGCATAGTCTTTCCTACATAAATGGAGTACTTATTTAACTATGCTTTTTTCACAAGATTAAAGACGCAACGGCGACCCTTCTTTCTAAGAGATGAATTTCAATTGATGAGATTAGAATATCATGAAATTTTATCACTTTCAATAAGAGATATTTCTTTTTTCTACTTTTTCACAATTGCAATTGTTGCCTTAGCCACAGGATCTGATACCATCAAGTCAATTGGATACTGACCATGATATTTTTTATTAAAAGCTTCGGTAACATCCTTAATTAATTCTGCGTTATTAACTGCTTGGTATTTCACTTCAAACTTTTGACCAGCGACTTCAATTTGACCGCCATTTTTGGTTCCAGCTTGATACCATTTAGTATCCTTAATCCCTTTAGCACCGCGAATGAAAACCTGATTATCGACAGTTACTTCCCAGACAGGATTGTCTTCTTCAAAAGTTGTCTTATCATCATTATAAGGACGATTGTGTAAAGTTTGAGCCTTATCAAAAGCAGCTATTTCTTCATTTGTCCACTTATTCATATTTTTCTCCTTAATCACTAACTTTAATGTAGGACTTAATTACTTTTCTATCTGCCATATCTTGATAAGCTTCATTAATCTGATCTAAATCATATGTCTTAGTGAAGACCTTGCCTGGATTAATCTTGCCATCTAAGACAGCCTTAAGCAATACTTCCTTATCATAAGTAGTCACTGAAGCTGGACCGCCGGCAACACTCATATTCTTGTAAAAAATCAAACCCGGATTTAATTCAGCTCCGTGTGGTAAACCAACACGGCCAACAATTGCACCCGGACGACCAACTTGCACAGCTTCTTCGTTAGATAACTTACTGCCGACACATTCTAAGACTGCATCCGCACCACCACGCGTAATGGAGATCAAATTTTGAACTCCTTCCTCATCTCGCTCAGCCACATTGTCAGTTGCACCAAATTCACGTGCTAACTTTTCACGATCTGGATGACGACTCGTAGAAACGATTTGCTTAGCTCCACGCAATTTTGATGCAATAATTGCGGACAAGCCAACTGCACCATCACCTAAAACAATTACTGAATCTCCGGGCTTTACATTAGCTACACGAGCCGCATGATAACCAGTTGCCATTACATCAGCTAAGGCTAAAAATGACTTAAGCATTCCTTCAGTATAATCTTCAGGCTTACCCGGAACCTTTACTAATGACCATTGTGCATGCTGGAAACGCACATATTCTGCTTGATAGCCACCAGAGAAGTTTTCACTCAAGTCATGATTCATACATACACCGTCAAAACCTGCTAAACATGCCCGGCAATGACCACAACCATGGGTAAAAGGAGCAATTACAAAGTCCCCCTTTTTGACGGTAGTAATATTTTTTCCAATTTCTTCAATAATTCCAATAATTTCGTGACCGCTATTTTCATGACCTTGCTCTTCTAATCCACGGTATGCCCACAAATCTGAGCCGCAAACACAAGTACGAAGGACCTTAATAATTACATCGTCATCTTTTTCAATCTTAGGCAATGGTTTATCAATAATTTTCATTTCGCCAGCCTTAACAAATTCTGCGTATTTCATTTTATTTTTCTCTTTCTTCCTATATACAATGTTTTATTTAATACTCTTACCTAAGTTATAAGCCGCTTGAGCAAATTTCGCTAATTTTTGCTTATTCCATGAATCATCGGCATAAATTTGATCAATCATTTGCCAGCGCATATAGTCGCTCAACTTCTGCATATGAAGCTTAACTGCATCCATATCTTCTTGCGTACCATACCCGGCCATCATAAAGACCATTTTTTTATCCTTTAATTCATGATTATAATCATAAAAGCGATCAATGACTGTTTTCAGCTGAGCATTAATTTCAAAATAATAAAGTGAAGATACCAAGACAACCACATCTGCATCTAATAACTCTGGAATAACTTCCTTTTCTACCTCATCATTATCAGGAATGCCAACTTCCATACCAGGCGCATGCTCTAATTGTAAAAAATGCGGCTGACTATCTCCTTGAAGACCTGCATCATAACGATAAATGTGATTGCCGGCTTCTTTTACACCATTTTCAAAATTATCAGCTAATTTTTGTGAAGCACCTTCATAATGAGGACTACCAGTTAAAATTACTACTCGTGCCATAAGTCATTCTTCTTCCTTTCAAACTTTTCATAAATGATTATACGAAGAAGATCTATACTTGAAAATTCAGAGTTTTTAATGCTAGGATAAATGTAATTTATAGTGAGGTAAGTTATGATTGAAAATTATTTATTAGAAGAATTAGTGACTTTTGCCAAATACGGCACAGTTGCTAAGACTGCCGAAGTATTAGGTCTAACCCAGCCAGCGGTCACTCATTCCATGAAAAAGCTCGAAGAAGATTTAGGCGTTACTTTATTCATTAGAAAACCAAATAAGCTCTACTTAAGCGAGACTGGTAAATATACAGCCCGAGAAGCTAAAAAGTTAATTGATGATAATCTTGATTTTACTAAGCGAGTCAAGCAATTTGAAAAAGATCAAACCACTTTAATTGTTGGCGTGAATGCACCAGGGCCGGGAATCGTTTTACGATCTTTACATGACCAGAATATCCAGATCGTTAGTGATTTAGTTGAATCTAATTTTGAAAATTTATTAGCTGACCATCAAGTAACTTGCCTTTTGCTTAACTTTCCAATTGAAGACCGCGACATTACTTCAACTTACTTAGGCACAGAATCAATGTCTGTTAACTTACCTGCCGAATGCAATCTTAATCAATATAAGGAACTATCCTTCAAGATGCTTAAGGGTAAAACAATCTTAAGCCCTTCACCAATTGGCTTTTGGACTAAGATTTACCAAGACGAGATTCCAGATAGCAAAATCATTTTTCAAAATGAATCCAGTGAATACAGCGAGATTTTACAATACTCTGTTTTACCTTTCTTTACGACAAACTTAACGAGTTTAGACTCACAATGGGGACTTAATTTACCTAATAATCGTAGCGTTCGTCCATTAAAAGACGAAGTAGCCCATCAGAAGTTTTATGCTTGTTACTTAAAACAAAATAAAGATCGAGTCCAGCCTTTAATTGAAAAATTGCAAGATCAATGGAGTAAATATGATTAAAAAAAGGCGATTGCACAAATAATGATGTGCAATCGCCTTTTTGATATATTGGTATTTTATAAATGTATATCACAGCTAATTTTTTAAACACTTATTAACCCACTTAATAAAGTTGGTTTCGTTATTTCCAGTTCTTTCAGCTTCAGTATGTCCTTGACCCCAAACCGTAGCAAAGTTAACACTTTTAACCTGACTATCTTGCTTTAAAGCTAAAGCTAAGTTAGTTTCAACAGTTAATGCAGTATCGCCCTGATTAATACCAGTTCTAATCCTCCAGTATTTAGCTACTTTAGTCGTATTATAGCCCTTGTAGTAATCAGACAAGTAATACATTGGATTATACATGTTTAATCTTGTAGTCATCGTGTTTCCTTGAGCATCTTTTTGCTTTAAATCTGATGCAAAGGCACTAGCATAACTAGATTTGTAATTCTTTAATTTAGCATATTTACTTGCATTTTCACTAAGTAAATTACTCATCGTAGAATCAAAGTGGCCATTTTTTCTCGTAGTTGTTGCAAACAAATTATTTTCGGTTTGTTGACGAGTAAGTCCATCAAAAGCTCCAACATCCTTTGAGGCTTCTTTACAATGAGTCACAAAAGCTTTCAAACTAGTGATTTTGGCAGTATTAGTTTTAGCGTTATATTTTACCCAAGTGCCGTTCTTATTCAAAGACTTAATGTAACTTTGAACGGTCTTATATGTTTTACCACTACTTTGTGAACCACCTGGTGCGCCAGCGCCACCATTTGGCATGCTACCACTTGGCTTCTTGCCGCTTGGTTTACTATTATTACCATTCTTCATGTTATTGCTTGGTGCACCACTCGGTTTTTGACCTGAATGCTTAGAACCAGATTGTTGTGCAGCTCCACTTGGACCATTCATTGAAGTAGCTGTATATGGGAACTTAGTATCCTTCAAGAAATTATTAAGCGACTGCTCTACTTCTGCCTTTAAATATTCGGCATAAGTCCCTGAAGTATAGATACCTGAGCTTGACTTCTTTAAGGTAAGTTTTTGGTTCTTACTATCCTTTAAACCAAGTTTATTAATGTATTCAGCATACTTTTTAGCCATATCGTTTGATAAAGCCTTGGTAAAAGTGCCAGAGGCACGTGTTCCACTAGTTGAATACTGTCCCATATTCCATTCGTAAGCTTCATTAGCAGTATCTAAACTAGTAATTGGGCACCATGACATCGCACCTTCAGTTGCATCGCTTGTAGCCTTTCCAGAAGTAGTAGCAAGCGGTGCTCCGATTGCCTTCAAGTATTTAATGTAAGCCTTGCTATTTCCGGAACTACCTACAATAGCACTTTGAGCACCACCACCACTGTGGCCAAAAGTGAAAATACGATTAGTGTTTCCAGCTATTCTATTTTCATTCAAACGCAAAGTTCTAATAGCTGCCTTCAAATCAGTAACACCCCATGGTGAAGATCCGTTAGAACTATCAGTTTGATTTAAACCACGGCAACCAGCAAGAACATAGATAAATCCTGCCTTAGTAAACTTGGCTGACCCAGATTCATAACCAGTTGGTGCTTGCTGTGCCGAATAGCCTGGTGTATTAATTGGCATTACAATTGGTGCAGTTGATGCAGTATAACCATTTACTTTCTTATTAGTATTAATTGAAATCTTATAGGTATTAGTACCAGATTTTTTGGCATTTACATAAGCTGCTGGAATATAAATTCCCATTGATTCATAAGAACTCTTAGTCTTAGTACCGTATTTAACGTTTACTTGATAGTAAACCTTATTTTTAGCGTTATAGTGCCATTTACTTGAATTAATTAGGAGCTTTTTAGCATTGCTAATGTCGCTATTAGATACTTGATACTTAGTTGCTTTAGCAACAACTTTACTAGTATTAGCTGAAGAAGAATTATTATTGGTGGCGCTTGTTTGACAAGCAGTAAGTAAGGTTAAAGAGGTAAGCACCATTCCTCCTAGCAAAATTACTCTTCTTTTTCCTTTCATAATCAAGATCCTTTCTATAAATAAAACTATATTTATGGAATACTAATTGGCTCTATTTTGATAAAAAACACTGTGCTTAGCAATTCTTTTTTTGGATAGTTCAATTCCAAAAGAGAATATTATTTAACTAAGTAATTCCAAAAATCGCTGGCTATCTTAGTAGCTTGGTTAGGTTGTCGCACGCAAACTAATCTGGTAGAAAAAGCTGACTTAATCGGTACTAAGCTACATCTTTCATTTTTTTAGGAGCATGCATGAGAATACTAATTCCTTCATTAT
The DNA here is from genome assembly GCF_003584685.1 of Lactobacillus paragasseri. Classification (NCBI taxonomy): domain Bacteria; kingdom Bacillati; phylum Bacillota; class Bacilli; order Lactobacillales; family Lactobacillaceae; genus Lactobacillus; species Lactobacillus paragasseri. The sequence goes on from NZ_AP018549.1 coordinate 1,098,884, forward strand.
TCTTAACTAGATTTAAGATCGATTTTATGTTGTGGCTGGCAAAAGAAAATTGAGGCTCAAACCCACTTTCTCGGCAAAGGTCAAATACCGTGTGATATAACATTTCTTCACCTGAATAGAAGACAAAGTTTTCATTCTTTAAATCAGCTAGTTTTAAAGATTTTTTTGTAGCTAAAGGATGTTCAGAATTTAGACAAGCACAGAAAGATTCATGATCAACTGTAAATTCCTCAAAATCGGATTTATAGCCATACGTAGTTCTTACAAAAGCAAAATCCAATTTACCCTGCTGGAATAAATTTGTTAAATAGTTTATTTCACCTTCTTTAATAATTATTCTTAAATTTGGGTTCTGTCTTTTAAAGTTACTTATTTGATCAAAAAAAGAATAATTCCAAAAAGTCGGTAAAACACCAATAATAATCTTATCGTCCCGATCCTGAAGACAGTTTCTCAAATCAGACAAAGCTTGATCGTTCAATTTGATTATTTTTTGAGCAGCTGGAAAAAGAATTTTGGCGTACTCCGTCATTCTTATTTGACGCTTTGCCCTGATAAATAGTTCACAGTTCAGTTCTCTTTCAAGTGATTTAATTTGTTTTGACACACTACTTTGGTTTATAAACAAATTTGCTGCAGTTTTTGAAAAACTCAAAGTAGAAGCCAATTCTACAAAAGTTTTTAATTTATTAATTTCCATAATTATCATCCTTTTAGGCTTTAAATCCATTAAAGGAAATTATTCTAAATGAATCAAGATAAATAAGCTTGTTTTAAAAAAAGCCAAACTAATTAATTTTTTTATAAACATATAAAGAAGCGATTGCATAAGATTTAAGATGCAATCGCCTTTTTACTATATTTAAAAGAATAATTTACTCATGATAATCATGAAAATCATCAAACAAGTTGAACTAATTGCTGCAGCGCCAAAAACGGTGCCACCGCGCTTAAAGATCACATTGAAGTTAACTGAAATTCCAAGCGCAGCCATTGCCATTCCTAAGAATACGTATGCTGCTTGAACCAAACCATCCAAAACTACTGGCGGAAATGGTAAGAATGTTCCTAAAACACTAGTTAAGATGAAACCACCTAAGAACCATGGAATTGGCAATTTTTTAGGTGCTTGCGTGTGATCCGCTGCACTCTCTTTAACTAGTCTTCGCTGATACCAGTAACCAACAATCAGGGCAACAGGCGCTAAAAGTAAAACACGAGAAAGTTTCATAATCAAGGCGCTATCTAAACTAGCTTCGCCAAATGCATTTCCAGCTGCAACAGCGTGAGCAATTTCATGTAGAGATCCACCAGCTACAATTCCAAACTGTGAATCAGTCAATCCCAGCATTGGCTTGATCACAATTTCAAGTAACGTAAAGACGGTTCCCATTACGCAAACTACCGCAACCGCAAGAACTTCGTTTTCTCTCTTACGCTCTTCATCGCAGCTCTCAATTTGAGGAGAAACACCCATTACAGCAGCTGCCCCGCAAATACCAGTACCGCAAGCAGATAGAACCGCTAATTCGTCTTCTGCCCCAAATTTTTTACTCAACCAATAAGTTAAGACAATCGTACCGCTGACGCCTAACATTGCCACTAAAATAGTCTTAATCCCAGCATCAGCTAACTTGGTTAGATTAAGCCTAAAGCCTAGTAAGATAATTCCAAGTCTCAAGAACTTATTAGAAATAAATCCAATTCCAGGTGCTGCCTCTTCTCTAACCCCTACTGGTAAAACCTGTAAAGATATTCCTAATAGCAACGCAATTACTAAAGCACCGATTAAATTGAGATATGGCAATTTAGCAATAAAAATTCCAGCGACAGAACAGATTAAGGTCATTACTGCTGCTAGACCGAATGATCTACTTTTAACAATACTTATCAATAAAAAATACCTCCAGTTTAATTGCCTATTCCAACCCAGGAAAATTTACGGAATCTGCAATTTTGTAGTGTTATAAATTGATTCTCTCTAGAAAGCGAAATTTTATAGATACTATATTATCGGATTTTAAGCTAAAAGTAAATTAATATGCTCATTAAATCACAATTATTTTAACTGATATAAAAAAGGATAAAAGCCTAAATCGTACTTTTATCCTTCAATTTTGTGAGATTATTCATAAAGTCTTTAAGATCAATCACTGTTTCAAAAGTGATAAAAAATAGTAATGCCTTAATCCATGATCGACTAAGTAAGAAAAAGAAGATGACTATTATTACCATGAAGCCAATAGCCATAAACAAAGCTAAAAAAGTCATCCCTGCGCCAAACGAATTCATAATTTCCTTAAGACTGCTTGGCTCATTTTTAACTAATAATGACAAGGCGCGATATTGCTTGCTACTTCTGATTCTAAAAGAAAGTATGGTAAAGATCATTGCGATGATAATCATCAAAGAACCCAGCAATTGAAATGACATACTCATCGCTGGCTGTCTAAAAATAAGTATTCCACCAACAATTAAAAATAAATCAGCAATCAAGTTATAACGCAGACGCTTATGTTCTAATTTGGCAAAAATTAAATCGTTTGAATCCATAATTCATATCCTTTAATAGTTTCATTATTATCAGTATACTGGCTAAATTAAAAATGACCAAGAGCAATTTTAACTCTTGGCCACTTTACTTTCTATTATCGCCCTTTGTGGACTGTGTCATTTTCAACTGGAATAGCCTGACTTTTCATATCTATCACAACATATAAAAGACTAATTAAACCAGCTACTACTAATAATTGGGACATACTAGGACTCCTCTCTTGGAATCTTCCCCCACTAATTATCTTACAGGTGCGCAATGACTTTTCAAAACAAAAAGACTTGCGTCGCTGGTGTTAAGGAAATCCAGATCCAGTAAAAAGTTATCGTTATTACAGCTAAATAGGACATAAGAGTTAAAAATTTTTCAAAACAGCCACCAACTTTATAATGAAACGGTGACTTTTTCTTTTTCTTATAAAATGGAGCTAACCACTCTACTCCCTGTTTACTAAAGCTATCTTGAATTAAATGCAAAAAATAGCCAATTACTAGACCAAACCAAAGTGCACTCCAGTAATTCTGCGAAGTTAAATTATTAATCCGAATAGGGATAAATTTACTCATTAAATAATATAAACCACCAGAAAAGACTGCCCAGCCAAGAAAAGAATGTGTGATTCCGCGGTGTCTAAGAAAAAGGCTGAAGTTAATTACTGACTTCTTACTTGCTGAACTATTGTATTCGTCAATGTCAGGTAAAGAAGCGCCGATTGCAGTTGCAGCTAGAATAATAATGTTGTTAACTGGATCAATTAACAAGCGATTCGTTAACAATAAACTTAATTCGACGATTGCAATACTGCAAATCCGATGCGACTTAGTCAGCACTTCTTTTCACCCTCTCTATAGAACATACATTCTATTGTACCAAATTTCGCACCAGAATGGGAACTTGTATATCGCAAGGCAGGAAAAAACGTCCAGCTTTTTACACTGGACGTTTTAAAATACACCAATCAAGGCAATTCTTTACATAATTATTTTACTTTAATTAATACTTTCTTTCATTATCTTGCTAAATTCTGCTACTCTTGCATCATCTGGCTTAGCAAGTAAGACATACTTCTCACGCAATTGCTTACCATCCCTGAGCAAAAATAATTTCTGCACCTGATCATCATCTACGTGACTCGCAGTCATTTCATTCATTATTAAGTAACCTGACCCAGATTCAACCATCAAAATTGCTTCACCTAAAGTTTCAACTGCAATCAGATCGTTCTTTATTCTCAAAATGTCTTTTAGATAATGATACTCGCTCTTCTCATCTGCTACTGAAGCAACCATAATACACGGCACATTTTTCAACTCATCTAATTCAACAGTTTGCTGATACTTATTAAAATTACCTGCCTGAACTAAGGCAAGTAAGGCAATCTCACTTACTGAATAGCTTGCAAGCGCTTGATAAATGTCATTTCTAGAATTAACTAAGACTGCATCTACTTCACCATTTTGAATCTTAGCTTCAATCTCATCATAGCCAACTGGTTCTAAATCAATTTTTTCATTTTCATGTAAAGTCTGCCACTTAGATGACGCCTGTTCTAATTCATGTCTACCCAAATTCTTTAGATATCCGATTCTCATTTTTTCACCTATATACAAAATAAGACTTTGATCTCTCAACCAAAGTCTTAAATCTTTAATTACTTAGCCTTATCGTGGAAAGCCATTGTAAAACCATTCTCCCAAACTTCGTTTGGAGCAATGTGATTCATTCCACGCTTGTGCTCTAATTGACCATCACTATCTAAGGTGTCTGCAATACCCCACCATGGTTCAATACAAATGTAATTACCAGATTTAGGATATTGTGACCATAAACCAACAAATGGCGCATTTTCCATTTTAACGTTGATATGATAATCACTCTTATCAGTTCTAATAGAAATCTTATTAGGTTGCTTTAATTCAAAGACCCAAGCATCATCCTTAAATAATTCATCACTAATTTCAAACAGTGAATCTGTTGCAAGCAATGAACGATTATCCCAGTCAAGGTAAGGTGCCTTCAATGGAATCTTCACATGATCCATGGATGGGGCAAATTTGAAGTAATAATCATTCTTAGTCAAACCATTATCAGTTGGTAAATTAAAGCCAGGGTGGCCACCGATACCAAAGATCATTTCCTTAGTATCTGTATTAGTTACCGTAAAGTGTTCTGACAACAAGTTATTGACTAAGCTGTAAGTTACTCTTAACTCAAAATCAAATGGATACATTTTTTTAGTATCTTCATTAGAAGTCAGAAGAAAAACAATGTGCTTATCGTCTTGTTCTTCAACAGTAAACTTCGAATCTCTTGCAAAACCATGTTGTCCCATATGATAAGTCTTACCATCATAAGTATATTGATCGTCCTTTAAGCGACCAACTACAGGGAACAAAACTGGCGCATGACGACCCCAAATTTTAGGATCAGCTTGCCAAATATATTCTCGACCACTGTTTACATCTTTAACGCTTTGGATTTCAGCACCCTGATCAGAAAGCGTTACTGTTAAAAAATTATTTTTTAATTGATAATCCATAATTTAACTTCTCTTTATCTACTAAAATTACAAAATAAATTTTGTTAAGTCCTTATTGATAATTATATCACTCAATTTTTGGTCAACATACTTCTGAGTAATAGTAATTTCTCCCATATTCATATCTGGACCCTCGTAAAGGACATCTTCAAGCAACTTTTCTAAGATAGTTGCTAAACGACGAGCACCAATATTATCAGTACCTTGATTTACTTCAAAGGCGATTTGAGCAATACGGTCAATTGCTTCTTGAGTGAAGACTAGCTTAATACCGTCAGCTTTAAGAAGTGCAATATATTGCTTCAAAAGTGAGTTTTGAGGATCCTTCAAGATCTTAACAAAATCTTCTTGAGTTAAGGCGTTTAACTCAACCCGAATTGGAAAACGACCTTGCAATTCTGGAATTAAATCGCTTGGCTTACTTTCAGCAAAGGCACCAGCTGCAATAAAGAGAATGTGGTCAGTTGAAACAGGTCCATACTTAGTTGAAACAGTTGATCCTTCAACAATTGGCAAGATATCTCTTTGGACACCTTCACGAGAAACTTCACCAGAAGTCTTCTTGTTGCCAGCGGTAATCTTATCAATTTCATCGATAAAAATAATTCCATTTTGCTGGGTTCGTTCAATTGCGCGTTGGTAGAGAGAATCGTAATTAATTAACTTCTTAGATTCTTCTTGGATTAAAACTTCACGTGCATCCGATACCTTCAAGGTACGCTTAACAGTCTTCTTAGGCATTAAATTTCCCATCAAGCTCGACATATCAATTCCCATTTGGCCCATCATATCGCCCATTGGATTAACCTTAGGTGCTTGTTCAACTTCAATTGTTACTTCACGATTTTCAAGTAAGCCCTTATTAAGTTGATCAGCCACGCTAAGACGTTCATTTCGAATATCGTCAGTTACTTCTTCATTATCTTGAGCTTGGTTCATGTTGAAGTTGCCAGAAAGCATCTGCATCATTTGCTGCATTGAATTTTCACGGTTTTCACGCTTAATGCCTGGAACGATTAACTTAACTAAGCGGTTATTTGCCTTCTTAGTTGCTTGTACTTTAACACGGTCGAATTGTTCTTTTTCTTCCATGCGAACGGCTTCTTCAACTAAGTCACGCACCATTGATTCAACATCGCGTCCAACGTAACCTACTTCAGTAAACTTAGTCGCTTCAACTTTTACAAAAGGTGCGTCAACAATTTTAGCTAAACGACGTGCAATTTCAGTTTTACCAACACCAGTAGGACCAGCCATTAACATATTCTTTGGGGTAATATCTTGTTGCATCTGCTTAGGTAGCTGCAAACGACGGTAGCGATTATATAAAGCTACAGCAACAGATTTTTTAGCTTCGTTTTGGCCAATAATATATTTATCAAGTAATTCTACAATTTGTTTTGGAGTTTTTTCTTCAGTCAAAATATTTCACCTAGATTTCATCAGTAGTAATGTGGTCATCAGTAAAGACATCAATTCCAGAAGCAATCTTAACTGCTTCTTTGGCAATTTCACTCGCACTCATCCCACTACTATGGCGAGTCATCGCAATTGCTGCTGCTTGTGCAAAATTACCGCCTGAACCAATAGCTACCACATCTTCATCTGGTTCAAGAACTTCACCATTACCAGAAATCAATAATAAATCTTTGTCATTAAAGGCAATTACCATCGCTTGCAATTTAGCTAAAGTTGGATCTTTTCTCCAGCTTTGTGCCATTTCTACAGCTGCTCTACGTAAATCGCCTGAGTATGTTTCAAGCTTTCCTTCAAGCATATCTTGCAAGCTAACAGCATCAGCTACACCACCGGCAAAGCCAATTACTACTTGATCGTGGTAAATTCTTCTGATCTTTTTAGCAGTTGCCTTAGCGATTACCTTTTCACCTAAAGTAACTTGACCATCACCTGCGATGGCTGTTTGATTGTTGTATCTAACAGAACAAATTGTTGTCATATATTATGCCTCGTCTTTCTTATCTTTTCTTGGGAAAAATTTTTGATAATCTGCTTGTAAATGCTTCATCGTAACATGAGTATAAATTTGCGTCGTAGATAAAGATTCATGTCCCAACAATTCCTGGACACTTCTCAGGTCCGCTCCATTATTGAGCATTTCGGTTGCAAAAGAGTGTCTAAGCATGTGGGGATGAACCTTGCCGCCAACTCCAGCTTTAATGAACACTTGCTGCATAATGTATTCAATCCCGCGTCCAGTTAGCTTCTGTCCGCGATTATTCAAAAATACATAGCCTAAATCTTCATTTTGACCAAGAAGAGCTGGGCGAACGTCATCACGATATTCCTTTAAAGCATCAAGTGCATCTTTTCCAAAAGGAACATAGCGATCTTTATTACCCTTCCCATGAACTAAGATAATTTTTAAATCAAAATCAATCTGATCTAGCTTCAAAGATGCCATCTCACTTAGCCGCATCCCAGTCGCATAAAAAAGCTCAAACATGGCGCGATTTCTCACTACCAATCTGTCATGCCCCACAAGACTATCAAAGACTTGGCGCATCTCTTTTTCGTAGAAAAACTGTGGTAGTTTCTTTTCGCCCAATCTTAAGCTAATTGTCTGCATGGGATCATTTTCTAACACTTCTCGCTTAACGAGAAAGCGATAAAAAGATCTCAAACTCGACATCTTACGCGCTTGAGTTGTTCTAGACCTATTCTGTGTAGCTAAATTTTGTAAGAAAATTTCAACATCGCGACTTTTAACTTTATCCCAGCCGCTAAAGCCACCATTTTCTTTAAAAAATTGCTTTGCTTCATCTAGATCATTTAAGTAAGAGCTTACAGTATTTTTACTATAATTACGTTCATAGTTCAAGTAATCTTGGAATTGTTTGATTAACTTATCATTTTCTTTAGACATTATTAATCAAGCTTCTTTTCTTCCTTAAAGGCTTCAAGATCTTTCAATGCTCGCTTAGAAATTTCCAGGTGTCTTTCCTGCTTATTTCTAACCTTATAATCTAGTTTTGGTAATAATGCATAAGATGCATTCATTGGCTGGAAGTGCTTAGCACTAGTAGTTGTGATGTAATGAGCCATCGATCCTAAAGCTGTTGACTTAGGAAATACTAATGTTTCTTCGCCTATGGCTTCTCTTGCTGCATTAATTCCAGCAACTAACCCAGAGCCTGCACTTTCTACATAACCTTCTACCCCAGTCATTTGTCCCGCAAAAAATAGACCAGCTTGTTTTCTAGCTTCATAATTTGCATTTAAAACTTCAGGACTAGCAATGTAAGTGTTGCGGTGCATTTTACCATAACGGACGAATTTTGCATTTTCAAGACCTGGAATCATTGAAAAGACTCTCTTTTGTTCGCCATATTTTAAATGAGTTTGGAAACCAACAATGTTATACATCGTGCTTGCCGCATTATCTTGACGTAGTTGCACAACTGCATATGGAGTCTTTCCTGTCTTAGGATCTTCTAAACCAACAGGCTTAAGTGGCCCAAAGAGCATTGTTTTTTCTCCTCTTTTTGCCATAACTTCAATTGGCATGCAGCCTTCAAAGACATTTTTATCTTCAAAGCCATGCAAAGTAGCAGTTTCTGCACTAACTAAGTTTTTATAGAAATTATAGAATTCTTCCTTAGTCATTGGACAGTTCAAGTAAGCTGCTTCACCTTTGTCATAGCGAGATTTCTTATAAACAATGTCACGATCAATTGAGCTTGCAGCTACAATAGGCGCAGCCGCATCAAAGAAATGAAGTGAATCAGTACCACAAAATTCCTTAATCTGTTCTGCCAATGTATCTGAAGTGAGTGGTCCAGTCGCAATAATGGTTATCCCATCTTTTGGGATCTTAGTAATCTCTTCTTCATGAACGCGCACATTCGGCAAGTCCTTTAGAGTTTTTGTAACCACTGAACTAAACTTATCCCGATCAACTGCTAAAGCTCCGCCCGCAGGCACAGCTGTTTCATCAGCAGCCTTCATAATTAAAGAATCAAGCTGACGCATTTCCTCTTTTAACAAACCAACGGCGTTTGAAAGTTGGTTTGATCTCATTGAATTAGTACATACTAATTCGGCAAAATTTGCAGTTTCATGAGCAGGTGTGTTTTTCTTTGGTCGCATTTCATATAAATCTACTTCAATGCCACGCTTAGCCAATTGCCATGCAGCTTCACTTCCTGCAAGGCCTCCGCCAATTACGGTTACATTTTTTACCATGCAATCTTTCCTTTCTGCTCGACTCTTTCAAGTCTATATAAAAATGATATCATTAAACCGCTTTCGTTTTAATGATATCATTGATTTTTATAATAATTTAATTTTCTTCTGGTTCTTCACGATAATCGCCGTTTGGACAAAGAATAACTAGTCCCTTCTTGTTCTTCTTTTGAACTAAGAAATGACCATCATTTGGACAATTACGACCAATTGGTTGATCCCAAGATACAAAATCACAATCTGGATAACGAGAGCAACCATAGAACTTGCGATTACGTTTAGACTTCTTTTCAATAACTTCTCCCTTACCGCACTTAGGACAAGTTACACCAACCTTTTTAACAATTGGCTTAGTATTACGGCAATCCGGAAAGCGTGAGCAAGCATAAAACTTACCATAACGTCCCATCTTAATTACCATCGGTGCACCACAAATGTCGCAATTAAAGCCAGCTGGTTCATCCTTAATTTGAACTTTTTCAATTTGTTGATCAGCCTTGTCTAATTCTTTAGAAAATGGCTTGTAGTATTCATCTACTACTTTAATCCAGTTCTTTTTGCCTACTTCAACGCCATCAAGATCATCTTCTAGTTGAGCAGTAAAGTCAACGTTAACTATATCTGGGAAAAATTCTTCGATTAGTTTATCAACAATTTCACCTAGTTCAGTAGGCACAATTGATCTTCCCTCAAGTTTTACGTAATAACGCTTTTGAATCGTATCAATTGTTGGTGCATAAGTTGATGGACGACCAACGCCATTTTCTTCAAGAGCTCTAACTAAACTAGCTTCAGTGTATCTTGCAGGTGGCTGGGTAAAGTGCTGACGGTCATCAGTTTTCTTAAGCTTAACCTTATCGCCTTCGTTTAACTCAGGCAATTCATTATTCTTTTCCTTTTGGTTATCGTAAACCTTAGTAAAGCCAGCAAACTTAAGTTTTGATCCAGTTGTTCTAAAGGTAACATCATTTTGTTCAATATCTGCTCTTACAGTGTCGTAAACAGCTGGTGTCATTTGACTAGCAATAAATCTTGACCAAATTAAAGTGTAGAGGCGATATTCTTCAGTTGTTAGATATTCTTTAACTGAAGCTGGTGTTCTAAAAGCTGAAGTTGGGCGAATTGCTTCATGGGCGTCCTGAGCATCAGCATCGTTTTTAAAGTGTTGCGGCTTGATTGCTGCATAATTTGCACCATATTCTTCATGGATAAATTTTGAAGCTTCATGCTTAGCAACATTAGCAATACGCTTAGAATCAGTACGCATATAAGTGATTAAACCAACTGATCCCTTACCAAGGTTGACCCCTTCATAAAGAGATTGAGCAATTCTCATTGTTCGACGAGTACGATATCCTAAACGCTTGTTGGCTTCTTGCTGCATAGTTGAAGTAGTAAAAGGAGCAGCAGGCTGACGTCTTCTTTCTTTCTTAACTACTTTGGTAACTTCAAAGTTCTTACGTTTATCAATCTGTTTTAAGATATCCTGAACTGCTTCATTATTTGGTAAGTCTTGCTTTTTACCCTTAATGCCATAAAAGGCACCCTTGAATTTTTCCTTACCCTTTTCAAAATCAGCATCAATTGTCCAGTATTCTTCTGGCTTAAAGTTCTTAATCTCGTTTTCACGGTCAATTACTAACTTCAAGGCAATTGATTGAACACGTCCAGCAGACAAGCCCTTCTTAACTTTTTGCCACAAGATAGGGCTGATTGAATAACCAACCAAGCGGTCAAGAACACGCCGTGCTTGTTGAGCATCGACAATATCCATATCAATGGTTCTAGGATTCTTAAAGGCATTTTTAACCGCATCTTTAGTAATTTCGTTAAAAGCAACGCGGTTGTGCTCTTTAGGATCTAAGTTTAAAGCATGAGCTACGTGCCAAGCAATAGCTTCTCCTTCACGATCGGGGTCAGAAGCAAGATAAACATACTTCGCTTTTTTAGCTTCGCTCTTTAATTCTTTAATCGTATCGCCTTTTCCGCGAATGGAAATATACTTTGGTTCATAGTCGTGTTCGACGTCAACTCCCATTTGGGACTTAGGCAAATCGCGAATATGACCTTTTGAGGCGATAACATGATAATTTCTACCTAAATATTTTTCAATTGTCTTAGCCTTATGTGGAGACTCGACAATAACTAAATTCTTTTTATATTTTCGTTTAGTAGGCATAAAATGCCCCTTCCTTGCACAATTTCTACCAAATTCTAAAATACCAAAAATTTCACTCTTGTCAACTAAAGCAAGTTTCTAAAATCAGCATTAACTAGTGGATATGCACCAGCAGCAATTAGCTCGTTAGGCCCCTCCGATAAGGGACTTGAGACTGGTCCAGGAACCGCAAAAATATTGCGATTTTCTTCTAAAGCAATATTTGCAGTAATTAAAGAACCAGATCTTTTTCTAGCTTCAGTGACAATTATATTTTTACTTAAACCCGCAAGAATGCGATTACGTTCAGGAAAGCGATAAGGACGCGGGGGTGTGTCTGGTAAATATTCACTAATTAATAAACCCTTAGCCACAATTTCTTCTTGCAATTCCTTATTTTCTTGCGGATAAAAATGATTCAATCCATTTCCAACTATGGCAATTGTTTTACCATTATTTTTCAAGGTTTCCTGATGAGCAATCCCATCAACTCCGCGAGCCAAACCACTAGCAATTACAAAATCTTGCTCTATTAGCTGCGGAATTAACTGTTTTAAAACAAACCGGCTGTAATTTGTGGGTTGTCTTGCGCCAACTATAGTCGTAATTTCTTTTTTAAGCAAGGATAAATCTCCTCTAGTAAAAAGAATCGTCGGTGCATTGTACATCTCGCGGAGTCCTTCTGGATAGATTGAATCAAAGATAGTGACAACATCACACTGCAATTTAATTCTTTCAATCCAAGAATTAAATTTATCATTTCTCATCGCAGCTAAAACAAGATTTTGGATATTTGATTTTAATGATAAACTCTCTATTTTGTCAACTGTTACTTCTTCGCCAGCCGTAAAATTTTCAGCGATTTTACCCAAAGTTGTAGTACCGACACCATGTTGCAATTTTAATCTTAAGCAAAATTCTTTTAAATTCATAAAATAAAACCTCCACTATCAAGTACGCAAAAGTGAAGGTTTATTTTTTATTTATTTTTCGTATTCGCTAACTGGTGCAAAAGATCGACGATGAATTGGCGTTGGACCATACTTTTTCAAGGCTTCCATGTGCTCACGTGTACCATACCCTGCATTGTGCTTAAAATCATACTCTGGATAAACTTCGCCATAGGCATCCATTAAATTGTCACGGAAAACTTTAGCCACAATACTAGCAGCAGCAATTGAATTAGACTTAGCATCCCCGTGAATCAATTTGATTTGTGGAATATTCAGTGGTACATTCATCGCATCGACTAACAAGGCAGCTGGCTTTACTTTTAAGCCTTGAACAGCATGCGCCATTGCCAGGCGATCAGCTTCATAGATGTTAATCCGATCAATTACATCATTATTAGCTAAGCCAACGCTAACGCTGACTGCTTTGGCCAGAATTTGAGGAAAAAGCGCCTTTCTCTTTTTAGGGGATAGTTTCTTTGAATCGTTAACGTCAATCAAATCAAAATTATGGGGCAAAATAACAGCAGCTGTAACTACAGGCCCGGCTAGTGGTCCTCTTCCTACTTCGTCAACTCCAGCAACAAGTTGATTTTTTTGCCAAAATTCTTTCTCATAAGAAAAACGATTTTGAAACTGAGCAAGTGCTTGCGCACGTTTAAGCTGTCTTTTTTCGTAACTAACTAAGAGCTTTTGCACGCCTTTTCTTTCGTCAGCACGTAATTCTTCTAATTGTTCGCTGCTTACTTCTCCTTGAAGCAAGTTTTTTATTTCAGTAATGGTCATCTAAGATCAAACGTAATCCTTCCCAATTTTCCTTTACGTAAACGTTGAAGCATAAAGAGTGAAAACTTGTCATAATCATCCCGCATGCCATATTTATTAGTCATAGCTAGTAATAAATCCGGATTAGACATATTTTCAAGCTCCTCACTAGTTGCTTGGGCAAATTTGGCAAGATCCTTTTGATAGTTTTGCTTCAAAAATTCAATTACAAATAAGGCGACGTCATCAGGATGAAAAACATCGGCCTTAATTGCACCACAAGCTGCTAACTTATAGCCTACCTCTTGATCAGAAAATTTAGGCCATAAAATTCCTGGTGTATCTAGAATTTGAACATTCGTCTTGGTCTTTAACCAACTTTGACCACGAGTTACACCAGGCTTGTCTCCTACAATTGCCGCATTTCTTCCAACCATCCGGTTAATAATCGTCGATTTGCCGCAATTTGGAATTCCAGCAATCGCTACGCGGATCATCGGATTAGAAGCACCCTTTGCAATCAACTTCTCTGTCTTTTTCTTACCAGCTAATTTAATAATCTTAAACAAACTCGTCATATTAGTATTATGCTGAGCATCCATTGAGATGACGAAATTGCCCTCATCTTGGAAATAACGAGTCCATTTTTTAGTCTGAATTGGGTCAGCTAAATCTGACTTATTCAAGATAATAATATGAGGTTTCTTCTTGGTTAATTGTCCAATCATGGGATTACGAGAAGAAACTGGAAGACGCGCATCTAAAACTTCAATTAAGACGTCAATCAAGTCTAAATTGTCTTCAAGTTGATTTTTAGCCTTATTCATGTGTCCTGGATACCATTGAATAGTTGCCATTTTTAGTCCTCCATATCCCTTAGATTTAAGCTCAATGCTTTCTTTAAAGCAGGATTATTATCTTGTAATTTTTGAGCAACTGCTAGATAAAGCTGAGCTTGTACTTGCCCATTTACTATACCATCTGTTGTCAAGTCATGTTCTTTTTGAAATTTAATTACAGCATTCTTGGTTTCATCATCAAAAACGCCAGTAACATGCTTGGGTAAATAGCCTAAGGCAGTTAAATATTGCTGCAAGGTAGCCACATCAACACCAGTCATGGACTTCTTCAAGATGCTCATACTTTGGAATTGCGGCAATTTTGCTAAAGGTGATTCAGAAACTGGATAAGTTGGCTTAAGCCCCTTTTGATTAATCCAAGTTCCATTTGGCGTCAACCATTTAGCAACTGTATATTTATACTCTGAATCCTCAGTTTGTCCCACTTGCTGAACAGTTCCTTTACCATAGCTCGTTTGACCAACTGAAACCCCGCAATGATTTTGCACTAAAGCAGCTGTAAAGATTTCACTTGCACTAGCCGTATTTCCATTAATTAAAATAATTGGCTTGAGTGAAGTATGAAAGCCTCCTGAAAGCTTCTTATCAGAGCGAATTACTTCTTTTTCCTTGCGGTCCTTGTATTGCATAATAATCTTCTTGTTTGGCAAGAAATAAGATGCAGATTTCAGAGCAGCATTCATTTCACCACCTGGATTATCCTGCAAATCAATAATTAACTTAGGATATTTTTTAGTATTGATTGACTTTAAGGCACTCTTCAAATCCTTAGCAGTATTCACGTCAAACTGCGTAATTGTAATAATGGTCGCATTACCTTCTGTACGTTTAGTTAAGCTAGACTGCGAAATTTTAGCGCGCTTTAAAGTAACATTAAAGGTTGAATTAGCACGCTTGAGTTTGAGTGTTACTTTGGTGCCAACTTTTCCTCTAACTAAGGAAGCGACTTTAGTGAACTGAGCCGCGCTGACTTTTTTATTATCAACGGCAAGAATTTCATCGCCAGGCTTAATAGTACTCTTTGAAGCTGGAGAATTAGCAACAATAGAGTCCACAACAACTTTATTGTTGCGTACTGCCATCTGAATACCAACTCCGCCAAAAGTTGAGCCTTCTAAGATGTTATTAACTTGTTCTTGATTCGCGCCACTTAATCCTTCTGAAAAAGGATCATTAAGACTATCAAGCATCCCGTTAATTGCCCCTTGGCGCAATGTTTGCGATGAAACTTTTTTATAATATGAACCTTGTAATTGCTCATACACTTTTTCAACTTGATAAAAAGGCGACTTTAATTCCTTAACTTCCATAATTCCAAAGGTCAAACCTGCACCAATCGCTGCACCAGCTATACCAGTTAACAAAAATTGGGCATATTTGGGAAGATGTTTCTTTTTATTTTTTGTAGTCTTCTTTTGATGAGAATTATTGGGTTCTACTTCTGCCATATTAGCCTCAGTTCATATTGTCTAAATATAATTGATATGCCTTGTCAAAAACACTCATGCTTGGCAAATAGCCAGCGTTTAACTCTAAGTAGTCTGATAACTTTTCATAGTCTTCTTCTTGTTTTGGAAAAGAACTATCGTGTTGAGCATTATTAGCAAATTGAGCAATATCGTCTACCGATCCTGGATTTCTTTGCGTCATTAAAAAGCGATAAAAGCTTTCACGATAAGCCATTAATACTCCTCCATTGTATAGAATACTGCATATGCTCCGCTACCTGCGTGAGTGGAAATAATCGGACTAGTTACTCGAGTTAAAACCTTGATATCAGGATTAATTTCTTTAATCTTTTCAGTCCAAACTTTCATATCTTCGGGAGTATCAACATAAGAAATTGCTACTTCTTTAATTTCCTGCTTGTGTTCTTCGATATCTTTTAAAACGCGTTTATCGCAATTTTTAGAAAATTTCTTACCGCGTCCTTTTTTAGCGACTTCAAGATGACCACCTGGCATGTGCAATTCAATTCGGATATTCAATAAGGTAGCAATCTTACCCGCAAGCGGTCCAAGACGACCTCCTTTAATTAAATTATTGAGGTTTACAACCATCATATAGAGTTTTTGATGTTCTTTAAGTCGCTCAACGTGGGCGACAATTTCTTCAAGACTCTTACCTTCTTTGGCATCTTTAGCTGCAGCTAGTACTTGGTATGCTTCTGCTCGATCAGTTAAGTCAGAATCAATTAAAGTTACTTCTTTGCTCTTACCAATCAAATCCGCAGCTTGTCTAGCAGCCTCAATTGTTCCACTTAAAGAGCGAGCAAGAAAAATACCTACAACTTGACTGCCATCATCAGTTAAATCTTTAAATACTTTTTCAAAAACTCCAATTGATGGTTGACTGGTTTTAGGCAATTCTTTTGATGCATCCATCTTTTTCACAAATTCTTCGCGGCTAATGTCGACGCCATCGGTGTAAGTCTGACCATCAATGGTAATGGTTAACGGAACCACAGTAATGTCATATTTATCAATTTCTTCAGGAGTTAATTGAACTGAGGAATCAGTTACTACTTTAATCTTAGCCATGCTAGCTCCTATCCCCTATTCTTCTTTAATTACTATTCTATGTTAGAATTTATTAAGTACAACCTCAAGTATATCAAAAATACAAAAATGAGTTAAAATTTATTAAATAGATTATAAAAGTATATAAGGCGGAATCAATGAATGTCTTTTAAACAATTGTGGCAAGAGCCAAAAAATCGCTCAAAAACATACAACATTTTAAATAATATTTTTAGTGCTATTACTCATGGGATTGGCTTTTGCCTAGCAGTAGCTGGATTAGTAATTTTAATTGTAAAAGCTGCCCACACAGGAAGTGCAGTAAGAGTAACTGCCTTTACTCTCTATGGTTCAAGCTTGATTATTCTCTATCTCTTTTCAACACTCTACCACAGTTTGATTTTTACTAGAGCTAGAAGGGTTTTCCAGATATTTGATCACTCCTCAATTTTTATTTTAATTACTGGAACTTATACACCCTATACTCTCGTTGCAATTGGCGGAGCTAAAGGCTGGGTAATGTTTAGCATTATCTTAGCTCTAGCAATCTTTGGCATCTTGTTTTATATTTTCAATCAAGGAAAACACGTTGTCTTAGATACGATTTTATACGTATTAATGGGATGGATTGTTATTATTGCTTCTAGCACCCTTTATCCAGTTCTTGGACCAACTGGTTTTTGGCTTCTAGTTTGGGGCGGAATTGCTTATACTGTTGGTGCTATTTTATTTTCAATGCGCGGAGTTCCTTATATACATGTGATTTGGCACATGTTTGTTTTACTCGGATCAATCTTGATGTATTTTTCAATTTTATTTTACGTTTAAAAAAGGCAAGTAGTGATTTTTCACTGCTCGCCTTTTTGCTAGCTATTTTTAATTATTTAAAGAAAGAAATTCAGTAATTGCTGCTTCGTTGTTGCTAATTACTCCTTCAAGGACTGCCTTTTTTATTTCTTCTAGTAGTAGACCCACTCTTGGTCCAGCTGGAATACCATTTTTTAATAAAAAGTGGCCATCAATCACTAGATCATGGCTATTTTTAATTGGCAAAGCTTCATAACCATCAACCAAAGCACTGCCGTTAATTGGCTGACCTAAAATATGCGCCAAATCAATGGTCGAAGCGATAGTTTCTAAGCCAGCTTGATATAAATCATAGTTATTTGGAGCCCGTGAACTAATTAAGTCAAAGAAAGCAACAATATCAGCTACTTGACGCTCCATTGCATTAGAATTCTTCCACATCCGCATAAAAGAAGGAATCTTCTCATTTGGTAATTTTAGTAAAATAATCATCAAAGCCCATAGATTAGCTTCAGTAGTAGGACTAAAATTGAGTTGAGGATAAAGAGCCAAATTCTCTTTTTTACCTTTAAAACCTGGAACTTCTTCAGATAAACCAGTATCTAAGAAAATCTGAAAAGCCTTTTGGCTACCGGGAGCAATCCCCATTTTAACAAATTCGTCGCGAATTCGTTCAACAGAAATCTTACTGAGCAATTCATGATTATCGCTAATTGCTTGCTCAGTTTCTGGTTCAAGCGTAAATTGCAATTGACTC
The DNA here is from genome assembly GCF_003584685.1 of Lactobacillus paragasseri. Classification (NCBI taxonomy): domain Bacteria; kingdom Bacillati; phylum Bacillota; class Bacilli; order Lactobacillales; family Lactobacillaceae; genus Lactobacillus; species Lactobacillus paragasseri. The sequence continues at coordinate 1,116,996 of NZ_AP018549.1, forward strand.
ATAAAACGAACTGCCCGCATCATTCTTAAGGCATCTTCGTGGAAACGGTTCTCAGCTTTACCAACTGCACGGATTAGATGCTTGTCTAAATCGCCCAAACCATCGAAGTGATCAATGATATTGCCATCAACATCCATGGCTAAAGCATTAATTGTGAAGTCTCTTCTCTTCAAGTCTTCTGACAAGTTCTGAACAAAAGTTACATGATCGGGCCTGCGGAAGTCTTGGTATCCTGATTCCGTTCTAAAAGTTGTAATCTCGTAACTTTCGCCTTCATAAAGAACCGTCACTGTTCCATGTTTGATTCCCGTATCAATTGTCTTTTTAAAAATTTGCTTAATTTCCATCGGATAAGCACTTGTTGCAATATCAACATCATGAATATGACGATTTAAGAGCAAGTCTCTAACACTGCCTCCAACAAAATAAGCCTCATAACCCGCTTCATTAATTTGTTTTAAAACTGGAAGCGCGGCGGTAAAAACTTCCGGTAAATTGGTAATCTTCATATATTCCCTATTCCCCTTAATTATTCCTTAGTTTTGTAAGAAAGAAGGAAGTAACATGACTAAGATTTTCAATAAACAACTCTTTAAACAATTATTTTTCATAACTCTTGGTTGTAGTATTTATGCTTTTAGCTTAGATGCCATCAGTATCCCTAACAAACTAGCTGATGGTGGAATAAGTGGTATTGCGCTTTTACTTAGATATTGGTTCCATATCAATCCTGGTCTATCAACGTTACTTCTAAATATCCCCTTAATTATAATCGGATATCGTTTTATGGGCAAACGGCTACTTGCCTTGACCATTTGGGGCACGCTTTGTCTATCCTTCTTTTTATCATTTTGGTTACACATTCCTATTATAAACCAATTGAATTTAGAACATGATCTTTTTATTGCAGGTGTCTTGGCAGGACTTTTTTCTGGCTTTGGCATCGGAATTGTCTTTAAATATGGCGGCACCACTGGCGGAACCGATATTATTGCTAGGATATTAGATTTAAAATTAGGTATACCTGTTGGGAAGTCGCTTCTTGGTCTTGATGCTTTTGTTTTGACAATCTCCCTCACTTACCTAGACATTAAGCACATGATTTACACGTTGCTTGCTAGTTTTGTATTAGCGCGAATTACTGATTCAATCCAAGCAGGCGCTTACGCAGCACGTGGACTTTTTATTATTTCTGATAAGTATGAACAAATTGCTAAGATGATTGATGTGCAATTAGATCGTGGTTATACCTTCTTAGACGCAGAAGGCGGCTATGATAGATCTAGCAAAAAAGTTATTTATTGCGTCGTTTCTCCTAGAGAAATTAGTCAGGTAAAAGAATTAATTTTAAGAGAAGATCCTAATGCCTTTGTTTCAGTCGTTGACGTTCACGAGGCATTAGGCCAAGGCTTTACTTACGAAAGAAAAAAGAGACATATTTTCTTTAGAAAATAGTAAAAACTAGTCGCTGTGACTAGTTTTTTTAATTCTCGCAAACTCTCGCGTGCGAAGCGAAAATTTGCGAGAGTTCGCTTTTTTACGAGAGTTAAGTAGATAAGTTAACAAAATAATTTTTCAACCGCATTGTGGTTGTAAGCCATTTTATTCCTTCACATTTTTCAAAGCCTTGCGGACGGCTTCGCTGATTGCCCGACTTGTAGCAGACGCACCAGAAACCGCATCAACATCTGGGGTATTTTCTTTAACAATACGCTCTGGAATAACCTTTAGTGCTCGCTTGCCAACATCTTCACTTTCGTGATTTTGTACAATTTCGACATTTTTGATTCCATTATCATAAGTAACACGTACAACAAGCTTGCCACCAATACCAGCATTGGACTCACCAAGATACTGATCTTTATCAAGCTTAATGTCCTTGACCCTGTCACCATCTGCTAATTCATTAATGCCGTTGTACTTATCAGAAGCTTCGTCTGTAACCTCATCAGTGACATTAGCTGCTTGCTCACCGGCAATCTTACCAAAAATCAAACATTCAGCTAAGTTACCGCCACCTTGATACTGGTTTGCATTAATACCACCTAATTCGCCAGCACCATACAAGTGCGGAATTGGCTTATTATTAACATCAAGAATTTCAGCTTTAGTGTTTCTTTCCGGTCCACCCTGCGTATTCAAAACGTTATATGCCATCTTAGTTGCATAAAATGGGCCCTCATTAGAAAACTTAGCCATTGACTTAATATCTCGACCAAATTGATCATCGTGACCATTTTCTACAAAACGGTTAAACATCTCAACTTGTTCCTTTAAACCGTTTGCATCAACACCTGTCTTTTCAGCTAACTCTTCAAGCGTATCAGCCTTAATCAATTTTTCATTGAACTTATCGTATAGAATCTGCCCTGCTTCAATGGTTTCGTATTGTTTTTGATCAAAAATAATATATGGCTTCTCGTGACTACGTGGAACGCGCCAAATACCATGATCAAAAATATGACCGTGACGGTTTGGACCAGCTTCGTTAAAGTAACGCTTACCATCATCCGCCACCATAAAGACGCTGCCGTGGTTAAGCTCTGGCCAGCTGAGAACTAACTTAGATCTCTCGCCTTCTGGTGTATCAAATGATAAACCATGCAGTAAGCCAAGAGATTCATAATTGTACATGTGCCACATCTTAGCACCAACTTCTTGCGCCATCGAAATACCGTCACCCTTATTGTAAATAGTACCTAATGGGGCAAGTTTAGAAGCAGCTAAGTAGTTTTGAATCATTTCCTTATTATTTTCAAAACCACCCGTTGTCAAAATAACGCCTCGTCTAGCTAGGACATTAATCTTTTGGCCTAATTTTTCAATCTGAACACCCTTGATCACCTTAGAAACTGGATCTTGAATCAAGTGAGTAGCCCGCGCTTCATACCAGACATCAATCTTGTCTTTGCGGTCTAGAACTTTTTGTCTTAAAAGTTTCCAAAGTGCTGCGTCGAACCAACCATTGTGAACCAAGGTATAGTCATAGGTTTCATGTCCCTTTAGTTCAGGATATTCTTGAGTAACTCCAACACGGTATTCCTTTGGTATCTTGCTAAAGTCATTGATAAAACTAACTGGTTCAACGCCCAAGTACTTTTTTACATATTCCCGCATGTTGCACATTCCGCGGACATAAGTTTCAACCATATCTTCTGGCAAATCCATCGGACGCGTTAAGCCAAGATAGTATTCCTTCAACTTGTCATAGTCAGTTCCAGTCCCAAGAAGTTGGGCAGAATACCTAGTGTTCCCACCTTCATGACTGTAAGGAGCAACGTCAGCAATTAATACTTTAGTGCCGTTATCAGCTGCAAATCTAGCAGCAGTTGCACCTGCTCCGCCAAAGCCTAAAACAACAACATCATAATTTGCTTTCCAGTCAATAACTGGAGCCTTTGTTTCTTGTTCCATATTTATTTCCTCGCCCTTTTGTTATCGCTTACAAAAAATATTATAGGCTTTGATAAGAACTTTGTATAATAATTGGCAGTGCTGAGTTATGGTTGTGTTATTTAATTTTGGATAAAAATAAGCTACCCGCCATGGTTGATGGTAGGTAGCTTGAGTTGGCGCTATTTCTGTTTTAACTTTTGAATTTCTTCCTTTAAATCGTGGTTTTGTTTTTCAATTTCATCCAACTTTTGCATGATCTTTTCAAGTTGAGTATCTTTATCATCAGATTTATTATCTTCTCTCACAAAATATGTTGTAATCGAACTTGTTAACATCCCAATTACACCAATTCCTACTAGCATTAAAACTAATGCTACTATCTTTCCCACAAAAGTATGCGGAGAAATATCACCATAGCCAACAGTCGTTGCGGTAGCAATTGCCCACCAAAATGACTGCGCTAAGGAAACATGCTCAGTCATAGAGTAAGTAATAGCACCAATAATTAAAAGGCTAAGACTAGTATATAGAAGATAAATTAAACCATTAGTATAAAGAATTTTTCTCAATCTACCAGTTAAACCAACTAATCGCAAAACTCTAAGCAAGCGCGTAAGTCTCGCTAGTCTTCCTAGTCGAGCTAGTCTGAAAAGTGTAAAAAATCCATTTACAGGGATGATTGATAATAAGTCAAAAATATTATGTTTAAAGAAACTCCACTTATTTTTTGCGATAGTCAGTCGATAGAAATAATCTATCGTAAAAACTACTAAGATGCCATTGTCCACCCACATCCATATTCCAGTATTTAAATTGATAACCGAAGCATAGTCTAGAATGACAAGAATAATAGATATTACGGCTAAAACAGCCATGATGAAGTTATATAGTTTTTCTTTTTTGGACATTTTATTTATTTTTCAAATATCTATATAAAATTCTTTTTGATCTAAAGACGCTAACTATATCTGCTAATTCTTTAGTAGACAAATTATTAAAAAGCAATTTATTAAGTTCGATTATTTTATCTTTTTCACTATATAGCTTTGTTATATAACCTGCATAGATAAAACAATTAATGACTTTAATACTTCGAATAGTAAGTTTATATAAATCGAATTTCGTTATAGAAAAAAATTTTTCCCGTTTGGACTAAAAATAATAGTTTGATGTTCGACATCAAATACATATCGTAAATGCTTGATAGCATTACGTATAGGTTTATTTATTCCTGATAAAACAAAATTCCAATTTATATTATTAGTTTTTGCCTCAAGTTTAGAAACTAGGTTTGCATCTGTTAATGTAGATACTTTTTCTATAGAATCAAATTTTCGCTTATTATTGCATATCTCATTTAAACAAACAAAAACTTTAAAAAAATCAGAACATACTTCTATCAAATCTGCATATATCTCTATAATATCATCAGGAAAAACATTCAAAAATGCATTAGCTTCTATTTTTCTCTTATATTTCAAATTAAAATTAGAAATTCTATAAAAAAGATTATCATTAAAATCATTAATTATTTTTTGAACAATACTCGCTCTATCTGACGATAATTTACTAGATACGTTAAATAATAGTAAAAATTGATCAATTAAAATGATAGATTCTCTATCATCTAAGGGAATTAGTTGCTCCATTTTTCCTGATTTTAATTGAGTTAAAGATAATCTTTTTAATTCTTTCACGATTATTTGGTGATATATATCCATACTACTAGCTTTCTTCTAATTCAAATGTTACGTTTCCACCTATGCACATTATACTTTTTCGGAAGCTCTCTCTAACGCCTTTTGCAACTCTGGATCAACAGCATGAATATACAGACCATGAACACCACGCGTCATTAAAACATTAAATTCATTTTTTAATAACACATCAGCATAGCTCTTAGTTGAATCACGTTTTTGTGTAGCTTTGCTGTTAGAACTTTCTGCTGGATCATGAATAATTCGACCATTACGATACTTTACAGAGGGACCAAGTTCAACACCAACATAATTCAAATCAAAGCCTTGTACTGTGTAAGTCGATCCTATTTCTGCTATAGTATAATCTTTTTCTGCCCACGATTGATTACTGTATTTTACGGTTCTATGTGCTCTGTGTTTGCTTTCATATTTATCTCGTTTATTAATTTCATAGTTCCATGGCATATGCCAATCTCCTTCGGACACTTCCCAATATTTCTGATTTTCTGGTGGTTGTGTTTTTCCTCCTGAATATTCCCAATCAAAAGTTGCGACCATTCTACTAATTCCATTTTTTTGATCTTTATTCTTTTTCTCAATGGCCTTCTGCATTTCTTCAGGAGTCTTAAAAACTTTGATTTGATACTTACTATCTTGAGGTATCTTATTAATGATTCCATTATCAATAAGATTACGAAGCCAATCTATTGTAGCTTGGGATGCATCGATTCTCATTTGATTTTTCAAATAAATAATATTTTCCTTACCCGCTTTTCTTTCCAAATCAGCAAATTTTTCATCTTCTAAAACAGAAGCTATTGATAAAACTTGCGCAGGATCATACACTGCCATAACTACTTTTGCACGTTTTAAAATATCTTCTAACATATTCTTTCCATACTTAGCATAGGCCTGATTCCTTTGTGTCAGTAGTAAATGCGCTTCATCAATCAAAGCTATATCAACTTTTTTCGATGGCTTAACCTTATTTATAAATGTAATTGGCTTTGCTACTTGTACTTGTTCATCTTTATCAAATAGCTTTTGTGATATTTCTTCATATACCTTGAGTTGTTCATTTTGGTTAACAATCATTGCTACTGATAATCTTTCAGATTTTTTATCTTCTTTTTGCTCTTTTGCAGAAATTTGATCTTCATGTACCAAATCATAAAAAATATTACTCATTAACACAGTTTTACCTGATCCAGCATTTCCCTCAACCAAAATCAACTGTCCTTCAGCCAGATTCTTATCCTTTTGAACAAATAAAGCTTTATTAATTTTATCTATAACCTTAGATTTTGCTAATAATTGTTCGCTCGTTAATTTATTAAACGGTGAAGCTTTAAATATAGCTGAAGATTCAATAATTTTACGCGCAGGAAATAAATCTTCATTTTGTTTACCTAGTTTTTTCCAAATCAGATCAAATAAACTATTAAATTCGTCTGAATCATAGTATCTATTTTGATCATTATGACGTCGATTATTCAAATGATATACAGCCGGCACACTGCTTAGATATTGCATCAATCTATTTTCTATATCTAAAGTCATAGATTTATTAAAATGCTCGTGACCAATTACAAACATACTTACATTTTTTGAATTTTTGAAGTTAAAAAAATCATCACGTTTAGCCGGATCTGCATCTAAATGCTGCAATGTACGCCTTTGAATATCATTCGTTTCACCAACATAAACTGTGTACTGTGACTTTTTACTATTTATCGGATCATTAATGACATAAACAGTCGGAAACTCAGTTAATAAAACCCTTTTTGTGTCATCCGTAGCATATGTTTCACTAATCTGTGTATTTAATTGACTGGCTGTTTGAACGTTATATTTAGTTTCATATATCACTGGTGATTTTAGATTTCTTTTTGTCAACCTAATGTACTCTCTTTCTACTCATTAAATTAAAATATATCACAGTATTTGTTAAATCAAAAAGTCTCCCTTACAATTTATGAAGTTTATTTTTTTACAACTCAACTTCACATAATAAAAAATATGATTATTGATAATATTTTACCTTGTTCGCTTTCCTTCGGAACTTATGTTCGATATAATACTTCTATCAAATTTACTTAGAGAAAAATCATGATCTTAAAGAAGCTCTTCCAACCGCGCCGTCATACAAAAGAATTTCATGTTTTTATTGATGAAAGCATTTCTTTTCAATCTCAATCTGACAATACAACTGAAAAGTTCTATACAGGCTTTTTAGTCATCCCCACCTTTCACCTAAAAGACTTATATAACCAATATTTTCAAAAAATTTATCATTCTCATTATAAAAAAGAGAAAAAGAGTGTAAATGTTTCAGACACGATGAATCGATTAGCGTTAGATATTGTTAAGCCTTTTCTAACCAATGCTTATATCTATCAACGCCCTATTTACCATAAGCACGATACCACTCTTGATAATACGATTATGCAACAAGTATTAGTGCTTCAATCTTACATTTACCCAATTAAAAGGATTATTGCAGATCTACGTCAGCAAAATCCTGTTGTTAACTTAAAATTAAATATTTACCTTGATCAAACTAATTTAAATTCTCAGCTTGAAAGTGAATATTTTAGCTGCAAGCTACTTTCTCAAATTATCAAAAATCTAGGTGAGGAAAACAACGTTTTTTTTACTTATCAAACATGTGATAGTAAAAAAGAATTAGGCATTCAAATGGCAGATATGTTCGTCGGTGCTTATCGCAAGCAAGAAAAATATGCTGCAAATGATGACAATACTACTCTCATTCCTTTTAACGTTACATCAATGATTGATACTCTAGCTTTTCAAAATCAAGATACTTTCTTGAAATTATATGGTTTAGTAAGTCTTACTATGAAGGGTCCTACTAAAAAAGATTTAACGACTTTCAAGAAATTTCTAAAAAATGAGCTAGATTCTGATTCTTACCAATATCCAAAAAGAAATAACTTTAATACTATAAGAGCCAAATTAACTAAAGCAAAAAATAAAACTTATCAAGAAGAATTCAATCGCAAACTTGTCAGAATCTTAGTTTCACCAAATAAGTCCTTGACTAAAATTTATGGAAATAAATTACCCAAAGCTTATATCAAAAACTTAAGTCAAAAATATAATCGTAATAATTGTAATCGTACAATCGCTAATATGCAGAGAAATATAAATAAATTACAAAAAATACAATTAAGTATCTTTAAGATTTTTAAACTTAAGCTAAGTCTGAGAAGATTTAACAAACAATTGAATAAATTACTATAAAAAAATACCCCTCAAATTATCTTTGAGAGGTATTCTTTATGCTAAAAAGCAATTACTTTCTAAAATTGTCGCTCTATTATTCTTCACTATTCAATTCATCTAACATATCTTGCATATCAATATCGTCAGGTTGAACTTGCAAATACTTCTTGATCAATTCCTTAGTTGTTGGGATCTCACGCAACTCATAGAACAAGTTAATCATCTGTCTTAAGAAGCTTGCATTCTTTTGAAAGGCTGGATATGCCAGTAAGAATTCACTCTTAGCCTTATCATAGTCTTCAAGTCTTTGATATGAGATAGCCATATTCCAGTGAGCTTGTGGTTCAAGTTCTTCATCATCAAGATCCTTAAATAAGGCGATATTAGCTTCATCTTGGTGCTGGTGGAGATACAAGTTAGACAACTGCAAACGTAAGTCACTATTGTCTGGAGCGATTTCTAGCCCCTTCTTAAGCAAGCGTTCTGCTTCGTCTAACTGATTTAAGTTAGCAGCTGCTTTAGCACCCAAGCTATACAAGACCTCATCTAGTTCATTATAAGAAAGTCCCGTCTGAGCAGTTCTCAATACTTCTTCATTGTTATCCTCTGCTGCATAAGCCTGTGCAAGTAATGGATAGGCATTTACATAGTCAGGTTGTATTTCTATTACTTGATCTAAGTACTTAATTGCTGCCTTATTATCGCCCGCAGATAACATAATTAAACCTGCTTCATATAATGCATCAATGCTCAAAATATCATTTTCATGACTCTTAATCTCGTTGGACGCTTCTTCGTACTCACCTAATTTTGCAAGACAGGCAGCGATTCTTTGACTTAGGACTACTTCGCCAAAGGTCTTGTTTTCTTTTGCAAGCTCTCGGTATAGTCCTAATGCTTCACCATAATCGCCACTTAAGTAGTCAAGTTCAGCTAAGCCAAAGTTAATTGCATCTTCTTCAGGAGCTAATTTATGCGCTTCTAGAAGCTTTTGACGCGCTGTTTCAATCAGACCATTACTTTGGTAATAATCAGCTAAATCAAGCAAGCTCTCGATATAAGCATCACTTTCTGGCTTTACATCATATAGAAGCTGCAAACCATCATCTTCATCGCCATCATTTAATAAAATTTCAGCTAAGTATACCTTAAACAAATCTTCTCTTGGAAACTGAGCAATCAAATAGCGGTAAACTTCCTTAGAAAGATCAGTAAAACCAAGATCAGTTAAGTTTTCAGCTAAAGAAGCTAAAACTTCCGGATCATCATTTTCAAGTGCTTTTTTAAGAAGAATATGATTATCAGAAAAGTCATGGTTTTGAATTGCATCTAGTAGTTGTTCAGAATAAGTCATTTTTTCACTCTTTTCATTTGTGCTAACACAATAATTGTACACAAAAAACGTGCCAAGCTATACAACTTAGCACGTTTTTATTTTGCTAGTAACTGAACAATTATTTAACAGCATCCTTAAGAGCCTTACCTGGCTTGAATGCAGGAACCTTAGAAGCTGGGATTTCGATTTCAGCCCCAGTTTGTGGGTTACGACCCTTACGAGCTGCACGGTGACGTACTTCAAAAGTACCGAAACCGATCAATTGAACTTTTTCACCTTTAGCAAGATCTTCTTGAATAGAGCTAAAGATTGCATCAACTGCAGCAGCAACTTCTTTCTTGGTTAAGTCAGTTTTAGCAGCAACTTCAGAAACTAATTCTGCCTTGTTTGCCATTCCACTTCACCTCCCGAAATGAACTAATAGTATTTTAAAACAAAACCTTTAAAAAATAAGAAAAATGATTTATTCATTTATTCCCTGCAATAAAATTAGCACACTAAGACGCTTAGTTGCAAGCTTTTTCGCAGATATATCCCTATTTTTTTGAAATTTTAGGCTTATTTACGTTTTCTAGCTAAGATTTTAATTGGTGTTCCTACAAAATCAAAGTTTTGGCGCAATTGATTGATTAAAAATCTCTGATATGAGAAGTGCAATAATTCTGGATCATTTACAAAAACAACAAATGTCGGCGGAGTTACTGCAACTTGCGTCATGTAGTAGATTCTTAATCTCTTTCCGTTAACAAGTGGCGTTGGCGTAATTCTGGTTGCCTCAAGTAGCAAGTCATTCAAGACACTAGACTTAATGCGACGAGTTTGATTATCGTGAACTTCTTTAACTAGTTTCAAAATATCAGGAACTCTTTGACCAGTCTTTGCCGAAACGAAAACAATTGGAGCGTAGTCCAAGTATTGGAACTCCTGTCTAATTGTATTTTCAAAGTCCTTCATGCTTGTGCTATCTTTTTTAGGAAGATCCCACTTATTTACGACAATAATTACTCCTCGGCCTGCGTCGTGAGCATAGCCAGCAACATGCTTATCTTGTTCACGAATGCCTGTGCTAGCGTCTAAAACTAAAAGTGTAATATCACTTTCTTCAATAGCACTAATTGCTCTTAGAACTGAATACTTTTCAGTCTTCTCGTAGACCTTGCCACGGCGTCTAATACCGGCAGTATCGACAATAGTATACTTTTGCCCATCATTAGTAAAAGTCGTGTCAATGGCGTCTCTCGTTGTCCCTTCGATGTTAGAAACAATTACACGTTGTTCACCTAAAATAGCATTTACCAGTGAAGATTTTCCTACATTAGGACGACCAATTACACTAAAGCGAATCGAATCATCTTCATGTTGATTGGCCTTATCGCCGAATTCACCAACAATTGCATCAAGTAAATCACCCATACCAGTTCCATGACTACCAGAAACAGGAATAGGGTCGCCCAAACCTAAACTATAGAAATCATAAATATCAGTTCTTTGTTCAGGATTATCAGCCTTGTTAACTGCTAAAATAATTGGCTTCTTAGTTCGATAAAGCATCTTAGCAATTGTTTCATCCATATTAGTCATGTGCTGGGTCACATCCCCCAACATGACGATTACATCAGCCTCATCAATCGCAATTTCAGCTTGAGCCTTAATTTGCTCTTCGATTTCACCGGAGTCTAAAGTAATACCACCAGTATCAATTAGGATAAATTCATGGCCCATCCATTCAGCACGAGCATAAATTCTATCTCTAGTGACGCCAGCTTTATCCTCGACAATAGCTACGCGAGAATTAATAATTCTATTAAAAATAGTTGATTTACCAACATTTGGTCGTCCAACTAATGCAACGATGGGTAATGACATATTATTTCTACCCCTTTCTATTTATCTAAGAAATAAAAAAAGCTGACCGGAGTCAGCTTTTTTAGACGAATGACGATTAATCCTTATCTTTAAGTTGATCACCAATAATGTCACCTAAAGCAAAACCGTTGTCATTGTCATTCATGTACTTATCAGCTACAGAATCTTGACGACGACGTGGACGTGAGTTTTCACTCTTAGCAGCATTAGGATCAGCTTGCTTGATTGACAATGAGATTCTTCTGTCACTTGGGTCAACGCTCAAAACTTTAACTTTAACAGTTTGACCAACCTTTAAAACATCACTTGGCTTATCAACGTGCTTGTTAGCAATTTCTGAAACGTGTACTAAACCTTGGATTCCATCAGCTACTTCGATGAATGCACCGAATGAAGTTAAAGTCTTAACTTCACCTTCAATGATGTCGCCTTCATGTAAACCTTCAGTAGCTTCTTCAAATGGGGATGGTAAAGTTTGCTTAATTGACAGGGAGATTCTGTGTCTATCGTCATCAATACCGATAACTTTAACCTTAACATCTTGACCAGCCTTCAATACATCACTTGGCTTGTCAACATGCTTGTAAGAAATTTCTGAAATGTGAACTAAACCGTCCACACCACCAACGTCAACAAAGGCACCAAAACCAGTTAAACGTGATACTTTACCTTCAACCGTATCACCTACAACTAATTGTGAAGCAACGTTTTCGAATGCTTCTTCACGTTCCTTTTCGATTAAGTCTTTTCTTGAAAGAATTAATCTGTTCTTGTTAGGATCAATTTCAGTGATCTTCAAGTTCATCTTCTTGCCAATGTAAGGCTTCAAGTCAGAAACGTAACGGTTAGAAATAAGTGATGCTGGTAAGAAACCACGTGTACCAACGTCAACTAATAAACCACCGCGAACAGCACCAGTTACAGTACCTTCAACAGTCTTGCCTTCTTCAAAGACCTTTTCTAATTCCTTGTAAGCTTCTCTTTCCTTCAAACGAGTAACTGAGAAGAAGAATTCGCCGTTTTCTTTATCGCCACCAGCTCTTCTAAGAACTAAAGCTTCAAACTTATCACCAGGTTTTACCAATTGGTTTAAATCTGCGTTACGGTCATTAGTGAATTCACGTTTAGTGATTACACCTTCAACACCTGCATTTTCAACACCAACAGCGATTTGTCCATCTTCAACACTTAAAACTTCAACGTTAACAATGTTGCCGACTTCAACTCCCTGCATTTCTTTTAGAGCATCTAAGAATTGATTACTATTATCTGTCATAATTACCTCCCAATATCATACTTTATTTTAAAGTACTTGATGTCTTTTTTCCACACTTTTGTTTAATTTTTTTGCTTTTTTTGTATTATCTCGCTTATTTTAGCTACAACCTCATCAATAGTAAGGTTTGTTGTATCTAATTCAATTGCATCCGCTGCTTTTTTTAATGGAGAAATTTCACGATGAGAATCTTTATAGTCGCGAACTTCAATATCATGTTCAATATCTTTCAAGTCTTGGTGAATTCCTTTTTCTTGAAAATCTAAAAAGCGTCTCTTAGCTCTTGATGCCACACTAGCGATTAAGAAGATTTTTACCTCAGCATCTGGTAAAACTGTCGTCCCAATATCACGGCCATCCATAATAACATTATGTTTACCAGCCATTTCACGCTGTAATTCAACCATCTTTTCACGAATTGACTTCAAGGCTGACACTTGAGAAACATTCTCAGTAATTTCTGGAGTTCTAATGGCAATTGATACATCCTTGCCATTTACATAAACCTTCTGTTCTCCATCTTCTTGCTTAAATTCAATTGTGCTCTTGTCAACCAGGTCTAAGATCGTCTTTTCATCACCATAGTCAACGTGATTGTCGTGTGCAATTAATGTACATGCTCGATACATTGCACCAGTATCGATATAAATATAGCCTAAATTATGCGCGATAATTTTAGCAACTGTACTCTTCCCCGCTGATGCAGGACCATCAATAGCTACTTGCATTAAAAAATTGAGTCCTTTCTTTTTCATTCAAAGTAAATTCTACCATAAAACAAAAACCAGAAGTCACTCGACTTCTGGCTAAACATAATTCTTTTAGAAAATATTTTAGAAATTACGTCTTACAAACTTCTCTAGAACAGGTAATAAAGTTTTCGCTAAAATCAAAACAACAATACTGTTAATCAAACCCTTAATTAAGTTGAAAGGAATAATAGCAGAAACAACGTAAGTTAAAAGTGATGAGTTTAACTTAAATCCCATTAAAGAAATATACATTGGAGTTAGAACAAAATAATTTGCTAGTGACATTACTACCGTTAAAGCTAGTGTACCGACAATTAAACCAAAAATTTGATATTTTACTTTATCTTCATGTTTTTTACTGATGAAATAAAATGGCAAGATATAAGCTAAACTTGCTAAAAACGCAGCTAGTTGTCCGATCATTGAAATTGGATTAAAACCAGAAATAAAAAGACTCAATAATGACTTAAAGAGTGCAATCATTGTTCCGCCCAATGGTCCAAAAACTAAGGTGCTCAAGGCAACAAGTGAATCCGAAAAGTCCATCTTCAAATAATCAAAGCCTGGAATAATTGGGACTTCAATTTTCATAATTAAAAATGCCAATGCACCAATCATTGCCCAAGCAAGCCAATAAGCAAGTCTGACATGACTTAAACTAGTTTTTCTTTGCATGATGATTCCTCCATAACATACAAAAGGCCTGTTGCCTCAGCAACAGACCTTATTAATCTAAATCATGTTTAGTTTTTTAGTCTGTCTTCTTCCATCTAGACTTTAACTATCGGTACCTAAGGTTCAACTACATCGTAGCTCGCGGACTCTAACCGCCGGTCGGGAATTTCACCCTGCCCTGAAGACAACATCCTTTTATTTACTTTTTACAAGTAAATGATAATACTTCTTAACTAAATTGTAAATAATAATGTTTTTTAATTATTTAAGTTTAATTGATTGACCAATACTAATACTATCAGCTGATTCTAAACCATTAAGCTGCTCTAAATAATGCACTGAAGTGTTATTTTCACGAGCAATTTTTGATAAAGAATCGCCTTCTTGAACAGTGTAAGAACTTGGAGCTTGATTTTGTGACGAGCTGCTTCCACTGTTATTCTGCCAGGTATTTTGATTATTTTGGTATGAATTTTGGTTTGCTTGTTGAGTTTGGTCTTGAGTGGTAGTTTGACTAGCACTAGAAGCATAAGATTGGGTACTGCTTTGGCTAGTTTGACTACTTTGAGACTGACTAGTTACAGCTGGAGTTACGTCATGAGATTGGCTTGACGATTTCTTCTCTTCTTTCTTCACACTACTCTTAGACTTACTCTTCTTCGAAGAACTACGCTTAGGCTTTTTACTCTTAGATTTATGAGACTTAGAAGAACTCTTTGAAACTTTAACACTCTTTTCAGCCAAGTTATTAGAATTAGAGTGCAACTTTGAAGAAACAATCGGAATCAAGGCAATCAAAATTATTGCAACTATAATCAACCCAGCCCATAACTGACTATGGTGTGTACCCTTAGAGTTCTTATCTGGACGACTAGGAGTTGGTTCGGGTGCAGGCTCTGAACGGTGGCGATGATGCATCGCACTTCTAGACGTTGTCGGACGTTCAAAATGCTTGTAAGGACCCTTAGGTTCTTGATTGTCCTGAGATTTATTTTCCTTCATTCCAAAATCCTCCACAATTATAGATTATTAGTTTTATTTTATCATAGCTTGACAAGTAGCGTTAGTCAGATAAGTGATTTAAACGAGAGACTTCTTCATGCGTTAATTCACGATATTCACCTGAAGTCAGTGATTTTAAAGTCAAGAAAGCATACTTTTCACGAGATAATTTTTCAACAAAATGATGAACTGCTTCAAACATCCTCTTAACTTGGTGATAATGCCCCTCATGAATTGTTAATTGAACAATTTGAGTATTTTTCTTTTCATCCGTCTTCAAAATCTTCAATTTTGCTGGCGCACTCTTACGTCCATCAATTCGAACCCCATGTGTAAGAGAGTGAATATCTTCTGGAGAAAGAAGTCCTTTAATTTTGGCTACATAAACCTTTGGTACTTCATTACGAGGATGCATCAACTTATTAGCTAATTCACCATCATTAGTCATTAACAATAAGCCTGAAGTATCATAATCAAGACGACCAACTGGATATAAGCGATATGGTACATCTTCAAAGTAATCGACAACAGTCTTTCTGCCCTTATCATCTTTTACTGAAGAAATTACGCCACGAGGTTTGTAAAACAAATATGTGTGGAGTGTTTCTTTCTCAATTGGAACTCCATTTACTTCAATTTTGTCGCTCGGTTCAACTTTCGTTCCCAGCTCAGTAATTCTTTTACCATTAACAGTTACTTGCCCAGCTGTAATCATTTTCTCAGCCTTACGTCTTGACGCAACGCCAGCTTGTGCAATTACTTTTTGCAATCTTTCAGCCATTTTACTCTCCTTCATCAAAATTTATTTCTTTGCTACTTCTCTCATCCTGATCAAATAAGTTCACAGGATTGTCATCTGATTCAAACTCTTCTATTACTGGCAAATCAGCTAAACTTTCATAGTTAAAATACTGTAAGAAATAGTCTGTAGTCACATATAAGTTAGGGTGGCCAGGTACGTCTTTTTTACCATTTACTTTAATCAGTCCACGCCAAACTAAAGTCTGCAATGCTCCTGATGAGTTAACACCACGTAAATCATCAATTTCAACCCGTGTTATCGGTTGACGATATGCAATAATTGAAAGTATTTCAAGAGCTGACTGACTTAAATTCTTCGATAAATCTTTTTGGAAAAATTTAGAAATAACATCCCCGCATTCCGCACTGGTAGTTAATTTATAAGTATGATTAATGCAGATCAGTTGTAAGCCAGAGTTCTCATCATTTTTAAGTCGATCTTTTAGATGGTTTGCTAACTCTCGTAATGCCGATGGTGAAATTTCTAATAATTGTAATAAATTATCTGTTTCCAAACCATCATCCCCTGCTGCATAAAGGAGAGCTTCTAATTGTGCTTCTTTACTTGCCATTAGTCTCAACTTTCTCTAATTCTAGGTCACCAAAGTCTCTATTTTGCTTTACTAAAATTTTATGATCACGACATAATTCTAAAACTGCTAAAAACAAACCAATTACCTGATCAAGATCCTGAAAATTCTTAATACAGTCAAAAAAGCTAACCTTTTTTCTATGGTGAAGTTTATCCTTTAAAAATGTCGTCATTTCTTCAATTGAAGTTTCATGAACTTCTATTTGTCCCACTTGTGGTTTTCTTAATTTAAAACGCTCCAAAACAACTTTAAAAGTATTAGCCAGCTCATCACTTGTAATTTCTCCTAAGGGAAGAGGCTCAACTTCTTTTTTAGGCGAAACAGATGGATCTTTAGCCACAGTAATTGGCATTTCTTCATCTCGTTTCTTAAAGTATTCCGCAATTCTTTGAAAAACTGAATATTGGACCAGCTGCTCAACTAGTTCAGCACGCGGGTCTTCCTGATATTGATCTTCTTCAACAAAGTCATTTTTGGGAAGTAAATATTGCGATTTAATTCTAAGAAGAGTTGATGCCATCACAAAATACTCGCCAGCAATTTGCAAGTCTAAAGTCTGCCAGCGAGCCAAATTAGCTAAGTATTGTCCAGTAATCTTCGCAATTGGAATATCGTAAATATCTATCTTTTGTGATCTAATTAAGTTCAAAAGTAGATCTAATGGTCCCGTAAAATTTGGAAGATCCAAAGTTAATTCATCGACATTATTCATCGGTCTTATCTTCCTTTAAATAGCTTAATAAAAAGGCCCAGTCAGGTAAAGCGGTAATCATTTTATCAGGATAAAGATGCTTTAGATCTTTCATTACCAAGCGTTTAGTTTCTGAATCACGCATTGTTGGATCAAGAGATAGATAGCGAATAATTATAAAGTCTTTTTCTTCTTGAATGCCAATAATACCTCTTGCGTTACCCTTTTCTTTATAAATAAGAACTTCAAATTGATTAGAATCACTAGTATATAACTTCATCTCTTCTTGTAAGTTCTTAATATTTTTAAAATCTGGAAGATAAGACAAATATCCCATTACAGTTTTTTCATAGTCTTTTTTATATTTGCTGATCATAATATTTAAGCACGTGGATGTGCTTGATTATAAACCTCCAAAATATGCTTCTGCGTCAGATTAGTATAGATCTGCGTAGTTGTAATATCACTATGACCCAAAATTTCTTGAACTACACGCAAATCTGCCCCGTTTTCAAGCAAATGAGTAGCGAAAGTATGTCTCAAAGTATGGGGAGTAACATTTTTAGTTATTCCAACCAGCTGACAATACTTTTTTATCTTCTGCCAAACAGCCTGTCTCGTTAGTTGATGACCATGATTGTTTAGAAAAATTACATCAGTAAATTGACCGCTTTTTAGTACTTGAGCATCCCTAACATCCTTTTGATACTTTTCAAGCCACGATAAAGCAACTTCAGTAATTGGTACAAGTCGTTCTTTTGAACCTTTACCAAGAACTCTAATAATTTTTAAATCGGAATGAATGTCACCAGTTCGTAAATTTATTAATTCACTCACCCGCATTCCAGTTGCGTAAAGTAACTCTAGCATCGCACGATCTCTAATTCCTAACGGCGTATTCGTATCAGGAGCCGCAAGTAATTTATCTACTTCTTCTTCGCTTAAAGCGGTTGGCAATCTTCGTTCACTTTTTGGGGAATCGATTTTTACTAATGGATCACGTTCAATTATATCCTGTCTTAAGAGCCATTGATAGAATTTTCTCAAACTAGAGATCATTCGACTAATTGAGGTTGTTGCCTTGCCCTTGTCTTTTTGCGTAGCAAGAAAAGCGTCAACAACTAAATAGTCAACTTCCCAGCTTGTTTCATTTTGATCTTGTAAATAATCTAAATATTCTTCTAAATCAGTTCGATAAGAAATAATGGTATTAGGACTTAAGCCACGTTCCACTTGACTGAAACGTAAATAATCTTCTAAATTATCCTTCATCGTTTGTGTCTGATTCATCTTTTTCTACCAAGCTAATTGTTCCTGCATCTTTATCTTCAGTAATTAATCTATTTTTTAATAAATGACCTAAAGCGCGTTTAAAGGCTGACTTAGAGATACCAAAGTGATTCTTAATTTCTTGAGCATCGCTTTTATCATAAAAAGGTAAGGTCTTAGTTGCTTCACGGCGTAAACTTACTAAAATCATTTGAGCATCATCATCAATCTCCTCAAAGCCTCGAGGAAGAACGCTCAAATTCAATCTACCATATTGACTAACCCCGATTACGCGTGCCTTAATTTTTTGCCCTAGACGCAAGGGACGGAACATTTCAGACTTATGGACAAAGGCTAAGTAATATTGATCAGTAATTACAAAAGATCCAACTTCATAGTTACGGTACACAGTACCAGACATATTTTTGTTTTCCAAATGCGCAGGAAAATTGGCAGCTAACTGTTCAAAAACATCTTCTTCTGCCATCTTAGCCCAAATACGTTCCTTATCATCGGTTTCAAGGCGTACCAACAAGCGATCATCTTTCTTTGGCCATTGATCTTTTTCAAGTGGAAGATCATCTAAAGAAACAACAACGTCTTTATCATTTAATCCGATATCTAAAAATACACCCAAATCACGGCGCACTTCAGTTACTGTAGCCCAACCATACTGATCTTTTTGAGCAAAAGGATAAAATTGCGTCATTTCCTTCTTTTTATCTTTATTTTCATAGATAAAGCCCTGTACTTCGTCACCTAAATGGATTGGCTCATCTTGTGTAACTTCTATTTTCTTTAATTCAAAAGTTACGCCATCAACCTGTACATAAAAAGCAGTTTGATTTTCATCAGTAACTTTTCCTTTTCTTATTTCACCTAACATATCAGCGCCTCAATCCTTCTAATTTGTCTGTCACCTATATAGTATAAGGAAAAAAAGACAAAAATAAAATAGCCAGCTTTCGCTGACTATTTTAATAAGCTAATTAATTTAGATTAAAGGTTAGTTGCTTCACCTTGGTAAACAGCACCACGACGAGCATCAACGGTAATCTTAGAACCATCCTTGATCTTTTCAACTGCATCAGTAGCACCAACAACAACTGGGATACCAAGTGAAAGACCAACAACAGCTGCGTGGCTAGTTAAACCTGAAGCTTCAACTACCATACCTGAAGCCTTCTTGATTGCTGGTAAGTAATCCTTATCAGTAGTCTTAGCAACTAAGATGTCACCATCTTGAACTTTGCTGTTTGCTTCTTCAGCAGAAGTTGCAACTACAGCTTTACCAATAACTGATTGTTCACCAACACCTAAGCCTTTAACAAGTTGGGTACCGATCAATTGTAACTTCATCAAGTTAGTAGTACCAGTTTCACCCAAAGGAACACCAGCAACGATAATTACCAAGTCGCAGTCTTTTGCAAGACCAGTTTCTTTAGCAAGTTCTGCTGCCTTGTCAAACATTTCTTCAGTAGTCTTAGGCTTTTCAACCAACATTGGCTTTACACCCCAAACAACACCTAATGAGTGTTCGATCTTTTCGTCGAAAGTCATAGCAATGATATCAGCGTTTGGACGGTACTTAGAAATCATACGTGCAGTGTAACCAGATTCAGTTGCTGCAATAATAGTCTTAACGCCCAATTCTTCAGCAGTTCTAACAACTGATTCACCAATAGCTTCAGTAACGTTTGAACCCTTGTATTCTTCAAATCTTTGAAGAGCTAACTTGTTACGCTTAGCAAGTTGCTTTTCAGTACGCATGTCAATTTCAGCCATAGCCTTAACAGCTTTAACTGGGTAAAGACCATTAGCAGATTCACCTGAAAGCATAGTTGCGTCAGTACCATCAAGAACAGCGTTAGCAACGTCAGTAACTTCGGCACGAGTTGGACGTGGGTTTTCTTGCATTGAGTCAAGCATTTGAGTAGCAGTAATAACTGGCTTACCTAATGCGTTACATCTTCTGATTAATTCCTTTTGTACGAATGGAACATTGATAAATGGAATTTCAACACCCATGTCACCACGAGCAACCATTAAACCATCAGAAACCTTTAAGATTTCATCGATGTTATCAATACCTTCTTGTGATTCAATCTTAGGGAAGATCTTTACGTATTCACAGTGTGCTTCTTCAAGCAATTGACGAATGTCAAGAACATCTTGTGCTTTACGAACAAATGAAGCAAAGATGAAGTTGATACCTTCCTTTAAACCGAACTTAATATCGTTAGTATCTTTTTCAGTGATACCTGGGAGGCGAATTTCAACACCAGGAGCGTTAACACCCTTCTTAGAACCAATTAAACCAGTGTTTTGAGCTTCACAAACTAATTCTCTCTTAGTGTCATCTTTTTCCTTAATCAAAAGGTCAACTAAACCATCATCGATTAATACGTGACCACCAACGTGAGTATCATCGTAAAGTCCATCGTAGGTAACGTGGATCATGTCCTTGTTACCCTTCTTAGTGTCATCCATAGAAATACGGATAGTGTCACCAGTGTTAATAGTGAACTTGCCGCCTTCTTGTTCAGTAGTTCTAATTTCGGCACCCTTAGTATCAAGAGCAATGCCAAGAAGTTTACCAGTCTTCTTTTCAATCTCACGAACCATGTTCATACGTGCACGGTGTTCTTCGTGGTCACCGTGTGAGAAGTTGAAGCGGAATACGTTTGCACCTGCTTCAGCTAATTTAGTAATAGTCTCAACATCGTTTGAGGCTGGCCCTAAAGTACTAACAATTTTAGTTTTCTTCATCTTGAAAAAATCTCCTATAATACAAAATCAAAAACTACTTGGCTAAGTCTTTGTTTAATGAGTATAACGCATAATTACCGTGGTGTTTTGCATCAAACAAATCAAGAATATCATGGTGAGAAAGCTTGTTGTTTTCAATTCCAACAGCTAAGCCGCCTTTACCTTCAAGTAACAACTTAACAGCATAAGCACCCATTTCGCTTGCTAATACACGATCACGAGTTGTTGGGCTTCCACCACGTTGCATGTGACCTAAGATATTAGCACGAGCATCAAAGTCGCCATACTTAAGAAGTTCATCCTTAAATTTATTAGCGTCCATAACACCTTCTGCTAAAACAACAATTCCATGCTTCTTGCCATTAGCGAATCCTTGCTTCAAGTTTTCAGCAATTTCCTTAATGTCATAAGGTTCTTCTGGGATAACAATTGCATCTGCGCCAGTAGCAACACCAACGTGCATTGCAATATCTCCACAATCACGACCCATAACATTTACAACAAATACACGTTGGTGACTTGTTGCAGTATCACGAATTTTATCAATAGCTTCCATTGCAGTATTACATGCAGTGTCAAAGCCAATTGTGAAATCAGTGTAAGGAATATCATTGTCGATTGAACCAGGAAGACCAATAGCATTATAGCCATGTCTTGTAAGCTTCAATGCACCATGGTAAGAACCATCACCACCGATGACAACTAAAGCATCGATTCCGTGCTTCTTTAATTGTTCGATTCCCTTAAGTTGAACTTCTTCTTCCTTAAATTCTGGGAAACGAGCTGAATAAAGAAAGGTACCGCCGCGGTTAATCTTGTCCGCAACTGTTTCAGAAGTCATTTGGAAAATATCGCCAGCAACTAAACCAGCATATCCATAACGAATTCCGCAAACTTCGATACCGTTTGCCAAAGCTGTACGTGTAACAGCTCTAATGGCAGCGTTCATACCAGGGGCATCTCCACCACTAGTTAAAATACCAATCCGTTTCATGAATTCACCTCTACGATTTTCTGTGTTTTACTCACATCGGTTTTATCGTACCATTTTTTTAACTCATTGTCTTCAAAAATAATCCTATTTTTTTCGTTAATAAAGTCTGCTAAATAAATGTTTTCGCTTTCAATCCTATCAGAATCTATTTTGCTAGAATTTAAAAGTTTTAAATTAATCTTTAAAATTAACTTTGCGAGCATTTGAAAGTAAAAACTGCGTCTTTGTCGGACTAAAGCGATCACTTTGCGTCTTCACCTGCAATAAATATATTTCGCCAATCTTTAAGTTTTCTCCTACTTTCTCCCATACCTGAGGAAAGATCGTAAAATCTTTATCGCCACTACTATCGCTAAAGACCGCGAAAGCCATATTATCACCTTTTTTAGTGGTGATTTGCTTTATCTTCATTAATTTGCCAACTGCAATCCCCTGTTCATTGTTTTCAAAAGCCTGCAATCTTTTTGCGTTATACTTTCTAGCATATTTTTGAACAGCAATGATTGGGTTAATTCCAGTACTAAAGCCCATTGCTTCTACTTCCATCGCTGATTTTTCAGCAGCAGTTGGCATTTTTTCTTCTTCGATTTTGGGCTCCAAAGTTTCAAATAAAGATAAATTTGAACCTGCCATCTTTACACTTTCAACTAGGTCTTTATTTATTTTTAAAAGTTCATTTCGATTTGGAGCTAGTCGATCAAAAGCACCTGCTTTAATTAAATTTGCAATAGCATCAGCACTCAACAAATTATTATCAATCTTCCACAAGAAATCAGTCATTGACTTAATCGGACGCTTAATTTCTAATATTTGTTTCAGCAAATCACTTCTTAATCCGCGAACTGCCTTCAAGCCAACTAAAATTTTGCCGTTTTCAAGCGAAAAATCCGCCTTACTGTTCTCAATATCTGGTGGCAAAGTCTTAATTCCAGCTTCTTGTGCTTGCATCAAGTATTGAGCGATCTTATTACGATTGCCAATATTACTGTTCAAAAGAGAAAGATAAAAAGCGCCAGGATAATGAACCTTAAAATAGGCCAGCCAAAAGGCGATTTTACTATATGCAACTGCATGCGAACGGTTAAATCCATAATTAGCAAACTGAGCAATATAATCATAAACCTGCTCTGCTATCTCTTTTCGTCTGCCAAGTTTTACAGCGCCTTGAATAAACTTCTCTCGTTCTTTTTGGATCACATCAGCGTTTTTCTTAGACATAGCTCGCCTTAAAAGATCGGCTTCACCTAAAGAAAAACCAGCTAAAACTTGAGCCGTCTGCATAACTTGCTCTTGATAAACTAAAACGCCATAAGTTGGTCCTAAGATTTTTTTTAAGCTAGGATCAGGATATTGAACTTTTTCCTTGCCATGTTTTCTATTAATGAAATGACCAATATTATTCATTGGACCTGGGCGATATAAAGCATTTACAGCGACAATGTCTTCAAAACTGTCAGGATGAAGCTGCTCTAAAACGCGCTTAATTCCATCGGATTCAAATTGGAAGACGGCATCTGTGTCACCACGCTGAAATAAAGCAAGCGTTTCTTGATCATTTAACGGAATCTGATTAGGATCAATTTCAACTCCTTCTAACTTTAACGCTGAAATAATGTTGCCTAAAATAGTTAAGTTTCTTAAGCCTAAAAAGTCAATTTTCAATAATCCTAAGGACTCAACGTTTAATTTGGTTTGCTGCGTTACAGGTATTCCTAAAGGTCCCGCCTGTAAGCCCACAATCTCTGCTAATGAATCATCAGTGATTACTAAACCAGCTGCATGAATTGAATAATGACGCGGCAAATTTTCTAAATGCTCAGCAGTCGCAAATAGAATTTTACTAAAAGCATTTGTATTAACTAAAAGCTGTAACTCTTTTGATTTTTGATATGCTTCTGCTAAAGTGATTTTTCCTTTTGCATGCGGGATTGCATCTAACCAGCGATAGGTTTCAACTTTATTTAGTCCAAAAACACGACAAACATCTTTTAGAACTTGCTTAGCAGCCAAAGTACCAAAGGTTAAAATTTGGGCGGCGTGATTCATTCCATATTTTTCAAACATATATTTTATTACTTCATCACGTCGATTATCTGGAATATCTAAGTCAATATCTGGCATTTGTTGACGAGCGGGATTTAAGAAACGTTCAAATAACAAATTATATTCAAGTGGATCGACTTCAGTAATTCTTAAAGCATATGAAACAAGTGAGCCAGCAGCTGAGCCTCGTCCAGGTCCAGTTGTAATGTGAACACTATGGGCAAAGTTCATCACATCCCACACAATAAGAAAATAATCATCAAATCCCATCTCATTGATTACTTTTAGTTCATAATCTAATCTTGCTTGGTATTTTTCCGGAATCCTTCCTTTAAATCTTTTAGCAAGTCCATTTTGTGCTAATGAATGCAAATATTCTTTTGATGTTGGAAACTTATTTTGTTTGAACTTTGGCAATTGAGGATCTTGAAACGTAATCTGAGCACTGCAAATTTGACCTATTTTTTCAGCGTTTTCTAAAGCATCTTCAATCCCAAATTTTCGATAATTAACCTGCAATTCTTCGCTATTTTTTAAGTAATGCGAACCAGCTTGCTTAGCTAATTGCTCCACATTTTCTAAATGGGTGTTACTCTTAATAGCTTGCAGAGTTCTTCTTAAAAATTGTTCGTTACGATTAAGATATTGTCCGTCTTCAACCGCAGTTAACAATAACTCAAATTGCGTTGCTAATGAACGAAGATAATTTATATATTCTTGCTGTCCTTGATCAGCATAAACGCCTAAATAAATTGATGAAGATGTAGGAACAGAATCTTTCAGTGTACGGATATAATTAGCTCCCATTTTAGGATTGTTAGCTTGCAGCATCTTTAGTTCGCTATGTATGTTACTAGGCGTAATTATAACTAAGTGACCGAGATATTTTTTTAATTCTTCAAGCTCTAAAACATTTTCTTTTTCACCATTTTCGGTTAAAAGATTGACCGCACTTGATAAACGCAAAATATTTTTATATCCTTGATCGTCTTTAGCAATGACAATTAAATCATACTTATTTGCCTGGTCAACCAAGCCGTTGATTCTTAACTGCATCCCTAATAAAGGCTTAATTCCAGTTTCTTTTGCAGCTTTATAAAAATTAACTAAGCCATAGGTAATATTTACATCCGTCAAGGCGAGTGCAGAATAACCTTTTTTCTTTGCGTTTTCAGCTAAATCTTTAACTTTAGTTGGACTCTCCAGTAATGTAAAACTACTAAGGTTTTGCAGACTCACTGCTCCCATATGCTCACCCTTTCTAATAATTTAAGTATAGCAAATTCTCTCTTCTTGGCTTGCGTAAAACTCTTTTTTTTGCTAAGATACCTAGCGAAAGAAGGAGAAATTATGCGCTATATTATTACTATGGTTTGGTCATGCATTTTTTGCGAAGTTATCGGTTTTATCGCTGCATCTTTAACTCAGATGCAATTTAATCCTATGCAATCTTTGATTATTGGCGCAGTCTTTGGCTTGCTATTCGCAATTATTATTCCCGCCATTACTGCCAAGAGTTACAAAGACAAGAGTAAGTACAACAAACTTTAATTGAACTAAATTTGAATATTTTAAAAAGCTGTTTCGTAATGAAACAGCTTTTTTAGTACCTTAATTAATAAAATTTGTAGTTTTTAGCAGTATCTACCTTAATATCACCATGAGTTAGGTATTCGCTAAACATTTGAACGTAGTCCTGATCAAAGATCTTTTCAATCTTATCCATGCTGTAAGCTGGATAAAATCCTCCGCCTAAAGCACGATAATTATTGACAGCTAACTTGTATACCTTATCATCTTCAAGATCTTTCCCATTTAAGGTTACTTTAGTCAATCGATGACCAACTGGTCTTGAAAGATCAGCTTCATATTTTACTGGGTAGAAAAGATCAAAATGATAAAGCATTGGCTTAGGTGTAATCCAACGATCAATAAATTTGATTTTACCGTCTTTATCTTTTTCTAAGAATCCAGCTGAATATTCAATAATTTCTTTTAATTCTTTTCCAGTCAACTTAACAATGCAGAGTTGATTTGCATATGGATAGTTTAATAATACTTCGCGCATTGTTACATTCTTTGAAAAGCCATGGGCAGATTCAGACATAATTGCTGTTGCTGAAACATCTGCTCCAGTAAACCAAAGTTGCATTTGTTGAATAAGATTGATAAAAGGTGCTCCCTCAATTCTGCCCTTGATAGCGTCATCAATTGGTGCAGGTTCAGATAAATGCGCAATAGGTTGATCTAGCCATTTTTGTGTTTCTTCATCAAGACTCTTAATGATCTTTTCAATTGCTGGATCTGGTGCATAATCTTTACTATCAATCAATTCGGTAGTCATCTCATTGATTTTAACTTTACCATTCGTGTCTTTATCAAAATCAATGATCACTTTACCTACTGCTTCTCCGCGGTAGCCTGGCTGAACAATGGCCGTGTTACGAGTAACTAAGTTCAAGCGGCGATGTTGGTGTCCAGTTAAAAAGACATCAATTTCCGGGATTTCAGTTAAAATCTTATAGCCCTCATTTTCGCCTGTATGAGGCTCAGTTGCTTTACCAGTCAATGGATCACTTTCAAAACCACCGTGATATAGAGCACAAAGAATATCTACTTGTGGACGCAATTTTTTAGCTAATTTAGCAAGTACTTCATAACCAGAAACAAACTTTAAGCCTTTAATATGATCCTCTGACTCCCAGTGAGAGATATACTGAGTAGTAATTCCCATAATACCTATCTTTAGACCAGCTTTTTCAACAATTGTATATTCTTTTCCAAAGAAAGGTACATTAGTATCTGCATCTAAAACATTATCATTGATAAATGGAGCACGATTGTTATCAACATAGTACGATAAATAATCCAAACCATAATTAAAGTCATGGTTACCTAATGCACGCGCATCATATCCCACTTCATTATAAGCTTCAGTAAATTTACGCAATCCTTCGTCTTCAGGCAACTTTTGAGTATAGCTAGCTAAGGGTGAACCTTGTAGACAATCTCCGCTATCAGTAACTAGGACATTGTCTGCACCATATTTTTCTTTTTCACTTTTAACCACGCTACTTACGCGACTAAGAGAAATTGGAGCATCATAGTTGTCTTTATTTTGATAATCAGTTGGCATCAAAAAGCCATGCGTATCACTTGAGTGTAATATAACTAATTTCATTAATACCTATTCCTTTAATCAAACATTACATAAAAAAAGACACCCCACGGTGTCTTTAATTAATCGTTATTTTGTTGCTTTTTTTCGTTAGCAACTTGACGGCCTTTGTAAAAGCCCTTTGGTGAAACGCGGTGGCTTAAACGGTATTCACCAGTAGTAGCATCGTAATGCATTGCTGGTGTGGTTAATTTAATATGACCACGACGTGAACGTTTCTTTTGCTTAGAAGTTTTTCTTGCAGGAACTGCCATTAGTTAGATCTCCTTTTTTATAGAATTGAGACTTGCGAACCTTTAAATAAACAAATTCACTAAATACTCACGTATTTCAATAATACAATCTAAGAGCTGATAAATCAAGTCCAATCTTATTTTGTAGCTTCAGAATTGTTAACTTTCTTTAATTCAGCAATCTGTTTATCTTTAGATTCAATTTCACTCTGGTATTTATTATCTAATTCTTTCTTCTGTTTTGCTAGTGCTTTTTTTACATCAGGAGAAACTTTTTCTCCTTTTCCAATTAGAAGTGAAACTAAAGCACCTAGTAAAAGCATAATAACTAAAACAATTATCAACGGCATTTTAGGTTGGAAAAAGCCAAAATTAATTGCCACTGGTTCAGTATTTAAACAGGCGAAAATTACAAGCACTAAAACAATTATTAGCCCAATTACTAAATTTCTTTGCTTATTCATTATTATCTCCTACTTTCTACTAGCAAACTTTAAACTTGCCCAATCACCAATGCGTGGGAAAATCTGATAAAGTTTTGCTAAAGTAGCTAGACCTAATGGTAAATTCAATTCGCGACGATTAGAACCAAAGAAATGAACTACTTGCCAAGCTACATCATCAGGATCGAGCATAAAACGTTGTACATTATTTGCATAAGATCCACTCTCATCTGCGATATTAAAGAAATTAGTGTAAACTGGTCCAGGATTTACTGTCATAACCTTAACACCAAATGGCTTTAATTCTAAACGTAAAACATTTGAAAATTGAATAATAGCTGCCTTAGTTGCACTATATGCTGCAGTTTTAGTAGTAGGTACAATTCCAGCAATCGAACCGAAGTTGATAATTTGACCAGCTTTTTGGTCAATCATTACTCGAGCAACAAGACGAGTAAAGTACATTAGGCCTAAGACATTAGTTTGGAACATTTCAGTTACTACTTGAGGTGAAGTCTCTAAAAATTCTTTAAAGACGCCAAAACCAGCTGCATTAACTAGATAATCAATATGATCAACATGACTAATAATTTCATTAAAGGCACGGTCAATTTGATCCGCTTTACTAATATCAGTTGGAAATACAAATACGTCGTTTCCTGAAAGTTGACGAGCCTCATTAGCAATTTCTTCTAATTTATCTTGATGACGGGCCATTAAAATGACAGTGGCGCCGCGACTTGCACTCTCTAACACAATCGAGCGTCCAATACCACTTGAAGCTCCAGTAACTACTACGACTTTATCCCTCAATGAATTACTCATATTATTATCCCCTCAATGTAATTTCAAAACTGTCTAAATCATTGGCTAAACGAGTATGTTTAAAAATTTTTCTCGCTTCATGCTCTAGTTGCTTACCTGCTTTTCCTGTATAGCGCGCAGAAATATGAGTCAAATAAAGCTTTCCTACATGATGATCTCTCGCTATACGAGCAGCATCTAAGCAGGTTGAATGGAAATAACGATGAGCCATTTTTTCTTCATCACCATTAAAAGTAGATTCATGAACTAGAACATCTGCATGATCAGCTAATTCGCCAATATTTTCCGTTGGACGCGTATCATAGATAATCGTAACAACTCGGCCTGGACGCTCTTTACCAAGGAAATCTCGTCCATCTAACTTTTGACCATTACTCAACGTAATCGTCTTTCCAGCTTTCAGTTGACCAAGAAGCGGACCGTTTGGCACATTATATTCTGCCACCTTATCCATTAGCAACTCTCCAGGACGTGGCTTTTCAACCACACGAAAACCAAAACTTGGTACACGGTGATCTAGTCGAGCAGTGTAGACGGCAAAAAGATTGTTTTCAAAAATTAAACCGTCTTCTTTTAAAACAACGTATTTAATTGGATATGATACCCGAGTTTTTGAAACTCTCAAAGAAGTTTGCACAAATTGTTCAATTCCGGCAGGCCCATAAATTGTTAATGGACCACCATCGCCTTGAAAAGAACGAGATGAAAGAAAACCTGGCAAACCAAAAATATGATCACCATGAGTATGCGAAATAAAAATTCGCGTTACCTTTCTAGGTCTAATATTAGTCTTTAAAATTTGATGTTGTGTAGCTTCGCCTACATCAAATAACCATACTTCATTTAATTCATCTAATAATTTAAGTGCGGTACAAGAAACATTCCTGCTCTTTGACGGCTGCCCAGCACTTGTTCCTAAAAATTGTATTTCCATGAAAACCCTATTTCTAATATTTTCCTTTCGTAACCAATGTCTTAGTTACATAGGCACTATAAAACTTTGATCCTTCTGTAGTTGGGTGCGTATGATCATCATAGAACCAATCTTGATGACTCCCGGCAAACTCATGCCATTTGATAATGGTTAAGTTAGGGTATTTTTTCGCTGCTGCATCCAATTCACCATTAACTTGATCTTGCCAATCACGTGTCGGAACATGCGTATTAATCCAAAAAACTTGTCGCTTTGGTCCAATAATTTGCATTAAACGATCAAGTTCTTTAGGCGCAAAAGCACCATTTGTTCCTAAACCGATCAAGACATTATTATTTAAAGCACCTTTTTTCTTATACTCTTCAAAAAGTGGAATTGTGTCACCAAGTTGTCTAGAAACAGCTGCATCAACAATTAAATGTGGCATTAGTTTTTGCAAGTTTTGACTAGAGCCTGCCATTACAGAATCCCCAATTGCAGTTACTTGAATTTTTTGTGCTAATTGCAAGTCAACTTGAGAAATACCATATTTTTCAAAATCTTTATTCACGGGTTTAGTTGTTGCTGCTTTTTTAGCTTGCGCTAAAATTTCTGCTTTTGAAGTTATTGACTTTTTCTTTTTAGACTGTGCTTCTTTAATTAACTTTTTATTCTTTTTCAGTTGCTTGTTTCGGTTTGATTTAATTTGAGTTGCTAGTTCTGAATGATTAGGATTTTCGGCTTTTACAGTTGGTGCCTTAAGAATTCCAAAACTACCTAAAATAAAGACAACTATTCCAGTCGCAAATAAAGCTTTTGATTGATAATGGTTAGCTTGTAAATTTAGGGCTTTTGATAAAAACTGACGCAATTTTTCCCAATCAATTCGTCCAAATGGTTTTTCAATAAAACGATAACTTAATTCTGCAATTACTAAAATTAATATAATTTCGATTAAATGGTACAAAATTACATGGTCTGCAATATCTTTAACCTTATCTTCAAAAAAGATCATCACTGGAAACTGATATAAATAAATTCCATATGACCGTGAACCAATCCAGCTAAATACTGGATTAGTCAGCCACTTATTCCAGCTGCTACCAGGATGAGCAATTACCCCTACAAAAATCATTGTTACTAAAGAGAATAAAAACATCCCGCCACGGTAAGCAAAAGCTTTTTGTGGATTAAAAATCGGACTAGTAGACATCAATAAAATACCGACTAAGGCTATTGCTCCAATTACGTTTAAGAGTCGTCTATCGCCTTTTTCAAGGTTGGCATTTAACTTCCATGTTGGCCAAAAGACGGCTAACATTGCACCCAGGCCTAATGAAAAGAATCTCGTATCTGTTCCATAGTAAATTCTACTTGTATCAACACCTGGCTTAAATAAAAACGCCATCTCTAAAGCCGAAAATACAGTTAAGGCTGTAATAATCCAAAAAATTATTTTTTTCTTTTTAGCTAATTTAACTAATAGAAAAACTACTAGTGGCCAAATAATATAAAACTGCCCTTCAATTGACATTGTCCATAAATGAACGAAGGGAGATTCATTGGAAGCAAAACGCTCAAAATAACTTTGGCCATTCTTGATTTGCCAAAAATTATAAACATTTAATAGGTTGGCAACTACTATTTGATTTAATTTAGCTAAAAGATTTTGCTGAAAAAGTAAGATATAGGCACTACATCCCCATAAAAGAGCAATCATTTGGGGATATAATTTCTTAATTCTTCTTACATAAAAAGACTTAAAGTCATACTTTCCCCGCTCTTCATAGGCATGAAACATGTGGTCCGTAACTAAATATCCAGATAGTACTAAAAATATCGGCACACCCAAATATCCACCCATAAATCGATTTGGATTAAGGTGATATAGAATTACTCCAATAACAGCTAAAGCACGAAGTCCGGCATAGCCTGTAATAAAGCGGTTCTTTCTTTTCAAAAGTCTTACTCCCAACTTTTTTAAATTTTATTAATCTACAAATTCAAAAGTGAAGTCAGCTATTGATACATCGTCACCATTTACTGCTCCCTTTTCTCTTAAAGCATCATCTACACCCATCCGCTTTAATTTACGAGCAAGGAGCATAATTCCATCAGTATGATCTAGATTAGTTCTTTGAACAAGACGCTCTAACTTATTACCAGTAACGACAAAGCTATGCTCACCAGTTCGTTCAACCTTAAATCCATCATCTTCAGGCTTTTTATAAACATATTCTTTTTCGGCAACTTTAATTTCTGCTGGTTTTTCAGCTTCTTCTTTTGCAACTTCTTCAACTAAATCTGCTGTCTTACCCATTAGTTCGCTGACACCCTGATGGGTAACACTAGAAATAGGATATACCGTCTTATCTCCTAATTTCTTCTTAAATTCAGCAAGTTTTTCTTCGCTACCAGGGATATCCATTTGCGTTGCTACAATAAGTTCTTTCTTACTTGTTAAGTCCTTAGTGTAGCCTGCTAATTCCTTACGAATAGTTTCATAATCTTCATAGGCATCTCTACCATTATTTGGATCCATTGAAACTAAGTGCAAAATTACTTTTGTACGTTCAACATGCCGTAAAAATTGAATTCCAAGTCCAACACCCTTAGATGCACCTTCAATTAATCCTGGTAAATCTGCCATTGAAAAGTCTCGTCCGTCTGGCAAAACGACCATTCCTAAATTTGGTGTCAAAGTAGTAAATTCATAAGCTGCAATCTTCGGCTTTGCCTTAGTTACAACAGATAGAAGTGTTGACTTTCCAACTGATGGAAATCCTACTAGTCCTACATCTGCCAATACCTTTAATTCTAAGCGTAAGGTTCGAAATTCTCCTGGCTCACCATTTTCAGCAATTTCTGGAGCTGTTCTGGTTGGGGTAGCAAAGTGAATATTGCCTCTGCCTCCCTTTCCGCCATGAGCAACTACAAGCTCTTGACCATTTTTAACTAAGTCACCTAAAAGTTCGCCGGTATTAAAGTCGTAGACACTTGTTCCCATTGGAACTTTTAAGCGGACATCTTTAGCTCCGCGACCATATTGGGATTTAATGCGGCCATTTTCACCATTATCTGCCTTAAACTTACGTCTAAAGCGAAAATCCATTAAAGTTCTCAAACCGGAATCAGCGACTAAAATAATACTGCCGCCTCGTCCGCCGTCTCCACCAGCCGGACCGCCAAGTGGAACATATTTTTCATGACGAAAAGCAACTGCTCCATCGCCACCTTTTCCTGCTTGTACATCTATTTTTGTTTGGTCGACAAACATTAAGTATGCCTCCTTTTATATATCAAGTTATAATTAAAAAAATTCTTAAAGTTTCTTAACTATGATACCATATCAAGCCCTATTAAATCAGGTCTTTTCTCGTTATTTTACAAACTCAATTTAACAGTTTGTGCTTGTGGAAGAGTTAAACCCGCATCTCGTAATTCTTCGATTGAAGCTTCTTTAATTTTCTTTAAAGATCCAAACTTTCGCAAAAGCTTATTTCTAGACTTAGGACCAATCCCTTTTATCTCATCTAACTTACTTGAAAGTGCATTTTTAGCATGAGTTCTTCTATGAAAAGTAATTGCAAAGCGGTGAACTTCATCCTGAATTCTTGTCATTAAGTAGAATCCTTCTGATTTCGGATTTAAAGGAATTAGCTTTAATTCTTCTCCTTGAGTAGGATCACCAAAAATCAAGTGATTAGTGCGGTGATGGTCGTCTTTAACCATCCCTGCTACAGGAATATTGACATTTAATTCATTTCTCAACACATCTAAGCAAGCATCAACCTGAATTTGACCACCATCCATTAAAATCAGGTCAGGCATTTTCTTGTGTTCTTTCAAAAGACGACTATAACGCCTTCTCACCACTTCACGTGTATTTCCTACTTCGTCAGCCGCATTTTGGTGTTCTACTTCGCCTTTCAATTTATACTTCCGATATTCATGTTTATCTGGTTCACCATCAGTAAACACAACCAAGGCAGAAACAGGATCAGCTCCTTGGATATGAGAGTGGTCGAAACTTTCAATTCGATGGCCATATGGTAAACCCAAAGCATCAAAAATCTCTTTTTGTGCTCCTTTAGTTTTTCTATTACCTAATTCTAACAAGCGGAATTTTTCATCTAACTTCAACTTAGCATTGTCATGTGCCATCTCTAGTAAGGCACGTTTTTGACCTCTTTGCGGAGTTCTTACAGTTACGCCTAAAACTTCAGCTAATGCTTCATTATGAATACCAGCTGGGACCAAAACTTCTTTGGGTAAAACACGATTTCTTTGGCCATAGAATTGCGCAATAAAAGATACAAATGCATCCTGTGGTTCATTAGTATCTGTTAATGGAAATAATCTAGTTTCCCGACGTAATAATTTAGCCTGTCTTAAGAAAAATACTTGAATCGAAATCCATGATTTATCAACATAAAAGTTAAAAATATCTCTCTGGGTATGATCATTAGAAATAATTTTTTGTTTTTCAACGGTTTGTTCAATATATTTTAACTGATCTCTAAATTCAGCTGCACGCTCAAACTCCAAATCCATTGAAGCCTGAGTCATTTTTTCAGTTAAGTCTTGCTTAACTTGTGAAATATCGCCGTTTAAGAAACGCTTTATTTTTCTTATTTGCTTGTCATAAGCGCTCTTTGGGACCTCTTTAAAGCATGCACCGAGACATTGTCCCATATGATAGTAAAGACACGGGCGTCCCTGATGACCTGAACATCTTCTTAGCGGCCAAACCTTTTGGATAAACTTAAGCGTTGCTTGAGCCGCATAAACATTTGGATACGGTCCAAAATAGTAGCCATGATCTTTATGAACAATTGATGTTAAACGAGTTTGCGGATCCCTTTCGTTAGTAATTTCAATATATGGGTAACCCGTACCTTGTTTTAGTTGGACGTTATAGTATGGTTGATATTTTTTAATTAAAGTAATTTCTAGTAAAAAAGATTCTTTATCAGATGAAACTGTAATAATGTCAAAATCACGAATTTCACGAACAAGTTCAGCTCGCCGACCAACTTGCTTACTCTTAAAATAGGAACGAACGCGGTTCTTTAAATTCTTAGACTTTCCCACATAAATCACATTGCCATTTATATCTTTCATTAAATAACAACCTGGTTTGTCTGGTAAAAGCTTTAGTTTATTTTCAATGTGTTCCGTTGCCATCAATTATTTTTCCTTCCTATAAAATTCCCATAGTATTTTATCACGTTCCTTCTTAAAACCAAGTAAGATGTCTTTTTTATTTACCTTATACCATATCTTTTTATAAAATAGTTAAGTAAACAAAATGAAAGGTCGCAAATAAATGAAAAATATTTATTTTAATCATGATGGAAACATCGATGATTTGGTCTCACTTCTTTTACTATTGCAAGCACCTGATATCAAACTAATTGGAATTAGCGCAATTGACGGTGACGGATATATTGATCCAGCAGTAGAAGCTTGTCGAAAAATGGTAGATAAATTTAACTTACGCGGCGACAAGCTAGAAGTAGCTCGCTCAAATTCGCGTGCAATTCATCAATTTCCAAAAGAATGGCGAATGGCAACTTATTCCTTTAATTACTTCCCTATTCTAAATGAAAGTGGAGAAATTAAAACACCAGAAGCTGCTTTGCCTGCTCATTTAGACATGATTGATAAAATAAAAAAGTCAGATGGACCAGTTACCTTAGTCATGACAGGACCAATTACTGACTTAGCAAGAGCTTTAGATGAAGATGATTCTATTCAGTCAAAGATTGATAAAGTTTACTGGATGGGTGGTTCATTAGATGGACATGGCAATGTAGTTAGTGTCGATGCAGACGGAACACAGGAATGGAATGCTTTCTGGGATCCAGAAGCTGTAAAACGCGTTTTAGATTCAGACCTTAAGATTCAAATGGTTGGTCTTGAAAGTACTGAAGAACTTCCATTAACTGATGAACTTCGGCAGCACTGGGCAAGTTTAAGAAAATATCCAGCTATCGACTTAGTTGGTTTAGGATACAGTCTAATTATCTCTGTACCTAATGCAGAGCTATACTTGTGGGACGTTTTAACAACTATGTCAGCACTCTATCCTGAGCTTGTTGAAACTCGTCAGGTAAAAGCTAATGTAATCACATCAGGCTTAGCAAGTGGACGAATGTTCATTGATCCTAATGGAAAAGAAATTACTGAAGTTACAAAAGCAGATAAAGATTCATTCTTTGAAAAAATAGACAAAATTTTAGAAAGACAATAAATATATAGATGACAACTTGGTTAACACAATTTATCGAAAGCTTTGGCTATATTGCCATTATTCTTTTAATTGCCGTTGAAAATATTTTCCCTCCAATTCCCTCTGAGGTAATTTTGACACTAGGAGGTTTCTTAGTTAGTGGAACAAAGTTAACTCTAATTGGAGTTATCCTTGCGTCTACTCTAGGTTCAGTTATTGGAGCCATTATTTTATTCTCAATTAGTAGAAATCTAACCTTACCGCGCTTAGAGAAACTACTTGAAACTAAACTATTTAAACTTCTAGGTTTCAAAAAAGACGATGCACAAAAAGCGATTAACTGGTTTGACAAACACGGAATTGGCGCAATTTTTTATGGTCGCTGTATTCCAGTTGTTAGAAGTTTAATCTCCATTCCTGCAGGTATTGCCCATGTTGGCTGGACTAAGTTTTTAATTTTAACTACTTTGGGAAGTTTAGTTTGGAACAGTGTTTTAGTTGGATTAGGACACTATATGGGAAAAAACTGGCAAGTTGTAGTCAGAATCTTCGATGACTACACGCTCGTAATTATTGCCCTTTTATTAATTTTATTTATTTACTTCGGGATTAAATGGTACAAAACTAGAATCAAGAAGTAGGATTCATATTGTAGATATAATACACAAAAAGAACGGTCATGACCGTTCTTTTTACGTTTCATTAATTTTAATTTTTAATACCAAGCAGGCTTGTCACCATCAGTACCTGCTTTATCTAATCCAACATTTGCCTTAACATCCTTGGTTGGATTTTCAATTAAATCAGCAATATAATCCGCTACACTTAAACGTGATACTTCAGTTCCCCTAAATGGAGTTGTGGCACCAACAGTCTTCTCATAATTAATTTCATTTTTATTAGTTAGCCAAGCTGGTCTAATAATGGTGTAATCTAGATTACTTGCCGTAATCTGATCAGCAGCTGCCCGATAAATTGTTAAATATGAGCCTAAGATATTTTTATTCCATTCCCCAAATTTACCAGGCACTTCATCATAGATTCCTAAGGAAGAGACCCAGATCAAACGTTTAATACCGTTTGCATTCATTGCTTTAACTACAGTTTTTGCCTGATCTTCAATATTTGAACCAGCTAAATTCGCATAAACGAGATCTACATCTGCCAAAGCTTCTTTTAACTCATTAAAATTGCTTGCGTCTCCCTTAATTACCTTTTCTCTAGCGTCATTAATTTGCTTTAACTTATTAGGATGACGTAGATATAAAACCATATTAATATCGTTCTTCTTTAATAGCATTGGTTCAACTAATTGAGCAATTTGACCAGCAGCACCTAAAATAGCAATTTTTGTCATTTTTATTTTCCTCACATTATAAAAATCATAATTTCGATTCTAATAAAAGCATCTCAAATTCTTATTTAGCTAAAGTGCAAACTTGAATAATTTCAGTCATAATTTTCTCCTTACCTAGCTATCCTTACTTACAATTTAATAGTAATACTTATTATTAATAAGTCAACCACTTGTTATTGATTTTATTAGCTTTTCTTTAAATTTCGTATAGATTTACTTTTTCAAAGCATTACAATAGATAAAGGAGAACGTTACTAGATAGAGAGGTAAAAACATGACTAATAATAATTCTGTACC
Organism: Lactobacillus paragasseri; assembly: GCF_003584685.1. Taxonomy (NCBI): domain Bacteria; kingdom Bacillati; phylum Bacillota; class Bacilli; order Lactobacillales; family Lactobacillaceae; genus Lactobacillus; species Lactobacillus paragasseri. The sequence continues at coordinate 1,154,886 of NZ_AP018549.1, forward strand.
TAAGAAACTCTCCTTTATATCAATATATTTCTTAGGTATTAATGCGGTCATTGGATCAGGAACTTTTCTGCTACCTTCTGTAATTTATCGTTACATGAACCTAACAGCAATTCTTGTTCTTCTATGTACTGCTGTCACTGTCAGCATGATTGCTTTGTGCTATGCTGACTTATCAAGCCGTTTTACACAATCAGGAGCAGCATGGCTTTATTCCTATAATGCCTTTGGTCGCTTTGCTGGTTATGAACTCGGCATTTTCACTTGGTTTTTAGGTTGTACAACTCTTTCAGCTGAAGTAGTAGCTTTACTTACTGTCCTCAAGAGTTTTCTGCCGATTTTCAAAAATAATGCTATCTATATTGGTAGTATTATTTTCTTAATTTTATTATTTTCAGTTATTAATTTCTTTGGTAGATCTTGGGTAAAAATTGTTAATAATATTTCAGCAGCTGCAAAGATAATTACTTTAATTGTCTTTATTATCCTCGGAGCTTTCTTCATTAAAAAATCAAACTTCACTCCCGTAATTCCGCATGCGGCTTTAACCGGTGTTACACCATTCTTCAAACATTTTGGCGATGCATTTACACCAATCTTTTATTTGTTTACTGGCTTTTCATTTATTCCGATTGCTGCAAAACAAATGAATAATCCAGAAAAGAATATCCCTCGAGTTTTGGTTGCCGTAATGACTAGTGTCACAATTCTTGATTGCTTAATGCTTTTAGTAGCAATTGGTTTAAGTGGTCAAAAATTAGGATCTTATTCTAATCCTCTAGCTAGTGCCTTAAAAACTGGCGTTGGTCAATGGGGTTTTGCTTTCATGATTATTGGAATGCTGATTTCAATTTTTGGTGTTGCTTTCAGCGCATCTTTTAATACTCCATCATTAATTGCTTCTCTTGCTAATGAACATGGAATGTTACCAAAATGGATTGGAAAGAAAAATAAGCATGATGCACCTTGGGTAGGAATTATTTTCACAGCAATTCTATCTGCAGCCTTGGCTACTCAAAGCTACCTATTCCTTGTTTCATGTACTGTCTTAGCATCATTTGTTCAGTATGTGCCATCAATTTTAGCCGTTATTAAGTTTAAGCACAGTAATGAATATCCAACTCATGGTTTTTCTCTTCCTGGGAAATACACCATTCCAATTATTGCTTTAATTATTTCGTGCTATATGGTAACCAATTTTACGCCAAAGACATTACTTTTAGGCGCAGTAGTTGCTGTACTTGCTGCTGCATGTTATTTCTTTATTGATAAAGATGAAAAATTAGAAAAAGAGCATGAAAACTTCTTAGCTAAACTAAGACATATAAAATAAAAATTTGGATAAATTAAAGAGCTTACGATTTTAAATCGCAAGCTCTTTTTTTAGTTTCTATAATATTTTTAAAGTCTATTTTTTATCTTTTTGCCGAAGATAGCAACTGCACCAATTGCTGCTACTAGTAACCCACCAATTACTACTAACGGGTTAACAGCCTTTCCTTCAGTTTCTGGTAATTGCGTAGCTACTGAAACAGGATTGGAAGATTTTTTACTATTTTTCTTATTATCTTTAGTATTGTTTACTACGCTGACATTCTTTTCAGTTACCGTAGTAGAACCAAGATCTTTCACTACTACATCTTTATTAGTTTTTTCGCTACTATTCTTACTTGTATTTTCTTTAGCTACATCTTTCTTTACACTAGTAGTTTGCTTAGAAGCATTATCTTGCTGATCAGTAGCTGAAGTGGCAGAACCACTATTTAAGTCTTTCTTGCTTGCCTTGCTATCTTGACTTACAGCAGTATCTTTAACAGTTACATAAACTGCAAGCCTTGACCTTGATCCGTCAGGAAAAGTCACATAAACAGTGCCGTAACTAGTACCTACCTTGTTAATTTCAGGAGTTTTATCCCAGTTGGCAACTGTACCAGCTGGAACTGTACTCCAATTAGAAATGCCACTTGTTGCGTCTGGTAAAACGCCTTTGGTAGTGGTTAAAGTTTTAACTGATAAAGGATTAGTATAAGCTTGTAAGTTTTTATGTTGCTCAAGCTGAGTTTGATAAGTCTTTGCTTGCTCAGCACCTGCATTTGCACTATCAGTACTTGCTGCAAAAGCAGTACCATTTAAACTTAAAGAAGCCAGCAACGCTGCTGCTCCTAAACCAGTCATTATGTTTCTTTTCTTAATTTGTCTCATCATAATTCACGCTCCTCAGCAAGGTAAGCTATACTTTAACTTGCTGTTCTATTTACTTTTATTATACAGTAGTTTTACAAAAATATTACAAATTAATAGATTTTTTACATTCTTTGTAATATTTTAAGAAATCGCTACTTTTAGCGCTTTCATTATCTTTATATCATATCTATTTTTAAAAGCCAAAAGTTTATACTTGAGATCACGATGAGATATTTTTCTAACTAGCTAGATAAGTTAAAGCAACTTGCAACTGAGTTAGATCGCTCAAAGTCTGTGCCATATTCTCTAGATCAACAATCTGATAAATTTCTGAATTATCTTCATCAAATTCAAAACCAGCACCAATTACAATATCAGCTGCTTCTTCAAGTAAATCAAAATTTTCTTGAGCTGGATCTAATTTGAACAATGTTCCACCATCATCTGTAATTCGGTACGCTCCGTCCTTTTCCTTCTCGATCCAGCAATACACTAAATCACCATAAGCACCAATTAGCGGTGTTGCAACTTCAATGTCTTCTCCAGCTTGAATAAATTGAATATTTTGTTTTAACCAGTCGAATGAAGCATGTTTAATTAATTTTAATTCAGATTCTTCCATTTTTATCACTCCCCTATTTTCAACAAATTATAACCTAAAATGGCAAAAAAAAAGAAGCCTGATTATAGTGACTTCTTTAATATCTATTAAGTTGAGCAAACTCAACTACTCGATTCAATAATTGAGTAAAGTTATTAACTTCACTCCTCAAATCGCGACTATTGATATAATCACGAGTTAATTCACCACGATCATCAAGCAAAACGCCAAATTCACTAGCTAAACGTGCAACATCAGCCGCAATACTTGAAAAACTTCCAATATTATCATCAATCATTTTAGCGGTGAAAACACGATCATTTAAAGCATAAGTTCCATTAGGATATACAATCAAATTAAAGTGGATCATATCATTTAACCCATCGACAACATTAGTAGAAACCCGGTACTCATTATCATCGACTGGCTCAATAGAAAATGCAGAACTGATTCCATTATCATCTCTAAAAGATTTCATCATAACGTCTTCAAGATCATACATAAGATTGACCTCCAACCTCTTTATTTAACAAATTAATTAACTACACTTTCTATTATATCTTTTCTCTCACCGAATTTGTTCTTTAAGCTTCTAAATTTGAAAAATATATATTATTTTCATATAAAGTTAAAATAGCCTAATTTTGCTATCTTATATCGAGAATTTTGGTTATAATAAAGGAAGTTTTAAGTGGAGGAATTTAATTTGAAAAAGTTAATTGTTGGTGCTTTAAGTTGTGGTCTTTTGTTACTTGCAGGTTGCCGTAATAACTTAGTGGAACCTAAACATAAGTCTTCCGCGGATGATTATGCAATCATTCAATCTTCTTCTCATAAGAAGTCACATAAGAAAGTGGAACAGCCTAAAAAGAAGAGCGAAGATAAAAAGAAAAAAGATAAAGATAAGTCTAAAGATGAAAATAAAAAGATGGATGATCAAATTGACACCCTTAATAAGAATGAAAATAACTCAAGCTCAGAAGCTCAAAGTTCCAGTTCAGCTCTTCCATCTTTAAATAATTCTAAGCGCGAAAACAGTACTGAAACCAATAGAAGCTTAAAATCAAACTTTGGTACTTCTTTATATACTCTTCCTCGTCAAAATTATAGTTATTACACTCCAAAAAGCAATTACTATTACAGTAATAATTGGTCAACTAATAATAACACCGATTCAAGCCATCAAAATTCAGCTGTAAGTAATTCTAAATCAGAACCAAGTACATCAACTTCAAGTTCTTCATCCAATGATGCTTCAACTTCAACTGAAGAAAAGCAATCACCAACTACTCAGAATAATGATTCTAATTCAAGCGAATCAAGTGAAGATGTTCAAAATGACTAATATGAAAGGCACTCTGTTGAGTGCCTTTTTTAGTAGGTTTGATCTATTTTTCCATCTAGTAAATGTTCGCTTAAATTTTTATCAAAGAAAACTGGTAAATCGTGATCAAAATTATAGGCTAATTTTTTACTTGTCAATTCTTCCTTTGTCATCCAGGTCAATTTTCCTTCATCAGAAGCTTTTACTGTTCCAGTAAACTCAGTAGCTACATAAAAAAATACTAAATATCGTTCATCATTTTTGTCAAAGAATTGTTTTACTCCAACTAAATGCGGATTCTTAATTAAGAGACCTGTTTCTTCCTTTATTTCTCTAACTACAGAATCATGAAAAGACTCATGCGATTCAACGTGGCCACCGGGAAACGTTAAACCAGGCCAAACAGGATCATTTCGATCAAGAACTAAAATTTTATCTTTTTTCTTAATCATACACATATTAGTTAAAGTTACAGGCTCAGAACGTTTCATCATTTAAGGTTTCACTTTCTATAATAATTAAGTTTTATTTTACTACTATCGATTCATTTTTCTAAATACTTATTTATTAGTATAATTAATATACATAGATTAGAGTTTTAGAAGGAATTAAAAATGACTTTGCAAATTAATACCCGTGTTGATTCTATCACATGGCCACTAAACCAAAACTTAACTAACCAAGAGATAATTTCTCAATTAGAGTTGACTGTAACTGAAAATGGACAGCTTATTTCAAATGACAATTTAAGTATTAATAAAAAAGCTGTTAACCGTTCAGAAGCAGGCGTTTATCCGGTAATCATCACTGCAATTGGTTCTAATAACGAATATGCAACTAAGAAAATTCAAGCCTGGGTCACTGATAAGAATAATGTAAATAGTACTACTCGCCCTCCAGTGCAACCTACTCCTGCTCCACAATATAAGACACCATCTCAAACACCTAGTCCAAAAAAGAAAAGCAAGAAAAAAGTTGTCTATATTGTGCTTGGCGTTCTTGTATTATTAATTGCAATTATTTTTGGAATTTCAGCCTGCCAAGCACATAATGATACTGTTCAAAATGAACAAGCTCAAAGTAATGCGCTCAATAATACTAATAGCAAGTTAGATAATTTGTCAGAGCAAAACAAGCAACTAATGCAACAAAACAAAGAATTGCAGAATGCAATCAATAATTATAAGCAAGATCAAAATAAGGAAGAATTGCAGAATCAATTAGATCAAATTAAGAATGAAAATCAACAATTGAAAAATAATGCAGCTAATAATCAAGCCTTGCAAAATCAAATTGATCAATTGGGCTCTACGATTGATCAAATTAAGCAAAATCCTAATCAAGCTGATTCTTTGCTGAATCAAATGAAAAATAATCAAAATGAATTTATGCAAAATTTGAATGCAACTTTTCAAAAATTAGTTAGCGATTTTCAACAATTGATTGGTAAATAAGTGTACTTTAAAAAGGATGTTTCTGGTGTATAGAAACATCCTTTTTTGATGGCTCCCCTGGCGTAGAGAAAACTAAAAGTTCCTTGATTTATCAGTCCATTACTTTGATTAATAAAACAAAAAGACCCAACATCAAAAATGATGCTGGTCCTCTCTTCTACTCAATCTTATCGCTATTCTTCAACCGCTCTATTCTTTTATCTAGCGGTGGATGATCAGAAAATAGTCGATCAATCCAATTACCTGGATGTGGTAAGTTGAAGTATAAATGCTCCAAAGCTAAATCTTGAGAATTAATTTCTGGTGTTGATTCGCTTTCTTCCATTTTTTCAAGTTTAGACAAAGCTGAAATCAATCCGCTTGGTTCACGTGTTAAGTCAACTGAACCTATATCGGCCAAATATTCTCTTTGACGCGAAACTAATAAAAACAATAACTTAGCTAGTGGAATACCAATAATCGAAATAATCCCACCAACTATAATTAAAAACATAGCAAAAAATTTAATAATCAGTCCTAGCCAGCCCTTGCTTTCGCTAGTCAATACTCCCCAACCAAATAATACGATTCCAATCCCAGTTATGGTAATCAAACTGGTCAAAGCACTAGCTAAAACTGTAATGCGTGTATCATAATTTCTAATATGAGAAAGTTCATGTCCGATAACGCCTTGCACTTCTTTCTTGTTCATCATACTCAACAGCCCTTGCGTAAGAGCCAAACTTGCATGTTCAGGATCGCGTCCCGTTGCAAAAGCATTCGGATCTGGATCAGGAGTAATGTAAATTTTAGGAACCGGTAAGCCTCCTGCTAGACAGAGTTCCTCAACAAGCTCGTATATTTCAGGATCACTTTCTTTAGTAATCTCAACCGCATTCGTAACTTTCATTAAATGCTGCGTGGCATCAAAATATACGTGTGCAATATAGATCAAACCAATGATAAAAAATCCAATCCCAACATATTTTGTAAAAATCATTCCAAGAAAAATACTTAATATAAGTAATAAAGCAGTATACAATCCCAAAATGATCCATGTATTCCGCTTATTTTGTTCTATTTGTTTATATAGCATTTCCCACTCCAACTATTTATGCTAAAAGTCTATGAGTTTAATTACCTAAAACCTTTAATAAAAATATTTATTTACCTTATTTAAAATATTCTAATTTGCCAAGTAAACTTTGATTACCAACTCCAAATTTTTACCATCCCAATGGAAGTTTTTTACTCGACCAAATAAAAGATTACCAGAGTCAATCAAACGACTAAAAATTAAATTATGTTCACGTGGAATATAACCTAATTTTAGCCCAGCCGGAGTAGCTACAGAAATAGCATTTTTATCGTACTTATTATCAGCCTCACGTATTAATAGAACGGGATCATTCTCTTTTAGACGAGGAATTACCTTATCTTCAAGATGTAAATAGTCAGAACCACGTACTTCACAACCATATAGAAATGTGCTGTGACTCTCTCCTGATTGTTTATAAAAAACTTTTTTCAAATCAGTAACCTGATTTTCTAACTTATCAATTCTATCCATTAAGTCTGTAATTAAAATATCGTCATTTCTATAAATACTCATTGTCCGGTCGACCTCCTTTGTTACATTTATTGAATCAATTCTAACTCTATGCTTACTATAAATTTTTAAAATCAATTATTCAACAGAATCATGAATTTTATCCTTGGGCGAAATATCCTTAAATCCTTCTAATTAAGATAGTTGCATTATTATAATATTAGAAAATAAACATACCGCGCCCTGAGGAAAAGATCCGCAATGATTCTTTGCTTGTCTAATTTCATGTAATCCATAAAATCAAATGGAAATTGAATAGTAATCTAGTTTCATTAAAATTACTTTACCTTGTCAAGTACTTGTAATTTAATCGCACCAAACTCCGTCTTTAAGTAAGAAACCCAACATTAAGGCAGCAATTTGATCTGCATAGTCACCAAATTCTGCTTCTCTGCAAACTTGAATTTTATAATCTAAACCAACTTTCTTTGATGCTTTTCTCATGTTAACAGCTATAAAACCTGATGATGCACTTAAACCACATACTAATAAAACAATCTTAGTCGTTTTTAAATTATTTATTAATATTATTTTTCTTGACACTTATAAACAGGCACTTATATTTAAAATAGACTTTTGCACTGTAGGGGGTTAAAATGATTTGGTGGATATCAAAAAATTTCAATAAAAAAGAGAACATTTTGTAGTAACTTGTAGTGACCCACAAAAATCGCTCTCTTTTTTCAAACTGGTAATTATTTCATAAACATTAAATAATTTTTTCACATTAGAAACTTCTTAATTTAATTATTTCTCCTTTAAATTTGCTTATATCAACACCAATTATTTGTGACAAAACTTCATTAGGTATAGAAACTTGATATTGAGAAGCAATATTATTACTAAGCAAACTTGGATTAAGTAGGTGGTTGTCTACTAACAAATTGAATGCTTCTTTAAAAGCTTCAGGTTTCATTAATTCAATTTTTTCATCGCCAGGTTCTTTTTTTCGCCATTTTTTATAGCTTATTCTTTTTTGTAATTTTAAATAATTATCTGCATCAATTAGTCGTAAGCCTCTAGCTCTTACGATCATTGCATTCATTGAAGTATACCATTTAAATTTTAAGGCTATATAATGCTCCAAATCATTTTCAAATCCCAAAACAGACTTGGTAAACGTATCTGAAGGTAACAAAAAGCAGGATGCAAATTCTTCTGCTTCTTGTTCCATTTTACGATACTCCTCTTTTTCTATTATTTGCGGATTTACTCCCGAATGTAATACATAATGTCCTAATTCATGTGCAAGACTAAACTGCTGACTGAAGAAATTATCACTATTCGAATCTAAAGCTACTATAAAATACGATCGGTCACCAATACTCATCCATCCACTATGTGCGTTTACTTTTTTAGAGTTGGTTTGCACTATATATACTATTATCCCGTGTTCTTCTAGTAACCGCATCATATTAGGAATCGGATCAGTTCCCAATCTCCAAGTTTTTCTAATATAATTTGCAGCATCTTCAGGATTATCAAAAGTTACATTAAATTTCGATAATTTTGGAAATTCAAGAGTTTCCTCAAAATAATCACGAACATAACATGCAACTTTTTGATAAAACTCACTTGGTCTTTTTTCTGTCTGAGTAGCTGTCAATCTACTTCTATAAAAGGTCCCTAAACTATGAAAATTATTGATATCCGGTTCAGTAAAAAAATTAATGGGAAATTTCAAAACACTGACTATTTTCTGAAAAGTTTCTAAACTTGGTTCACCAGTTTCCCTTTCATATCTAGAAATCATTTGTTTAGTAATTCCAACCCGCTTTGCAAGTTCAGTAATTGTCATTTTTCTAAAATAACGTGCTTCCTTTAAACGTGTCCCATTTAACTTCATTACTTATCTTCCTTTTGTATTTTCTTATTTTGCCTAAATTTTACTAAAGGCACAGTAGTACTCTCTTGGGATGATTCTCCTGTAATTGTATGAGTAATTGTATGAGTAGCTGGTAAAAGGTAATCACTTACATCTATATCATCGGCTACATTATAATTGCTATCGTATACAATTGCATGAGCGGTTATAGCTATTTCAGCTTCATAGTCTACCGCGACAACTATAATTCTTTTTATCTTTTCCTGATAATTTCCAAGAATTCTTTCACAGTCTTCCATCCGATAAGCAAAATGTTCTTTCTCGGTTTCTTCAGAGTAAAGCGGAAAAAGTGAAACTTCTTTTGGCTGTTTAACTTTTATATAACTATTTTTAATAAGTAACGAATATAAATAATGTGGTGAAAATTGTTTTTGCTTTGCTTCCTTTATTCTCTCTTTCAAATTCTTTCGAGACATTAAAACATATAAATCTCCACTATCTAAATCCGCTACAGGATCAATTTGCCATAAATTGCCTCGCTTTATATGCAATACTTTTATTGACTCATCTGATTCAAAATCTTGAGTCAAAATATCCGCCCTTTTTGCCCATAAGGCAGATCTAATCCCATTATCATTAACTTCAGAAATAGCCTGTTGATAAACTGGTCTAAATTGAATCAAAGTATAATCCATCGCCCTACAGATTCGTTTTATAATTTTGAAATCTATTTTCATAATTTCTCCCTCATTATTAATTTTTATAGTTTATATAATATCACTTTAATCATGAAAGTATAAGTATTTTTTGTTCTTTTCTAAGTTTGGTTGACTTTTAAGGCATAAATTCCAAATGCTAATTTATCATTTTTTTATTCAACTATTATTTACGTTCAATAGTTCCTAGGCATGAGAAAATTTATCCAATATAATCAAAAAAAAAACTAAGCCTCAAAACGCTTAGTTCCATTTCAATTCGGTATTATTCAATTAAAAAAGTCTACTTCTTCAGATTGTCGAAGAAACCGTCATCTTTTAAGATATCTAAGTAACGACTAATAGCATCAGTCCAAGTTGGAAGTGGTTTAAAGCCATTTTCTTCTAACTTGCTCTTATCTAGACGAGAGTTAAACGGACGAACTGCCTTAGATAAGCCATATTCTTCAGTAGTTACAGGAGTAACCTTTGTCTTATAGCCAGCTTGTCGATAAATTTCTTTAGTGAAATCGTACCAAGAAATATAACCAGTCTTAGTACCATTTTCGTCATAGCCACTTTCAGTTGCTGGTAGTTCTGAATTAGTTGCGTGGTAGTAGCCATATTTATCAGTTTCAATCATATCTACCAAAAGACGAGCTAAGTCAAAAGTATAAGTTGGGGTACCAATCTGATCACTAACAACCTTAACTTCGTCGTGATTTGAACCAACCTTAAGCATAGTCTTGATAAAGTTTGAGCCATTTACACCAAATACCCAAGCAATTCTAACAATGAAATACTTGTCTAAAGTATTAGCAACAGCTTCTTCCCCGCCAAGCTTGGTTTCACCATAAACATTCAAAGGCTTATAGCCCTTAAAGTCTGGTTCCCAAGGGGTAGTTCCCTGGCCATCGAAGACATAGTCAGTTGACAAGTAAACCATTGGGGAATCTAATTTCTTTGCAACGTTAGCGATGTTTTGAGTTCCGTCAACGTTAACTTTGCGAACAGCTGCAACCTTATCGTCATCTTCAGCCATATCAACTGCAGTCCAGGCAGCACAGTGAACAATAACATCAGGATTTACTTCAGAAATAACCTTGTCTACGGCTTTTGCATCAGTAATATCTAAAGAAACATAAGGTGCCTTAGTAACGCTGCTTCCGTCAGCAACACCAGCATATTCAGGTGCCAAGTCAGAACCTACACCTTCATAGCCGCGCTTAGCAAGTTCATTCATTACGTCATGGCCAAGTTGACCATTAACGCCAGTTACAAAAACTTTCATTCATTTACCTCACTAATTAAAACTTAAAAGTATCCTTTAAGCCCTTCCATTCTTGATCACGTTCAGCCATGTTGAGCTTAGTACCATCATCAAGAGTGTAACCAGAAGCATCTGGACTACCTGGGTAATCGCCTTTAAGGTGTGGCCATTCAATGCCAATTTCAGGATCATTCCAAGCCATACCACCTTCATCGTTTGGGTGCCAGAAGTCATTAACTTTGTAACAAAATTCTGCTACATCACTTAAAACAAGGAAACCATGAGCAAAGCCTTGTGGAATTAAGAATTGTTTCTTGTTTTCTGCAGTTAATTCAACACCGTACCATTTACCATAAGTCTTAGATTCACTACGAAGGTCAACAGCAACATCAAATACGCTACCACGAACTGCGCGAACTAATTTAATTTGTGGGTACTTCTTTTGGAAGTGTAAACCGCGAAGCACACCCTTAGTTGAACTTGATTGGTTATCTTGAACAAAGTTAATGCTAAAGCCAGCCTCCATCATGTCTCTTTGGTTAAAAGTTTCCATGAAGTAGCCACGATCGTCTCCATGAACAGTTGGTGTAATAACTGCTAAACCTTCAATACCACCAACATTTTTTTCAACTTTAATTTGTCCCATTTTTAAAAAGCTTCTTTCTTTAATTAAAAATATTAATAACGAACTTTACCTTCAGCAACTGACTTTAAGTGCTTGCCATATGGACTCTTGCCATAGTGCTTTGCTGCTTCAAGGAGTTGATCTTTATCAATCCAGCCATGTACATAGGCAATTTCTTCAGGTGCAGATACTGAAACGCCTTGACGTTCTTCAATCATTTTTACGTAGTTTGAAGCGTCAACTAGACTTTGCATTGTACCAGTGTCAAGCCATGCATAACCACGACCTAAAAGCTGTACTCCTAAGTTATCATCTTGTAAATACATATCGTTTAAGCTAGTAATTTCTACTTCACCACGTGCACTTGGCTTAACTTGAGCAGCTTTTTCACTTACTCCAGCTGGGTAGAAGTAAAGCCCAGTTACAGCGTAATTGCTCTTTGGTTGTTCTGGCTTTTCTTCAATAGAAACTGCTTTACCGTTTTCATCAAAGTCAACTACACCAAAACGTTCAGGATCATTTACGTAGTAACCAAATACTGTAGCCTTACCCTTTTGTGCATCTTCAGCAGCATTCTTAAGTAAATCAGTAAAACCGTTTCCGTAAAAAATATTGTCACCTAAGACCATGGCACAAGGTTCACCATTAATGAAATCTTTGCCCAAAGTAAATGCTTGTGCCAAACCATCTGGAGTTGGTTGTACCTTGTAAGAAAGGTTAATTCCAAATTGTGAACCATCACCTAATAACTCCTTAAAACGTGGAGTATCAGCTGGAGTAGAAATAACTAAAATATCTTTAATACCAGCTAGCATTAAAGTAGATAATGGGTAATAAATCATTGGCTTGTCGTAAACTGGTAATAATTGCTTACTAGTTACTAGAGTCAATGGATATAAACGAGTACCTGAACCGCCTGCTAAAATAATTCCCTTCATGCTGAATTAATCCTTATCTAAAACTTGCTTCTTGCCGTACATTTCATCGTAGTAGTTTTGGTAATCACCAGAAATGATGTTTTCCCACCATTCTTTGTTATCGAGATACCATTGAATAGTCTTCTTGATACCATCTTTAAACATAGTTTCTGGAAGCCAACCTAATTCATTGTGGATCTTTTCAGGATCAATTGCGTAGCGACGGTCATGTCCCTTACGGTCAGTAACGTGTTCAATTAATGAGTAAGGCTTGTCTAAGTAGTCACAAATAAGCTTAACAATATCAATGTTGTGCATTTCGTTGTGTCCACCAATGTTGTAAACTTCACCTGGAGTACCTTTTTCTAAGATAAGGTCAATTGCCTTGCAGTGATCTTCAACGTATAACCAGTCACGAACGTTCTTACCATCACCGTAAACTGGCAATTTTTCATTGTTTAAGGCTCTTTGAATCATCAAAGGAATCAATTTTTCAGGGAATTGATATGGACCATAGTTGTTAGAACAACGTGAAATAGTTACTGGCAAGTGGAAAGTTCTACCATATGCACCAACCAATAAGTCTGCACTAGCCTTACTTGATGAGTATGGGCTTGAAGTGTGAAGAGGAGTATCCTCATGGAAGAAAAGATCTGGACGATCTAATGGTAAGTCACCATATACTTCATCAGTTGATACTTGGTGGAAACGCTTGATACCGTACTTACGGCAAGCATCCATCAAAACAGAAGTACCAATAATGTTAGTTTCTAAGAAAATTTCTGGATTTTCAATAGAACGGTCAACGTGACTTTCAGCAGCGAAGTTAACTACTACGTCAGGCTTTTCTTCTTCAAATAACTTGTAAACACCCTCACGATCACGAATATCTAACTTAACAAACTTGAAGTTAGGATTATCCATAACATCCTTCAAAGTAGATAAGTTACCTGCATAAGTCAAACTATCTAAACAGATAATTTCATAGTCAGGATGTTTCTTTAACATGTAAAAAATAAAGTTTGAACCGATAAAACCGGCACCACCAGTAACAATAACTTTCATATTATTCCTCCAAATATTTTTTAGTTCATATGAAGTATATAACATTACGTTACGTCACCTTCAAGCTTAATAATAAAAAAACTATGTTTTTTTACAAATAAAGTATCCCACGTCTTTAGTAATGTGAAATCCTCCACTTACTTTTTCGTCAACATAGTTTTTAAATTCATTGTAATGATCTAACAAAATCGCATTCTGATTACCATGACAGGATAAAATGTAAGAAATCACTGGTGTAGATTCAGACAGCTCAATTGCATCTTGATATTTATGGCAAGAAATATCAGCAAAGTCTTTACTTAGAATTTCTGCGCCATTATCGAGACCAAAACGATCATATAGATTAGTAGAAGATAAAACTATTTCAGGATTAAATTCTTGAACTAAATCAGTGATTTCATGCATATGGCGCTTTGAATAAGTTGCACAGGCAAAAGATGCACCCTTTTTCATTACCCCGCGAACTTCTTTTAAAGTCTTTGGAATATCGTCACAATAAAAGAGCATGTGGTTAGCAATCACCAGATCAAAAGTATTATCGGCAAAGGGAATCTTTTGAGCATCAAAAACTGCATATTGAAATTCAGAATTATCGCCAATTTCATTCTTAGCATCTGCTAAGATTCCCTCTGAAATATCGGATAAAACTATTGTTAAACCTTTTGGCAGTTTATCTAAATTCTGAGACCATAAGGCACCATTGCCAGCGCCCAATTCAAGAATCTTCATCCCCGGCTTTAAGTCAAGCTGCTTGAACAGCCAATGGAACCATCCCTCTTTATTGAGAGAATAATCTCGATGCAGCCTAATTCGAGCAGAAATATTTGAAGCATTCTGATATTGCGTACTTAAAGATTGATTCATTGAAGTTAAGTGGATTAGGTCTAGCATCTTGCTCCAGTCAACTTCTTGACCAGCCTTCAATGTGCTACTCGTAGAATCAATAGCAGTTGCCACATTTTGCATTTCTTTAAGTCGCTCTTCTACTAATCTTTTTTGAATTTGCAGTGAGTCAAGCAGCAATTGTCTGTCCCCTGAACCTAAGGTCATTTCTCGAATGTCGCTTAGAGAAAATCCTAAGTATTTCAATAGAAGAATTTGTTGCAACTTTGCAAAATCAGCATCAGTATAACGCCTAGCACCACTGGTAGTATGCGTTGATGGTTTTAATAAATTTTTTTGATCATAATAGCGAATTGTACGAATCGACACATGAGCCTTTTTCGCAAATTCACCGCTTGTATAGTATTTTGGCATTTTATCCTAATAATTCTATTCTCCGACGATTTAATTTATTAAAGATTATATTTTTAAGTTGAACCTTATCTAATTAAAAATGTTTTTTATACATTAATTTTTTCCTAAAAAATAATTTTCTACAAATATATTCTTCCACAAAAAGCAAAAGTATGGCAAATACAAATGTTATCAAAATAATTATTATACTAAGAGTTATTATTTTGATATGATTGTCAATTTCATCAGTTGAATACAAAAGTTTTGGTGCAATGTTTTCCAAAAAAGGAGATAGAATTTTAATTATTTTTTTAGTAATAGCGTCATTGTAAAAAATTACATTTACAAAAGTAAACAAAATAGTAATATTTCCTAAAAGTAGCTTAATTCGTTTAACTACTAATTCCCCATTAGGATTTTTTATCAAGGAAGGGTCTTTTTCTAAATTATCTATAAAAATGTCTTTTTGCTTTAAAGCAAGCAAAAAAATCGCGTCAATTCCTAAGATAGCGCCCAATATAACTTTTAAGCCTGTATACGTACCCCAAATATTTTTTTGAACTGTCATAATAAAAATAGAGATAAAAAGAACTATACAGAATATCCATGAAAAAATAATTATTCCTTTATCAGACTCTTTTATATTTTCCTTATACGATTTCATAACGATTAATAACGTAACAGAAACAGCAATTAAAGGAGCCCATATATTTATCCATTTAGCAAAACTAGAAAAATAAAATATAAAAATTGCTGAACCAAAAATCATTATAATCAAATAAAAAACTATACTTACTATAGCATCAAATATTTGCGAATCTATCAAATAGTATAGAGCCTCTTTTAAGGTTCTACTTTTCATTTGTATAAATTTAATAATACCTATTAAAAAGAAAAGGGAAGAAAAATATAAAATGTTTATAGGTAACAGTTGATGTAAGCTTATCGATATAGATAAGCTTACTAACAGAAAAAACAATAATATCGCCCAGCTTATTCCTGATCCTTCAATAATAAACGGTTTAGACTTTAGTTTTAGCCAACCAACTATTAAAGTTAAAAGCATTAATATAATAGATAATATAAAAATGATTTTTCCGTAAAAAGGAGGCTTTTTTATTCCAAAGCTGGACATAATTATATTCACAGTAAATAAGGTGAAATAATATATTGATATTACAGCAAGTTCACCATACATTACCATTTTTGAATAATACCTCGATTTGGTCCAACAAGTTAAAAGTAAGGTCATACCCACAAAAGTAGATACTGCAACAATTAAAAAGATGTTTACATCTATACCTGAACCCCAATTTAGATATCTTCCAGAAAATAAGAATATTATTAATAATAATTCAATTATACTCATCCCACTAAATGGGATACTTTTTAAAAATCCATCTTTTTTCATCTTAGTTATTAATCCACTCTAATTTTAGATCTTTTAATACTCATTTTTTAAATAATTATAAATTTATAACACATAATCATATACATTATATTCAAATGAAAAATAGACTTCAAAAAGTTCCATTCTATTGAAATAAGCCAATAAAATTTATTTCAATTTTTTAAAACTTTATTAGGGTCTATACGTTTTCTTATTTATAATATCTATGCTATTTCATCAACAGGATTTCTTATAGAATGTCAAGATAAACATATTTAGAAAAAAGAGTATACTAAAAATACCCTAAAAGACTAGTCTTTTAGAAGTTTTCTATTATTTTGTGTCAATCGATATCTAATGAATCGCTTTTTGATAATCATATAACTGATTTGTGTGGACCAGATTTATGATTGTACGATTTAGATGATTAACACAGGCAATTAAAGCCACCTTATCTTTTTTAGAATAAGGTGGCTTTCTCATTTTGTAGTAATAATCAATGATATGATTATTAATCCTTGCTTGATTACGCAACATACTTCTGATCATATTTGATTCAATATATCGTCCTTGACTACTACCACGACGATTAATCTTATCTCTTTTCTCAAATTTTCCAGATTGATACCTGTTTAGATCCACTCCAAGAAAAGCATTTAACTGCTTATAAATTGAAAAGCGATTAAGATCACCAGTAAAGCCTAATAGCAATGCGGTGCTCAATTGCCCAGTACCGGGAATACTTGTAATTATTCTAAATTTCTTAAATTTAGAAGCTCGTCTAATTACTTCTTTTTTATCTTTTATCAAACGATTATTATATGCTTCTATTTCATCACAATAATCAAAAATTAAAAGGATAATAGGATCATCTGCTTCAATACTAGGATAAGATCCTTTAGCAGCTAGCCAAACCTTAGCACAGTATTTTTCAATTAAAGTTCGATTTATATGCTTCCCAATTATTTGATAAAGCCTATCAACCATATTTTTAACAGTTAAGCCGACTAAAAAGTCAGGATGAGCATACATTCTAAACATTTGTAATGCCATTACCGAAGATGCATGAACAAAAATTGAATTTAACTCAGGAAAAGATAACTCAATTAATGATCGTAAATGATTAATTGCTCTTGTTTGACACTTTTGAAGATACAGATAATTGAGACAGTATTTTTTCAAATTCTTATAAGAGCCATCTGAGTATTGTCTCCCTCTAAACTTAATTTCATCATATTGCGTTATACCAAGCATAGCTAGTTTAAATGAATCATTACTATCATTTTTATTACGTCTAAGCTCTGCCATTCGTAAACTTGCTTCAAAAGGATTAAGTTCAATAAATTTTATATGCTTTTGTTGCAAGTAACGGGTTAGTGCATTTGAATAATATCCGGTTGTTTCAAAAATTATACAAGTATCAGAGGTAAAGTGAGTAGATAAATCATTAAATCCACTTTTATTATGATTAAAAGCAAAAGTTCTTTTCTCAAACTCATCAGTTATTTGTGTTGCATGACTTTTACCTTGGCTAACGTCTATTCCTATAAAATTCACAAGATCACCTCACAATATTTATTGAGGCTAATATATTTCACTTACTCAATTTCTAAAATACGATCTTAACGATCAACAACCTAAATCTAGCTTTAAAAGAAAAATATATCAACGGGCCAGTTTGACAAACGAATTATCAATTCTTTCCTGTTGTCGACCTCAACCTCAACTTAATTTTAAACAAAAAAATAAGAGGTGAATTATAACATCGTCATGTTACAATTCATCTCCTACTTTAGGTTGTTTGACAAACAGCCAATTATTTCATTATTTTTAAGAATGCTAACCCGGCAATTATCATTAACATACTTACACTTATAACAAGAGTTACAATCCCAGTAGTAAATTTATATTTAGCATCCTTTTCATCATTTCCGTATAGTTTTTTTATGCCTACCAAAAGTGTCATTATTATTATATACATAATATTAACATAAATTCCTCCAATAATGAGCGCATATCCTATTGAAGCTATTCCCCACAATTTAACATCATGAAATAAATTTCCTAAAACTTGAACTGAACCCATCATTGCAAACGACATTGCAGTAAAAATAGCTAATATTCCGACAAATTCGGAATAAATATGTCCTACTTTTCTTTTTGCATTTTTAGCTATTTGTTCAGCATCCGATGTTTGACTTAAAATATAATCTCTTTGATAACAGCTTAATTGAATATGTCGTTCAAATCTCAAAAGATTATTGGTAATTCTTCTTCTATTTTCATTCTCATCTCTTTTATTTAAATCTTTAGCAATTTCATCTTTAGAATATATAGCAAACTTTTCATCGTTTAATAACGCTTCAAATTTATTTTCAGTAATTTCTTCTAGTAACGCAAAGTTACTCTTTAAATTTTTAACTCTCTTGTTCTCCTAAAAAAATTAAACTATCAATTAATTGATCATTATCCTTATCTTGATCTAATTTAATAGTAAACTTATTTATAAGTCCTTCAATAAAGTTTCTTCTATCCATTATTTTAATTCTGATTCATTACTTTGGAAACAGGCTAATATTTCATTATCTTTATAATCTTGCGCTTCATAATTCATTATTTTATCTTTATAGTTATACCAACTAGGATCTTTATGTGTCAATCCTACTAATTTCCATGTAGGAATTTTAATTAAGTTTAATGTAAAATCAGTAATTTCTTTCCGAACTTTATTAGTTATTTCAATTTCGGGAATTTGTTTTTGAAATTGACCATTAGAATCAAAATAAGCATTTACATATTTATTTGTAATCGGTCCTGCACCATTATCTCTAAAAGTACGATAAACATTTTTTTGAACCGGACCATATTGCCATTTTGAAAAAGTTCCGTTTACTATACCATATTTATACTTACATAGAGTAAATCCTTGTAAAAAAAATAATATTTTCTGAAGTTGCAAATTTGTGACAGACATATTATTTTTTTTAGCTATATCTATCACAAAATTCGCAACAGCAATAGGTTCTTGAGCTTGTAAAATTTCTGCCATAATTTTGCCCCTCTCAATAAGACATCCATATTAATATAGCATATAATATTTTTCTCTACAATATTTAGTTGCTGTCATTAAGAATATATAATTTTCCGAATTTAAATTTTTTAGTCCAATAATTCCCTCCAATATCTTTAAATACAACTACTAGATTTTTTTGTTTTACTAGGTCCTTTAAATATACTGTTCTTAGTTTTTCCACATCTACTCTATAGAATTCACTTTCCTCATTTTTATCAATTGTCTTGTAATCTTTCTTTTGCAGCACGTTACTAATTTCTTTTTCTTCGTTCCAAAATAAGACTTGACTTTCGGTAATTTCATCACTATTTAACTTTTTCCAATCTTCCTCAGTACATATTCCTTTATAAGATAGTTTTGTATTTTTATTAAGTCTATTAATAGCATAAATAGTTCAAATTTTTGAATTAAATTTATAATATTTTACTGAATTCTCTTGTTCAACTACATAATCTCCATCTAAGATCACTTCAATTATTCGCGGCTTATAAGCAAACAAAAAAGTACCTATACTTATAATAGAACTAATACCAATCCAATTTTTTAGACCAACAGAATATTGATGGGGCTATACAATTAGAAAACCTACAAGCCATAGAAAAATACTAGCTATTAAAATACGATAATTTTCCACTTTGCTTTTAAAAGTTTCTATCTCTCCTCTATTTTTTTCAATATGTACAATAATTACAATTAATAAAACTGATACTATTTCTATACTTATCCCCAAATATTTGAAAAATCTAGGCCAAATTGAGCAACCTATTATATAAAGTAAAAGCGCAACTATACAAACATTTTCTAAATTAATAATGCTATACAAATTATTTTTTCATTATCTCACCATTTTATTTTTATTTATAAACTCAATTACTTATCAGACTTAAAAAAATAATGTATTGTATCATTAGTTCTTAAAAAAATTAAAGTATATTACAATACAGTATTTTAGAAGACGTTTATCTATAATCTTAGCAGATAAATGATTATTTTTATCTTCTAAATTTAATTCTCTGTTAAGATCAATATATTTTCTCTTTTATTTCTTATAATATTAAATCTCATATAATTGAACTAAAAATTCCTTAGAGAAAGAAAATTTAAATTTTTTGCGTTATTATAATCTACTACAAAAATTCTACTCAATACAAATTTTCTATCAGCTATTTTCACATACTTATTAACAAAGTCCAAAGATGAAAATTCATGTTTATATGAATAAACAATTAATTCTGCACCATTTTTTAAGGACTCACAAATTTTCTTCCACCACCAACTATCTGATTCACCAATAGATGATCCATAAATAATATACAGTTCGGTTTCTTTCAAGAGTGTAGAATATTTAACATCATATCGTGCCCAATATTCTTTATTAAATCTATCTAAATCTTTATTATCTTTAAATCTTTCACAATTTGATCCGAACAATAAGCTACGTGGAATACTTTCTTGACCATGTGGATGAATTATATCAGTGTTAATGTAGCAACTCCATTCTGTCTTATTATTCCAATTATTAAGATTATATTTATTCGTAAATTGCAATAATAAATTGAACACTTTTAGTTAAGCTGCTTGATAGATTCGATCTAATTCTCTTTCAAAGATTTCATCTGGTGTGTGATAAGCTAAAATTTTTCTTGGCAATGAGTTGCACCAGGTTTCAATGTCAATGATATTTTGTAAAGAATAGTTAGCTATTGCTTCTCCTTTAGGAATGAATCTGCGAATAAGACCATTGTGTCTTTCAACTGTTCCCTTATCACAAGAAGTGTAAGGATGGGCATAGTAAACCAGTGTATTGGAGGCTTCTTCTAGGTTGGAAAGATCCGCAAATTCTGAACCATTATCAGTGGTAATAGTTTTAAAAATATCATTCCAGTGTTCACTGTATTGTCTTTGGAGTTCTTTAAAGGCCTGCATGACACTGATAGAAGTCTTGTCGGGAATACGAATAATTAAGAATTCACGACTCATGCGCTCAGATAAGGTTAACAGCACTTCATCATCTTTAGTCTTATGTCCAAGGACCAAATCGCATTCCCAATGACCGAATTCATTACGTTCACTAATTTCTTTTGGACGTTCTTCAATACTTCTGCCAAGCTTTTTCTTGTTTTTGCGCACACGATGAAGCTTGGTATTGCGTTTAAGCTTCTCAGGCAAGTCGTAATTATAAATGCCTAATAAGCCCTTATCAACGTAATTATAAAGAGTTTTGGTGCAGACAACATCGCTGCTAGAGAATTCGCCAGCAACAGTGGCACGATTACTGCAAACATCAAGCGACCAACCGTCTTTAAAGAAATGTTTGTGGACATAGTGAATAAATTGATTTTTTTGAGAAAGTCTGATTTACGCCCACAATTTTTACGATGAGCTTGATATACATCATGTCCTTGAGTAGCCTTGTATCTTTTGACTTTACCATGATACAGTTTTACAGTGCCACGTTTAACCTCATAACTGATAGTAGAAGGAGAACAGTTGAGTTCACGAGCAATTGCACGCAAAGAGCAGCCATCTTTCAAACGCAATTGAATAATAACTCGCTCTTCAAATGATAAATGCTTTCCTTTAACGTGCCGATTCATGGTAGAATGTAAAGAGTCCATTTTGACCTCCAATAGAAAGTTTTTGTGGTTATTAACATTCTATCAAACAGGTCCGAATGGACTTTTTATTTTTCTAAAGTGTTCAATTTGATTTTACAATCAACGAAATGTATTTAAATAAAAAATAATTCCTGGATTATCAAGTTTTTTATCTTTAAACTTTCGCTTAATACACCAACAAAAATATTGATAATAGCCATATTTAATACTTTCGCTTGAGTCAAATCGTTTTGCTGCATTCTTATCTCTTCTATATTGTATTGACATTTCCTTCAGCTAATTGCTCCATTAAAATCCAAGAATTTAAAATATCATTTTTAGTGTTCATGACTTGCCTAACTTTTAATTTATATAATTATTATATTTAATTAATCAATTCAGCTTTTATTTTTAATCATAGTATATAATAATTATATACTATGATTAAAATTATTATTGGAGTATAAAGTGTTAAAACAAGATTTATCTTTAAAAAATATAATTTATAAAAGTAAGTATTCATTCAGACTTAAAAATCCCGATGAATTAAAAAAGAAATTAAATCTTTTAAAACTTAATTCAAATCAGATTGATTCTTTGATTAACGAATTACAGTTCAAAATTAATAGTAACAGGAGATTATCACTTATAAATGCAATTCTTACATTTATCCTTTCTATTCTTTCTCTATACATTTCATCATCCGCATTTTTATTTTCCGCCTGCTTTCAAAATATATTTGAGTTATCTTCTTCTAAACAAAAAGGTATCTTTTTTGAAGATATGATGAACACAACCATGTTTAAAGAGATTGAAAACATATTGCTTTTCTTTACACAACCAAGTAGACTTTTTTCAATTCTAATTTCTTTTTTCATTTTATGTCTAGGGATTTCTTTTTTTCATACTTACGGTTTAAAAAAAAGACTCTCTATCTTATATGCATATCAAAGAGAACTAGAATCTTATTGATTTTAGTTGATTCTATACTTTTTCCTGTTGATTGATATCTATGATATTCTATCGACAGGATTTTTTTATTGCATAAAGAAAAAGAGGCCATAGCCTCTCTTAACGATTATATTAAATTTTCTCTTGATATTGAAGATCAAAACATTGCTTTTTCTGATTATTTTAAAAAGTTTATTGATGGTAAATTTCATAAGGTCTACTTAGCTGAGATTATTCAGTCTTCTTGTCCTTATTGCCATTCCCATAATCTTAAACATAATGATCACTATACTTCTAATGTACGCTTTATTACTGCCGATGCTAGTCATCCAGTATCTATTAGACTCAAAAAGCAACGTGTTCTCTGCAATAACTGCCGTAAAAGATCTATGGCTCAATCTAACCTTGTTAATAAATAGTGCCACATCTCTAATAGTTCTAAGCGTAAAGTCTTAGCTGTTCTTACTGAAGATCGTTCGATGACAAGTATTGCTCGTGAGCAAAATGTCTCAGTCAATACTGTTCAGAGAGTTTTAGAATCTTGCTCTTCTAAGTTTTACGATGAGTTTGATCGCTTGCTAAACATTTGGCTTTTGACGAATTTAAGGGCGTTGGCAAGAAGCTGCACTTTATCTGTCTAGACGGCAATTCTCATCAAGTAGTCCAGATCCTTAGAACACGTTTTAAACCTGAAATTCTACACTACTTCTACAAGTTTACTCCGCAGGCTCGTGCTATGGTCAAAACAGTTCACCATGAATCTTAACTGCTATTATCTAATCGTGGCTAGAGAGTTATTTCCCAATGCCCAGATTGTCATCGATCGTTTTCACATAGTTCAGATGCTTACCAGATCTTTTAATAGCTTACGAGATCAGACTATGAAACTTTTTAAGAAGCAAAGCCGTGAATAATAAGCTATTAAAATCTACCTGGAAACTTTATCTCATGAAGTATGACAAGCTCAATAAGAAAGCGCTTTATTATGACTAGCATTTCAAAGACTATCTCATTCAAGAGCACGTTGTTTTAGATGGCTTAGACTGCAATGAAAAGCTTGAAAACACATATTGAGTTATGCAGGACTTTATGGCTGCTATTCAAAACAAAGATGAAAAAAAGATTATTCATTTACTTCATTCAAAACAAGCTGTCGGTAAACAAATGCATCAGACAGTATTAACTTTTAAACGTAATTATACTAGCGTACTATACTTATGGCTATAGCAGTTTTAGCCATCTATTAATTAGAATCAGACTAGAAGAAAATATCATAAAAGAAAAGTAAGAGGAGGAACCACGACATCATTATGTTATAATTCATCCCCTACTTAAAATTATATTGGCTCTACCGAATTCTTGATCACAGCATCGATTATATATTAAATATACTAAGCTGTTCTACAATTCTTTCCTCAATTTCTCTAGTATTTTCTTGCAACCAAATTAATTCTGATTCTTCATCTCCGACTACTGACAAGTATTTTACAGATTCAAACTTAATATTTTTTCTATAAACTTCCGATCCTGGTAAGATTATTCCATCAACATTTATACTATTATTTAAATTAATATCATCTCTTTTTAAAAATATGTTTGTTTTCCATATATCATGATCTGTATTTAAATTTTTTTCTACTTCTTTATCGGTATAAGAAGAGTAATTTGGTTGATAAATATGAATATATACAGGAATATCAATTTCAGATAAATAATATTCCATAATTTCTTTAACTTCTTCCCATTTTAAACCACCATTTCCTGTACCTAATTGTGGAAAAGAAATCGATTCAATATTTCTATTCTTATATTCCTCAACAAATTTTTTTAACCCTATTTCAATATATTCAATTTTCGATTTATTACGCCAATGCTTTTTAGTAGGAAAATTTAAAACCCATCTTTTTCGAATATTACCGGTATTTTTTTTTCGATATATCTCTGGCTCTTCTTTACTCAACATTAACTGTCCGGGTTGAAATTTTCCTTTATCACATAAATATTTATAACGCTTAAACATTTGTGGATAAAATTTTTTAAAGTCTTTTGCAATTCCTTTTCCCATTACTCCCACTGTATTTACTGTATTTACAAGAGTTTGAGCTGGTGATAAAAACAAATTTTTATTTGTATAAATTATCATTGTTTTTCATCTTCTTTTTTTAATTCAATTGTTGCATTTTCTTCTACTTTCTTAAGTATTTCCTTTTCTTCGGGTTTTAAATTCAACGGCATATTATTAGAAGTAAGATACCACTTTTCTTCATTAACATTTCTATATACATCGAAATATTCATGATTATAATACAATTTTGAATAATATTTACTAATCTTCTTATACTTTTTATTAGTCCATTTAGCTGTAGCTAATATCCAATCTGGTTGATGAAAAACTCCTACCGTTTTTTGCTCACCATTTATATCTATTACTTTAAAAATTATCCTTCTTAATTCAGAATTATACACTCGAAAAATTTTATCTTTATATCTTTTTATATACATAAATGGTTTATTAATAACCTTTATATCCTCTTTTAGAATTTCACTTGAAATAGACTTTGGATACATTTCCATTATATTAGGAGTTTTATCTATTGATTCTAATTTTCCAGCATCATTAAAAAAATAGTTGGATTTACAATTATTTTGTCAACATAATTTTTAATATCTATTTTTTTATGTTGATCTTTTTTATCAAAATATTTTGCATTATGCTCTGCAAGCATCGTTAATAATGCTAACTTCTCTATTTCTGTTCGAACAAAAATATTCACTATATCATCTGGAATAAATGACATATAATTTTTTACCACAAATTCCGTCTGCTTTATATTATTTGGCGAATATTTATCATATATTTGACAGATTTTTTCTTTAAATAAAGTAAGATTATCATCAAATTCATCTAATGGATTATCAGAAACACTTTTCCCAGCTAAACTTTTTTTAGTAACATGCCCTCCCAAAAATAGCTGCTTTTTAAAACTAAATGTTATAAATATTGGAATTGGTAAATGAGCTGGCTTTTTTTCCCATATTTCTCCCACGTTGTTCTCTAGCCTTCGATTTAAATGACCATTTCTTCCAAATATTCCCTCATTTCGATATTGAGTCGGAGTTTTGGGTCTAAAATAAAACCTAGCATAATCATGAACCCAACTCTTGGTCAGTGTTTCATTTACTTTTGATGAGGCATTATCATTAATTGCCAATTTATCCTGCTTAGAATAATTTTTAGATTCAATTCTTAAATAAGACAAAATATTTGCCATATTATTAATATCTGTAAAATGCCATATAAGTCCTTTTACATCATTTCTTTCATCCATATACCAAGTTTTATCTAACACTTGTAGATAATTATTAGACAATTTTTTATACGCTTCATTATAATTATTCAAAACTATATCTGGTAAATTTTCACTTCTAAACTTATTTAATTTATTTTGTTTCAATATTTTTATAAATAAATCTTCAATCCTTCTATCCTTGATAAAGCAATTATAAATTTCTTTATCGTAAAACATCGAAATATTTTCAGGAAATCCAAAGTCAATATTTGAATAACGTTTCATAAAATCTAAAAAGCACTGTAAACTTTTATATAAAATTGAAAAGTCTAACGTTTCATCTAAGTACATAAAAACTAATCTATATGCATACTCTTTTACCATTGTAATTTTTTGACCTAGCACCTGTCTTGGATTAATGGTAGTAATATCTTTAATAATATATTTTGCTTGTTCATATTTGTCGTTATTTTCACTAATTAAGCTATAATCATCAATATTATTACTATTGATTTTTTCTCGTAAAATCAGATCTTTAACTTGAGTTAATTTTTCATGCTTAGTATTTTGAGCCTTTGCAGTAGTTAGTTGTCTTTTTAAGCCTAATTTGACACTACCAGCTGTTGTTTTAAACCAGAAATATTTATTATTAAATTTAACACGATATATTGTTTTCTTTTTCAATTTAAGATCCTCTTACTAGCTAACATATCACAATAATTATTTATTACAGATATATTTACACATAAAATAAATTAAATCAATTCAATCAATTTTTTAATTAACTTTCAAAAGTATTACTAAATATTTTTTACAATTTAACAAAAATCTTCCATTTGACATATATTAGTATAAACCAAGTTGTATTATGCTTTATTCTAACTGTTTATCCTTTATCTTTCCATCACACATACGTTTTTCCGCAAAATATAAGATTCGTGTTTTTCATTAAACAGTTTATTGTATCTATATAACTATATATTCAAATTAGTTTAGGCCATATAAGAACATAATTATTATCAAAATTTCAAGGAAAGAGATTATTACCACCTTAAGCCCTTTGGTCAAGTACATATAATACCTCCCTTCAGAAAATATAAAATTTCTTTACTCTATAGTTTTTTCCTATTGATGAACATGTATAAGATTCTACTGACAGGATTTTTTATTGCATAAAGAAAAAGAGACCATAGCCTCTCTTAACTTAAAGTCCTTCTTCGACCAATTCAATTAAGTTTACTAGGAGTTTGTGCTATGTCCTCTTTTAACGACTATATTAAATTTTCTCTTAATATTGAAGATCAAAATATTGTTTTTTCCGATTATTTTAAAAACGTTGATTGTAAAATCAAATTGAACACTTTAGAAAAATAAAAAGTCCATTCGGACCTGTTTGATAGAATGTTAATAACCACAAAAACTTTCTATTGGAGGTCAAAATGGACTCTTTACATTCTACCATGAACCAGCACGTTAAAGGAAAGCATTTATCATTCGAAGAACGAGTTATTATTCAATTGCGTTTGAAAGATGGCTGCTCTTTGCGTGCAATTGCTCGTGAACTCAACTGTTCTCCTTCTACTATCAGTTATGAGTTTAAACGTGGCACTGTAAAACTGTATCATGGTAAAGTCAAAAGATACAAGGCTACTCAAGGACATGATGTATATCAAGCTCATCGTAAAAATTGTGGGCGCAAATCAGACTTTCTCAAGAAAACTCAATTTATTCACTATGTCCACAAACATTTCTTTAAAGATGGTTGGTCGCTTGATGTTTGCAGTAATCGTGCCACTGCTGCTGGCGAATTCTCTAGCAGCGATGTTGTCTGCACCAAAACTCTTTATAATTACGTTGATAAGGGCTTATTAGGCATTTATAATTACGACTTGCCTGAGAAGCTTAAACGCAATACCAAGCTTCATCGTGTGCGCAAAAACAAGAAAAAGCTTGGCAGAAGTATTGAAGAACGTCCAAAAGAAATTAGTGAACGTAATGAATTCGGTCATTGGGAATGCGATTTGGTTCTTGGACATAAGACTAAAGATGATGAAGTGCTGTTAACCTTATCTGAGCGCATGAGTCGTGAATTCTTAATTATTCGTATTCCCGACAAGACTTCTATCAGTGTCATGCAAGCCTTTAAAGAACTCCAAAGACAATACAGTGAACACTGGAATAATATTTTTAAAACTATTACCACTGATAATGGTTCAGAATTTGCGGATCTTTCCAACCTAGAAGAAGCCTCCAATACACTGGTTTACTATGCCCATCCTTACACTTCTTGTGATAAGGGAACAGTTGAAAGACACAATGGTCTTATTCGCAGATTCATTCCTAAAGGAGAAGCAATAGCTAACTATTCTTTACAAGACATCATTGATATTGAAACCTGGTGCAATTCTTTGCCAAGAATGATACTGGCCTATCATACACCAGATGAAATCTTTGAAAGAGAATTAGATCTAATCTATCAAATAGCTTAACCAAAAGTGTTCAATTTATTATTGCAATTTACGAAAAAATCAAAATCAATAATATATTAATTATTTGTAGAAATTCTAAAGGAAAATCATTTGAAAGTATACGTAAACGATCAACAATAGTCGACATAGATAAAATTATTAAAATAAGAAAAAATATTGAAATTATTATTATAATTAATAGAATTGAATTTATAATATCTGCTTTGAGTTTAAACTCACCTACTAACATCAAGTTCAATATACCAAATGTAACTGTTGTAGCTATAATAGTCGAAATCATACTATTCTTTGAATGCCAATCTACTAAACGCCTAATATTCATACAAGTTTTTCCCCTTTTTAAAATATATTTTATTTTTTTAATTAGCTATCTTTTCATATACTTATACAACTTATTTCTTAATTTAAAAATTTCAGATCCGTAAAATTCTATAAAGTCATCATCTGTCACACCTGTTGGATCTATAAAATCATCAAGTAAAAATGTTGCAGGACTAACTTTATAATTAAGTACTTTACCGGGATATATCTTACCCAACCTCAAATTTTCGTATTCATCATTCGAAAGCTTACATATCATTTCAAGATCACTAGGATTATACGAATTTATTTTCTTTAAAATTTTAAAGGCATCTTTAAGAACGGATAATCCCCCATAGCCTATTTCATTATTAAAAGGTACACTCTTTATATAAGTGATATATTTATAGCGTTTACTTTCGTCTAAATAATATTTAACAAAAATAAATTCTTTATCTTGAGAATTCCTAAACGCAAATATAAATCTGTCATTTCTTGAAATATTATTATATTCCGGCAAATGATAATGCGTTGATAAAAAGGGCTCGCCCTCTCCATTTTTTAACCAATTGTGATTAACGCCTAATTTTTCAGCTACTGAATCAATAAATTGAAACGTCGGTTCTCTTGATTCTTTATAATATTGCTTTAATATTTCTACAGATTCTAAATTTAAATATTCAGCTAGTTTGCTAAGATTTAATTCTTCAAAACCATAATATTTCTCTTGATTAATTAAAAACATTAACTGATCGATTCTTTTTGCAAAATCAGTTTTATACTTTTTCTCATCTACAGATTTTTTACATTCTTCTTTATTATCTTTTTTATTCTTTCTAATTCGTTTTAATATAAAATTAGAGAAAATACTAGAAGCAGTATCTTCTATAATACTCAATATAAAATTCAGAATTTGCATGATCTTCTCCTGATTAATCTATTAAAATTAATAAATAAACAAAATTATCGTAAAAGAAAAGGAATTAAGCAACTATTTCTAGTTGTCTAATTCCTAATCTAAAACTGTCCTCTATAATAAGCAGATCACAGTTATTCAGGCTCTTAGAGCCTTTTAATGATTCGGCAATATAACTCTACATCTTTTTACACTTTAATTCAATGTTTTCCAAAAATTCTCTACAAAAGAAAGAGACAGTTGAATAATATTTAAATGGCAATATGAGCTCTGTTGAAATAACTAATTAACAACTTAACATACCCAAGACCATTTTGTTACCGATAACAACATTATCAAAGCAATCAAGCTTCTTTCTTAAGTCATGCTCGACATAACAATAATTACTCTAAAGAACTTAAAGAAAAGATTGTTCAAGAATATTTAACTGGTAAAACATCATTAGCTTCTTTAGCTAATAAATATGGCATTAAAGCGTTGCCACAGTAAGAAAATGGATTTCCAAGTATAATAGTCATATAGAAATTGGGATTATATTCCACATCTGGAGACTTATATAACTAAAAGTAAGATGAACGACACCCCAGCAAGAAAGAATTCAAATTATTTAATACTGTCTTAATCATGATAAAAATTATTCAGAAGCTGCTGTTAGATTTAACTTTTCCTATCAACAGGTCTACAGCTGGATTCACATTTATTAATTAGAATCAGACTAGAAGAAAATATCATCAAAGAAAACCAATCAAACAACTATTTTCAAGTTGCCTGATTTTTATTCAAAACTATCCATCAACAGGATTTATAAAACAGACTTTAACTTTAAACAAAAAAGTAAGAGGTAAATCATAACATCGTCATGTTACACTTCATCTCCTACTTTAGGTTGTTTGTAAAATAAGTGTTGTAGTTCATCTCTTATTTAAGATTGCTTGACACCAGCCTTAATTCTGTACTTTAAAAGATTTATTTCAAAATGTCAACGTTTAAACATAGATTTAAACCAATCTTTCATTCTCTCTTTCCATGATTTTTCTTCTAAAATATCTTTTTCCTCGTCTTTAATAATTTTTATGAAATCTACATTACTTAATATTAAATTCTCATAGTTTCTGCCACCAATATAAGCACACTCTATTAAGTCATTATACTTAACACTAGAAGAATAAATTATATTTTTCCATTTTTTATCAGCTTTTGAATCTAAGTAGTGCGTTCTTATAGTTACAATAATCCCACCAATTAAAAATGTTAGTGTAATTCCTCCACATAGCTCAGCTAATTGATTATAAAATATATTTGTTTTTCTTTCAATAAATAAATATACATACATTTCATATAAACACTTTATAAAATCAGATTTACTTTTTATAGGCATAAAGTTATCTTTAAAAAAAGAATTGCTTACTTTATCAGTTATGCCACTCATTGTGTAATTAAGCATTACATCCCTATAATTAGTAATCAATTGAACTACTATACTACTAATAATTGGAAGAAATACAATTTGAGGAGTTATTTTTCTGAAGATATTTATTGGTAGTATAAGGATAAAGAAACTATACGATATCAAACAAACAATAAAATATGCAAAAAGTATAACTTGAGAATGTTTTATATAACTACAGATCACATATGTCAGTAGGAAGGCCAATAATGGAACTCCAAATATATATGACATCATCGGGTGTCCTATACATTCTATAATCAAAAGAACAATAATTATTATGGCTAAAATTATTATAACCATAATTCCTAAAATACGTTGTATAAATAAATTTTGGGGTATTACCTGTAAAATAAAAATAAAGTAAATCAGAAGATAAAGAACTATCCACATAATAAAAATTCTATACATCCAAAAATTTACATATTTTTTTTGTTGCAATTCAAACTTTTGTTTGTTCTTAAAACTATACTCATTATGATTTTTTAATCTATTAAATGTTAAACGTCCAGCCTTAAATCCTATACTTTTTAAGTTTTTACTAACTATATTAAAAATTTGGTGTATCGTATTTATTATATTTTTTAACACTATAAGTTGTTATCCTATCAATTTTATTAAAGACTATTTCTTCAGCTTCTCTCCAACTAGTTCCTTACCTTCATCAAGTATCTTGGCACGTAAGATAAATAACAGTCCAACATAGATAACTATTCCAACTAGAACTTCTACCCCCATCATCAACCAAGAACTTCTTAAATGGGTATTCATCCAAAAAACAGGTATAAACATTGCTAAACCGGCAATAAAGTATTTCCACGAATCAGCAAATAATTCCTTAAAATTAAGCATATGGCGAACTGCCCACATTTGATATAGTGTAACTGAAATTTCCGAGAAAACAGTTGACCACATCGCACCTGTCAATCCCCATAGTCTAATTAATGGTATGTTCAAAAATAAATTTACAACTGCACCCAAAGTAACAGAAATTGTAAATTGTTTTTGATGATGCGTCGGTAGTAAATACTGAACCCCTAGCACATTACTCCACGCAATAATCAAAATTACAATTGATTCAATCATCATAGCCGGGCCTACAGGATAATAGCCAGGGCCGTAGTAATTCGGAGCTAATGTTAGAGAAATTGCTGCCAATCCAAACATCATGGGATAAGAAACAGCAGAAACAAAGTCAAATGATTTATATAGCATTTGATTAACTTTATTCATATCACCATGCGCAACTGCGTTAGCAACATGTGGCAACATAACTGTTCCCGTTGCTGTAACCAACGCCAAAATCAACTTAACTAAATTATCTGAATATTGGTAATACCCAGATGCCGTTTCATTAGCCATGACCCCTAACATGGTCTTGTTAAGTTGTACATATACTTGTGTTGCAATTTGTGGAATGAACAATTCCGCCATTGGTAAAAAGTGTTGCCACGGATTTAAAAATTTTAGGGACACCTTGTTAAGATCACGTCTTATATTTGGCCATAACGTTAAATTACCAATTAATGTTGATAAAGCAAGTACAATAATGTACAAAGTTACGTCATTAGGTCCTTTTATAAAGACAAAAATGGCAATCATTGATAAAAGTTTTACCAATGAATTTTTTAATACTGTAACTTTGAAATCTTCTATACCTTCATAAAACCATGAAATATCAAAAGCGATTGCTATTAAATTAAGAGATTGCGCCCACATATATTCTGGTTGACGAGTATAGAAGATCATAAAAATCTCAAATGCCACAAAAGCATAAAGAGTCATAATTGTTTTAACTATTTGGATTTCCCAAAAAGTTTTCGACATTTGATCTTTATTTTCTCTAACATAAGCAATTTGTCTATTCCCATAATATCCAATTCCCATATTTGCAAATAAAATAAAGTATTGAATTATGGAATTAGTAAATGAATTTGCACCAACACCTTCTGGACGTAAAACACGACTAACATAAGCTGATGTAATTAACGGTACAATTATTGCTAATACTTGATATCCAACATTGTAAAGGTAATTTTTAATAACCTTCATAAAAATTATTCACCAAATTCATTTTTTACAGATTCTAAAGCAGCTGCAATTACTTGATCCATATTATAGTACTTGTATTGACCTAAACGACCGCCAAAAATAACTTTGTCGTTTTCTTTTTCAGCTAAATCTCTGTATTGTTTATACAAAGTATTATTTCTTTCATTATTAACTGGGTAATATGGTTCATCTCCACGTTTCCAATCAGCAGGATATTCACGAGTGATAATCGTCTTGTCTTTATCACCCTTACCAAATTCAAAATGCTTGTGTTCAATTACACGTGTATATGGAGTCTCTGCATCAGTATAGTTAATTACTGCATTACCTTGATAATTATCTACATCTTTTTCTTCAGTCTCAAAACGAAGAGAACGATATTCAAGTTCGCCTAACTTATAATCAAAGAACTTATCAATCATACCAGTGTAGACAATCTTATCAAAATTCTTTAAATACTCATCCTTTTTATCAAAAAAATCAGTATTTAACTTAACTTCAATATTTTCATTATCAAGCATTTTTTCTACTATTTGGGTGTAACCACCTTTAGGAATTCCTTGATAATCATCATTAAAGTAATTATTATCATAAGTTAAACGAACTGGAAGTCTTTTAATAATAAATGCTGGCAATTCTGTAGCTTTTCTGCCCCATTGCTTTTCTGTATATCCCTTAATTAGTTTTTCGTAAATATCACGACCAATTAAAGAAATTGCTTGTTCTTCAAGATTTTGTGGTTCTTTACCAGCCATTTCTTGACGTTGTTCGTTAATTTTATCCATAGCTTCTTGTGGAGTTCTTACTCCCCACATTTCACTAAAAGTATTCATATTAAATGGCAAATTATACATCTTACCGTAATAATTTGCTACAGGACTATTAGTATAACGATTAAATTCAGCAAATTGTTGTATATAATCCCAGACTTCTTTATTTGATGTATGGAAAATATGTGCCCCGTATTGATGAACTTGAATGCCATCAACTTCTTTAGTATAAATATTGCCTGCTAAATGATCTCTTTGTTCAATTACAGTAACTTTATTACCACGTTTAGCTGCTTCATGAGCAAATATTGCTCCAAATAAGCCTGATCCCACTACTAAATAATTATGCATTTTTCATTCTACTTTCTATTTCGCTTAAAGCATTTAGTAAAAATTTTCCATTTTCTATTTTAGATTTTACAGCCTTTACAGCACTATTCATCTTCAAATAGTCGTCTTTAGAAACACCATTAATCTTTTCAGGAATTTCACTTAACGAATTTATTACTATACCTATTCCATTCTTTTTTACAAACTCAGCTTCAGCAGCTTTGCTCCATATTATTACAGGCATATTTGCCACAATATACATTGATAATTTATGAGGATTATTATAACGTAAATAATTTCCTACATTTCCACTACAAGTATCAATGCGCTCCCCGTCCCAAATCAATCCATATTTACCTCTTATAAGGCTACTAATTTTATCGGAAGGAAACGCTCCTTTATAATCTAATCCAGTTTGACTACCAGTATATCCATTCCCATATAAATTTATTTTTAACTTTTTAAGTTCTGTTGGAAAACTATAAATAAATTTGGACTTTTTTAAATTTCCTGCATAACATAACAATGCATTATCTTCATAATGATTAGAGATATTTTCAGCTGAAATTAAATAATCAAAAATTTCTAAATTAACAATCTTATTTTTATCTATCTTATTGCTTATCAAATAATTTGTCATTTTTTGATTATGAGAAATTATATATGATGCTAATTTAAAATCAGAAAGATTATCTCTAGACCTATCAAAACGTAGTTGATCTATATCATGTATTATCAAAATCAACTTTTTTTTTTTCGCAAGACGCTCCAATATAAAGCTACAATCTAACCATCCTTCTCCATTTCTATAAGAAACTAAAAATGGATACTGCACTACTATATACTCGTTTTTAGGAATTTTGTTTAAACGTCTCAAAAAATTGTTATTCTTCAAAAAGAATGATAATTTATTTCCATGTTTTAATCTTTTAATACTTTTTGGTCCTTCAATTGAACAATAGTTTTTTTCTTGGAGAATGGCTTCTGTGTCCATTCGAGCCTTATTTCCAGCATTAGTCCCAGTACTAGTATTTTCACTTAAAAAATAAATCATTAATTTTTCCCACACTTTATTTAAATCTTTTTTTATCGCTTACATGTATAAATAATGGAAAGTTTAGCAAAAGCCAAAAATAAATTTTTTGCTTTTTGCTAATTAACTCACTTTTATAAAAATCTTTTCTATATTTACTCATTATTTTTGTAAGCCTTTTTTCCAAATTTTTATCTATTGGTATAATATCTTGATTCAAATACATCGTACGTAAAAAATCCTCACAAATACGTGCCACTCGTGCATTTATATTTCTTTGACATATATAATACTTTGATTCATTTGGAACTATACTTTTTAATTTTAAAGCCATTTCTAAATAATTAGAATATGCTTCTTTAAAACTTTTTTGTCTATTATATAACGTAGCAGCATGACTTAAACTATCACTGTATTGAATATAATTATATTGCAAAGAAGAAATAATATTAATTTTTTTTGCATTTAATAAATATTGAATACAAAAAATCAAATCTTCTCCAACATGAATATTAGGATCTAAAATAATATTGTTTTCTTTTATAATATCTGTTTTAAAAATCTTTCCTGTAATATAGCCTTGTGGACCATTTTCATTAAGTAATATATTTATACCATCGCTTGCATTATAAATACCAAAATCATAGCGAAGTGTAACTAGAGAAACTAAATCTTCATTCAAATATTTACGATCCGTAGCAACCATGTCTATATCTTCATTTACAAAACCTCCTATAAGATCTTGTAGATAATTTTTATCAACATAATCATCTGAATCAATAAATGTAACGTAATCTGTCTCTACCAATCCTAATGCTTTATTTCTTGCTATCGATACACCACTATTCGAAATATGAATAATGTTAAATCTTCTATCGCTTTTATAATTGTCTAAGATTTTTGCAGTACTATCTGTAGATCCATCATTAACTACATATACTTTAAAATTACTAATTGTTTGTTCTATTATACTGTCTAAACACCTTTTAATAGTTTTTTCTGCATTATAAGCAGGTACAACTATTGAAATTGTTTTATTACTCATTTTTTTCTCTATAACTTTCTGAAAGATTTAACATAAATGCTATATATAAAGGTAAAATAGTAATATATTGATTCCTCATCGGATTAAAGGTAGTACTTGTAACTAATAAATATATAGTAAATCCAATTACGTAGAAACCTTTTTCTTTAAAAAAGAAGAAAATGCTCTGACAACATCCATTTATAAACGGAATTAAATATACTACCATTCCAATTATTCCAAATTGAAATAAATTAGCTAAAAATCCATAATCGCTTAGCCAATATGTCATATTCATATATTCCATATTATCATTAGTGAAACCAATACCAGTCCAGATATTTATATTTTTCCATTCTGCTTCTAAAAACGGCAATCCCTTCAATCGAGTAGAAGTAGAGCTACCGTTTATTGCAGTTGTAGAAAATGAACTAATAAAGTCGGTAATTAGATTCCGCGTTATTATTAATCCTATACCTACTAACACGACAAACAAAAGTACTGAAATAACTCTATTATTAGATTTATAGGTTTCTTTAAATAATAATAGGAAAAATACCATAAAAAAGGCTAAGCTTACCATTCTATATTGACTAACAAAAATACTATATAAAAAAAGAAATAGTGTTCCTAAAAATGGCATAACCTTATGCCCATGATGCCGCACTCCATAAAAGAAATTTTTTAGTGAATATAAAAAGGTATATATATCAAGAAACGTTCCTGCAATTCTAATAAAATCATGACCTAATATTGATCTTCTCCAATCTAAGCCATGTAATAAATATGGAGCTGGATTTCCTCCAGTAAAGTTATACATTCCCCACACTATAAATCTAATAAATAGTGCTAAGTATCCTAAAATAGCTAAATTTCTAAAGAATACTTTAGTATCATTACTTTGAAGGACTTCGTATATTGGAAATGTTAATAGTAACAAAAATATACCTTCATAATTATTTATCACGGATAATAGCGACATAGAAGAAATATTAATTTTCTTTAAACGAAAAATGTGAAAAAAGAAAATTATAATTACCAAAATAATATAAATTTGAAACCAGCTACTTGGAATTTTATTTTTTAATGGCTGAAAAACATACAGAAAAAATACACTTATCGCTAGTACAGTAGATATAAGCATAGAAGTATATTCAAAAGAACCAAATAAGTTCAAAAATCCTAAATTTAAAAACATTATTATATAAATAATGAATTCATATAGTGTTATATATTTAATTTTCATATTTTTTCCTACTTTATTGCTGTATTTAGAAACAATTTTTCTACTCTTTCTGCTTCTAAATCAATGTCATAGTTAGACTTTCGAAAGTTTGTAACAATTGTTTCTTTATTTTTTATTCTAGTATTATTATCTAAATTCTTTTTTATTTTGTCTGCCCAATATTTTGCAGATTTTGACAGACTTATAAACTCTAGATTTTCATTAACCTTTACATCAGCAGGTATCGCGTCTTTAGTTGCCAATACTGGAACTCCGTTAGCCTGAGCTTCCAATAAGACTAAACCCAGCCCCTCAAAATGTGAAGGAAATACAAACATATCAAAAACACTATACCATGGTATTACATTTTCTTTCATTCCTAGAAAAATCACATTAGACGCTATATTCAATTTTTTTGCTTTGTCTTTAAGAGCTTTTTCCTCTTCACCTTTACCTATTAGGAGTAATTTTGCACTTTTATCTAACACAAGATACTGCGCAAAAATATCCAATAAAAATGATTGATTTTTTTGATAGTTTAATCTTCCTATATTTCCTATAACGGTTTTATTTCCTAGGCTATACTTCTTTCTTAATTTTGCCCGATTTGACTCTTTATACGAAAACTTATCTTCTCTTAAAGCATTCCTAATGATACATACTTTCGATAAAACTTTTTTATCATAAAACCAATTGGCAGCATCTTGTGAACATGCCCAAAAATCAGTAGCATATCGAAAAAGTTGTTTTTTATTATATTTATGAATACCTTCTCTAATTTTTCCTTTGATTCCTGTTTCCATCAATTGCGTATTATGAGCATGTATAATAATTCTTTTTATCCCATATTTTTTTGCTAATTTTAAATAATCTATATTTACTAGATTATTCATGTTAACCCAAAAACAATCATATTCTCTAGCATGAGTTTTAAAAAATTCTTTTACATTCTTATAATAAGTAATGGGATTACTATGACGAGAAGGAATAGTAAAAATTTTTCCGTTATATTTTTTTATTTCTGAAGAGTATGCAATTTCAGATGAAGATGTAACTAAAAAGTCCATCTTTATTTTTTTATGATCAAATTTTCTATAATAATTCATAATTACAGATTCAACACCACCGTAATTATCCGTCATTCCAAATGTTAAGACTTTATACATCTTTATCCTTTCATTGCTATTATAGCTTTTTCTTCAATTTCGCTGGTAGTCCTACACATACACCTGAAACTGTATTAGATCCACTAATAACTGCATTTGCACCAACTATGCTATTTTTAGGTATTGTCGTATTTCTTAGCACTACTACATTAGTCCCTAACCAACAATTATCTCCTATTTTTATATCTCCACTAATAAAACCTTGATCAGCAATTGATTTACGCAAATCACCAAAACAATGGTCATGATCATAAACAGAAACATTATTAGCTAGCAAAGTATTTGCGCCAAAAATTATCTTATTCCTACATACGACTCTACTAAATTCACCAATATATACATTATTATTAATTT
The DNA here is from genome assembly GCF_003584685.1 of Lactobacillus paragasseri. NCBI lineage: Bacteria > Bacillati > Bacillota > Bacilli > Lactobacillales > Lactobacillaceae > Lactobacillus > Lactobacillus paragasseri. The sequence continues at coordinate 1,194,074 of NZ_AP018549.1, forward strand.
GAATATTTGCATCTTTTGACAAGAGTATTTGACAGTACGAACTTATATAGACACCATTTTTTAAAACAAGCTGTGCACTTTTATCAATATTAATTTTTGCCTTCCAAGCAATGTATGGCGGATGAGATGATCCGTTAATATCAAATTTTACTCTTTTTCCATACTCCAGTTTAAGAAGTAAGAGCCTTACATAATTAAAAGACCATTTAAATATTTTTTTGATTTTTTGCATTATATTCCTTTACATATAATTCCATTAAATTCTTAGCGCAACTTTTTATATCATATTCAGAAGATATAAAATTATTTTCTCTACTATTTAACAAATTCTCTTTTGAATATTTTTCTATTTCTTTTACCCATTCATCTACTTTCAATGGTAAAAACTTAATATTATCTGAAATCTTTACAGTCCTTGGAATTCTATCAGACACTATCGTTTGTAGTGTCGCATATTGGGCTTCTACAGCAGCCATTCCTAATCCTTCCCAATTTGAAGGAAATAAAAACATATCAAAAGCAGAATAAAATTTTCCAATTTCATCAGTAGTTTTTAACACAGTAAACATTTCTTTATTTACAATCTTAGATATGAATTCTTCTCTTTCGCCATCACCAATTAAAACAAAATGATATTTTTTAGGATTTAATCTCTTTGAAAGTTTCAACAAAAAGTCCTGATTTTTTTGTTCATTAAAGGTCCCAACATGTCCTAAAATTATCTTATCATCAGTAATATTAAGATTCTTTCTTACAGATAGTCGGTCGTCTAAATTAAATTCAAAATTTGAAACATCTATACCATTTTTTATTACAACAAACTTTTTTCTATTATCATATAATTTTTCTCCCGCTTCAGTACTAGCAGCAAAATATAAATCCGCATGTCGTATTAGATATGGTTTTAATAAGACGTTAAGAATTTTAGCTTTATATTCCGTATTATGTGTATGAACTATTGTTAATGCAGAACTATTCCTACAGGCCAGCAACTCCAAAGCCATAGTTGAACTATTGCCATGAATATGTACAACATCATAGTTATTTTTTGCTACTATTTTTCTTAATTTAGAAATATATGAAATTGGATTTTTAGTTCGCGGAAGTTCGTAGAGAACCGTTTCATTTTCCAGAGGCATTGTCTTCAGTATTTTATTATCGAAACTTTTTGCCACTATATCAATTTTATTATTCTTCTTTAATTCATTATAGTAGTTTCTTATATGAACGGGAATTCCGGTTAACGAAAAATCTACGGTACATATTTCTAATATTTTCATACTAAACCAACTCTTCTACAATCCGCTCTAACTGCTCATTAAATTTGCTATTATTACTACTTTCGCCAGCATTTTTAGTTTTCACAACTTTATCGTAGTTTTCAATTGTATTAGCAAGCTGGTCTATATCATAAACAGGAATTATATTATTCATTCTTTTTTCAATTAATTCAGTAAAGTCAACTTGGTGATTGTTAACGTGCTCATGATATTTTTCTTGTCTAGGAACCACAATTGGAACTTTTCCAAATTGTAATGCTTCAATAAAGCTTGAAGGTCCTCCATGTGTAATAACAATACGAGCATCTTTCAAAGTCTTTTGCATCTCTTCAAAAGACATCATTTTGTGACCTTCGCAATGTACTGGTTTATATGTACTAAAACCAGTTTGAATAACCACTTTTTCCTTAATTGTACCTTCAGCAACTAAATTATCTATTTTTTTAACCAAACGATTAAAGGGTTGCTCATGAGTACCTACAGTAACAAAAATCATTCTATCACCTTTAAAAAATACTTCCTAAATTAATTGCTTTAGGATAAACTTTCTTCATTTCTTCCCATTCAACAATAAATTTATCTGTTATAGGATACACAAGTTTTCCTGTAATTGTTGGTTTATCATATCTATCAAAAACTTCAATGTAAACAGTTTTTGCACCCATTAATTTTCCGATATAAAAAAATGAAACTGCTACTGCAGCCCCACTAGAAATAATTACATCAGGACGTTCTTTACGGAGCACTTTAATTGCTAAAAAAGTATTACGAATCAAGTTTTTCAAATTACGGTTGGTTGGATAGTGACACCCATACATCTTCTCTCCTTTGAGTTTACTTCTTGCATCTTCTTTATCAAAAGTAACCCAAAATCTATCTTTATTCTGCCAAAAAGGTTTTAACATATAAAGATGCGTTAAATGTCCACCACTTGAGCCAACTAAACAAACTTTCATACTTTTAACTTTTCTCCTTAATACGCACTATTCGGATGAATAACAACACCTACAGTCTTCAATAAAATCTTAAAGTCAAACCACAAACTACTATTATTAATATACTCAAGGTCTAATTCTACCATTTCATCAAAGTCTGCATCATTACGTTTGGTTACTTGCCACAAGCCAGTACAACCTGGTATAACAGTCAAACGTAATTTATCATAATCAGTATAATCCTCTACTTCCATCGGTAGAGGTGGACGAGGACCAACCAAAGACATATCGCCTTTCAAGACGTTCCAAAGCTGAGGTAATTCATCTAAGCTATATTTTCTTATCACATGACCAATTTTTGTTACACGAGGGTCATCTTTAATTTTGAACATAGCCCCATCAATTTCATTTTGCTCTTCTAATTGTTCTACCATTTTATCGGCATTGACAATCATGGAACGAAACTTCCACATTTTGAAAGGCTTCTCATCTTTTCCAATTCGTTCTTGTGAATAAAAGGCTGGACCACCATCTTCTTTTTTAATTAAGATAATTAACACTAAAAAAAGTGGCGATAATAATATTAGAGCTATTCCGCTAGCTAAAATATCAAACCCTCGTTTTACAATACGATAGCCCCAACGTCCCTTGACTTTTGACGGATCTAGTTTTATTTTCTTAACCTCTTGTGCCATCATTTAAAACTCTATCCCTCAATAAATTTAAAATAACCAAAATCTTTTCTTTTTCTTTAATGGTCTCCAATTTAAGTTAACATTATCAGAGTTAATAATGTTTCGCGCATTTTGCTTAAAGCTATTAGCAACATCCAATCCTTGCGTCTTTTCTAACTTCTCATAAGCGTCACGCATTCGACTTTCACGTTTTGGCAATGTATGTGCATCGGAAGCAAAAGTTGCTACTTGTCCTGCTTCTACAAATCTATCAGCTAATTTTTCAATTTCTTTACCGAATACTCCCACATACGAGCTAGCTGTAATTTGCGTTAAACACCCTTGTTCGATAAATTCTTGTAATTTTTCAGGATGGGCTAAGATCCCAGAATTTCTTTCAGGATGAACAATGATTGGCGTAATACCACGACCGAGCAACTTAAAAGTTATATCTTTGGCATAAGTTGGTACATCTTCACTTGGAAATTCCAATAACATATATCTGCCATCTTCATCACAAAAAAGAATATCATCATCGTCCAAGGCTTGAGGTAAATTACCATTTAAACGAACTTCTTGACTGGGAAATACCGTTAAAGGAATGTTATTTTCTTCTAACGCTTTCTGAAAATCAGCAGTTTCTTTGATGATATCTTTTTTATGATTTAGGTATTTTCCATTTAAAGTATGAGGTGTCATTAATGCATGAGTAATTCCATCCGCTACCGCAGCCTCAGCTAACCCTAGTGATGAATCCAAATCCGGTGATCCATCATCAATACCTGGCAATATATGTGAGTGAATATCAACTAATACCATTTTCCTTACTTCGATTCTCCATCTTTTTGTTGACTATAACCGTAGCCATACCCGTAACCGTAGCCATAGCCATAACCATCTGGGCCAGTTCTTACATCATTCATTACATACCCTAAAACATGTGTTTTAGTTAACTTAAGCATTTCTAAGGCACGTTCAATACCCGCCTTTTGGGTAACACCTTGGCGAACAACAAGCACTACCCCATCCATTTCACCAGCTAGGATTTGAGTATCAGAAACTTCAAGAACAGGAGCAAGGTCTAAAACAACTAAATCATAATGTTCTTTGACCATGTTTAAAAATGCTCTCATTCTGTTAGAACCCAATAATTGTGCTGGATTAGGCGGAATTGGACCAGATGGCATAACTGAAAGATTAGGGATAATATCCTCTTTTACAATATCAGCCATATCAACTTCATTAGAATGTGAAGTCAAAATTGTTGTTAACCCTACTCGGTTAGGAATATCAAAAGTTTGATGCAGTGTAGGTCTATGAAGATCGGCATCAATTAGTAATACCTTCTTACCTGCTTGAGCCATAGTTACGGCTGTATTAACTGTAACAGTTGATTTACCTTCACTAATATTAGCAGAAGTAAAGGCCAAGGCCTTAATTTGATGATCGACACTTGTAAAGTCAATATTTGTTTTTACAGTTCTAAACTGTTCACTAACTGGGTTTTGCGGTTTTGCTACAGTGATTAACTTAGCACCATACTGCATAGTTTCATCAGTACCACGTTTTTTACGTCTATTAAATAATCCCATTTATTACGCTCCTATACTCGTTTCTTCTTACCAGAATTATTATCATTGTTAATACTAAACTTATTAGATAAGTGGAAGTGAGACACATGACCCAAATTAGTTAAGCCCAATTCCTTAGTCAAGTAATCATCATCTCTTACTGTAGTATTAAATGAATCACGTAAAATGATCAAAGCAATACTGATAACTAATCCAAGTACAATTCCTGCTAAAGTAAATAAACTAGTTTTAGGGAATGTTTTTGCACCAATTGCAGCGGGGGAAACAATAGTAACATTGTTAACGTTCATGATTGTTTTAATCTTACCTTTAAAAGTTTGAGCCACAGCATTAGCAATAGCTTGAGCTTTTTCAGGATCGTTACTTTTGGCACTAATAGTGAATACTTGTGAATTTTGTTGCGTAGAAACAGAAACAGCTTTTTGCATTTCATTTGCACTGACATTATATCCACGTCCAGCTCGTCTTATTACTGCTGGTTCTGCTGGACTAACTAACTTCTTAGTACCATCAGCTAATGTACGATATTTAGCTTTTTTAGCAGGCTTTACTACTTCAGTAGGATTCTTGATCCATTTAGAAGCATCTTTCAAAATAACAGGACTAGTAACAATATCTTTATAAGTATTAATTACTTGTACATCAGCCTGTTGCGCAGTCAATGCTTGACCAGCATCAACTGGATTACGTTTCTGATTAACTAAGATTTGAGTAGTTGAAGTATATTTGGGTTCAATCACAAAAGCAGCTAAAATAAACCCTACTGCTCCTAAACCAATTGCCCATAAAATAATTGACCAAATATGTGCTCGAAGGAGCATCCATAATCTACGTAAATCGATTGTATTTTCAGTATTTGTACTGTTTTCCACTTTTTCCTATTCTCCTGTCTTCAAGGTTTCCGGCTTAAGCCTTAAGGCAGCACGTAACTTATTACTAATTCTTTGACACTCTGAATGACTGACTGATTCATAGGCAACGCCATTCTCCCAGTCGCCTTGTCCATGAGCATAATCAGTAGTTACATTATCAGTTGCATGACGATAATTCTGAGCTAAAGCAACCATATTGTCAAAAGTTAAATTCGTCATGGTTTGCTTAGAGATTGAGTTCAAGAAAGGTTGGTTTACGACTGTCTTGTAAGAAATGGAACTCTTTAATAATGCCATAATTACGAGTCTTTGTCTCTCTTGACGCCCATAATCTCCTCGAGGATCATCATAACGCATTCTACTAAATGCCAAAGCTTTCTTCCCATTCATGTGATAAGTTGCGCCCTTAGTAAAATGATAGCCTTCATAATCAAATGTTAATGGCGACTTAACTGTCACTCCTCCAACTTGATCAATGGCCTTCTCTAATCCGCCCATGTTTACCATTACGTAAGCATCAGTTGGAATATTAAAGTACTTCTTGATCGTCTTAGCAGTCTCATCTACACCACCATAAGTATAAGCTGAATTAATCTTGGCTGGTGAATAGTCTGGATAATCCGGTAAGTTAACCTTCATGTCTCGAGGTAAGCTAACAACTGTAGTCTTATTAGTCTTAGGGTTAATAACCATCATCATAATGGTATCAGTTCTACCCTTGTAAGAACGACCAAATTCACCTGTATCTGTTCCCAACAAAAGCAAGCTCATTGGCTTTTTGTCCTTAAGAGTGTCGCTAACCTTCCGATCACTAATCTCGTTACTCATCGGATTATACATATTGTTAGTGGCAACATGGATATTGTGCCAAGCGATAATAACCGCAATGATATCTACCACAAGGAAGACACCTAATACAATCCAAAAGATACGCCAAAACTTTTTACGTCGATGATGACGGTGATGATGTGAGCGATGCTTTATTTGATTATCACTATTATTATGATCCATTTTATTCCTCTTTTATTTTTTGCTTTTTTAGTAATACTAAAAATCATTATACAAAAAATATTTGAAAATTCATAGAAAATTCACAATTAGCATAAAAAAACACTTTTATTAAATCAAAAGTATGCTCCAAATAGCTATCTAACCATCTTCACGCCTATAAGTATACTTGCACCCCCCCCATAAAATCAATATGAATTCGTTTAAAAACTCATTATGTTATTTATTAAAGAGAGGATCTTACTTATTTTTACAGTGATTTTCGTAATTTTAAAAGCAGATCTTTTTTCACTCTCTGCAAGGTTCTTCTGGAGCATCCCGCCCGCTCAACCAATCCAGAAATCTCTCTTTGCGCCAGCAAATGTTCAAAGAACAAAAGTCGCTCAATCTTGTTTAACTTCTTAACTTCATCCTTCAAAACAACTAAGCTATCCCAGTCAACTTCAAGCCTTGAAAAATCTTTTGCGTTATCTATTTCTTGATTTTTCTCTTCTCGGCGCTGAATCTTTCTTAATTCATCTAGCGTATGCCAAAGAATCTTTTTAAAAGCCAGCTTATCAATATTTTGACCTGGACTTTCTTCAATCATCCCTGCATAAATCAAAACACCATCTTGAAACAAATCAGCATAGTCTTGATAATCTCGCCTTACGCCGGCTGCCTTAATTGCTCCACCAACTAAACGACGATTTTCCCATGCTTTAATAAAACTTTCTTCTCTAATCATGTGACCATTCCTTTAAGTAATGTCACAAGCGCTTGTGCATTGAGCATCATATCAAGAACAAAGTCGTATCAAAATCCAAGAGCTAATAAGTGCAAAGCCTAGCCATCTCTAACTTTCTATCTTTTCTTCACTAACTCCTTTCCCTCAAATTCGCTCTTTATCCTGTCAATCTTTGGTAAAGAAAAAACACGCTCAAAAAAGCGTGTTACAAAATTGATTTAATTCTTCTAGACAATCGGTAAATCAGATTATGGTCCTGCACTTGCCAATCCTTGATATCAAAAAAGTCAGCACAATGGCGACCATAATTTTTGTGAAATTCTTCAATTGTTTCTTCAGCAAGCTCAGTTAAGTTCATGGCATTCTGAATTTTAGTTAAGTAAAAGTATTCTTGATTAGCAACCAAGTTATTCTTTCTACACTTGCAGAGATTCAAATGAAAGCCATGCGAATTAGCATATTTTACTAGCATCTGTCCTAAAACATGATTATGAGTAATCCCCTCAGCTAACCGCTTGTATAAGTGCGGCGCACAATCTTCAAATTCAAAGTTATAACTATGGCCATTCTCTTGATAAGAAAAAGTTACTTTTCCATCTTCTTGTTGTACTGTCTGCATATGATGCAAACCAATCCAGGAAGTATGCTTTTCAGAATGAGCTCTCATTGAAAAATAAGCGATCTCTCCTAAAGAAATTGTATGTCGATAGTAAAAGCCAAGTTCTTTTTGCAGCTTCTTTTGTAAAACCGCTCCTAAAATCATTTGGTCTTTTAACAAATGATTAATCAACTGGCGACTGTTTTTCTGGCATAAAATAATACCATCTTTTTTATCAAAAATTACTGTCTGATATTTTCCTCTAATTGGCCTTTGATGGAAATCATATAGAGCTACCATATTCTCATTTAATTCATAATTTGAATTTTCAGATACAAATGGTATAAGGTACGACGTTATTGCCGTGGTTTCTAATCTCTGCCTAATTAGATCTTTGGACCAGTTATTTAAGTCTTCATTACTTGGTAGTCCAACGCTAAAAAGATTTAGTTTGTTTTTCATTTTCATCTCCTTTTCAAAATTATATAACAGATATTATTCAGAACTATAATAATACCAGAAAATCACCATATAAAAAAGATCCTACGCCTATAAAAACGTAGGATCTTAAAATAACTTCTAAAAGTTCAAAAACTCTGCTGGCTTCATCCCTAAAGCTGCTCCAATTGCTGTCTTAAAGGTTGAAACATCTTGAACACCATCAAATTGTTGACCAGCAATTATAAAGTAAGGAACTGACCGAATACCGCGGCTTTGCATGTCAGCCTCTTCTTGCATGACTACATCTTGGTAATCATTTGATTCTAATAACTTCTTTACTTCATTTATATCTAAATTGTTCTTTTTTGCAATTTCAAGCAGCACTTTATGATCGGCTAATTCCTTATTTTCAGTAAAGTATGCATAGAACAAATCATCAGCTAAATTTGCAGTTAATTTAGAATCATGGTAAGTGTCCTTAGCCCATTGAACCATTCGGTGAGCATCCATCGTGTTAGTGTTATAAGCAGTTGCTTCATTAATTGTTAGACCTGCTGCTTTGCCTAATGTTTTAACGTGATCATAAGCTGCGTTTGCTTTACTTAACGGCATTGCCTTTTCATAGGCTAAAAGAGCAGCATTCGTATTCTTAGTTGATTTTGGTGCATCTAAGTCGATCTGGAAAGCATTAAGGTCATACTCAATCTTGTCTTCAACACCTAATTCCTTAATTGCTCTTTGTAAGTAAGTTTCACCAATGTAGCAGTATGGACATGCGTAATCGCCCCAAATGGAAATTCTCATTTTCAACTCTTCTTTCTCTTAATTACACTCTCACTTCTACAATAGAAACTTTGAGCAAAGAAAGCAACTATTTCCGCTTGCGTTTTAATTCTTCTTTAGTCGCAACCAAGTCAATAATCTTCTTTGATGCTAGATTTGGGTACATATGAGTCAAATATGCTAATAATTCAACGAAGTTCAATAAGTAACTAGTTAAATTGTTCTCTTTCATCATCCCGCCAGTGAAATTATTTTCTTTAACATTTGCAAATAAATAAAAATCATGGACAGTGCCTAGCTTTTGATAAGTCAACAAATCACTAAAAACATCATTAATTTGCTTACGAATTTCTTGACCATCATTTATTTCACGTTTTACCGGCAAATCAATGGCATATGCGACATCCCCGCCGTGGACTAAGCCTAAGTAGGACTTCTCTTCAAGCATCATGTCGCTGATCTCTTTAAATTTTTCATCAGTAAAATCCATGTTAACTTCTAGCGTAGTCAAATATCCTGCTAAAGCCTCTACCAAGTCATCCTCAGTCTTAAAAGCCGGCGTGACTAGATAAACATAGCGGTCAGTTCTAACAAATAAGAGGAAATAAGTTAAATCTAAACGCTGCAAATTCTTACTATACTTAATTAACTCTTTTTCAAAGCGCAGACCTTCTGGAATTTCTAAGTCAAACTGACCGCCCTGATAAGGAACACGGTAAATTTGCCAAAAATCTTCTATCTTAAAGCCATTAATTTCTCGATCTTCAAAAGCAGACTTATTAAGTAATTTAGCTGGAGCTGGGCGCTTTTTCTCTAAGTCTTTTATGACCGCAACTGGATTAAGAAGCTGGCGGTTGGCATATTCCATTAACATGACTTGAATATCATGATAAGTCGACATATTTTGATCGCTAGTATCATGGAAAAAAACATCCCCCAGCTGGTCAGTATAGTTAACTACTAATACGTAATCGCCAATTGCTCCTTCACTGACTAATTCTTCTGCAAAATCAACTACATCTTCAACGCGCTTTTCTGCTTTCTTAAATTTATCCTCAGAAAGCTTCTGACTAGGACGTTTTAACTTTCTCATAGCGTCTACGTTAAAGAGGTCATCTTCTAAGTCGCCCTTTAAGACATCAATAAATTCATGATAATCTAAGTCAAGTTTTTGGACAAAAGTGCCAATCAACCTAAAAATTAACCCTTCAGCTCTTGCTGGTTGATAAGAACGCCTCAAATTATCGCTAATGAAGGTTTCTTCAAAATTTGGCGTCTGTACAACTATTGCTAGATCAATTGTATTCGGTGTTTCATACACCATATCAAGCAATTCTTTCATTCTCTTACTTAACATTTTTATTCCCTACCTATTCCAATCATCTCACTTGTCATCTATTATACGGATATTTATTTTTAGAAACAAAAAGGTCTGCCAGACGCAGACTTTTCAACTAAATGTTTTCACCAATCATAATATTTGAAAAACTACCATTTAATGACTTATCTTGGCTGACATGTAAGTTAACAACATTGCCTTTACTTGATTCATCTACCAGGACAATCGGCTTTTGCTTGTGCCAGCAGAAAAGAAAAGTCCTATGTTGACCATCTTTAGTTAAGTCATGATTATAAATAGCCATTACATCATAATCATAATGATGCTCGCCTTGAGGACTCCAGCCAATACTAATCTTTTTACCGTTTAGCTTAAAAGTATCTTTTCTAAAAGCATCTGGATAGATACGGCTTGCAGTAGTCAGCTTATTCTTACCATCATATTTAGTGTAAGTTTGCTTCTTGTTCTTACCATATTTATCCATTTCTTTAGCAAGTTTTTGATCCTTCTTTTTGTCCCAGTGCTTCTTTTGGACAGTTTTTGAACTCTTTGTGCTACTATTACTAGTCGAATTTGAATTATTTGAACAAGCACTAGCCCCGATTAAACTGAGGGCTACTGCACTCATTAGTAATATTTTTTTCATAGGCGTTTCTCCTTTTCTTTCATTATTATCCTACCATTTAATTTTGATCTTTGGAGCTTTTTAAGCTTATAGAAAAAGTGTAATTTCACTTTTAAGAAATTACACTTTAAATAGAAGAAACTTAATAATCAGAGACTAGTTAGTCTTCTGATACTGTTAATTGCTGCAATTAAATTTTCTTTTGCAGGCACACCTTTCATGATAACAGTTAAATTTTCATCTATAAGACTATCTTTTACAAATCATGTTGATATTTTTTCAAAAGCACAACCGAAATCCAAATTGAAATAAATGATGGTAAAACAATCACTACTAAAAGATCTGGATTTAAAATACGGACAGTTTTAATCATCTTGGTAATGGTATGAATTTTAGCAATATTATTGAAAATTGATTGATACACCGTAACATAAATCAGCGACCACTGAATGCAATATTCAATTAACGTTAATGTGATCTCTGAAATCTGATGAAACTTATTGAATTTTTTCAATCCTTCATAGAGAAAAAGACCTGAAAGAATGACCAGGGCTCCCAAAAGCAGGAACAGGTTTCCCAGCTTCATATCGTGGATTCGATTAATAAATAAAGCTGCAATACCGAAAAAGATTAAAAAGTTAATGGTACTAAAAATTAGTAACACCAAAAATAAAATAATTGCCTTCAAGAAGTAAAAGCGATTTTTAGAAGTAAAAATATACCCCATAATTACTACCGCTAAAATAATTAAAAAAATTGGTAAAACTTGCATTATTTGCCTGACTTTTCGATCTTATTAATCAAAGCTTCACAGCCGCGATAAATATCTTGATATGCAGCCTCAAAATCACCCGTATACCATGGATCATCTACGTCCATCATTGAACCAGTAAAAGATAAGAGTTTATATTCTTTTCTTTCTGGATCTCCTGCCGAAATGTGATTCATATCAAAAAAGTTTTCTTCATCCATACCAACAATATAATCATACTTAGCGTAGTCGCTTTTAACCATTTTTCTAGCTTGACGATGATTAAAAGGAATACCATGTTCATTCATCACTCTTTGTGAACGTACATCAATATCGTGTCCAACGCCGCCAATAATTGCATCTTCAGTTGTAGCAGCAGATGCAATTTCATATTCATCTTCCTTACCCAGATCCTTGACAATTTTCTTAGTAATAAATTCAGCCATTGGTGAACGGCAAATATTACCATGACAAACAAACAAGATTTTCTTAGTCATTTTTCTCCCTTATTTCTTTAAAGTATATATTTCAATTCTAAAGCTAATTCATTTATTTAAGCAAGAAAAAATACCGATTAGAGTCTATCAGCTCCAACCGGTATTTTTCTTTTTTCAAAGGTTGTTGAAATATTATTAGTTCAATATTTTCAACGTCTTTTATTATAACAAAGTTAGACGGATTTAATCATTAAATTATGCAATTTTTTAAAATTACATTTTATCCTCGATCCAGTCCCAGAATTTATCCACGTTTAGTTTAGAAACACTAGAAAATGGTAAAAAAGATACATTCTCTTGTTTTAAATCTAGGCTCTTACCAATCTTCTGCTTAATTTGGCTTGCTTCCATCTTCTTAAGTTTATCCATCTTAGTTGCTACAACCAAAATTGGAATATCTAGATAGAGTGCATAATTAAACATATTAATATCATCAGCAGTTGGATCGTGACGCGCATCAACTAAAAGGACAAGCCCTTTCAAGTCAGCGCGAGTTTCAAGATAATCCTGAATCATTTCACCAAAAGCAGCTCTTTGCTTTTTGGAAACTTTTGCATAGCCATAACCTGGTACGTCAACCAAATATAGCTCATTATTTACTTTATAAAAATTAAGCGTTTGAGTTTTACCTGGTTGTTGAGAAGTACGAGCTAATTTACGACGATTAACAATAGTATTGATTAAGCTCGATTTACCAACATTTGAACGCCCAGCTAAAGCAAACTCTGGCAGATCATCCTTAGGATATTGCTTTTCGGAAACGGCACTAATTACAAATTCTGTATCTACGACTTTCATTATTTAGCCGCCTTACTTGTTTCTTGAGACTCATTCTCTTTATAAGTAATCTTAGGCTGCGCATGCTTAGTAATAACATCCTTGGTAACTTCTACCTTCTCAATATTATCTTCGCTTGGCGTGCGATACATTACGTCCATCAATGAATTTTCAACGATTGAACGCAATCCACGTGCACCCATATGACGACTAATTGCCATATCAGCGATCGCCTTAAGAGCACCATCAGTAAATTCAAGATCAACATTGTCAAGAGACAGCAATTTCTTATATTGCTTTACTAAAGCATTCTTTGGCTCAGTCAAAATTCTAATTAAGTCTTCAGTACTCAATTTATCAAGTGTAGTGATAATCGGAATACGACCAATAAATTCAGGAATCAAGCCAAATTTAACTAAGTCCCCAGTTGTAAGATTCTTTTGCCAGTCGTCTGTATCTACTTGATTAAGACCATTTTCAGCACCAAAACCGATCGTCTTCTTGCCAAGACGATTCTTAACGATATTTTCAATGCCATCAAATGCACCACCAACAATGAATAAGATATTAGTAGTATCAATCTTAATCATCTGTTGTTGTGGATGCTTACGTCCACCTTGTGGTGGAACAGAGGCAATAGTTCCTTCTAAGATCTTAAGAAGAGATTGCTGTACACCTTCACCAGAAACATCACGCGTAATTGAAACATTCTCTGCTTTTTTAGAAATCTTATCAATTTCATCGATGTAAATAATTCCGCGCTGTGCACGTTCTAGATCATAGTCAGCATTTTGCAATAATTTAAGTAAGATGTTTTCTACATCTTCACCAACATAACCAGCTTCAGTTAAAGTTGTTGCATCTGCAATAGCAAATGGGACATTCAAGATTTTAGCCAAAGTTTGAGCTAGATAGGTCTTACCGGAACCAGTTGGCCCAATCAAAGCAATATTTGACTTTTGCAATTCAGTTCCAGAACTATCAATATCCATTTGACTAATACGTTTATAGTGATTATAAACAGCAACTGAAAGGACCTTCTTGGCACGATCTTGGCCAATTACGTATTCATCTAGTTGCTTTTTTATTTCCATTGGCTTAGGCAGATCTTTGGTTTCTTTGATAGAATCTGCTTTTAATTCATCATCAATAATTTTTTTGGAAAGATCAATACATTCGTTACAAATGTAGACTCCATTTCCAGCCACAATTTTTTTAACTTGTGACTGTGGTTTACCGCAAAAAGAACATTTTACTTCTTCTTGTTCAGTAATTTCGTTAGCCATGAGCCTTCCTCCTTTTCACTTACTTTATGTCAAAATAAGCTTAGCAGTTCACTTTGGCAGAGTAAAGAAAATTGTCTTATTAATTGATAGTAAAGAAAAAAGCGACTGTCATAGCCGCCTTTTCTTTAACTAGTTATCAACTATTACTTATCAGCCTTTTTTTCGTCTTCTTTGGTTGACTTCTTAGCAGTTGATTTCTTAGTAGCTTTCTTAGCAACTTGCTTTGCCTTGTCAGCAACTAAATCAATTGCTTTTCTAATAGCAATATCATGCTTAAGCATGTCATCACTCAAGCTACGACGAACAACTTTTTCATCCATGTTGTAGTCGTGTGCTAAGTCTTTAATTTCTTGCTTAATTTCATCAGCACTTGCATCAAGTTTTTCTTTAGCAACAATTGCTTCTAAAACAAGGTTAGTCTTAACACGTTCTGCAGCACCCTTAGCTAATTGTTCACGTAATTGAGCTTCAGTAGTACCAGTCAACTTGAAGTAAGTTTTTGGATCAATACCCTGACGTTGCATGTTGCCCAAGTATTGGTTCAATTGGTTTTGAACGTCTTCATCAATCATTGCTTGAGGAACTTCATCAATGGTTGCATTTTCTACTGCACCCTTGATTGCAGCATCTTGGATAGCGTCTTTTGCGTCTTCTTCCTTGTGCTTCTTCAAGTCCTTCTTGATCTTATCTTTTAATTCATCAAGTGATTCTACTGAATCATCAACGTCTTTAGCAAACTCGTCATCTAACTTAGGTAATTCCTTAGATTTCACTTCATGAATCTTAGTAGCAAAGTGTGCTTCTTTACCAGCTAAGTCTTTTGCACCGTAATCTTCTGGGAAGGTTACAACAACGTCTACATCATCGCCAGCCTTGTGACCAATAAGTTGATCTTCAAAGCCAGGAATGAAAGTACCTGAACCTAATTCTAATGAGTAGTTTTGAGCACTACCGCCATCAAATGGCTTACCATCAATAGTACCAGTGTAGTCGATAGTAACAGTATCACCTTTAGCAGCTTTACCGTCCTTCAATACTAATTCAGCATTTTGTTCACGACGCTTGTTTAATTCTGCATCTACGTCTTTAACTAAAACGCGAGTACTTTGCTTAGGAACTTCGATACCCTTGTAGTCACCTAATTTAACTTCTGGCTTAACAGAAACAGTAGCCTTCATTTCCCAAGGCTTGTTCTTATCAATTGAAACAGGAGTAATTTGTGGTTGACCAACTGGATCAATACCAGCTTCTTTAACTGCAGCAGCATAAGCCTCTGGTAAAACAATGTTTAAAGCATCTTCGTAAAGAGCTTCTTCACCATAAAATTGATCAAAAACAACACGAGAAACGTGTCCCTTACGGAAACCAGGTACACGTAAGTTCTTCTTAACACGTTTGAAAGCTTGATCTAAGCCTTTTTTTACTTCTTCTTGTGAGATTTCAAAAGTTAATTCACCGGATGTTTTACCGGTCTTTTCCCATTTTACAGACATTAATTAAATACCTCCGATGTCAAATTTGGGTTTGCTATTGCACACTTAACTATATTACCCTAAACGCTGCTAAAACACAAATCCAGA
Organism: Lactobacillus paragasseri; assembly: GCF_003584685.1. NCBI lineage: Bacteria > Bacillati > Bacillota > Bacilli > Lactobacillales > Lactobacillaceae > Lactobacillus > Lactobacillus paragasseri. The sequence goes on from NZ_AP018549.1 coordinate 1,209,839, forward strand.
GAGAGATTTATTAAATTTTTGAATAAAAAAAAGATGTATCCTAAGATACATCTTTTTTAAGAAGTCTGGAATTAGTCAAGAATTTCAGTAACTTGACCAGCACCAACAGTCTTACCACCTTCACGGATAGTAAACTTAGTACCTTTTTCAATGGCAACTGGCTTGATCAATTCAACAGTGAATTCAACGTTATCACCAGGCATAACCATTTCAGTACCTTCTGGCAATTCAATCTTACCAGTTACATCAGTAGTGTGGAAGTAGAATTGTGGACGGTAATCTGAGAAGAATGGAGTGTGACGACCACCTTCATCTTTGTTCAAGATATAAACTTGACTCTTGAAGTTCTTGTGGGTTTGGATTGAACCAGGTGCAGCTAAAACTTGACCACGTTCAACTTGGTCACGGTCAATACCACGAAGCAATACACCAACGTTATCGCCGGCTTCACCAAGATCAAGAGTCTTGTGGAACATTTCCAAACCAGTAACAGTTGATTTTTCAACCTTGTCAGTTAAACCAACGATTTCAACTTCGTCACCAACTTTAACAGTACCACGGTCGATACGACCAGAAGCAACAGTACCACGACCAGTGATAGTAAATACGTCTTCAACTGGCATTAAGAATGGCTTGTCAGTATCACGTTCTGGAGTTGGAATGTATTCGTCAACAGTTTCCATTAATTTTCTGATAACGTCTTGTTGTTCTGGGTCACCTTGAAGTGCCTTCAAAGCTGAACCACGGATAACAGGAACATCGTCACCAGGGTAATCGTATTCAGTTAACAAGTCACGTACTTCCATTTCAACCAAGTCGATCAATTCTGGATCGTCAACTAAGTCAACCTTGTTTAAGAATACAACGATGTACTTAACACCAACTTGACGAGCAAGTAAGATGTGTTCACGAGTTTGTGGCATAGGACCATCAGTTGCAGCAACAACTAAGATAGCACCATCCATTTGTGCAGCACCAGTAATCATGTTCTTGATGTAGTCAGCGTGGCCTGGAGCATCCATGTGAGCGTAGTGACGATTCTTAGTTTCGTATTCTACGTGAGCGGTATTAATAGTAATACCACGTTCCTTTTCTTCTGGAGCAGCATCGATTTGTGAGTAATCTTCAGCTTGTGCCAAACCGTCTTCTGCCAAAACAGTAGTAATAGCTGCAGTTAAAGTGGTCTTACCATGGTCAACGTGGCCGATAGTACCAATGTTAACGTGCGGCTTAGTTCTTTCGTAATGTTCTTTTTCTGCCATTAATATGACCCTCCTGTAAATTTGCAAGAAGTCCGTTGAGTAAGTAACGGATAATTCTCTGTTGATTATTATACTACTTTCAAAGGTAAAAGCCTAGCTCGTACCCCTTTGAAAATATCCTTTATTGATTATACTAGATCCAGAGAAAATGTAAACCTTTTTTGCTCAATATCGGGACTAAAAATCAGAATTTGTTGCTTTTTCATATGCCAAATATTCATATATTTTATTTAGAAGTTTCTGATTTGCTCCGCCTTCTTTTTTCTCAAGATATTTTCTGAAATCATGAGCAAATTGGTCCGGATCTTTAATATAATCTCTTAAGCGTGGATAAAGCATCCCTAAACAAACATTCATTTCGCCAATCATTAAAGGTAATTTGCTTGGATCCTGTCTAAAATAATCAGCTAAACTTACGCAAACTTCTCGATAAATTGGACTTTTCTCAAGTAAGTCTGTTTCCTTAGGAATAAACTCTTTTGCTTCTCCTAAAATATAAACTTGAATTTTTTCGTTATCTCCAAGTTTCACCAAGTCTTCGCATAATGAAAGCCGTAATGCAAAATTAGGAGATGGATCTATCAAAATACTCTTTGCTAGATTAGTAAAATTTTCTACGCTTAAACAGTATAAGAGTAAATAATCTCTTTCCTGAATATACTTAAGCTTTTTAAAATTTTTCATTATTTCTAGCTGCTTAATTTGGCTAACTGGTTCAATCTTGAGCGGTAACTTTTTATCAAGTAAGTACTCTAATTGCTTAGCTTCAATTGCATAATGCTGAAACTTCAAAATCTTAAGATAAGTGTCGTAAACCTTCTTATTAGAAAAAAGGTCAGGCTCCTCTTTAATTAAAGAATATGCCTGATCTCCCTTCTCTTGGCTTAAGTATATTTCACATAACTCACAAACAATATCTGAATCATGGCCTAATCGTAAAGCTTCAAGCAAATATTGTTTAGCTTGCGGCAAGTCATTATGTTCTTTAGCTTCCTTAGCTAAAAGCAAAAAATTGTCTTTGCTTGCATGTGTCATTATGCTTTTGCCTTCTTTTGTTCTGAATCTTTTTTATGATAACTTCTTCTATTTTGACGCTTTTCTGAATTATTTTCTTGATTGTTTCGTCTAGCCATTGCACGATGTCTATTTTGGTTAACTTCCATCACAACTGGCAAAACAACCGGACGACGACCTGTTTGCTTGTAAAGATACTTTTCAACATCATTACGGACATCTTGCTTTAATTCAGTCCAGTCAAATTTCTTATGTTCAAAGTTATTGTTAACTGCTTCTTTGATTACATCAGAAGCACCATTCATCAAAGCATGGTTAGCCTTAATGTAAACAAAACCTCTAGTTGAAACACGTGGTTCTGAAATGATTTTCTTTTTCTTTCTATCGATAGTAACAGCAGCGATAAAGACACCATCATCAGATAAAACTTCACGGTCTCTTAAAACAATGTTACCAACGTCCCCAACACCAGAACCATCAATCATGATATCTTCCCCAGGAACAGCATCGGTACGATAGAAGCGACCTTTTTCTAAAGCGTAAGCATCCCCATTATGTGGTAAGAAAATATCTTTCTTATTCATTCCAGCTTCAATTGCTAAATCTTTATGAATTTCAAGTAAACGGTATTCCCCAATAACTGGAATTAGGAACTTAGGCTTCAATGTATCAATTAGCAATTGCAAATCACGACCGGTTGCGTGTCCACTAGTATGCTTATCTCTACCAAGTTCTTTAACCGTACCACCCGCACGGTAAATCATGTCACTTGTCTGAGCAACCATTGTTTCAACTGAATGAGAAGGAGTAGTAGCGATAAATACCAAGTCACCCTTCTTGATTTTGATCATGCGGTGGCGGTTAGTTGCCATTTTTTGAAGTGACTTAAGTGGCTCACCCATGCGACCGGTTTCTAAGATCACTAATTCTTTATCAGGAATCTTCTTTAAATCTTTACTATGAACTAACAAGCCTTTAGGGACATTTAAGTAGCCTAATTTCATGGCAGTGTAGACAATTTTACCTGCATCTCTACCAGTTAAGAAAACGTGTCTTCCAGTTGCTGCTGCTGCTTGAAAAATCTCTTGGACACGGACAATATTCGATGCTTTAGCTGCCGCAATGATGCGGCCGTTATAGTTTTCAAATATATTAAAAATATACTTTTCAATGCTAGTCTGACGATCATTTGGGAAGTTAGCTTCAGCATTAGTTGAATCACTAAGTAATGCTAAAACGCCTTTTTGTGCAATTTCAGACAAGCGTACAAAATCAGTCCGGAAACCGTCTTTTGCTGATGGATCAAACTTAAAGTCCCCAGTATAAACAATTTCTCCTTCTTTAGTAGAAATATCAATACCTAAAGAATCTGGAATTGAGTGCGTAGTCTTAAAGAAAGATACATTTGCATTCTTAAATTCAATTTCTGTATCTGCATCAATAACATGGAATAAGTCATTTTTACGACGTCTATTTTCACGTTGGACAGCAATCTTAGCTAATTCAATCGTTAATTTTGAACCAAAGACTGGAATATCATAATCTCTTAAGATATATGGCAAAGCACCAATTGAATCAGCATGACCGTGTGTTAAGAAAATACCGGCAATCTTATCACCATAATCACGGAAGAAATCTAAGTCAGGGATTACGACATCAATTCCAAGTAACGATGAATCAGGATATTTTAAACCTGCATCCATAATAAAAATTTCGTCTTCTACTTGAACAGCGTACATATTTTTACCATTTTCACGTGCGCCGCCCAAGATCATTATCTTAATCTTTTGTGACATTTTCTTGCTTCTTTCTATATTTACTTAAATTATTTATGGATCTTAATGATCAAAACGAAGTTAATCTAATTAATTTTACCATATACTTATATGAATTTGAAAGAAACAAAAAAGCTACTCTTTATGACAAAGAGTAGCTGAGGCTTATGAATTATTAAGATTAACGACGTAAACCTAACTTGTTAATTAATTCACGGTAACGTTGAATATCCTTGTTCTTCAAGTAACGAAGTAAGTTACGACGGTGACCAATCTTCTTAAGCAAACCAACGTATGAGTGGTGGTCTTGCTTGTTAGCCTTTAAGTGAGCGTTCAAGTTGTTGATATCACTAGTTAAAAGTGCAATTTGAACTTCTGGAGAACCAGTATCGCCATCGTGACGTGCGTATTCTTTAATTAATTCATCTTTCTTTTCTTTTGAAATAGCCATTAGAAAATACCTCTCTTTTAAATAATTGCCATTAACAACGTTAACCGTCGGCGGCGGGAAAACAGCGTTAATGGTTCCAACAAATAATAATATTACATTGAAGTTTTTAAAAAAGCAAGCCCAAATTACCTTGCACCAAAAGCTTCTATTAAGTATAATTAACGAGTAAATCTATTTTATCGAGGTGATTTTGATGCCACAAATTAAATCAGCAATTAAACGTGTTAAGACTACTGCTACTGCTAACAAGCGCAATGCTGCTGAATTAAGTAAATTGAGAACTGCTGTAAGAAAATTCAACGAAGCTGTTGAAAATGACGCAAAAGATGTCCTCGATTTAGAAGTTAAAGCTGCACGTGCTTTAGATAAGGCTGCTTCTAAAGGTCTTATTTCTAAGAACAAGGCTAACCGTGATAAGTCACGCTTATCTAAGAAGGCTGCTAACAAGTAATCACTTGCTTGACACTTTATATTAGACAAAATAAAAGCTCGGAGATAATTCTCCGGGCTTTTTTGTCGTCTAAATTTTTAGTAAGAAAAGTTTTAAAAACTCATCCCCGCGATATGTTCCATTTTTATATCCAAAATCAAGTTCAATTGCCTGCTTTAATAGGCTCGCTAACTTGTTCAAAGAAACTTTATTCTCCATAGCTAACTTTACCCGATATGGATTTACCTTTAACTCTTTAGTAATTTGATCTTTACTCCAACGCCGATTTTGAAGAACTTTAACGCAAGTCAAAAATTCAATTTGCGACTCAAAAATAGCTAATAATTGAATCGCACTTGCTCCTTCTCTTAGATGATCATCTAAACGCTGAGTAGCTTCTTGATAATTTTTATTAAAAGCGGCTGTTAATATTTCAAAAATATTTTCCGAAAGAGAGCGATCAATATTTTCATTAATTAGGGTCTCTGTAATTCTTTTATCTTCCCCAACAATATTTTTTAATTTCAAGTAATTACTTAACGCTGCATCTAAAACTTGATCACTTCTTTGGATTAAAATTTGCAGCGCCATGTTTGTAATTTGGTAGCCTTCTTCCTTGCTAATTGCTTTAATTACCCCACTCACTTCATAGGGCTTAAGCGCTGTTTCAACAACATTAACATGCTCCAGCAAAAATTTACTGATCTTTTTTCGGCGATCGATTTTTTCATAATTAGCTACAAAAGCCACTATATCTTCTAAGTCATCTAAATGTTCAATAATTTTAGTTAATTTTTCAATTTGCTTTTTATACTTTTGCGGGACCTTAGCCATTAAAAAGAAAGGATTCTTAACAACGACAATTTTCTTAGAACTAAACAAAGAAGACTCTGTTAAAGTAGCCATTAGTTCATCCAACCCATCTTCAAGGCAATCCACAATTACTTGATCAAGGTCTGTAAATTTCTTTTGATTAAGATAATTACGCACTAAATAATCATTAAAAAAAGAATCTGGTCCCTGGATCAAAAGATTAGCATTCTTAGGATTAGTCTGTTTAAAAAGAGAGATTAATGTCATTTTGTATTTCCTTTATAAAAAGTCGTAATTGTCTCACTGTTAAATGGTGAGTAATTCCAAGTAATTGTACCACTATCTTGCGTATTTAAGTATGGAATGCTCAGGTCTTTCAATGTTTTTAAAGTTTCCTGATGGGGATGACCAAAGCGATTATCTCGTCCTGATGAAATAAAAACAAGTTGCGGATTTAACTGTTTTAAAAAGTCTGGATCACTAGAAGTCTTACTACCATGATGCCCCAGCTTGAAATAATCTACTTGTAAATTATAGTGATTTAAAATTTCTTTCTCTCCTTCTCTACCTAAGTCTCCGGTAAAAAGCCAACGTTTATTTGCTAACTTAAAAGTTAAAGACAGAGAATCTTCATTTTTACCCAAACCAGGTTTAAAAGGATAAACTACATCAAAATTTAAATCTTTAGTTTTAACTTTATCTCCTGCAAGTAAGGGAACTAATTGGACATCTTTTAAATGTCCATTTATTTTCCTTCTAAAAGATTGGTTATCTGTTAATCCTTTAGCAAAATATAACTTCTTTACTGGAATTTGATCAAGGAGTGCTTTTAAATCACCAATATGATCTGCATCCTGATGACTTAAAAAAACGCCATCCAAATGATCAATTCCTTGAGCATATAAAAATGGAATCGTAATTCGGTTTAATTGCGGCTCGCTTTTCCTTTTACCAAAATTCAATTTTCCACCGGTATCTATTAAATAAGTCTTTCTGTTCAAAGGCGTAGTAATCAAAATGCTATCGCCTTGGCCAACATCAATAAAAGAAATTTGTCCTTTTAAAGGAAAATGAATCAAGCAAAAAATACTAACATATGCTCCAACTATCATCGATCTTAACTTTAACTTTTGAATCATATGTTTAGGTAAAATAATTAAAAACACTGTCACAACTAATAAAAATATTGTTTGCAGCCAATTGATTTGACCAAAAGTTACTAAGCCCAATTGCTTATCAGCAATAAAATTAGTTAAATCTGCAAGTCCTTTAAAAATTGGTTCACTTAACTTTACAGTTGCTGGCAAACACCAAAACAAAAAAATTACAATAAAGGTCAGTGGTAAGAGAATAAAATTAAAAATTGGAACAATTAAAAAGTTATAAATGACAGTTAAAAAATTAATCCGATAAAAATTATGCAATAAAATCGGTGTGATTAACAAATTAAGAGCAAAATTCTGTCTAATTTTCTTAAAGTCTTTACTTATTTCTAAACCCAAAACTAGTAAATAGCTCAAAATAGCTCCACTGCTTAAAAATAATAAAGGATTAAAAAGTAAATGCGTTAAAACCACTATCCCTAACTTGTCGCCGCTACTAACCATAATTTCCTTTCTTTTAAAGAAAACACTCCAAAAGTAACTTAAACTTGCACGAACAAACCCAGCCTGAAAATTAGACAATAAGATTTCGATTACTAAAAAAGTAACGCAAAGTATTGTAACCTCTTCTTCTGTTCTCTTCATCACTGTCCCTAACCATGTAATACCTAAGATATATAAACTCACATGTAAACCGGAGATACTCAGAAGATGAATAATGCCTAAGTCTCGATAACTATTCAGTAAAACCTTATTATCTGTACTCGGGTTTTGTGCTAACACCATTTCACTAGCAAAAAATCTAGTATATTGGGGCATTTTTTCAAAATAATTCATCAAAAATTTACGGAGCATATGAACCCAATCAAAAACAACAATATGCTTAGGATAAATTTGATAACTCTCAAGCTTAACTCTTTCCCTGATCTTTTTACTGCGATAATATTTTTGATAATCAAATTCACCAGGATTCGTTGCAGGCATAATTGTTTCTACTTTTGCCTTGTAGTTTACCAAATAAACGACATGATATTTGTTTAATTCCTTTTCAAAAGACTTATTTGCACTTCCATTGACTAAAACTTTATTCTTCCCTATTTTTCCTTCTCCATAGAAGAAATTATCACTCACCTTCACTTGATCACTATATATTAGAATCGGCTCTCCAATTTCTAATTCACTTGTTCTTTGATTAATAAAGCATAAAGTTGTAATTACTCCTAAAAATATTGCAACTAAATGCCAATATTGCGGAAATTTATAAATTAGCAACAAACAAAAAATAATTAAAAACAATGTAGCAACAATACCTTGGATAAGGTTACTGGTCTGCAAGATAAGAAAAGTTGCTGAAATACAAACTAAGCCAAGCAATAAATAAAATCCAGTGGCATAGAAACTAGAGTGCCAACTGATCTTTGAGCTTTTCAAAAGTTTTTTCACCAATTCCTGTTACCTTGGTCAAATCTTCAATTTGCTTAAAGCCACCATTTTGATCACGATATGCAATGATTTGTTCTGCCTTCTTTTGACCAACGCCGTTTAACTTTTGTAAGTCCTGCACCGTTGCTGAATTTAAATGAACTTGCTCTGAACTTGAACTAGAAGTATCGGAAGCGGCAGGATTTTGACTATTTGAAGCTCCATTTCCAGGAAGATTTTCTACTTTTTCACCAATATGCGGGACATAAATTTGATCTTGATCTTTTAATAAGGCTGCTCGATTAATTGCCCGCGTCTCTGCTTTATCAGTTAAGCCGCCACAAATTCTCAACAAATCGTTTAGTCTAGCCCCATTTTTCAATGTATAGACACCACTATGTCTAACAGCTCCAGCAATGTCTACAGTTACTGTGTTTTGCTTTGATGAGCTATTTAAGTTTGATGTAGATTGGGTAGTTTTGTTCTCACTTTTAGAAAATTCCGTTGACTGGGTCTTATTATTTTCGCTCAAGACCTGGGTGTTATTGACTGCTGGCTGGTTATTTTTCTGAATAAAATATCCTCCACCTAGGATCAAAACAATAATTCCAATCACCCAAATTTTCTTTTCTATTATGAATTCTTTGATTTTTTCTAAATCCATTTTTATCACCTCATTATTTATTACGAAAAAAAGCAGCAATTTTTTTGCTGCTTTCAATTTATTTTTCTAAATAATTTAGTGCATCTTCGAAACGAGCTACGGGCACAATCTTCATCTTAGTATGTATTTTCTTAGCAGTTCGGACTGCTTCGGCATAATTTGTTTCATTCTTTTTAACAACTTCTGGTTGATCAGTTGGTGCAAAAAAGACTCTCATTCCTTGACGGCTGGCGGCTATTACCTTTTTATCAACGCCACCAATCATTCCTACCTTACCATCACTATCAATTGTTCCCGTACCAGCTATTTTCTTAGCACTAAGATTCTTACCAGTAAACAATTGATAACACTCAAGTGTAAACATTAAACCTGCAGACGGGCCACCAATATCTCCTGCATCAATCTTAACTGCAGGATCAGTTACGACCTTCGTATGATCTACCAACTGAATACCAATTCCATAACGATTGGTCCCAGATAATTTAACTGTTTTTCCTGAAAAAGTCAGATGCTTCTTTCCTTGAATAACTGCTATTTGTACTTTTTTATGCTTTAATGAAGAAACGTATTTTATTAGATCCTGACTAGAAGAAAATTTTCTACCATTTACGCTAACTAGAATATCTCCAACTTTCAACTTATTCTTAAAAGTTGAATTTTTCATAACTTCCATCACATAAACGCCTAAAAATTCTTGACGATACGGGACTTTTGCTTTCTTAGCTGCGTAATAGATTGCATTGTTCTGACTAGTTTCCATGTAGTATTGCTGCATTTGATTATATTCAGCACTACTTGATGTCCCCATTAATTCAGTCTTTGAATAACGGCTATCTCCTGCCCTAAAGAAACTAGTTAAATAATCAATCATAACCGCAGGACGTTCACTCACAGTGACTAGATAAAAATTAGGATTAGGTTTTCTTGTACTTTTAACATACTTACTAATTTGAAAAGCTTCCCCCGGCGCTTCAATATAGTATTGCGTAGGCCATAGACAAAAAACAACTGCTATTAAAAATGCTGCTATTCCTAGCAGCCAAAATTTTAATTTTTTATTTTTCTTCATTATTTCGATTCCTCAGCTTTTCTTTCAAAGCAGCTGCCACTGACTTTGGAACTAGAGTTGAAACATTGCCACCAAAAAATACTGTTTCTTTAATCATACTTGAAGAAATGAAGCTATCTTCTGGACGAGTAAACAATAAAACTGTATTTAATTTTGGATCTAAAGTCTTATTAATTCCAGCAATATCACGCTCATAATTAAAATCAGTGGTATTTCTCAATCCTCGAACAATTGCCCCAGCATTAAGCTCATGAGCTACTTCAACAGTCAATTCAGCTGGACGAGCAATCACTTCAACATTTTCATCGTTTTCAAAAACTTTTCTAGCCAAATCTAAGCGCTCTTTTTCATCAAAAAGATACTTCTTACTTGTATTCGTCATAATTACTACGTACAGTTTTTCAAACATTCTGGCTGCTGCTTCAACCACCTCAACGTGACCATTGGTTATTGGATCGAAACTCCCAGGGAAAATTGCCTTTGTCATTTTACTTCCTCTTGTAAACTTTTACTTTTGTTCTACCTAACTGATGATCCTTAATAATTGAAAAGCCAGAAACTTCTGGTAATTCATCATGCTCATCAGTCTCAGCTACAATCAATGCATTATCATTTAATAGATCATTTTCAAGCAATTTAGTCATAATCTTAACAATCTTTTGCTTAGCATATGGAGGATCAAGAAAAATTAAATCAAACTTTTTCCCTTCCTCGTTTAAAATTTTAATGGCACGATTATCATTACACTTTAGAACTCTAAATCTATCTTCTTCTTTAGTAAGTTCAACATTTTTCCTAATAATTTGACATGCTTGACCACTAATATCAACTAAAACTGCACTGTCATAACCGCGAGAAACAGCTTCAATTCCTAAAGCTCCACTACCAGCATAAAGGTCTAATACTCGCCCACCATCAAAAAATTGCCCCAAGGAGTTAAACAAAGAGCCCTTTACTTTATCGCTAGTCGGACGAGTAGCATTACTTTTTAAAGTATGTAAATTACGCTTAGCATATTTTCCTGCAATAATCCTCAAACTCGTAAATCCTCGTTTTCTTCTCGTAATTTTTCTGCTTCTTCTTTTAGTTCACGCATCATCTTTTCTTCGTGTTCAGCAGAAAAATCAAGCTTATCGGTTTTTGAAGTTTCTACTGACTGGACATAATTCTTACTCTTTAATTCAGTAATTACCTTTGAAGCATATTCTGAACTTACATATAGAACTACATACTTATTTTTACGTGAAAAATAGATAATATTGCCAAATCGGCGCAACTTGTATTGATCGCTAATTTGATAAAGCCAAACAATTATTTGTGTGCGCGCCGTCATTTTGTTATTTGACTCATCTTTAAAAACCAAACTCAAAGTACACTCCTACTTTCTATCATTGTCTTCTTTTCAGCAGCTGAAATATTTAAGACTAATCCTAAAGCAGCAGTTAAGACAATCATTGAAGATCCACCATAAGAAATAAATGGCAAGGTTACCCCAGTGATCGGCAAAAGACCCAAAACTGCTCCTACATTAAAGAGCGTTTCGGTAAAAATCATAGTTACCACACCAAAGCAAACCAAAGCATTGAACTGTGAATCAGCGTGAATTCCAACTTCCATAATGCGCCACATCAGGAAGAATAATAAGGAAATAATCACAATCGCACCAATTACACCTAACTCTTCAGCAGTAATAGATAAAATAAAGTCGGTATATGGCTCTGGTAAATAACCTCTTTTTTGCATACTGTTACCTAAGCCAACACCAAATAAACCGCCATTGTGAATTGCATAATAGGAATTAACTAACTGAGCACCACCAGTTTTTTCTAGTTTGAAGGGATGAACAAAGGCTAATAAGCGTTGGAACTGATAAGAATCCTTAATGAATCCTGGTGTCCAAACCAATAACACTAGCATCAGTAAGACAATCCCAACGAAAAGCCCGATAAGCCAATAAACTGCTAACTTAGTTGGAATACCAGAAACACTGTACATCACAAACACAATCATAAACAGAATGGCTGAGCCACCAAAATCTGGTTCTAAAATAACCAGTCCAATCATCATAAACGAAATAACTGTCGGTCCAAATAAATTATGCCAAATTTGACCTGGAACAAACTTTCCATCCCGTCTTGATAAAACAAAAGCTAAATATAGTACTAAAGACAACTTAGCTACTTCCACAGGTTGAATATTAATAAAACCTAAATTGATCCAGCCAACTGCACCATTAATAGCAGCTTTTCCATGACTAATTACTTTCAAGACAATCAAAAAGAATAGCATAGAAAATGAAATACCTAAGTAAGACATAACAAATTTTCTATTTTTGAATATTTTTAATTTCAAAGCAAAACATGGAATTCCAAAGAATAAAAATGCAGCAACAAAATATATAATTTGCCTTTTCATATATACACTAGGTGAAAAGCCATTTACTAACAAAATATCTGAACTTGCTGAATAGACCATGATAACCCCAATGGTTGACAAAATCAGGTATGGGATCAAGATGCTATAGTCTAAGTATCTTAATTTTTGTCGCACGATATACTTGCCCCTTTAGTTAAATAATCTTTCTCATTATATCACTACCTTTACGGATAAAAAAAAGTAGCTCCACAAAATGAGCTACTTTTAAAAATCAAATAAGAATTTAACTACTTATTACGTCTCTTATCTGCCTTTTTTCTTTCGTTAGTGTTTAAGATCTTCTTACGTAAACGAATGCTTTCTGGAGTTACTTCACAGTATTCATCATCATTCAAGAATTCAATAGCTTCTTCCAAAGTCATAGTCTTAGGAGTCTTAATTGAAGCTGAGTGGTCCTTACCTGCTGCACGGGTGTTAGTTAAGTTCTTACCCTTAGTTACGTTAACAGCAATATCGCGTTCACGTGATGATTGACCTACAATCATACCTTCGTAAACTTCAACACCAGCACCGATGAATAATTCACCACGTTGCTCAACTGATTGAAGTGAGTAAGTAGTTGATTGACCTTGGTTAATTGAAACCAAAGCACCATTACGACGACCTGGTTCCCAGTTCTTAACTACTGGTTTATATGAATCAAAAGTATGGTTCATAATTCCGTAACCAGCAGTTTGAGACATGAATTCGTTGTTGTAACCAATCAAACCACGTGATGGTACTAAGAATTCAAGTCTAGTTTGACCATTACCAGTAGATTCCATATTCTTCATTTCACCTTTTCTTTGTGAAAGAGAATCAATAACTGAACCTACGTAAGCATCTGGTGTATCAACTTGAACTGCTTCAAATGGTTCACACATTTGACCATCAATTTCACGGTAAATAACCTTAGGACGTGAAAGTTGTAATTCGAATCCTTCACGACGAAGTTCTTCAACTAAAATTGACAAGTGTAATTCACCACGACCAGAAACAGTCCAGGCATTTAATTGATCAGTTGGTTCTACCTTCAAAGAAACGTCAGTACGAGTTTGACGAATCAAACGGTCTTCAAGTTTCTTAGGAGTAACTTGGTCACCTTCACGACCTGCAAATGGTGAATCGTTTGCAACAAAGTCCATTTGAAGAGTTGGTGGATCAATCTTAAGAAGTGGCAATGCTTCAGGCTTATCTGCAGAAGCAATAGTTTCACCAACATAAATATCATTAATACCTGAAATAGCAATAATGTCGCCGGCTTTTGCTTCTTGAATTTCGTTACGTTTCAAACCGAAGTAACCGAATAACTTAGTAACACGGAAGTTTTGCGTTGAACCATCACGTTTCATAACAGTGATGTTGTCTCCAACCTTAACTTTTCCGCGGTAAATACGACCTACACCAATACGACCTACATAATCATCCCAATCAAGCATAGTGATTTGGAATTGTAGAGGCTCATCAGAGTTATCAACTGGAGCAGGAATGTTCTTAACAATAGTATCAAAAATAGGATCCATTGTTTCTTCTTGCTTAGCTGGGTCTGAGTCATATGAAGAAGTACCATTTAAAGCAGATGCATAAACAACTGGGAAATCAAGTTGTTCATCACTAGCACCTAATTCAATGAATAATTCAAGAACTTCATCTAGAACTTCCTTTGGACGAGCACCTGGACGATCAATCTTGTTAATAACTACGATTGGCTTAACACCAGCTTCTAAGGCCTTCTTAAGCACAAAACGAGTTTGTGGCATAGTACCTTCGTAGGCATCAACAAGTAATAAACATCCATCAACCATGTGCATGATACGTTCTACTTCACCACCAAAGTCAGCGTGTCCTGGTGTATCCAAGATGTTAATTGTAGTGTCACCATACTTAACAGCAGTGTTCTTAGATAAGATTGTAATACCACGTTCACGTTCAATAGCATTGGAGTCCATAGCACGGTCTTCTAGGTTCATGTGCTCTGGCAATGTATCTGATTGTTTTAATAATTGGTTAACCAAAGTAGTCTTACCGTGGTCAACGTGTGCGATAATGGCAATATTTCTAATATCGTCTCTTCTTTGCAAAAGAAATTCCTCCCCGAACTTCATAAAAAAACTGTGACTCCAGTCACAGCTATCTTATGCAAAATAATAATGCAGTTATTGAAGCTTTATATCTCTATAGTTTCGTTTTACAATTCTACTCTAAAAATATCATGCCGTCAACGAAAGTACAAGCTGTGAACTGTTTATTTTTAACAAAAATATTATACCAAAAACTTCGATTATTGCCGTCTTTTCTTTCAATTGTTATCATATTCATAGCAAATTTAAAATTAAGGAGATATTTATTTTGATTTTAATGCATGATATTACGCGCGATGGCAACCCTGTCTTAAGACAAGTTGCTAAGCCTTTAACCTTCCCATTAGCTGATGAATATAAAGAATTAGCTGACGAAATGATGCAATATTTAATTAACTCGCAAGATCCTAAAATTGCTGAAAAGCACCAATTAAGAGCTGGCGTTGGCCTAGCTGCTCCTCAAGTCGGCAAGAGCATTCAGATGGCTGCCCTTTTAGTTCCAAATGATAAAGGTGAGATTATTTTCAAAGAAGTTTTTGTCAATCCAAAAATTCTTTCTGAATCAGTTAGAAAAGCTTGTCTTGCTGAAGGCGAAGGCTGCCTAAGTGTTGACAAAGATATTGAAGGCTATGTTCCTCGTCCTGATAAGTTAAAGATTCATTATTATACAGTTGATGGCGAAGAAAAGACAATTCGCTTAAAGGATTATCCAGCAATTGTTGCTTCTCACGAAATTGACCACTTAAATGGTCACTTATTCTATGACCGTATCAATAAGCGAAATCCTTTTGATTTAGCAGAAGATACCATTGTTATTTCTTAAAAATTAGTTCTTAATTTTTAAGAAATTAGGCGTTAGGACAAAATGTTCTATCGCCTTTTTACGTACTATATATAATGTAAATTGGTATACTTAAAAGTAAGTTTATGATAAAATTTTAATAGCTATGAATTTCTGCGACTTTTTCGCAGAAGTTTTTTTGAACGTTTTAATATAAGGAGATTATAAGAAATGATCTACAAAGTTTTATACCAAAAAGACCAGATCGTTAATCCAAGAAGAGAAACTACTAAAACTCTTTTTTTAGAAGCAGATAATGTAGTTGCAGCAAGAACTATGGTTGAGGATAATACCCCCTACAATATTGAACTCATCCAAGAATTAACTGGAAACTCACTTGCTTATGAAAAGCAAAGTCCAGATTTTAAGCTGACAACTTTCAAATCTGAAGATAAATAACGACCTTGAAATTAAAGAATAATGAAGTCGGCGTTTTCGCTATAGGGGGTCTAGGCGAAATCGGCCGTAATATGTACTGCGTTGAATACCAAGATGAGATTATCATCATGGACTGCGGTATCAAATTCCCAGAAGATGACATGATGGGAATTAATTATGTTATCTCAGACTATTCTTACCTTATTAAGAATAGGAAAAAAATCAAAGCATTAGTTGTAACTCACGGACATGAAGACCACATTGGCGGAATCCCTTACCTTTTAAAGAAGATTCCTGAAATTCCAGTTTATGCAACACCATTTGCCCTCGCTTTAATTCGCGGGAAACTTGATGAACATGGAATTTTAAATTCTAGTGAACTTCACGAAGAGCATGAAGATACGGTTTTGAAATTTGATAAGCTTTCAGTCAGTTTCTTCAGAACAACTCACTCAATTCCTGATACTTTGGGAATTGCAGTTCATACTCCAGAAGGTGCAGTAGTCTTTACGGGAGATTTTAAGTTTGACTTAACCCCTGTAATGAATCAACCTGCCCCTGACTTTCAGAAGATGGCTAAGTTAGGTCAAGAAGGCGTACTTGCCCTCCTATCTGACTCAACTAATGCAGAAGTTCCAACCTTTACAAAATCAGAAAGATTTGTTGCTCACTCCCTACACGATATCATCACTGGAATTAAAGGTAGAATTATTTTTGCTACTTTTGCTTCTAACCTTTATCGTGTATCAACTGCTATTAAGGCAGCTGTTGACACTGGAAGAAAAGTCGCAATCTTTGGTCGCTCAATGGAAAATGGTGTTCAAAACGGTATTGATCTGGGCTATTTAAATATTCCCGAAGGAACTTTAGTTGATGCCAATGAAATCAACCATACTCCACCTGAAAAAGCGATGATTTTATGTACTGGTTCTCAAGGAGAACCACTTGCAGCTCTTTCAAGAATTGCAGATGGAACTCACCGTCAAATTTCATTACAACCAGGCGATACAGTAATCTTCTCATCTAACCCTATTCCGGGCAATACAACTAGCGTAAACCACTTAATTAATAAGTTAACTGAAGCGGGCGCTAATGTTGTTCATGGTAAGATTCATAATGTCCACACTTCTGGACACGCTGGTCAAGAAGAACAAAAGATGATGATCGAGTTAACCAAGCCTGAATACTTTATTCCTGTCCACGGTGAATACAGAATGCAAGTTGTTCATACTGAAACTGCTCAGTCTACTGGAATGGCTAAAGATCACACCTTCGTTCTAAAAAATGGTGATGTACTTGCTTTAACCAAAGATTCATCAAGAATTGCTGGTCACATCAATATCTCGGATGTCTTTGTTGACACTTCTGGTAGTGACGATGTTGGTAATATCGTCGTTCGTGATCGTCAAATTTTAGCTGAAGAAGGTCTTGTGGTAGTGGTAGCAACTGTTGACTACAAACATCAACGTGTTTTAGCAGGGCCAGATATTTTAAGTCGTGGTTTCGTTTATATGCGTGAATCAACTGAATTGATTAGTCAAGCACAGAAGCATGTCTACCATATTCTTAAGACTGAAATGGCTAAAGATCCGCAACCAAAAGAAAATGAAATTAGAAAGGCAATTATTGAGAATCTTCAAGATTTCTTATATTCTAAGACTGAAAGAAGACCGATGATTTTGCCAATGCTAATTGAAAAGAAATAAAATAAGCCCCAAATGGGGCTTATTTTTATATGAATTAGGCAATTAACAATGAAAAAGGTTCATTTACTTGTAAATTTAAAATCTGGTAGCGATAAAGGCGCAAAAGCCCTCAAAGAAATTGAAGCTGCTCTGAAAAAAGAAAAATTGGCATATAATATACAAATTTCTACTTATCCTGGACAACTCGTCCCGATTGCAACTAAGACAGCTAATGAAATTAACAATAATCATGAATGTATTGTTGTAGTTGGCGGTGATGGATCTTTGAATCAGGCTTTAAATGGGGTAAAAAATTCACTTCATCCTGACACTCCCCTTGCCTATTTTCCAGCTGGTACCGGAAATGATTTTGCTCGAGCAGCCAAACTTCAAAATAACCCCTTGAAATTTATCAAAAAAATCAAAAATCATCCAACAGTAACAAATGTCGACTGTGGCAGATATCAAGATTTGCTTACAGGTGAAGAAAAATACTTTGTCAATAATTTAGGAATTGGCTTTGATGCGTTTGTGGTCAATAAAACCAATCATTCAAAGCTCAAAACTAAGTTTAACAAAATCAATATAGGAAATTTAACTTATGGAATAAATATTGCTCAAGCTCTCAAGGGACAAGATAATTTCAAAGTTAAGATTTTAACTAATGAACATACTTATTCTTACGATCACGCATATTTAGTTACGACAACTAATCATCCCTACTTTGGCGGTGGTGTTCCAATTTTGCCAATTGCTAATATTTATAATCATAAATTAGATATTGCGATTGTAGAAAAGCCTAACTTGGCCAAATTCTTGTATCTCTTTTCTAAGCTTCTCCTCAATGGATCACATATGCAAAGCAAGCAATTTCATTATTTTGAAGCTAATAAAATTGAAGTAGAAACCTATCAAGCAGAATACGGTCAACTTGATGGAGAAGAATTGAATAGAAGAAAATTCCACTTAAAATTTGAAGTTGATCATTTTAAACTTTTGAAATAAATGCAAAACAAGCCATCTCATAACGAGGTGGCTTGTTTTACTAATCTCTTGTTTTTAATTTTATATCTTCCATCCCAATCATTGGGTCAATTTTACCAGAATAAATTAAATCAGGAGTTAAGATATAGTCTTTGGGTTCATTTATTTCTTCCTTAATTTCAGTTTGAACCTGCTCTTGTTTAGTATTTGCGTTAGAATTATGCTCAACTACTTCTTTCAGTCCTAGCTCATGCCTGATCTTAGAAGCTAAATCCGTCTTACGGTCATTTCCTGGCGTACGTAAGGCCATAAGGTAAGCCTTTTTTTCTCCTACCATGACAAGATTTTTCTCAGCACGGGTAATTGCCGTATAAAGCAAGTTACGTCTCAACATCATATAATTCTGCATAGTAAGATTCAAAATAACTAAAGGAAATTCAGATCCCTGCGACTTGTGAATTGTAATTGCATAAGCACGAGTAATATCATTTAAATCTTTAACGTTAAATTCTATTTCTCGACCATCAAAATCAGCAATTAAGATCTTCGCCTTATCATCTGGATTAAGTCCAATAATTTTGCCAATTTGACCATTATAAATATCCTTTTCGGGATTATTTTGTAATTGAAGAATACGATCGCCAATTCTAAAGCTTTCATTATGCGCTTCAATTACTTTAGTTTTTGAAGACATTGGATTCATTACATCTTGCAAGATATCGTTCAAGTGAGTGATTCCGCCCTGACCATTATACATAGCTCCAAGGACCTGAACATCATCCTTTTTAAAACCACGCTTAATAGCTAAGTTAACAATCTGATCAATTGCATCTCCAACTAAACTAGGTTGACAAGGGATAAAGGAATAATTCTTAGTTTTATTAAAAATTATCTGTTCAGCATCTTCTTCGTTAATTGCGTGAGCTAGCTTGATAATTGATGAATCTTCTCCTTGCCGATGGATTACCTGGAGTCTAGTTGTTGGGAATGCTTCTGACTTAATTAAGTCACTAAAAATATTTCCCGCTCCAACCGAGGGCAGCTGATCTTGATCCCCAACAAAAACAATTCTTTTCGTCGAATTAATACCTGATAACAACTGCTTAAATAGAAACATATCAACCATTGACATTTCGTCAATGATTAGAATCTCGCCATTTAATTCATTAACATCAGTTGCATCATTTTCGCCAATACCTAGTCCTAACAAGCGATGAATAGTTTTAGCAGAAATATCAGTAATTTCGCTCATTCTCTTAGCTGCTCGACCAGTTGGTGCAGCTAATAAAAATGGTGGATCCTCACTATATAACGCCCCGCTCGGGATGTCAGCAAGTTCCTTTAAGCACATTAAAATTCCATTGATAATTGTTGTCTTACCAGTACCTGGTCCACCAGTAAGGATAGAAATTGGATTATTTAAAGCATTTTTAATCGCATTCTTTTGCGTTTCGTCATACTTAATCTCAAGTTCTTCTTCAGCATGATTAATTGCCTGCTCAATGTTTTCATCACTGAAGTCTTCTTTTTTTACCCGATTTTTGACTAGACGTTTTAATTCATTTGAAATATCAAGCTCCGTTTGAAAAATTTCTTGCAAGGCTGCTTTATCACCTGAAACAACTACCTTACCTTGTCGCTGAAGCTCATTCACGCTATTTGCTAAGTCATCATAAGAACTAGCCTGAACCAATTCATACGCTTGCGTTAATAAATCATCTAGTGCCACATAAGTGTCTCCCAGCGTACTTAGAGCATTCTGCAAAATACTTAAAATTGCACCTCTAACCCTTCTTGGATCATTTAATTCAATTCCAAGTGCTTGGCCAATATTATCAGCTGTTTTAAAACCAAAACCTCTAATTTCACCAACGGCTTGATAAGGATCTTCTTCAAGTTTTTTAAGAGAATCTCCATGATAGGCTTTATAAATATTTCCAGCAGTTTTTTTATTAATTCCATACTTAGCTAGTTTAATAACAATTTCTGAAAAAGAATCCATCTGATTAATTCCAGATAGTAAACTATCTTTCTGCTTTTGTGTTAAATCAAGGTCATCAATTTCAGTTGGATTGGCCTTAATCAGGTCTAAAGCATTCGTTCCTAGACTATCAATAATTCTTTCAGCAGCTTTTTTACCAATACCAGGGAATTTATCAGAACTTAGATATTTAGCTAGACTTCCCTCTTCATGTGGTAAAACAGGTTCATATGAACTAACACGAAATTGTTTACCGAATTTTTCATGTACAACAATTTGACCGACAAATTTATAAGTCGATCCAATCTGAATATCACCAAAATTACCAGTTACCCGGATATTATCACGATCATAATCTGCTAATTTGCTAATTAAATCTACATCAATAATTTTGAAAAGATCCTGATTATTTTCAAAAACAATCCCATTAATTCGTCCAGTAAAACCAGTTTCTGCCATTTTTACCTCTAATCAATTTTGCTACAGCATTGTATTGTTTTTGCGCTTGGGCAAAATATTTTGGATTCTGTTTTTTCGAAACTTTAAAATATTTTTCTGCCTTATCAGGGTTAGTATCAAATAAAGTTAAACCTAGCAAGAAGTTAACTTTTGCATTTCTTTGATCTTTTAGAATCTTACTATAAGTTTGATTTGCTGATTTTAAATCTCCCAGACTAAGCCAAATATCACCTATTAATTCTAAAGTCCTCTCATCCTGATTTTTCAAAGTTAAAGCATAAGCTAGTGCCTTTTGATATTGGCCTAACTTCATAAAAATCAAGGACTTTTGATACATCGTTTCTTCATCATCTGGAATCGAATTAAGTAAAGCTAACGATTTAGCAAAATCTCCCTGCATGTAGTAACAAACAGCAATGTTATAAGTTAAAGCCTCTGGTTGATCAACAAGTCCTCGAGCTTTTTCTAATAATTCTAAAGCTTGATCAGCCGAATTTTGTTCAATCAAATAAGTTGAAAGCTGTAAATAATTTTCAATATTTTTAGGATGATTATTTATTTTTTTAATCAATAAATGTATAGCATCATCAACTTTGCCAGCATCATATAAGTTGGCTATTTTTTTATCCATTTTTAAATTGTATCCCTACTAGTAATCTTTCGATCTAAATAGCTTGTTTCATTCCATGCTATTTCATTAAAGGTCTTTCCTTGATTTTCAGTGTCAAGAATCGTCAGGCTAGTATTAGTCAAGCCGCCACGTTTTCTAATATCAGCAACGTCATAACCTTCAAGAGTTCTAATTAATGCACATAGAGCTGCCCCGTGGCTCACCAAAAGCACCTTATCATCTTTATTTGGATAGCGTTTAACAATATCACTAATTAAACTTTTACCACGTTTAATCATGTGTTCAAAGTCTTCACCATGAAAAGTTGATGGATCGTAGCGTTCTGGCGAATAACGAAAGGCCTTAATTTGATCAGGGTATTGACTCTCAGCGTCAACAAATTTCATTCCCTCAAGATCGCCAAGATTAAACTCTTTCAGGCGATCATCTACAATAACTGGAACAGTAATCCCCATATCATTTCTAAGCATTACAGCAGTAGTTAAAGCACGTTGTAAAGGACTAGCATAAAAGGCCCTAAACTTAGTTCCCTTTAAGTACTCAGCTAATTTTTTAATATCTTCATAGCTTTCTGGCAATAGTGGTGAATTACCACTACCTCCTTGATAGCGCCCTTCTAAATTCCACTTTGTTTTTCCATGTCTAACAAAATATAATTGCATACTTTTCCCTCCACTTTTACTATTTATTATAAGTTTTCAGGACAGAAAATAACAGTTTCTAAAAACAAAAAGAAGCCTCATTGAGACTTCTTTTGGCTATACTAATTGTAATTGCTTTTCATTCTGGTAAGCACGGTCAATAGTTGCTCCGCCAAGACATTCTTCGCCATTATAAAAAACAATTGCCTGTCCTGGTGTAACGGCACGTGCAGGCTCATCAAATTCAACATGGACTGTATTATCTTTTGCATGGTAATGCATAGTAACACCAACATCTGGCTGGCGGTACCTGAACTTAGCTGTACACTTCAAGTCAATGTCATGATCGGGTAAACCAGTAAAGAAAGAAACACCACTTGCATCTAAGCTAGTAGCATATAAAAGCTTACTGTCGTATCCCTGCTCAACGATCAATTCATTCTTTTTTAAATCCTTACCAACTACAAACCAAGGATCAGTTGATTCTTTCGTTGAACCTAAGCCAAGACCAGATCTTTGACCAATAGTATAATACATTAATCCAGCATGCTCGCCCACAACTTTTCCATCAGGGGTAACCATCTTTCCTGATTGAGCTGGTAAAAACTCACTCAAGAATTTTCTAAAATTACGTTCACCAATAAAACAGATTCCAGTTGAATCCTTCTTCTTAGCAGTTGCAAGGCCTGCAGCAATTGCGATTTCACGCACCTGAGGCTTGGTTAAGTTAGCAAGTGGGAAGATTACCTTTTTCAGTTGATCTTGTGAAAGTTGACTTAAGAAGTAAGTTTGGTCCTTATTGCCATCCTTTGGCCGCATCATATGTACAATACCATTCTCATCAACTTTGGTTGCTGCATAGTGCCCCATTGCAATATAATCTGCATCTAGGTCCATTGCAAAGTCTAAGAAGGATTTAAATTTTATTTCTTTATTGCACATTACATCGGGATTAGGAGTTCTGCCTTTTTTATATTCATTTAAGAAATATTCAAATACTCGCTCCCAATAATCTTTTTCAAAGTTAATAGAATAATAAGGAATGCCGATTTCATCTGCAACTTTTTTTACATCTTCGTAATCTTCAGTTGCCGTACAAACTCCGGAATCATCAGTATCATCCCAATTCTTCATGAAGACGCCGACAACATCAAAGCCTTGTTGTTTGAGTAAAAGAGCAGAAACTGAAGAATCGACTCCCCCACTCATTCCAACAACGACTCTAATTTTGCTGTTATCTACCATTTTATCTTTTTCTCCTTTTAGCAAGGTGCAATAATCTGACGATCTTCAAGATCCTTTAAAATGAAGTCAAGTAACTCAACCATTGGTGCTAACTGCTTATTTTTAAAAATATTAACTTTCTGTAAGCCATTAGTATCAGTGACTACCATTGTTAAATGATCTAAATCTTCGTTAATTGTTAGTTTTAACTGACAGGTCGCATTATAAGGGGATTCATTATATAAAGGATGCTTATACATGAAATTACCTCTTTTAGTCTTAGTAAAGCCTGCATCAATTAAAGCGTAACGCTTAATTTCTGAACTAATTGTAAATTTACGATTATCGCCATTAATAATTACTGTATTTGCCATAAAATATCACTCTCAATATTATTATCTTATTTTTTGTAAGTGTCAAGTATATAATTTTCAATAACATTATACATTAAAACAAGTTCTAGCCAAAAATGGTTAGAACTTGTTAATTATTTACTTAATCGTTGACACATTTTAACTAAGCTATCTGCAAAACCTTTAACTTCATCTGCAGTAGTAAAACGTCCAAAACTAATTCGAATCGATTCTTCAATACGAAGAGAGTTTTTACCATACATTGCCTCTAACACATGAGAGGGATTTAATGAACCTGCTGTACATGCCGATCCACCTGAAACTGCATAACCATTCAAATCTAAGTTAGTCAAAGCAGAATAAGTTCCAACGCCCTTTAACCACAAGTTTAAAACGTGATGGGAAACGGCTCCCTTAAGTGAGCCATTAATTTCATAGTCAATCTTATTTTGATCAAGTTCATCAAGAATTATTTGCTGAAACTTTCGATAATTTTCCTGAAGCTGTTTTTTGTCCATCTCTCTCAATTCTTGGGCAGCAACGCCAAAGCCGGCAATTCCTGGAACATTCTCAGTCCCTGGACGACGCTTTAGTTCTTGCTCTCCTCCTAAAAGAAGATTACTTACATTTAAGCCATTTTTTTCATAAAGAAAGCCCAAAAATTTAGGTCCGTTAACCTTATGAGCAGAAGTAGATAATAAATCGATATTCATATCTTTAACATCGATTTCAATATTTCCAAATCCTTGCACGTCATCTACATGAAAATAGGCATTTGAGTCTTTAACTAGTTCACCAATTTCTTTTAGAGGCATGATTGAACCAACTTCATTATTAACTGCCATTACTGAAACTAGAATCGTATCTGGCGTTAATTCTCTCTTTAAGTCCTTTAAATTGATATGTCCAGCTTCATCTACATCAAGATAAACAATTTCATATCCTTCTTGAGCTAAACGTTTCATTGGATTCAAAACAGAGGGATGTTCAATCTTGGTAGTAATTATTTTCTTGCCAATCTTCTTTCTAGCACGTGCTGTCCCAAAAATTGCAGTATTATTACTTTCAGATCCACCACTAGTAAAAATAATTTCTTTATCTTCTGCATTAATTGTTTCTGCTAGTTGGTGACGAGCTGCTTCAACCACTTGACGTGCTCTACGTCCAAATGCATGTTGACTAGAAGCATTTCCAAAATCATTGGTCATCTCACTACTAATTTTTTCAATTACTTTTGGATCCATCGGAGTAGTAGCCGCATTATCCAAATATACATTTTTTCTAGTCATGTTATACCTCTTTATCTTTCTTACATTTTGGAAGTGGCTATTTTATTTTAACATAAAAAATAGACTAAGTTCATCTGAACTTAGTCTATCATTACCCTAATCTAAAACTGTTTCTTCAAGATAAGATGAAATTACGCTGGCTGCTTTAGCACCCACTTCTTTAACAAACTTATCAAAGTCATTATCAGCATTAGCATCGCCATTATCTGAAATAGCACGAATAGCAACTAAAGGCGTATTGAAATGTCTAGCAACTTGTGCAAAAGCTGCTCCTTCCATTTCCACCCCAAGTGCGTCAGAAAAGTTCTTTTTAATTTCATCTTTTTGTGCTTCAGATTGTACAAAAGTATCCCCCGTAACAACAAGACCTTCTTTAAAGTCTACATTTTGGCTTAAAAGATACTTCTTAAATGCTTCACGTGCTGGGCTCTTAAGATTAAATCTTGCTGGTTCACGTGGAATTTGACCTTCAACGTATTCTCCAGCGCTCACACAATGTGCATCATGGTAAGCAAAACTATCTACCAAAATTAAATCTTTTCTTTTCACATTTTCTTGCATTGAACCAGCAGAACCAGTCATAAACACTAAGTCAATATCTTCTTTAGTTAATAAGCTAGTTAAGTTCATAGCCGCATTAACTTTTCCAATTCCACTAAGACCTAAGTAAATGTCATTTCCATTAATTGAAAAGTGATCAAATTCAGTTGTACCAAAAACTTCTTTAGTTTCAGACTTAAAATGCTTTTTATAAAATTCGGCCTCTTCTTCCATTGGAACAATAATCGCAATTTTCATTTTTTACCTCTAAATCTAAAGTTTAAACAAAGCGAACAAAACTATAATTAATAAAACAACAACAATTAAAATTGCATAGTTCAAGCGCTTTTTTAAACGATTAATTCTATTTTCACGCTCTTCTTCTGAAGAAAAATTCTCTCTTGATTCAAAATTAGCAGATTCCTTAACTGTTGGTTCTGGATCAACCTCATCAACTTGTTGATCATCTTTCTTCAAGCGCTTAAAATTATCAAAAATTTTTCTTATTTTTTTCTGCTGTTGCTTTTTACGATAATCTGCCCGTTTTTCAGTCATTACTTTGGTTTCCTGTTAAAATCATATTTTCCCAGAATGTAATTGCCATAACGGTCTTAGCATCCATAATCTTGCCTGACGCAATTAATTGTTTTATCTCAGGAAGACTGTACCATTCTTGAGTTAAAAATTCATCTTCATCAAGAGGACGTTTGTGCTCAATTTTTGACAAAGTATCACAATAGAATAAATGAATTTTTTCATCACAGAATCCAACTGAAGTATAAAATTCACTTACCTTTTCCCAATATTCTGCCTTATAGCCGCCCTCTTCATTTAACTCTCTTTTCATTGCATCAAGCGGAGATGCATCTGTTTCGTCAATTAAACCTGCAGGAATTTCTAGAGTTAACTGTTTGATAGGTTCTCGCCATTGCTTTACAAGAAGCATTTTTTTCTCATCATTAATTGCAATTGCTGCACTAGCATCGGGATGCTTAACTATTTCACGAGTTGCTGTTTTTCCATTAGGTAGACTAATAGTTTCAACGTTTAAGTCGATAAGTCTACCTTCGAATACAGGCTTGTTTGAGATTTCAGTTTCTCTTAGATTCACTTAATTTCTCCTTTTAGTCATGATCAACATAAACGTTGATACATTGTAGACCCTTTTTTCCTTGTGCTAATTGGTAACGTACTCTTTGTCCTACATTTAACTTTTTATAACCCTCTTCTTTAATCGATTTATAAAAAACAAAATAAGATGAGTGCGTTAGATCATCCTCAATAAATCCGTACGCAGAATTCGAATCGAATTGTTTAACAGTACCCTTACGCATTATTTCTCTAAGCCTTCTTTTTCTGCTTCAGGAAAGTTTTCAGCTACAATAGCTGCACAACGCGCACATAATTCTGGGAAGCGTGAGTCACTACCAACATCAGTTGTAGTACGACGACATCTTGGACAAACTTCACCAGCTGCATGTTCTACCACGATTGAAGCAGTTGATAATTTTTCTGCATTTTCAGGTGCTTGATCATCACTGATTGTTAAATCGGAAACAATTAAAATCTGTCTTACATTTGCATTTAATTTATCAAGAAGTTTTCTAGTTTCTTCAGTTGGGTAAAGAGTAACGTGTGCTTCAAATGACTTACCAATTACCTTAGCGCTACGTGCTTCTTCAAGAGCCTTCAAGACATCAGAACGAACCTTCATAAAGTCATTCCAGTCTGTTAGAACTTCATCTTCATTAGCAAAATGTTCTACTTCTGGCATATTAGCAAGTTGAACGTAATCTTCTGGTTCCTTTAAATAGCCCCAAACTTCTTCCATCGTATGTGGCAAGATTGGTGTCATCAACTTAGTTAACTTAACTAAAACGTCATAAATCACAGTTTGCATTGAGCGACGAGTTTCGCTGTCTTCTGGATCGATATAAAGAACATCCTTAGCAAAGTCTAAGTAAAAGGCAGATAAGTCATTTGAAATAAAGCTAAATACTTTCTTATAAACACTATTGAAATCAAACTTATTGTATGCTTCAATAGCTTCTTCAATCAAGCGATTCAACTTGATTTCCATATATTGATCAACACCAGACATGTCTGGGTAAGCAATTGAATTTTGCTTAGGATCAAAGTCAGTAGTATTAGCGAGCATAAAGCGCATAGTATTTCTAATCTTACGGTAACTTTCAGCAGACTGACGTAAGATATCTTGAGAAACAGCGACGTCAGAAGTAGTATCTGCTCCGGCTACCCATAAACGAATAATTTCTGCACCCATTTGCTTAACCACATCATTAGGTGAGATTACATTACCTAATGACTTAGACATCTTGTGTCCCTTATCATCTAACACAAATCCTTGTGATAAAACTTGTTTATAAGGAGCTTTACCGGTTACAGCTACTGAAGTAATTAAACTTGAGTTAAACCAACCACGATATTGGTCACTACCTTCAAGGTATAAGTCTGCTGGGAATCCTAAACCATCTCGCTCTTTCATTACACCAGCCCATGATGAACCAGAATCAAACCAAACATCTAAAATATCAGTTTCTTTTCTGAATTTACCATTTGGTGAATGCTCTGACTTAAATCCTTTAGGAAGCAATTCTTCAGCAGTATGAGTATACCAAGCATTAGAACCTTCCTTTTCAAAAATTTGAGCAACGTGTTCAATTGTTTCCGGAGTAACAATTGGTGTGTCATCTTCTGCGTAGAAGATTGGAAGTGGAACACCCCAGGCACGTTGACGAGAAATTACCCAGTCACCACGATCTTTAATCATATTGTAAAGACGAGTTTTACCCCAGGTTGGAATGAAGCTAGCTTTTTCAATTTCTGCTAAAATTTGATCTCTAAATTTATCAACCGAAGCAAACCACTGAGTAGTTGCACGATAGATAACTGGTTTCTTAGTGCGCCAGTCATGTGGGTATGAGTGAGTGAAGAAGCTAAGTTTTAAGAGCGCACCAGCTTTTTCAAGTTTATCGGCCACCACTTTGTTAGCATCATCATAGAACATACCAACTAGGTCAGGATCTGGCACTTCTTTAGTAAATCTACCTTGTGCATCCATTGGACCAAATACTGCCAAACCATAACGACGACCAACATTGTAGTCATCCTCACCAAAACCAGTAGCATTATGAACTAAGCCAGTACCATCATCATCAGTAACATAGGTATCGTTCATAACTAGACCATATTGACCTAACCCAGTCTTACCATAAAGAGGATGTCTATATGTCATTCGGTCGAAATCAGTACCCTTTAGGGTCTTAAGAACTTTATAGTCTTTCCAGCCTAAATCCTCAGCAACTGCTGAAAGGCGATCAGCACCGATCACATACTTTTTACCGTTAACTTCAACAACTACATAATCAAATTTGGGATTTACAGTAATTCCGACGTTACTTGGAATAGTCCAAGGAGTAGTAGTCCAAATTACAAGTGAAGTATCTGAATCTAAGATTCCTTTTCCATCTTCAATTGGGAAAGCAACATAGATTCTTGGTGATTTAATATCATGGTATTCAACTTCTGCTTCAGCCAAAGTTGATTCACTTGACCATGACCAATAAACAGGCTTCTTACCCTTGTAGATGTAACCTTTTTTGAACATTTCGCCGAATACTCTAATTTCTTCAGCTTCAAACTTAGGCTGTAAAGTAATATAAGGATGATCCCAATCAGCCATTACGCCTAAACGCTTAAAGTCGGTCATTTGCTTCTTAACTTGTTCTTCAGCAAATTGACGGCAAAGTTCTCTATACTTTGCGCGATCCATACTTTTACGATCAACGCCCTTTTTAGCTAGCTGCTGTTCAACTGGAAGGCCATGCGTATCCCAACCAGGAACATAAGGAGCATAATAACCATTCATATTCTTGAAACGAACGATAATATCCTTAGAGATCTTATTTAATGAGTGACCCATGTGAATATTACCATTAGCAAATGGAGGGCCATCATGAAGGTCAAAGCGAGGCTTGCCTTCATTGAGCTTTAATCTTTGTTCATATAATTTATTTTCTTCCCATTCTTTTTGCCATTGAGCTTCACGCACTGGAAGATTTCCGCGCATCTTAAATTTAGTTTTGCCCAAATTCAATGTATCTTTGACTCTCATAAAAAATCCTTTCTTATATAAAAAAGCTTCATCCCAAATAGGACGAAGCTTCTCGTGGTACCACCTAACTTGAACAGAACAACAGAATACAGTTATTCCATTCCACTTATATCTGTGTATCGCACAGACAAACGTTTAAGCCAATTGGCAGCTGATTAACTTTCGACAAGTGTTAGTCTTTCACCATCACTAACTCGCTAAATCGTCTACTTGTTGGTACTGTCGACTTAAATTAGTTATTTTTTAAATCATCCGGGAAAATAATTACAGGACCATCACGCCGCTGGGTATTTTCTTCTGTAGCATGCATGCTTTCCTTAACTGGACTATCTCCGGTCAAGACACCTGGCTTATCTTCCTTTTCTTGAACAGAGTTTACTTCATTTACCGCATTATTGTCAACCTCTGGATTAGCTGATACAACATTTTCTTGTGGTGCTACTTCGTTATCCATTGGACCATCAGGAATTGACTCATCTTCAACTGGTTGCGATCCATCTGCTGGATACAAACGTGAACGACCATAATATTTATCTAAGTAATATTGCCAATCAGAATCACTTAATTCTTTAACTTGATCCTTTAACATTCCTTGAACGGCTTCTCTAAAGTCTTCAACTTTTGCCTTAAGCAAATCATAATCATGATTCAAAGTATCATACTGGCTCTGAAGTTCGGCTCTCTTTTTATCCCCATCATCTTGAGCCTTTTTAAGAATATCATCCGCGTCTTGATTAGCTTTTTTGATAATTTCTTGAGCTTCGACATTTGTCTTCTTTTTAATTTCTTCAGCATTTTCTTGTGCAGAAATTAAGGATTCATTAATCGAATCTTTTACTTTGTCATATTTTTCAACACGTTTTTTTAACTCAACATTTTCATTTTTTAAATCAACAATTTGGTCAAGTGCATCCCCATATGCATCAACAATTCGATCTAAAAAACTATCTACCTGTTTGGAATCATATCCACGAAGTTTAGTTGCAAACTCTTTATTATGAATATCCATTGGCGTTAATGTCATATTATCACCTTTTCTTTGCTTGCCATGCCTTTATTTCAAGTCGTTTCTTACCTTTCTTCGTAGTGGTAAGATTAATAATCTCATATCTACCATAATGGCGAATACTAAGCATATCCTGTACAGAAACAATTATATTAGATTGAGCTACAAGATGCCAATTTAATTTTACTTCACCATCTTCAATCATCTTTTTAACTTGGCTTCTACTTAAATTAGTAACAGCGCTAACCACTGCATCTAAACGTAAAGAAATGGTAATCACACTCAATTCTTTACTATCATCTTCTTGCACTAAAACTTTTGAAAGTGGAAATTCATGCAACTTTACTTTTGTCCTACCAACACGAGTAACTTGTTCAAGGAAGTAATTCTTCAATTCAGTTTTAACAAAAAACTGCCACGTTCCATTCTCATCATTGATAATATCGCCAAAAGTATCTAATTTAATACCTAGATGGGTCAAGACACCTAAGATTTGACTATGAGTAAGTTTAGCCCATTTGTGCGGATAAGCAATTTCAAAAAGTGTAATTTTAAACATTGAGGGTTCATATGCTTGAATCCAATCGCATAAAAGCAACCTCTTTTTTTCAGCATTTGAAAAACCACCAAAGCTATACAATTGTGCATAGCCACCAACAATTTCTCTAAAAATATATTGTTCCCTAGGATTTAAGAAATCAGTCAAAATCGGCTCATTTTTAAATAAGAATTGATTAAAAAGACCGACGAAATAATCTACCGTCGGTCTTTCACTTTCATCAAAATGTTGATAAAAACTACTAGCTTGTCTTTTTTCCATTTTATCTAATAAGTACGTACCTAATTATATTTGCTATCCAATAAAGAACATAATTATTTACAAAATAAATTACTAATAAAGCTACCACTGGAGCAAAGGAAATTCCGGCTATTGGAGGGATGAAACGTTCAAATATCTCCAAATAAGGCTCGACAATTTTTCCTAGTACTCGACCAACTTTAGTTACAAGTAACCTTGGAATCCAAGTTAGTAAAGTATAAATTACAATCAGAAAGCTATAGATATTCAATAAATCAGAGATAATACGTAATATCCAGCCTACAATTGAAAATATCATTAATCCATTTTATCTTTCTTTTCAACTAATTCAGCAATTTTGCCATCAGTTTCAAATTTAGGTGGAGTTGCCAAAAAGATCTTATCGCCAACGCGCTGAATTTCACCGTTTAAGGCATAAACAGTACCAGTAATAAAATCAACTATTCTACGTGCCTGTTCATCATCCATACGAGCAAAATTAATAATAACAGCCTTGTTATTGAGAAGATTTTGAGCTACTTCTTTTGCATCGGAATATACACGTGGTTCGTACAATACAATCTTGCTAGTAGCACCTACGCCTGAATTGATAGAAACAACATTAGCTCTTCTCTCATTTTTTTGAGCTTGAGGAACTTCTTCCCCTTGTTGTTCTGCTTCAGAATATGGTGCTTCATTCATTTCATCATCTTCAGCAATACCAAAAAATCTGCCTAATTTGTCAAAAGCCATAATATTTTCCTCCAAATATTAATCCTGACGACGATGCTTGAAGAATGGAATATCATTGTCTGATTCATCATCTGCACTAGTTTCGATTTGAGAAATGCTAGTAGAGTCGTCTGAACTAAATGAATCGAACTCATCGTCATCTTTTTCTTCATTTTCTACAGGTTGTGGACGCTTATTTTCTTTTCTATCTTGCTTCCAAACGCTTGTGGGGTCAAGTAAAGTATCTTGAGATTCTTTCTTTTCTGCATTTACTTCTGGAGTAGCTGGAGTAGAAGTTTCGTTTGAAACTGTATTTTCAACTTTAACTTCTGAAGTTTCCATTGGTGAAGGAACTGTTTCAGTTTCTTCCTTCTTTGCAGGTTCTGGATTTACTACTTCTTGACGGCTTGGACGTGAAGGGCGACGCATTGGTTGTTTTGAAGCCTCTTCTTCTGCTTTTGAGTCAATTCCAGTAGCAATTACTGTAACTACAACTTCATCGCCCAAGTTTGCATTAATTGATGTACCAAAAATAATATTTACTCCATCACCAGCAGCTTTTGAAACAATATCAGAAGCATCTTGAGCTTCAAATAAAGTTAAATCTGGTCCCCCAGTAATGTTAAGCAATACTTGCTTAGCACCATCAATTGAAACTTCCAATAATGGAGAAGAAATAGCAAGTTTAGTAGCTTCAACAGTTCTATTTTCACCACTAGCACGGCCAATTCCCATTAAGGCTGCACCTTGATTTTCCATAACAGTCTTAACATCGGCAAAGTCAAGGTTCACATAGTCAGTTGAAGTAATCAAATCAGAGATACCTTGAACACCTTGACGAAGAACATTATCAGCTTCTTTAAAGGCATCCATCATAGGCGTCTTCTTATCAACCATTTCTAACAAACGATTATTAGCAATGATAACTAAAGTATCAACATATTGCTTTAATTGAGCAATTCCTTCTGCCGCATTTTTTGAACGCTTTGGTCCTTCAAAAGTGAATGGACGAGTAACTACTCCAACAGTTAAAGCGCCAGTTTCACGTGCGATCTTAGCAATTACTGGAGCAGCACCAGTACCAGTACCACCACCCATACCAGCGGTAATAAAGATCATATCTGCACCTTTAAGTGAGTCTTCAATTGTCTGTTGACTCTCCTCGGCAGCTTTTTGACCAACTTCTGGATGAGAACCCGCACCTAAACCACGAGTAAGTTTAGGTCCAAGCTGAATCTTGTTTTCTGCTTTATTGCTATTAAGAGCTTGTACATCAGTATTTGCAGCAATAAAAGAAACACCTTGTACTCCTTCATCAATCATTCGGTTAACGGCGTTACCACCGGCACCGCCAACACCGATTACTTTAATGACTGCATTTTTGTTGTCATCAGAATCGAAAGTAAAATCCATTTACTAAACCACCTTATTATTAATCAAAAAATTTCTTAAAGAATTCTTTGATTCCTTTTTTATTATTCTTATTATCATCATTCTCTTCAGACGTAGAGACCGTTGATGTAGCACTAGTCTTATTATAATCTTCTTTCTGCTCCATTTCACTAGGAGTTAGACGTCTTTTGAAAAATTTCATATTTTCTTGAGACGAAGATTGATTAGAAACAGGTGTAGCAACCTGATTTCCATAAATAACGCTGTTAACTAAATAGTCAATATCTGCCAAGCTATAAGCATAATTTACTACTCCATAGCCTGCTGCATACATTGGATTCCGTAGTCCCATTTGGTCAGGTTGAAAAATTCGAGCTTTAACGCCAAAATCGTCTTTTACAATATCGTCAATTCCTTGAAGTGCACTACTTCCACCCGTAATCACAACACCGCCCGGCAGGCTAAATGCATCATGAGACTTTAGTCCCTTTCCAATTCGACTAAAGGTTTGATCAAGACGAGCATTGATTATTTCACTCAAATACTCTTCATCAATCATCTTAGGAGCATTCTCGCCTACCACATTAACTGGAAATTGATTGTCACTAGAAGTTAAACTTGGATCAGCATATCCAAATTGCAATTTGATCTTTTCAGCTTCTTTTTTAGATGTATTCAGGACAACTGAGATATCATTGGTGATATCAATTCCACCTTCTAAATCAATTGTCGCGTACTTAATCTTATTTTCGTGAATTACAGTGGCTGTCGTTGAACCTCCACCTAAATCGAGAATAATTGTTCCAAATGTTCTCTCGCCTTCATCAAGAGCCACACTTGCAATTGCTAATGGTGTAGGAACAAAGAAGTTATTTTGATACCCTGCTCTTTCAATAGCTTTGCGAATATTGTGCAGGTCGGCACTAGGCGCAGTTAATAATATGCCATGAACTTCGAGAGAATGCGCGATCATTTTTCTTGGATCGTCCACATCCGTTTTTCCATCAATTAAAAATTTATTAGGTAAAAAAGCAATTGCTTCTCTACCATCTTTTAAAGCAGTATCGATCGCAGTTACTAAAACACGTTTTACATCGTTATCTGTAACTTCTCTACCATTTTCTTCAATATTAATTAATCCGACTGCATTCTCCAATTGTAATAAGCCTACTGGAATTCCAGTCACTACTCGATAAATTTTAGAATTTGTCTTTTGTGCTACTTTCTTTAAAACAGCACTGATACTTTCAGCAGTTTGATCAATATCAACTATTTTTCCATGCCGCATTCCTTTGGTAGGTCCATTTGCGGCACCAATAATTTGCATTTCATTTGATGCAGTGTCTGCGACAACTGCTTTTACGCTTGTTGTTCCTATATCCAAGCCTACAAGTAAATCAGTTTTATCCAAGGTAATGCCCCCAAAACATAACTATACAATAAATTTTAACATATGGCTTACATTCTCACTAATCTCAAGTCAGCCCTAATTTTACTTTTTCTGCTTGTGTTAGCGGCCTGCTATAAGCGCCAATTTCAAAGTCAATTACTGACGGTTCTTTAAGCTGACTCTTGATTTTGTCATAGTACTGTATCTTGCTTTTAATTGTTGAAAGATTTCCAATAACTATATTATTATCTTTCATTACTAAAACGATCTGTGTCGGTCTGCGCGTTTCACCACTCAGCATCTTTACCTGATCGCGAATATGTTGTGGGAGACTGGCATAAACCTTAATATCTTCGCTAAGAGAAACTTTCTGATTATATCCAATAAATAAAGGTTTATTTTTATCAATTTTGTTTTTATCAATCACCTGACTACCCACTTTTCCTGTAGCCAAAATTTTTCGATAACCTATCCCTTCATGGATATAACCAATAATTGGACGTTCTTTAATAGTTAGAATTAAATGATTAGTATTCTGTACACTCACCTGTACTTTTTCTATTTCAGGAAAAGCATCCGACAATTGCTTACTGTATTCTTTTCCTTTTAGTAAACAAAATACAATCTTATTTCCAGGAGAAATATTTGCAGTTTTAACTACCTGCTTACTATTTAACTCGGGTGCACCCTTCACCTGAACACTTGCTACATTAGCTTTTGGAGATACATAATAGCCCAAGGCCAAAATACAGCATAATGAAAAAAGAATTATAAATCCCAAGCGTGTTAACAAAGCATGTCGTCGTTCAGCCTGCAATTTAGTTAGTGAGGCAGAGACCCGTTTTTTCTCATTATTATTAACTTTATTTTTATAATCAATCCATCCCGATAATTCTTTTTTAGGATCTTTCTTGGTTATTTTATCTTTCTTTTTGGTCACATACCTCACTTCCTTTCATTATTTGTTTTTAATTAAACCTTCCATTACTGAAATTACTTGATCGGATGCATCCGGTACACCTAATCTCTTTGATGCTTCACTCATCTGTTTAGCATAATTTGTATCCAGCAGAATATGATCAATCGACGATACAAAATTATTTGGATTCAAATCATCTTCTGCAATCACTAGAGCAGCGCCTGCTTTTTCCATATCCATCGCATTCTTCATTTGATGATTATGAGTTACATTAGGACTAGGAATCAAAATTACAGGAACTCCAAGTGCAGTAAATTCGGCCAAACTAGTTGCACCTGATCTTGCTACAACACAAGTCATTTGTGGTAATAAACCTGGCATATTATCAATATAAGGTACAATTTTCACGTTTGAGCTAATTTTCTTGCCAGCCAATTTCTTTTTGACGTCACCATAATATAGTTGCCCAGTAGCCCAAATAACTTGATATGGCTTTGTTTCAAGTTCTGGAAGAGATTTTTCAACGATTTGATTAATTGCCAAAGCGCCACGAGAACCACCAAAGATCAGAACAGTTGGCATGTTAGGATTTAAGTCCCACTTTTTAGCAATATCAACGTTTTCTTTGTTTAGTCCCAGAACTTGCTGAGAGCGTGGATTTCCTGTTTTAACAAGTTTCTTTTTTTCTGAAAACTGCTTTGCAGCATCATCAAATGTGTAACAAATTTTATCGACATAATGCGCTAAGAATTTATTAGCTAATCCAACAACAGAATTAGATTCATGAATAATTGTTGGTACATGCATTTTGGCTGCTTCATAAACAATCGCACCTGAAACGTACCCACCAGTTCCGACTACTACATCAGGTTTGAAATCCTTGATAATTTGTTTGGCTTCTTTAGTAGCTTTAATGAAGAGCTCAATTGTCTCAAAGTTCTTTAAAGGATGTTTACGATCAAATCCTTTGATTTTTAATGTTCTAAAAGGAACTCCAGCTGCGGGAACGATCTTAGACTCTAATCCACGATCAGTTCCGACAAATAAGATCTCATCGTTTGTAACTAACTTACGTTCTTTCAAACGCTCGATTAACGCCATAATTGGATAAATGTGGCCACCAGTTCCGCCACCAGAAAAAATTACTCTCATTTTACTTAGTCTTTAATTCCTTAATAAATTTTACAAAAAAGTCTCCACGTTCTTCAAAAGTATTAAATTGATCCCAAGAAGCACATGCTGGTGAGAACAAAATAACATCTCCTGCTTCACTCAGTTCATATGCACGTGGAACAGCTTCTTGTAAAGTATTAACAATAACAATATCTTTAATGCCAGCTTTACGAGCAGCATCAGCTAAAAGATATTTAGTTTCACCATAAAGCACAATTGATTTTACATGTTTTTTAAATAGTGGGACAAGAGAATCAAACATAAAGCCACGATCTAATCCACCAGCAATTAAAACTTCTGGTTCTTTAAACGAAGGAATAGCTACTGTAGCTGCTTCAATATTAGTTGATTTTGAATCATTATAAATCTTACGATCATTGTAAGTCATTACATATTGCAGACGGTGTGTAGCACCAGTAAAAGTACTTAATGCATATTGAATATCACTATCGTCTGCACCCATCAATTTAGAAATAGCAATTGCTACTAGGCAATTTTGTTGGTTATGAATACCTGGGATCTTAATATCGCTGATCTTCATAATTTGATGATCATCTTTACTTTCAAGATATTCATCACCAATAAAATAATCTGCTGTCTTATCTGTTTCAGAAAATGTTTGGACTTTAGCTTTAGTTTTCTTTAATTCTCTGTCTAAAATATTCTTTTGATCAAAGTTAGCAATAAAATAATCGTTTTGATCTTGTGATTGAGTAATTCTTAGTTTAGCTTCAACATAATTATCAAAGGTCTTATGGTAATCAAGATGAACATTGTTGTAAATATCTACAATTGCTGCTACTTTAGGCTTAATATCTGTTACACCAAGCAATTGGAAGCTAGACATTTCTACTACAAGTAAATCTTTATTTGTAGCTTTTTCGACAACTTCTGAAATTGGCACACCAATATTACCAACTGCATAAGCGTGGCCACCATTTTTAGATAAATGATGATCCATAATCCTTTGTGTGAGCATGACAGTAGTCGTTTTACCATTTGAACCAGTAACACAAACATATGGAGCTTCACTTACATTAAGTGCAATCTCTGGTTCAGTGATAACTGGAATGTTTAGTTTTAGCGCTTTTTCAACCATTGGATTTTCATAAGGAATGCCGGGGTTTTTAACAAGATAGTCGAATTTTTCCTTATCAAAAATCTCTACTGGATGATGTCCCGAAATAACTCGAACACCTAATTTATCTAATTCGGCTGCGCGGTCATCATTAGATAAGTCCTTTTTATCATTTAAGGTAAGTTTAGCACCTAGCTTTAAAAGAAGTTTAGCTACTGAAAAGCCACTCTTTCCTAAACCTAAAATTAAAATATTTTTATTTTCATATGTTTTTATTTTTTTCATTTTAAAATTAACCCCAGATAATTAAATAAATAATACTTCCAATTAAACCAACAATCCAAAATACAATATCAACTTTCCATTCAGACCAGCCAAGCATTTCAAAATGGTGATGGATCGGTGTCATCTTGAAAATTCTTTTTCCAGTAGTTTGGAAAGAAATGACTTGCAAAATAACGCTGAGTGTTTCTAAAACAAATACAATTCCGATTAAAAGTAATGACCATGGCCGATGAAGGAAAATTGATACGGTTGCTAATCCTCCGCCAAGAGCTAAGGAACCTGCATCCCCCATGAAAATTTTAGCTGGTTTGTGGTTAAAAATAAAGAAACCAACTAAACCACCAATTACACTTAAAGTAAATGCAACAATTACCCAATTTCTTTCTTGGTAGGCAATCCAGGCATAAGTTGCGTAAGCAATAATAGATAAACCAGTTGCTAAACCATCTAAGCCGTCGGATAAATTAACTGCATTTGAAAATCCAACTAACCAGAAAAGTACAAATAAACTGAATAAAAAAGAATTTCTTACCATTCCTGCAAATGGAATATATAATTCAAAGGCAAAATGATCGCTAAATGCTAGGGCAATAATCAAAGCAGCAATGATAATTTGACCTAACAATTTCTGCCAAGCTTTTAATCCTAAATTACGTTTGAAATATAACTTAATTCCATCATCTAAGAAACCAATAATTCCATAGCCTAAAAAAGCGATAATTAAAATCCAAGTAGTCTTATTTAAATCTTTCTGCCAAATTAAAACCCATAAGGTGGAAATAACACTGGCAAGCATGAAGACAACTCCACCCATAGTTGGGGTACCAGATTTTTTCTCATGCCATTTTGGCCCTTCATCTCTAATCACTTGGCCTTCATGTTTCATTCGCATAAAGCCAATAAACAACGGTAAGAAGATAACCGTAAGAGCAAAACTACTAATGAACGGTATCAAAGAAAACTGCATTTTGTATTACTCCTTTAACTTTTTGTTATTTCAAGTTTACTGATAACTTACTATTTTTATCAATTACTTTTCCAGATGCAATAGATTGTTTTGTAACTTTCCCTTTTCCATTAATTGTAATTGGAATATCAGTTGTTGTCATAAAGCTATTAACCTCAGCTTCTGTCCACCCGACCATGTTCGGGCAAGTAACTTGACCACCGGTAAATAAGAAAATCTTATCATCCGTACCTTGTTTTACCCCGGCACTAACTGATTGACGACTAACTGTTTTGCCAGTTCCGATAATCTCAATTGAAACTCCAGCGTTGTTAGCCTCTTCTTTCGCTTTTTCAATACTTTTACCAGTTAAAGCTGGAACTGTTACTTTTTCGTTAACCTTTGCTGTCGAATCTGAAAGAGAAATCAAACGATTCATAATCGGCTTAAAAATGGAAGAAAGAATTGTTTCTGCTGGTTTAGACATCTTTTGAGGTTGCTTCATTGTTAAATAAACACAATAGCGTGGATTATTAGCAGGCGTTACACCAACTACAGAGAAAATATAGTTATTATCACCTGTTAAATATCCTCCATGTGGTCCAGCAATTTGAGCCGTACCAGTTTTAACAGCTATACTCTTTCCTGGCATCTTATAAGCAGCCCCTGTACCATAAGATGCATTCACGACATCTTGCATTCCCTTTAAGACAGTTTTTGCTGTCTTAGCAGAATAAATTGGAGCACCAACTTTTGTACGGTGGAATTTTTCTACTACTTTTCCTGAAGGAGAAACTATTTTCTCAACAAATTGCGGCTTCACCATTTGTCCATTATTTGCTAAAGCGCTATATGCTTGCATCATTTGCATCGCATTAACGTTAACACCCTGTCCAAATGCTGTAACTGCTTGGTTTAATGGGGTAGAAAAGTTTAAAATTCCAGCTGTTTCACCAGGAAGGGTTACTCCTGTTTTTTTGCCAATTCTGTATTTATTTAAATACTCTTTCCATGTCTTAGCTCCCATCTTTTGCTCAAGCTTTACAAACCCAACATTACTTGATCTTGGAAATGCTTGGCTAAATGGAATACTTCCCCAACCACTATTATTCCAGTCATGAATTGTTGATCCTTGAACAGTAACTGCACCAGATTTATATTGCTCATTAGGGTTGTAATTTCCACTTTCAATTGCACTTGAATAAGTCAAGACCTTAAAAACTGAACCTGGTTCATAAGAATCTTGAACTAGTATATTACGCCAAGAAGTATCTAAACCTTGTTTGGTCTGAGGGTTAAAAGTAGGACGCTGAGAAGCAGCCAAAATTTTACCAGTTTTGATATCTTCTACAACTGCTGTTAGCGCCTTCGGCTTATATTTATCTTGTACTTGAGACATTAAAACTTCCAAATA
The DNA here is from genome assembly GCF_003584685.1 of Lactobacillus paragasseri. Classification (NCBI taxonomy): domain Bacteria; kingdom Bacillati; phylum Bacillota; class Bacilli; order Lactobacillales; family Lactobacillaceae; genus Lactobacillus; species Lactobacillus paragasseri. The sequence goes on from NZ_AP018549.1 coordinate 1,250,613, forward strand.
ACTTTGGAGTCTTGAATCAAGCGTTAAGTAAATATTATCGCCATCTTGAGTTGCACGAGTTGTCTTTTGACCATTAGGTAATTGATAATTTTCTGCATCCACAAATGCTTCACGATAACCATCTTTACCCGCTAACTGTTTGTCAAAATAAGCCTCGATTCCCATAGTACCAACTAAATTACTTGTTCCCTGACTTTTTTGAGGTTGAGCTAAGCCAATAATATGCGAAGCAAAATTACCATTTGGATAAAGCCTAGATGGCGTTTCGACAAATTTAATTCCTGGTAACTTCATCGCCACAATCTTTTTCTTTTGAGACAATGTTAAGCCAGTACCCGCAGAACCAAATTCTACCTGAAAAGCCTTATGCTTCGGCGTCAAATATGAATATATTTTTTCTTCACTTAACGGAAGCACCTCGGCCAACTTTTGTGCGGTCTTACGTTTGTTTGTCACATACATTGGCTTATTATGATAATCAATTGAACTCTTGTCTAAAATTGCATATACAGTAAAAACATGGGCATCTTCTGCAAGAGTTAAACCATTTTTATCATAAATTGTTCCTCTCGTTGCTTTTAGAACTTCATTTCGCCGGTAAATTTGATTTACTCGCTTATTTAAATTCTCACCAGCAACCTGATTCGAAATACCTATATATAAAAATCTACCTATAAATACAAGAAAAACCAAAGCCAAGACTAGCTGGAGGATTCTCCCCACCGTAAAGCGGTAGCCGTGGGCTTTGGATCTATTTCTATTTAAGTTATTAAACTTTTTCATTAACGGACATTCCTAATGTTACTCTCAACCAAGTGCAAGCCTTGATCACGGGCAATTTTATTAATTCTAGTAGTTGACGTTAATTCACCAATCTCCTGACGAAGATCAGTGTTATGACTCTTTTGAGAAATTATCGTCTGCTCAACATTTGCTAACTGGTGCTGGGCACTAGTAGCAGAAATGCTGGCTGAAACCAATAAAATCATTAATCCTAATGTAATAAGTGAACCTAGAACGACTAAACTTTTTTCAAATGCTGTCCAAGGAACGCTTTTGGGATTAAGAACAATTGCTTTCTTTGGCTGCTCAGTCTGCTGTTGACTTTGTTGATAATTTAAATTTCTTGCTGAGCTATCAGCCATCTTCTTCTCCTTAAATATTAACTAAAAAACTATAATTTCTCTGCAACCCTTAACTTGGCACTGTGTGAGCGGTTATTTTCTTCTAATTCATCACTACTTGCCATGATAGGTTTGCGACTAATTAATCGCAATGTTGGTTTACTGTCAGCCGGAACCATCGGCATTCCGCGTGGTATCTCGACTTCAGAATACTTTTTAAAGATCTTTTTGACGATTTTATCTTCGTGAGACTGAAAAGTAATCACACTAATTCGACCACCCGGTCTCAATAGCTTAATTGCTTCTTCAAGAGATTCTTGCAATACACCTAATTCATTGTTAACTGCAACTCGAATTGCTTGAAAGCTCTTCTTAGCAGGATGCCCTCCACTTCGTCTTGCATATGCTGGAATTGCATCCTTAATTACATCTACCAAATCAAATGTAGTTACAATCGGTTTTTCTCTTCTTCGATCTACTATCTTTCTAGCAATCTGACGAGAAAACTTTTCATCTCCATACTTATACAAAATGTCACTTAGTTCTTTTTGTGACCAAGTGTTTACAATTGTATAGGCATCTAACTCTTGGCTTTGATCCATCCTCATATCTAATCGAGCATCAAATCGATAAGAGAAACCTCGTTCAGGTTGATCAAACTGCGGAGACGAAACTCCAAGATCGTAATATATACCATCTATTCCATCTGAAATTCCCAGCTCTACCAGATTTTCTTTCAAATGACAGAAGTTATCGTGAACCAGTATTAATTTAGGTTCAGCTCCTGGTTTCAATTCCTCAGCAAAACTTTCTTTTGCCATCGAAATTGCATATTCATCTTGATCAAATCCAATAACTGTTCCTCTATTCAACTTACTGAGTAGATATCGGGCATGACCGCCACCACCAAAAGTTGCGTCAACATAAAGACCATCATCTTTTGGATTTAAATTGTCTATTGTTTCGTGCAAAAGCACACTTTTATGCTTGAATTTCATAATTTTTATAACTCGATGTCATCCAAGTCTTCTGCGATATCGTCATAGTTCTCATTGGCTTCTTCTGAGAAATCATTCCAGCGTTCTGCTGACCAAATTTCAATTCGATTAGAAACACCAACGATCACACATTCCTTAGTGAGTGCGGCATGCTCTTTCAGTATCATGGTCAGATTAACACGTCCTTGCTTGTCGAACTCACTCTCCATCGCACCTGAGTAGAAAAGACGCGTAAACTTACGTGCACTTCTCTTTGTCAGTGGAAGTTTGGCTAACTTAGCCTCAATTTTTTGCCATTCTTCGATTGGATAGCCAAAAATACAGCCCTCCATTCCACGAGTAAATACCATCTTCTCGCCAATCTCGTCTCTAAATTTGGCCGGTATAATGAGCCGCCCTTTACTATCGAGATTATGATGATACTCGCCCATGAACATGGTCTAGCCCCCTTTCCAATGAATAATTTACCACACTTCCCCACTTTCTACCACAAGTTTTACACTTTTTATTTAGATATTCTGTTATTTTATGATAATCATAATTTTATCCAAAACAAAATGCCCTTATCACAAGGATAAGAGCACTTTGATTTTTAATAGAAAAAGTGGGGAAAAACGTTATAATAACAGCAAAATTAAGAGACCCACATACCAAACAATGGAAGAAGCAGCGAGATAATGCCACAATGTACCCAAAGTTTTTGCAACAGAAATATTTTTATTCTTGACAGCGGTATAAACAGAAACAATTACTACCAAAATAAAATATAATAAAAAGCCATAAGGCAAAAATGACGGTTGCTTAGTTTCTTGCGTCAAGAGCTGACAAGCTGCAATGAAAAAAAATGGTAAAATATCATAACCACTAAATTGAGCCTTAGGAAATAACTTCATTAAAAAAGCTGCAACGACGATCCCACATAAAGGGACTAAAAAGATAAGCAAAAAATTCATGAAAGACCTCCAATAAGTTTATTTTAAACTATTTCAATTAAATATAAAATTATAATTAAAATCATGGTAAACTAGAATTATTAATTTAGGAGGCAGCTATGAGAAAACGTAAGAAAAAATCCGGATTTCAGAAATTAACTATTGTTATGGCCTGGTTCATGGCAGTGATTACCCTTCTTGGTGTAGTAGCTACTGCCTTAATCGGAACTGGTGTCTTTCAATTTTAATTATTTTACGCAAAAAAGGAGTCGCAATCGTGCGACTCCTTTTTGTTTAAAAATAATATTCTTTTTTTAAAAATGGATACTCTTCAGCAAGTTTTATCCAAAACCAATAAGTACACAAAACTAAGATAAAACACCATAGCAAATTAGGTAAAATACTATTTAAAAAACTTGCAAAAGATAATTGTATTATCCCTACTAGATTTAATGTTAGATAAACATAAAAGCTCACACAGAGATAAACAACTAAACAAATTAACAAGCGAAACCAAAATACTTCAGGAAGAAAACGTGCACTCTGTTGAATAAGAAAACAAATTAAAGGAAATGCTACTGTATAGATACCAATCACGCCTAAATAGTAAAGGTCCGCAATAAGGCCTAAACCCAAACAAAGCCAGATATTGGCATCATTTTTATCATCGCATAGGGCTATTAAAGTAATCCCAACAACTGTCAGCCAGCAACTGCCAGAAAAGCCTCGATGAAAGATAAAAGTTTGTAAATTATAGGCTAATACTCCATCCAAAATTAGCGCCATAAATAAGGCAATGGCAACATACCATCGACGCAATTCTGCCATTACTCTTCAACCTTTCTTTTAATCACAGATACAACCGATGGATCATTAAGGTTACCAGCCGGCTGAATTTCAACAACATCTGATAAGCCAAAAGTATCTCGTGTTGTCTTTGTAACTGTTCCGATTAAAAGACCTTTTGGTGATAAACCACCCATTCCACTAGTATAAACTCGAGTACCTTTCTTTAATTTCTGCCCATCAACCACTTGTGTAAACGCTAATTGATTATTTCCTTCAACAGAAATCACACCATGCACCTTTTTACCATTAGCTGCATCAGCTTCTACAGCAAACTTATTTGTAGACTTATCAGTTGTAGTAATTAATTCAACTTTAGAAGTTGTACTATTTACCTCAACCACTCTTCCGATTACGCCTTTACCAGACATTACTGGCATATTTTTCTTAACTCCAGCTCGTGACCCTTGATCAATAACTAATAAATCTGACCAAGTATCAGCAGCACGAGAAATTACGGACCCATTGATGATAGTATAGTCGGTTAAAGTTTTCTTTAATTTTAGAGCTTGTTTTAATTGCGTATTTTCTGCTTCCAAAGAGCTGTTCCGTGCCTTAGTTTGAGCGAGGTTATCAATTTGTTTTTTCAAATGATCATTTTCAGCTTGAGTATTGAATAAATCTTCGACATTAGCCACCCCATTAGAGACCAAATTAATTGGCCAATTCACTACTCTTGTAACAATTGAAACTGTATCATTACCAATTTTTTGAACTAAGAATGGCGTTTCTCTCTTATTACGTAAGCGGATGGAAATAGACAACATACTTAAAACTAAAATAACTAGTACGAAAATTGTCAATAACTTTTTGTTTTTGAGAAATTTTTTCATCTACTACTATCTTCCTAATTTAAAAGTTAATAGAAAAAGACCGGCTTTTACGCCGGTCTCCAAATTAACGTCTCTTACGCATAACTTCAATATTTTTGAGAGATTCACCGGTACCAATTGCAACACAATCAAGTGGATCTTGAGCAATAAAGACTGGAACTTTAGTAGCGTCTGAAATAACCTCTGGTAAGTTCTTTAGAAGAGCTCCACCACCTGTTAACACAATACCATGATCAATAACATCTGCAGCGATTTCAGGAGAAGTTTCTTCCAAAGTTTCTTTAATCGCTACAATAATATTTTGAACTACTTCTTGAATTGCCTTTGAAACATCTACTGCCTCAATATCAATTGATTTTGGCAATCCTGTTACAAGATCACGACCACGGATATTCATTGATTCAATTTCTTTTGCCTTTTCAACTGAAGCAGAAGCAATCTGAATCTTAATTGTTTCAGCAGTTCGTTCACCAATTAATAAATTGTAGTTTTGGTGAATGTAAGTTGCAATTGCACTATTGAACTTATCTCCTGCCATTCTAGTAGAACGGGAGGATACAATACCACCTAATGAAATAGTTGCAACATCAGTAGTTCCACCACCAATATCAACTACCATTGAGCCGGTTGGATCCATAACAGGAAGACCAGCACCAATAGCTGCTGCAAATGGTTCTTCAATCACGTATGCTTCACGTGCACCTGCAACTCTAGCCGCGTCAATAACTGCTCTCTTTTCAACTTCTGTTACACCTGAAGGCACACAGATCATAGCAGCAGGCTTTGAATTACCCACAGTCTTTTCCATGAAATATTTAAGCATTGCAGCAGTTGTATCGTAATCAGCGATTACTCCATCTTTCATCGGACGAATAGCAACAATTGAGCCAGGAGTTCTACCAATCATTTCTTTGGCTTCTGAACCAACAGCAATAACTTCACCCGTTTGAGTATTTTTAGCAACAACAGAAGGCTCACGCAAAACGATGCCTTTACCTTCAATATAAACGAGTGTGTTGGCAGTTCCCAAATCAATCCCAATATTTTTAGATCCTAATCCAAACACGCAAAATCTCTCCTTAAATTTATCTCTTTAATTATTTTAGCCTAAATCGTATCTTTATTTAGTCTTAGATATTATAGCATAGAAAATCTAATGTAAAAATTTGCTTTAAGAAAATTTGCTCATACTTAAGGAAGACTTAAAGAAGTTCCATCTCTCGAAAGCTTAAATAAGTATTATCAGTCACAATAAAATGATCCAGAAAATCAATTCCCATACACTTACTTGCCTCTACTAATTTCTTAGTAAATCGCAGGTCATGCTGAGATGGTTGTTCATCCCCACTTGGATGATTATGAGCTACAAAAAATGCCGTACTGTTATAAATTACTGCCCAGCGAAAGATATCTCGTGGATGGGCAACTGCTCTATTTACTGTTCCTTGAAAAATCAACTTTTCAGCAATAATTTTATTCTTTGAATCAAGATAAATTCCATATAGTTCTTCTTGCGGACGGCCACATAACTTATCAGCTATGTAGCATCCTACCTGCGAACTAGAATAGAAACTCTCAATTTCTTTATTATTAACGCCTTTTATACGCTCTAGCATGAGCTGCAGTACGACTGCTAATTCATCTTCGCATTTGGGACTAGCCGCATACTGCCACATTTCCTTAAAACTACTTATGCCTACTTCTTCTAGCTTTTTAAATAAACTATCAAAAGTAACAATATCTTTTTCTTTCAAAGATCTAGCTAATTTTTTTACTAGATCGACATCAGTTTGCAATAGTTCTTCTTTTTTCATAAATATCAATTACTCCTTTGATATTTATTACGAAAAAACTATTTGATTTTTTTAAGAAAACTGTAAAAATCTTTGCAAATTAATGTCGCATTCTTTTTATCTAAAACTGTTGGTTGCTTTAAATCTGGAACCATTACGCATTTTAAACCTGCAGCACTTGCAGACGCAACACCTGTGCTAGAATCTTCAAATACTAACAAATTATCTTTTGGCAGTTGCATCTTTTGAGCTGCTAGCAAATAAATATCTGGTGCAGGCTTAGCCTTTATTTTTCCTGCTTCGACATCTTTATAGCTTAGATAAAAATCAAAATAGTCCTTTATTTTTAGAACTTCTAAATTATGAGCTACTACTTCATCATAATTACTTGATGCAATTGCGAGTTTGATATTTTTTTCTTTAAACTCTACTAATGCATCTCGTACACCTGCTTGAAGCTTCAGTTTTCCTTGATCAGTCCACTCCCAAACTAGCTCATCAGTTCTTTTAATAAACTTATCGCGATCTGCTTCAGTCTTAAAATGTTGATGATAAAATTCTTCCATCTCTTTAACCGAAGAACCAACAAGCTTCAAATAACTATCATCTGGAATGTCTAAATTTGCTTCTTTAGCGGCAACAATATTTGCATCCCAATATAGCTTTTCAGAATCAACTAGTAATCCATCCATATCAAAAATGATGCCTTCAATTGGTTCAGCAATATTTTCAACTTTCATTTTTTACCTCTTTTGCAGTAATTCAAAACTGCACCAACCAAATAAAAAGATCCAGTCACTAATAGGATATCATGTGGCTTCAATTTATTCTTCAAGTTAGTATAAGCTACTTCGAAATTTTCTTCATAATTATATTTTTTCTGAGCTTCTTTAGGAAAATCTTCTAATCTCGCAGCTCTAGGATAATCTATCCGAGTTAAGGTAACTTTTTCATCTTCGAATAAATTGGTGACTGGACCCAAATCCTTGTCTTTCATCATTCCAAGAAGTATATATATTTGACCTTGGTTCTCTTTTCGAATCAAGTGCAAAAGATTCGTCATCGCCTGCAAATTGTGTGCTCCATCGACAATAATTTTAGGTGCAGTCTGAACAATATCATATCTACCAGGAATTTGCGTCTTATTAATCGACGCTTCAATCTCTTGTTTATTTAACTGTAAATTCAAAAGTTGAACCGCCCGAACTGCCACCCCAATATCATATGCTTCTACTACAGGACGTTTCAAAAATTGATACTTATTTTCTAAATCTTGATATTCAATAGCTGTTTTAGATAATTTAATTTTAAAATCTCTTCCCAATAAAAATGATTTTGAGTTTTCTGCTTGAGCTTTATCAAGTAAAATATCTAAAACATCTTGAGGAATATTACCTAGCACAACTGGTTTATTCTGTTTGATTATGCCACTTTTCTCCTTAGCAATATCTGCTAAAGTTGGTCCGATTATTTTCTCATGATCCAAACCAATAGTTGTAATGATACTTACTTCTGGTGTAATCACATTAGTCTTATCATGCTCGCCTCCAATTCCGACTTCAATTACTGCATAATCACATTTTTTTTGAGAAAAAAATTGGAAAGCAAGAGCTACTTCATATTCAAATGTTACTAAAGAAAAATCAGGATCAGTTTTTTTCAGTTCTTTTATAGCTGCTTCAATTTTGTTAGCTACTTCGACTAAATCCCTATTACTTATATTCTTGCCATTTAATTGAATTCTTTCATTAAATTCATAAATATAAGGTGACACAAAAAGGCCAGTCTTTTGACCGGCCTTTTGTAATAGATTACTCAAATAATAGGATGTCGACCCCTTACCATTCGTCCCGGTAACATGAATTGTCTTAACACTATCTTGAGGATTATTTAATTGTTTTAAAATCCTTTTGACGTAGCTCAAATCATTTTTAGGGTGCAGCTTAGGTAAAGAATATATTCTGTTAATTACTTGGTCAACATTAGTAAACTTCACTTCTATTTACTTTCCTTTAATTCTTTCATACGTTCACGAACACCAGCAAGTTGACTTTCGTAGTCAGCTTTCTTTTCCTTCTCTTTGTTTACAACAGCTTCAGGAGCATGAGCTACAAAGCCTTGGTTTGCCAGTTTCTTTTCAGCTCTTTGTACTTCTTCTTCAAGACGCTTTTCTTCTTTTTCCATCTTCTTAAGTTCATCGTCAACGTTAACTAATTCAGTTAATGGAACAAAAATCTGAGCACCTGGAATTACGGCAGTTTTTGCAAGCTTTGGTGCCTCAATATCTGCTGCAACTTGCAAATCTTTAGGGTGCAAGAAGTTTTCTACATACTCGAAATTGTCATCCAAAATATGCTTATTTGCTTCATCATCTAATTGAATCATAATGTCAATTTGTGAAGACATTGGAGCATTAACTTCCATACGAATATTACGTACAGCCTTGATAACTTCAATTAAAAATGCCATGTCATTATCAGCTTGCTTGTTTTCAAATTCTGCATGAGTTTCTGGATATTTAGCAGTCATAATTGACTTACCTTCATGGGGCATTGAAAGCCATAGTTTTTCAGTAACAAACGGCATAATTGGGTGCATTAAACGCAAAATTTGATCAAGAATCCAAATTAAGTTTTCTTGCTTTCTAGCCTTTAATTCTTCATCATCACCATTTAAAGCAACTTTAGAAATTTCAATGTACCAGTCACAGAAGTCATTCCAAATAAAGTTGTATAGTTCACGACCAGCTTCACCAAACTTATACTCATCAAATAAACGAGTAACTTCTGATACAGTATGATTTAATCTATCAAAAATCCAGCTATCTGCTAAATCAAACTGCGTAGTGTCTGGCATGTGAGCAGGTTTTGCATCTTCAGGCAAGTTCATAATTACAAAACGACTTGCATTCCAAATTTTGTTGATAAAGTTCCAAGCAGCAGCTAATTTCTTTGGATCATAACGAGTGTCTTGACCAGGAGCAGTACCGTTTAATAAGAACCAACGTAGAGCATCGGCACCATACTTATCAACAACATCCATCGGATCAACACCATTACCAAGTGATTTACTCATCTTGCGTCCTTGTTCATCTCGCATTAAACCGTGCAAAACAACATCTTTAAATGGACGCTTCTTAGTAAAGTGAAGACCTTGGAAGATCATTCTTGATACCCAGAAGAAAATAATGTCATATCCGGTAACTAAAGTGTTAGTTGGGAAGTAACGCTTAAAGTCTGGATTATCAGTATCTGGCCAGCCTAATGTTGAAAATGGCCAAAGTGCACTTGAGAACCAAGTATCTAGAACATCTGGATCTTGTTCCCAGTTTTCAATATCTTTAGGTGCTTCTTCGCCAACGTAAGTTTCACCAGTCTTCTTGTTGTACCAAGCTGGAATACGGTGACCCCACCATAATTGACGAGAAATTACCCAATCATGAACATCTTCCATCCAGTGGTTCAAAGTACCTTCAAATCGTTCTGGAACAAAGTTAACTTTACCATCAGTCTTTTGATTCTTAAGAACTTCTTCGGCAAGTGGCTTCATCTTAACGAACCATTGCTTTGAAAGTCTAGGCTCTACTTGAACGCCAGAACGTTCAGAGTGACCAACTGAGTGAACAATTGGTTCAACTTTAATTAAGTATCCTTCTTTCTTTAAGTCCTTAACTAGAGCCTCACGAGCTTCAAAACGATCCATACCAGCATACTTACCAGCTTCTTCGTTCATAGTTCCGTCATCATTCATTACATTAATTCTTTCAAGATTATGACGGTTACCTACTTGGAAGTCGTTAGGATCGTGCGCTGGCGTAATCTTAACTAAACCAGTACCAAATTCTGGATCTACGTGTTGGTCTTCAATAATTGGAATATGACGACCAACAAGTGGAAGAACTAATTCTTTTCCTACAATATCTTTATAACGCTCATCCCCTGGTGCAACAGCTACAGCTGTATCACCAAACATAGTTTCAGGACGAGTAGTTGCAATTTCAACAAAGCCTGATCCATCTGCAAATGGGTATTTTACATGGTAAAATGCACCCTTATCGTCTTTGTGAATAACTTCAATATCACTAAGAGCAGTTTGTAATTCTGGATCCCAGTTAATAATATATTCACCGCGATAAATTAGTCCTTCGTTATATAATTGAACGAAAACTTTTCTAACGGCTTTTGAAAGACCTTTATCTAAAGTAAATCTTTCTCTTGAATAATCAAGAGATAGTCCCATTTTAGCCCATTGACCCTTGATGATATTTGCATATTCATCTTTCCAGTCCCAAACTTGCTTAACAAAAGCTTCACGTCCCATCTGGTGACGGTCTTTACCTTGTTTACGCAACTTTGCTTCCACTTTAGCTTGAGTAGCAATACCAGCATGATCCATACCTGGAAGGTAAAGAGTATCATAGCCTTCCATTCGCTTAAAACGAATTAATGTATCTTGAATTGCGGTATCCCAAGCGTGTCCTAAGTGTAATTTTCCAGTTACATTTGGTGGTGGAATAACAATTGAATAAGGGTGAGCCTTTTTATCGCCAGATGGCTTAAAAAGATCCTCATCAAGCCATTCTTGATATCTACCTTTTTCAACCTCATTAGGATTATATTTAGGTGCTAAATCTGTCATTAAAATTCCTCCAATAAAAAAGTCCTAGACAACTTATATTGTCTAGGACGAAATTTTCCGCGGTACCACCTACGTTAAGTATACAATTGTATACCTCTCTTATAAGCGATAACGGTGCTGAAGTGTCCGGATTAACCTACTAAAGTTCAATTAATCAGCTAATCAAGCTACTCGTAAAATTCTGAAGTCTCTCAGCATACTGACTTTTCTCTGTAATACGAATTTACTCCTCTTGATTCCTGCTTTGTTTATGATTATAGCATGAAAGAAAACAAGAGAAAAGGTGAGAATTAACCTCTATTTTCTCTGATTACTTTTACCAACTGAATTAAAACTGTCGGAATAATTGCTAAAATCACGATTAGCCAAACTTCTTGTCCGCTTAATGGTTGAACAGCAAATAAGCCATGAAGTGTTGGTACAAAGAGAATTAAGACTAAAAGTGCAGTGCCTAATGCAAAGGCTGCTAAACTGTACCAATTGTTTTTAAATCCAATTTTAAAAATGCTATGTTGTGAGCGACAATTAAAACCGTGAAGCAAACGTGCAAATGTTAAAGTTGAAAAGGCCATAGTACATGCAATTGCAGGACTGTCTTTTAAGCCAATTAAAAATGCAGTAATAACACTTAACGAAATTAAGAAGCCTTGCGTACTGATTTGAGTAACAAATGGTTTATCTAACAAACTAGCTTTAGGATCGCGTGGTTTACGCTTTAAAATATCAGGATTTCCTGGCTCCATTCCGATTGCTAAAGCTGGAAGCGAATCAGTAACTAAGTTAATGAATAAAAGTTGTACTGCAACAAATGGTACTGGCAATCCAGCAATTGAAGCAAATAAAACGGTAATAATTGCCGATAAGTTACCCGATAATAAGTAACCAATCGCATTTTTGATATTTTCATAAACTGTTCTACCATTTGCAACAGCTTTGATAATTGTAGCAAAGTTATCATCAGTTAAAATCATACTTGCTGCATCTTTTGATACTTCTGTACCTGTGATACCCATTGCTACACCAACGTCAGCTTTCTTAAGGGCGGGAGCGTCGTTAACGCCATCACCAGTCATTGATACAATATGATCTTTTCTTTGCCACGCGTTAACAATTCTAATTTTGTTTTCTGGAGAAACACGAGCATAAACTGCGACTTTTTCAATTTCTTGGTCTAGTTCTTCATCACTTAAAGCATCTAACTCTAAACCAGTTAAAGCAATATCTCCGTCGTTAAAAATACCAATCTTTTTAGCAATAGCTACCGCAGTAACCTTATGGTCACCTGTAATCATTACCGTTCTGATACCGGCCTCTTTTGCGCGAGCAACGGCTGCGACGCTTTCTTCTCGCGGTGGATCCATTTCTGAAACTAAACCAATGAAAGTTAAGTCTTTCTCAGTATCGGCAGATAACTCTTCATCGCTCTCTTTATATGCAAATGCAAGCACTCTTAAACCATTTTCTGAAAAATGATTATTCTGAGCTAAAATATTCTTTCGGTCTTGCTCAGTTAGTGGTCGCACTTCATCCCCAAAACGAATATTAATGCAGCGCTTAAGCAAGACATCGATTGCTCCTTTAACAAAAATTGTTGGAACAGTATGAATTAAATGCTTAGTACTCATCAACTTACGGTCAGAATCAAATGGTACTTCTTCTAAACGATCTAAGTGATTTCTTAATTCACTCTCTGATAAACCTAGCTTTCCATTTCCAAGATCAATTCCTGGTACCTTACGATACATTTCAAGCAATGCGGATTCTGTTGGGTCACCAATCTTCTTACCATCAGATAAACTAGCATCATTATTCAAAACTACATCATATAGTAAATAGCGGTGCAATTGATTACTTAAGTTAAGTTCTTCGGGCTTAAGAACTTCACCACCAATATAAATATCTTCAACAGTCATTTTGTTTTGAGTTAAAGTACCAGTTTTATCAGAACAGATTACTGAAACTGAGCCCAATGATTCAACAGCTGCTAAATTTTTGATAATGGCATGTTCCTTAGCCATTTTTTGCGTTCCCATAGCTTGAACAATTGTAACGATTGAACTTAAAGCTTCTGGAATAGCAGCAACAGCTAGTGCTACTGCAAATAATAGCGCGTCTAGTAAAGGTTGACCACGCCACATTTGTAATCCTAAGATCAAGGCACAGAAAATCAAAATTGCGGTTGCCAAGCGTGATGAAAATTGATCAAGTGAAACTTGAAGAGGCGTTCTGCGCTCCTTAGTTTCATTCATTAAGGTGGCAATCTTACCGATTTCAGTATCCATTCCAGTTGCTGTAACTAAGACATTTGCTCGTCCATATGTTACAAGCGAACTAGAATAAACCATGTTTACTCTGTCTCCTAAGGGAACTTCCTTATCAAAAGTTGTATCTAATTTATCAATATTAGTTGACTCACCAGTTAAGGAGCTTTCATTTACTTGTAATGAAAAATTATCTAAAATTCTACCATCAGCAGTAACTAGATCGCCTGCCTCAAGTAAAAGAATATCGCCAGGAACAACATCTTTTGCGGCAATTTCTTGTTTTTTACCATCCCTTAAAACTTTTGCCGCAGGTGCTGACAAAGACTTTAGGGCTTCTAATGATTTTTCAGCTTTAACATGTTGGACTGTTCCTAAAATTGCGTTCAAAATTAAAACAACAATAATAACTGCAGTACTTTCTAAATTACCAGTAAACGCAGAAATCACAGCGGCAACAATCAAGATGATGACCATTAAATCTTTAAATTGCTCTAAAAAGACTTCTAAAATACTTTTTTTCTTACCTTCGATTAAAGCATTTGGTCCTACTTGTGCTAATTTTTCTTGAGCAACTTTATTGGTTAACCCCTGCTTTTCATTAGCTCCTAATTCTTTGATAAGCTCTTCTTTGCTTTCACGATAGTATGCTTTCACTTAAACCCTCCATCTAATAGGAAAAACAGACTTTGGCATAAAAAAAGAGACCACTGTCTGAACAAAAAATGTTTAGCCAATAGTCTCACCATTTAAACTTACAGCGGAAAAATTAATTTCGTTTTGACGCCATAAATACACCTTATGCCGGTTACTCCCTATATATATTGAGTATAAGTTTACCATTTTTTACGTAAACTAGCAATTAAAACTTTATTGTTTTACCCATTGCGCTCCACCTAGATTGTAAACAGTTTTTCCATGTACTTTTTTCACCGCAAAATAATTCCATGTACCGTTTTGAGGTAATTTCCTTCCAGAATATTTTTTTAAAGAAGGATCTGTATAAATCAAGGTTTCTTTTTGAAGCTTAATTTTTCCAGTCTGTGCTTTAGGAGCAGAGTGATCCGAATTTTTTAAATTATGATCACTTAGCCAAAGATCAGGCCTAACATGATAAAAAAGCTGATTATCTTTCATTTTAACCTGATCAACTTCAACTGAACTTCCATTTTTTAAATACATCAGACCAGAAATTGATTTACTAGGAAAAGAACTAGCTTCATAATTTCTTTTAAAAATATCACTGCTATGTAAAATATTTGCTAATTCAACTGGGTAGTCAGTTAACAAACCCGACACATTCTTATCTAGCTGCAAATATTGTTTCATTTGCACTTTTTTATTAACGCCCCAAAGTAAATACTTTTTATTATGCTCACTTAAGTAGTCAGCCACTTTTTTAGAATAAAAATTATTAGCATAATATTGCATTGAAGGTGATAAATTAAATTCACCAGCTAATTGCATTGTAGGAATTTGAGGATTAATTTTAGAGATTTGCATCAAGGCTGTTTTAGAAAATGACTCTAATAATACACGATTTTCTAAATGATATTGTCTAATTAAATTAAGTAACAGCTTAATGTCTTCTTCACTGTTATCTTTAGGTTCAATCATGAATTTTACATTTGAATTTTGATAACGTTTAAATACATCTCCAAGACTATGGAGAGATTCACCATTTTGATTTTTATATGAAAGTAATTCTTGATATGGATAATCGGCAATAATTTTATCAACGCCAAAAACTCTACTCAAATTATCATCATGACTTACTACCAGAACATTATCTGAAGTTTTTTGTAAGTCAAGTTCTAAATAATCAACTTGTGCGCAAAGCGCTCGGTCATAAGCCATCCAGCTATGTTCAGCAAACTTACCCTGTTCATTATCTCCGCGATGCGCAATATTTAAAAAGCCACAGGTGAAAGGAAAAACTAAAATAAAGAAAATTACAAAAATAATTTTTTTCATATTTAAATTTCCTTACTTAATTTTATCTCGAGTAATTTCTTGATATTGTCCGCGTTTTAAGTCAGTCGGCAAAGATAATTTACCCATTGAAATTCGATCCAGTTCTAAGACCTTCATGCCAACCGCTCCAAACATTCGCTTGATTTGATGATATTTTCCTTCTTGAATTTGAATCTCAATTTGCGACAAATTATGAACTTTATCTTGAGCTAAAATTTCTAATTTTGCTGGTTTTAATTTTGTACCATCGCCTAAGGTAATACCACTAGCAAATGTTTTAATTGTTCCTTCACTTGCTACACCTGAAATTTTAGCACGATATACTTTAGTCACATGCTTATTGGGAGCAAGTAGCTCATGGGCTAAAGCTCCATCATTTGTTAAAAGCAATAAACCTGTAGTGTCTTTATCTAGTCTACCTACTGGAGCAATACCTTGATAACGATCTTTTGTTTTAAGCAATGAAATAACCGTCTGCTGACTTCTATCTTCAGTTGCTGAAATCACACCTTTAGGCTTATTTAATAAAAAATAATGATACTGTTGGTACGCAATTTCATTTCCATCAACTACCACCAAATCGTCTTCTTTAACTTGTTGTTTTGGCGTAGTTACTAGTTCTCCATTAACCGTCACAACTTTCTTTTTAATAAGACTATGAACTTCTTTACGCGAGCCAACATTCATATTAGCTAAATACTTGTCAATTCTCATTTCTATATCTTTCTCAAACCAAAAAAGCGCTAGCGGTTGCTAGCACTTTTTTTACAATAAGTCTGCATCTTCTTGAGCCTTATCATCCAAGAATTTTTGATTTGGATAAATTGGCGTAATTTCCATTCCATCAATTGCGCGTTGAATCATTTTCTCGGCATCAAGTCTGTTTTCCAACTTACGAGCCTCGTCTAACTTAGGCTTAGTCTTTGGACGAGGTGGCGCAAAAATAGTACAACAATCTTCAAATGGCTCAATAGAAAGATCAAAAGTACCAATTTGCTCAGCTAGCTTAATGATTTCGGTTTTATCCATTGTGGCTACCGGACGAAGAACAGGTGTTGAAGTAACATCGTTAATCGCAACCATTGATTCCAACGTTTGGGAAGCTACTTGACCAACAGATTCTCCATTAAAAATTGCTAAACCACCACGCATTGCGCGAATACGATCTGCTAATTGAAGCATAAAGCGACGCTGAATGGTCATCAAATAACCTTCTGGTAATTTCTCTTTGATTTGTTCTTGAATTTCAGTAAAAGGTACTGCAATAAAATTGATTTTTCCAGAATAGTTAGCCAAAATCCCAGTAAGTTCTTTTGCTTTTGCAAGTGCCTTTTCAGTAGTATACGGTGGACTAAAGAAGTGAACCATATCAATTTCAACTCCACGCTTCATTGCTAGATAAGAAGCTACTGGCGAATCAATTCCACCTGAAAGCATCATTACTGCTCTTCCTGCAGTACCAACTGGCATCCCACCTGCACCGTGGAGAAGCTGATTTGAAATATAAATTGCATCTTGACGAACTTCAATTCTCAAGACTAAATCAGGCTTCTTCATCTTTACCTTTAAGTTATCCATATTATCAAATAAGTAGTCACCAATCATAGCGTTTAATTGATTAGTGTCATATTCAAACTCATGGTCACTGCGTCTAGTATTAACTTTAAAAGTCATTCCATCCTTAAAAGTTGCTTGCATCAATTCAAGGGAAGCCTTCTTGATAGCATCAAGATTTTTCTCGACTTTTATAGTTGGCGAATAAGTTTGAATACCGAAAACAAGTTTTAATCGCTGATCGATTTTATCAAATGGAGCTCCATTCAAGACAATATGCATTCGATCATGCTTAGGATGTATTTCAATTTCTGGGAAATCTTGCAAAGCTCTTGTTACATTACCAGCTAATCTCCCAATAAAATCTTTACGATTTTTTCCTTTAGTGGATAGCTCGCCATAGCGAACCATTACTTCTGTATATTGCATATTTTCACCTTATTTCAAATGATTAATTTCAGCGAAGTGCTTATATATTTTATCAAAAACTGAAATAAATTGCTCAGCTTCTTCAATAGTATTACTTGGATCGAAACTTAATCTAATCGCACCAGTTGCTAAATCATCTTCAACCTTCATTGCATTTAAGGTTCCGCTCTCAACGCCACTTCTTGAAGAACAAGCACTAGTAGTGGAAACATAAATTTCCTTAGATTCAAGCGTATGAACTAGAGTTTCTCCACGAATCCCCTCTAAAGAAAAGCATAAAACACTTGGAATAAATTTATCATTTATCGGAGAGAAAATGTGAATTCCTGGCTTTCCATCTAAATAAGAAATGATTTTTTTCTTAACTGCTAGTTCTTGTGCTGCATTCTTTTTTTCATCTGATAAATATAAACGCATTGCCTTAGCGGTAGCCGCAATTGCAGGCAAATTTTCTGTGCTAGAGCGTAAGCCCTTTTCTTGACCACCACCATCAATTAGCGGCTTGATCATCTTGCCCTCTTTTTTATAAAGAATACCAACACCGCGAGGTGCATGAAACTTATGAGCTGATAAACTCATTAAATCAACTCTATTTGTAAATACTTCATCCCAAATATCTTTTCCCAAAGCTTGGACATTGTCAACGTGAAAAGTAACATTAGGATAATCTTCTAATACCTTACTAATTTCCTTAATTGGTTGGATTGTACCGATTTCATTATTTACACCCATAATTGAAACTAAAATAGTTTCCTTATCTAGGGCAGCTTTTAAATCATCTGGATCAACCTGACCATTCTTATCAACTGGTAGAACAGTCACACGAAAACCTAAGTCTTCAAGAGCACGTACTGAGTTTGAAACAGCAGCATGCTCAACACTTGAAGTAATAATATGATTTCCAAATTCTTTTTTAGCTAAAGCTGTCCCTTTAATAGCCCAATTATCTGATTCACTTCCACTTGAAGTAAAAAAGATCTCATGTGGTTTTACATTTAATAAACTAGCAATTTGCTTTCTAGAAGCTTCCAAAAGTTGGTGTGAACGATCTCCCATTTTGTGTAGACTTGAAGGATTTCCCCAAATATCCTTTGTTACCTTGTCATACGTTTCCAAAACTGCAGGATAAACAGCAGTTGTAGCACTATTATCAAAATAGATCAATTTTCTTTCTCCTCTAAAAAACGACCATTAAAATGGTCGTTTGATAATCATATAAAATACTAACTTAAAAAGTCTATCGCTTCAATCATTTACTCTTCTTCTTCGGCTTCTTCCTGCTCGCTATAATACTCTTTTTCAATTCTTTGATAACTCCCAGGCTCAACCTTTTCTAAGGCAGTCGCAATTACGTCTAGCGCTTCCTTGTACTCATATTTATTTTGATACAAGTCATAAGCTTCTTTGCGAGCACGCTTAATCTCTGGATTTGAAATATACTTATTGGAATATTGCATAGTTAGCTCAACCAGGTCAGCGGAATTTAGAATCTCATCGGCTTCTTTCTTTAAGCGTTCTATATCTTCTTGAATTTGGATCAATTCGCTAGATATTTTTTCCATATTTATTCTAACTTGATTCAATTCATTATCTGTATGCTTAACTTCATTCAAGACTAAAGTATACATTTGAATGAAACTTTCAGGTTTTCCAGGTAATCGGCGCCGTTCAACTTTTCGATAAACCAAAGAAATTTCTTGTTTGAAATGAATAATAGAATCGTTAGCAATTTTTTCTGCGTCAAATAATCCGTCTACATCGCCTGAAAGTCTCTTTTCAGTCTTTTCAATTTCTTTTAAACTATCAAGCATTGTTAACCATTTATTTTCAATTTGTGAATAAACACCGTCACCATCAGCAATTTTTTGACAATCAACATCAAAATCGGCATTCATCCGGCTGACCTGACTTTTTAGTTGTCTAGCTTCAGCTAGTTCACCGTGCGTTAATTCATAACTCTGATCAACATGTTCTAATTTAGCTACAAGCTGATTAGATGCATTACTCATATGAGAGAGAATCTGCACAATTTTATCTTGGTTATTGTCAACAAACGGTCGTGCTTTAAATTCTTTAGTAAGAATATCATACAAACTATCGATTCTTGTACTTACTTCTTTATTACTCTTCTCAACCTTTGCAAGATCTAGTTTATTGAGGCTCTTTTTATTTTCATCAACTAATTCTCTTAAGCTTTTAATCTCTTCTAAAACATCAACCTCTGTAATCTTATACTTGTCTTTTACCATTTGACGATAAGTATTGCTAAGCTCATTGAGTTGATCTGGAAAAACATTTTTTAGTTCTTGATCAAAGTTCTCTATTTTAGGAAGATCAGTCTTTAATGATGTAAGTTTAGTATCAATCTTAGTCAATACCTTTTTAGCTTCTTCATGATCTCCCTCACCAGACAAATTCTTGGCAGTCTGAAAATCACTCTCTAAGGTTGCTAAATCTTCTTCAATTTGATCAATTGCATTTCCATAATTAAAAGACTGCGACAAAATTTTCTTGCGTAGTTGCTGATAATCTTTTGATAATGCAGCATAGTGTTTTTGATTATCACGATTTGCTTCTAATAAATTAGTAAATATTTGTTTACTACGTTCAACATTATCTTGATTAGTTTGCAATAGTTCAGTTGCTTCTTTAATTAGTTGATGCGTTTTTATCAGATTAAACTTTGCGTTAAGTCCCGCTGCTTGTTCAAGAAGATGCTTCAATTCTCCAACATCTTTAGTATCAACTTTTTGATATACTTTTTGCCATCTTTTAAAAGTCTCTAAACTTTTACCGGCTAATTCCATCTTTTGTAGACGCTTGATGTCTTCTTCAACACTCAAATCTTTTAACCCATCAGTTAGCGCATCTAATTCCGCAATCTGGTGATTAAAATATTTATTAAGGATAACAACTGTAGCAATTACAGCAATTATAGCAATTAATATTACAATAATAAGAATAGATAACCCTGATGACATAATACCCTCCATATTTCATATTAATTATACCAGACTTCATCTCAATCCCAGCTAGAAAATCCTTACTTTTACTTGCTTTAAATTATATTTCTTACTATAATAGTCTTCGTGTAAAATATTTGCAGCAATAAGTGACAAGAACGTCAACATCTTGAGGCGTTTAGTGAACGAGTAACCCGCGCTGCACTGGGCGAAACATGCAACTTGAGATGCACGAATGTTGAACTTATTTCTCATATTTTACTCCAAAAAATTACTATTTTTTATGGAGGATTTTTTTATGTCAAGATATACTGGTCCAAGTTGGAAACGTTCAAGACGCTTAGGTATCTCACTTTCAGGTACTGGTAAGGAAATTAGCCGTCGTAACTACGCACCTGGTGATCATGGTCCTAACAACCGTGCTAAGGTTTCTGAATATGGTCAACAATTAAAGGAAAAGCAAAAGTTACGTTGGATGTTTGGTTTAAATGAACGTCAATTCCAAAACTTATTCATCCGTGCCGGCAAGATTCGTGAAGGTAAGCACGGTGTTAACTTTATGGCTTTACTTGAAAGACGTTTAGACAACATCGTTTACCGTTTAGGTTTAGCTTCAACTAGAGAACAAGCTAGACAACTTGTTAACCACGGTCACATCTTAGTAGATGGCAAGCGTGTTGACATTCCTTCATACGAAGTTAAAGTTGGTCAAGAAATCAGCTTAAGAGATAAGTCAAAAAACTTGCAACAAGTTAAGGACGCTTTAGATGCAGTTGTATCACGTCCACCATTTGTTTCATTTGACGACAGCAAGATGACTGGTACTTTAGTTCGTCTTCCAGAACGTGACGAAATGGAACCAGAAGTTGATGAAGCTCTTATCGTTGAATGGTACAACAAGAAGCTTTAATATTTACTGCTTCATTACAAAAAGTCTTTCCAATTGTGGGAAGACTTTTTTGTTTTCTCCTCTTCTACTTTGCTACACTAAGAATAAAGCTTTTAACCATAAAAAGGAAAACAAAATTATGACTGAAGATTTAAATACACGACTTGAAAATGCTGCTAAGGGGATTACTCCTCAAACTTGCCCAGATGAGCGAAGAAGATATTTAGGTTCTCTACGAGAGCGAGTTTTAGTACGAATGACTGTAGAAGAAACCAATAATCCAGCCTTAGATACCCTGTTTTTAAAACATATTAATGATTTCAAGGGATATACCATTTTAATCAATGGAAAAATGCCTCAAAACAATTTTATCAACAAATTAATGGGCTTATGTTCGCAGCAAGATATAAAATTTACCTTAATAAATGATGATACAGCAAAAGATGAGCCAAACGCTACTGGCGTTTTAGTAGTTTCAAAAACTGCTATTAATCATTATCGGATTGAAATTGATCAAGTTTATGCTCCAGAAGCTCCTCATGAACAACTTTCCGAACCCAAAAAAGAAAGTTTCTGGAATAGATTATTTAGAAAAAAGGATTAAAGATGAAACCTCTTGCTTATCGTATGCGACCCAAGAACTTAGATGAAGTGGTTGGACAAGAACATTTAGTAGGAAATAAAAAAATAATTAGAAGAATGGTTGAAGCCAAACTATTGTCTTCAATGATCCTTTACGGTCCCCCAGGTATTGGAAAAACTAGTATTGCCAGTGCAATTGCTGGTTCTACCAAATATGCTTTTAGAAAGCTTAACGCAGCAACAGATACGAAAAAGGATCTTCAAATTGTTGCTGAAGAAGGAAAAATGAGTGGCACAGTTATTCTTCTTTTGGATGAAATTCATCGACTGGATAAGACCAAGCAAGATTTTCTTCTTCCGCTTTTAGAATCAGGTAATATTATTTTAATTGGAGCAACAACAGAGAATCCATATATATCCATCTCTCCTGCTATTCGATCCAGGTGTCAGATTTTTGAATTACATCGACTTAAAAGTACTGATATCTCGAAGGCAATTGATCGTGCGCTTACCGATTCTGAAAATGGTTTAGGAAAGTACAATGTTGAACTAACAAAAGATGCTCGTAACCTTTTAATAGACAAAGGAAATGGCGACTTAAGATCAACGCTTAATGCCTTAGAATTAGCTGTTTTATCAACTGATCAAGAGAAAAAAACTAAATCTCCTAAAGATAAATTAATTATTGATAAAGCAGAAATGCAAGATTCCATTCAATTCAAGTCCCAAAGCTACGATGCAAGTGGTGATGGCCATTATGATTTAGTATCTGCATTTCAAAAATCAATTCGCGGCTCTGATACTGATGCTGCCCTTTATTATTTAGGTAATCTTTGTGAATCAGGCGACCTAGTAGCAATTTGTAGGCGTTTATTAGTAATTGCATATGAAGATATTGGCTTAGCAAATCCACCTGCATGCAGCCGCGTTGTTAATGCAGTTCAAGCTGCACAAATGGTTGGCCTTCCAGAAGCACGTATTATTTTGTCAAATGCAGTTATTGAACTTTGTTTATCTCCTAAAAGCAATAGTGCAATTGTTGCAATTGATTCTGCAATAAGTGACATTCAAAATAAGCAAAATGATCCTATACCTAATAGTTTAAAAGATGCGCACTATAAAGGAGCACAAAACCTAAACCATGGAGTTTCATATGTCTACCCACATGATTACCAAGGAGATTGGGTTGCCCAACAATATTTACCTGATAATTTAAAAAATGTATCTTATTTTAAACCTAAGGGTAATTCAAAAATAGAAGATGCACTTAAAAGACAGTATCTTCGACTTAAAAAGATGCAACATGACGGCTTACAAAAGTAAATTCAATTTGTTGACATTAACTGTATCTTTGCTAGAATATAGTTGATCTGAGTTGATCAACCTAATTACAAAGTTGACCGATCAAACTAAAGACGTTGGAATTTATGAATAACATCTGAATCGGAATACTAGTCTAATCTAGGATCCATATTCACTGCGACATAGATTCAAATATTGAACACTGCGGGTTCAACAAGCGTCATTACGTTGCAGTCAACTCAGATTCCATTGAAATTTAAGGAAGCGGCGCAAGCCGCTTTTTTTATTAAGTGAGGGTTTACATAAGTGGTATTAAAAGTCTTAATGCTAATTTTTATATTATTAGTATTTATTACAGCTTGGTATTTAGTTAGAAGTAAGAACAAGGGACAATTTATCATTTTTACTTTTATTGGAAACAGCAAAATCAATACTTTGTTTACAGTAACAAGTTTAGTACTAGTTTTAACCGGTATTATTGGAATTATTATCTTGTTTACTTTACCCAAAATATTTAATTTCATTACCTTGATCATTGCTGCAATGGCTATTTCAATTTTTTCTTTCACCTTTATGAATTTAAATGAATAGTTTTATTACTCTATTTAAATCAAATTTTGGTAAAATATTGATGGAGAGGTGATCAACATGTTAAAACAATACCAACATATCCAAGTTGCCGTAGATGGTTCTAAAGAAGCTGACGTTGCATTTAGCAAAGCTGTTGAAGTAGCCAAAAGAAATGGTGCTACTCTTGAAATTCTTCACGTAGTAGATACACGTGCCTTTCAAGATGTTTCAAGCTTTGATTCTGCAATGGTTGAACAAGTATCTGAAGAGGCAAAAACTAAAATCGAAGAATATTATAACCGCGCAAAAGATGCCGGTGTTAAAGATGTTCATTACTCAATCGAATTTGGTTCTCCAAAGAATATCATTGCTCATGAATTTCCTGAAGAACACAATATTGACTTAATTATTCTAGGTGCCACTGGTTTAAACGCTGTTGAAAGACTTTTAATCGGTAGTATTACGGAATACGTTACTCGTACTGCAGCTTGCGATGTTCTAGTAATCCGTCAGCCAGCCGCACAAAATGAAGATATTAAGAAAAATCAAGAAAATTAACGGTACCAAAAAGACCTTATCCTAAATGGACAAGGTCTTTTTTTTAACTTAAAAATCTCCTGCAGTACTAAAAATATAGTCTTTATGGTGCCATTTCATTGATAAAATGAGTCCAATACCGATCATATTACCCAGCAAGGCAGATCCCCCTTGAGAAACAAACGGAAGCGGGATACCAGTTAAAGGTAATAGATCGATTCCCATTCCAATATTTTCAAAAACATGGAATAAGATCATCATAATAATCCCAGTAGAAATGTATGAATAAAATGCATTTCTTGTTTCAAAAGTAATTTTAACCATTTGAAAAATTAGATAGAAATAAATCAAAATCAAAGCACAGCATCCAACAAATCCTAATGATTCACCAATTACTGAGAAAACCATATCTGATGTTCTAACTGGAACATAGACACTCACTTTTCCAAAACCATGGCCCCAAATTTGACCAGACCCAATTGCCTTCATACTTTGCCATAACTGATAGGCACCTGATGAAGTATCTTGAGAAGGATTAAGCCAAGAGTTAATTCTTTGAAATTGATAAGCTCTAAAATTAAACGCACTTCCTAAAAATGCCTGTCCCCCAGGTGTAGTAACCAAAAGAATAGCTGCCGCGCCAATAATAAAAACTAATCCATAGACTGGTATAATTATTTTCCAGCTTATTCCTGAAACTAAGATTACTCCACCAACAATTGCAAAAAACACAAGCATAGTACCAAAGTCATTCTGCAACTTTAGTAAAACTGCAACTGGAATTAGCCAAGCAAAGATTTTTCCAATTAAAACGCAATCAGTTTTAAAAGTATGGGCATATTGCTCATTATGTCGTTCTACTACCCTGGCTAGCATCAAAATGAAAGCCGGTTTCATTACCTCGGATGGCTGAAAAGTTAATGGTCCAAGTTTAAACCAACTCTTTGCACCAGTATCTTGAAACACCTGCTTATTATATAAAAACAGCACAGCAATTAATAAAATGATACCTATACCATAAGCTATGGGCGCGATTTTAAAAAGCTGTTCTGCATCAAATTGCATCACAAAAATTACTAATCCAATTGAAACTAAATACCATACAGCTTGAATTAAAACAGCTTTTTTGGGACTTCCCATCTTGGGATCATTTACTGTTGCCACCCAAATACCATACAGACTGATGACTGCTAATAAAAAGACTGGAACTACAACACCCCATGCGATGCGATCATACCAATCTGCTTTATTTTCAACTTTTGTCATTGTATATCCCTACTTTGTTTATTTTTCATGCAAAGTAAAGTATGAAAGTAATTCATTAATAGCACTTTCTAACGTTTTAGAGTAAAGGCTATGGTTAGTTTTAGAAGATACTACATGATAGCGTTCCTCTTCTTGTTCAATAATTCCAATAGAACGCTTACCTGGAATAATAACTTCCCATGTAGGCATAGGAGTGCCCTTTCTTTCATTAACTTCAATATCAATACTTTCCAATTTTCTAGACATATATATATTCTCCTACTTTTTATTCGAATGAAATGCCTGCGCAATAATTTCATCTTCATATCGTTCCGGATGCGGATTACGGCGCAGGGTAAAATAATCCGGTACTGGATCTACTCCTCCCTTAACAAAAGGATTACAGCGCATTATTCGCGATATTCCCATTATTAAGCCTAAAATTGCCCCATGCTTTTTTAAAGCGTCAATCATATAAGTTGAACATGTAGGATAATACCTACATGTTGGTGGCAAAATTGGAGAAATAAACTTCTTATAAACATTTACCAACCCAATTAACAATTTATTCATTTTAACTTAAAAATTCAAAAAAATGAACCCATGTACTAGGAAAGAAAATTGCAAAAGGATTACCGCTTGCAACACCGCATCCAATAAGTGCTCCTAAAAGCATTGTCACAAACAAATACAAAATTATCTTTCCCACTTTTTTTAAATGTTTATTTACTAATGAAAAATCAAAACTTTCTCTATTCATAATTAGTGTCTCTGGTGATTTTCAATATTTTTAAGTAATACACCTGTACCATTTGCTACAGCTTCTAATGGATCGTCGGCTTTTAACACAGGGACTTGAAGATAGTAAGTAATCAATTTATCAATATTCTTGAGCAAAGCTCCACCACCAGTCAGCATAATACCACGATCAATAATATCCGCCGACAATTCTGGTGGTGTTTGTTCCAAAACTTCTTTTGTTGCTGCAACAATTGACATTAATCCATCTTCAAGAGCTTTTTGCACTTCTAACTCATTGATTGCTACCTGCTTTGGCAAGCCATCAACCATATCACGTCCTCGGACAGTCATTGTCTTAGTTGGATCAGCTTCAAAAGCAGTTCCTAACTGAATCTTAATCTGCTCAGCAGTATGTTGACCAACCAAAAGATTCTTGCTTCTCTTAATATAACTTGCAATGGCCTGATTCATCTTATCACCAGCCCAACGAAGTGAACGAGAAGTTACAATTTCTCCCATTGACAAAACAGCAATATCTGTCGTACCACCACCAATATCAATAACCATATTTCCTTGAGGTTTAAAAATATCTAGGCCAGCACCAACAGCTGCTACTTTGGGCTCAAAATCTAAATATACACGTCCACCACCAGATTTTTCAGCTGCTTGAATAATTGCTTTTTGCTCAATTGAAGTAACCCCTGTAGGAGCACAAATCAAAATATTTGGTTTAGACATAAAACCTTTTACATTTAATTTTTCAATAAAGTAGCTGAGCATCTCTTCTGTGATGTCAAAGTCAGCAATAACACCATTCTTTAATGGTCTAATGACTCTAATATTACCTGGTGTACGTCCTACCATCTTATATGCCTCAGTACCGACTGCGACAACTTTATCTTTATCAGTATCAACAGCAACAACAGAAGGTTCATTCAAAACAATCCCTTTGCCGGATACATTTATTAGAACATTTGCGGTTCCTAAATCAATTCCTATATCTCTTGCCACGCTAGTGCCTCCAGTATTTAATCATTAAAAATTGTAACATAAATACCGCTTTACTTTAAGAACAAGTACAAAGAACTGCCATTCTAAACAATTTCTTATGAAAATCCTTAAAAAAACATCTTTAAAGCAAGTGATTGATCTACTAAGGCTAAAATAAATTGCCCTACTAAAAAACCTAATGCAATAGAAATAAAAAGTAAAAAGATTTGAATTTCAAAAGTATGACCTTTCTTGAATAATTGATCAACTCTCAATCCTTTTACAGCCTTAAAAGAAAATGCAATAGTTACCAAATATGTAATAAGACTAACAACAGCATGAACTCCCACTTGTTTCATCATATAATTTTCTCCATAAAAAAAGACGAACAAGATGTTCGTCTTTTTCTTCTATTATTTGCCGTAATTTTCACGTACATGTAATCTATTAACTGCACGACGCAAAGCAATTTCAGCTTCTAACATTTCTCTTTCGTTATGTTTCTCTTTAGCTTCTTGCATGTGTTGTTCAGCACGCTTTTTAGCTGATTGAGCACGTTCAACATCGATGTTGCGCGCACGTTCTGCACTATCTGCTATGATCGTTGCTTCATTATTTGAAAATTCAATGTAACCACCATTAACAGCAATGTGGTCAACACGATCATTCATTTCATGCGTTCTCTTTACTCGAACTTCACCAATGGCTAAAGGAGTAACGATTGGAAGGTGATCATACATAATCGTACGTTCACCATCAATTGCTCTCATTGCTACCATAGTTGCATTATGAGAATAGACAATTCCATCTGGTGTTACAACGCTAACTTTTAAAATCTTTTCTGGATCTGCCATAACGCATCACCCTACTTTGCTTCTAGCATTGCTTTTGCTTCAGGATTTTTAGGAGTAACTCCCATCTTTTCAGCCTTCTTGACAACGTCTTCAATCGGACCAACGTTACGGAAAGCATCTTCTGGAAGATCATCTAACTTACCATCAATGATCATCTTGAATCCTTTAATTGTTTCTTTAATTGGAACATAAGAACCTGGAAGACCAGTAAATTGTTCAGCAACAAAGAAGTTTTGCGAAAGGAAGAATTGAATCTTTCTTGCACGTTCGACAATTAATTTTTCATCGTCTGATAATTCATCCATACCTAAAACGGAAATGATGTCTTGCAATTCTTGATAACGTTGCAAAATATGCTGAACTTGAACAGCAACTTCATAGTGCTCTTCACCAACAACTTCTGGATCTAATGCACTAGAAGTTGATTCAAGTGGATCAACAGCTGGATATATACCTTGTTCGACCAAACGACGTTCTAGGTTAGTAGTAGCGTCCAAGTGAGCAAATGTAGTTGCTGGAGCTGGGTCGGTATAGTCGTCAGCTGGAACATAAACAGCTTGAATAGAAGTAATAGATCCCTTCTTAGTTGAAGTAATACGTTCTTGCAATTGACCCATTTCAGTTGCTAAAGTTGGTTGATAACCAACGGCACTTGGCATACGACCAAGAAGAGCTGAAACTTCAGAACCAGCCTGAGTGAAACGGAAGATATTATCAATAAACAATAATACGTCCAAACCTTCAACATCGCGGAAGTATTCCGCAATAGTCAAACCAGTTAATGCAACACGCATTCTGGCACCAGGTGGCTCGTTCATCTGACCAAAGACCATAGCAGTCTTTGATAAAACTCCAGATGCCTTCATTTCAAAGTAAAGGTCATTACCTTCACGTGTTCTTTCACCAACACCAGTAAATACGGAAATACCACCGTGTTCTTGAGCGATGTTATGAATTAATTCCTGAATAATAGTTGTCTTACCAACACCGGCACCACCGAATAGACCAACTTTACCACCACGAACATATGGTTCAAGCAAATCGATAACTTTAATACCAGTTTCAAGAATTTCTTCACTCGTACTTAACTCATCGTACTTAGGTGCTTCTTTATGAATACCTTCACGTTTTACATCTTTACCTAAAGCAGGACCACCATCAATTGGATCACCTAATACGTTAAAGACACGTCCTAAAGTATCTTTACCAACAGGAACAGAAATTGGAGCACCAGTGTCTTCAACTTCCATTCCACGTCTCAAACCGTCGGTAGATTCCATTGAGATAGTTCTTAAAACACCATCACCAAGTTCTAGTGTAACTTCAAGAACAAGAGTATCACCATTGTTATTTGTGACACGTAAGGCGTTATTAATATCAGGCAAATCTTTATCTAGTGGAAATTCCACATCAACGACAGGTCCAATAACTTGGACAATTTCGCCTTTACCCAAAACATCTACCTCCTTTTCTATTTTATTCTAAGGCATTTGCTCCACCGATAATTTCAGTAATTTCGGTAGTAATCTGTGCCTGTCTTGCTCGGTTCAATTTTGTCTTCAAACCAGATACAACATCATCAGCATTTTTAGATGCACTCTGCATTGCAGTCATTGAACTGGCATGTTCTGCAGTTTTAGCATCCAAAATAGCACCAAAGATCATTGATTTAGCAAACTGTGGTAAAACTGTTTTTAGCACTGAATCAACATCTGGTTCAATAATATAATCTTTTGGCATTGTATCTTTATGATTAATATCAATGTCAGATATTGGAAGCATGCTCTCTACTCTAAAAGCAGAAGTCAATGTATTTACGTGGTGCGTATAACAAACGAAAAGCTCATCATAAACGCCATTTAAATACATTTTAACAGCAGTCTGGATAATGTCTCTTACTTCATTGTAAGTTGGAACATCACTTACTCCGCTATATTCATATACAACATTTAGATTTTGTTTCTTAAAGAATTGTGCTGCTACACTACCAACTGCCAAAATTTTAACGTCTTTATCTTGAGCATCAGCATCTTTAAAAATACTCATCATATTCTTAATAACTTGACTGTTATAAGAACCAACTAAACCTCTATCACCACTAATTACTAAGTAACCAGTAGATTTAATTTTCTTACGAGGTTGAACTAAAGACGCAAGAGTACCTAAATCAAAAAAGTTACTATAATCGATGCTGGCAGAGCCACCAAATTCGTTATATTCTTTGGTTTCTTTACCTAATTGCTTCACAATTTGTGAACTCATCAAGTGAGAAACTGTTGCTCTAACCTTATCGTTATAAATAGTATATTCTTGATCCAGCTTTTCAGTTCTATTCAGCTTAACACCAGAAACCATTCTCATAGCTTCAGTGATCTGACCTGTCTTCTGGATTGAAGCAATCTTTTTTTTCAGTTCAAGGAGAGATTCTGCCAATGAAAAAACCTCCTCTTCTATTTCTTACTGATTGAAAAACCTTCGTTGAAGTTCTTTAAAGCTTCGTTAAGCTTATCTTCCTCAGGTAAATCTCCCGTTGTCCGGATCACATCAAGCAAGTCATTATAGTTACTTGCAAAGTAATCATATAATTCAAGTTCATAACGTTGAATATCCGGTACAGGGATAGCATCCAAAAAGCCATGTGTTAAAGCATAAAGAATCAATACTTCATCTTCAACAGGAAGTGGCTTATGAAGTGGCTGCTTCAATACTTCAACAGTACGACGTCCACGGTTTAACTTAGCTTGAGTAGCTTGGTCAAGATCACTACCAAATTGAGCGAAACTTTCAAGCTCTCTATATGAAGCTAAGTCAACACGCAATGTACCTGCTACTTTCTTCATAGCCTTGATCTGTGCACTACCACCAACACGAGAAACAGATTCACCAGCGTTAATGGCAGGACGAGTACCAGCGAAGAATAAGTCGGCTTCCAAGAAAATCTGTCCATCAGTAATGGAAATAACGTTAGTTGGAATATATGCCGAAATATCTCCAGCTTGAGTTTGAATAAATGGTAAGGCAGTCATTGAACCGCCACCAAGTTTCTTATTCAGCTTAGCACTACGTTCCAGTAAACGAGAGTGTAAGTAGAATACGTCACCTGGGTAAGCTTCACGACCAGGTGGACGACGAAGAAGTAAGGAAATTTCACGGTAAGCAACGGCTTGTTTACTCAAGTCATCAAATACGATTAATACATCCTTACCATTGTACATAAACTCTTCACCCATAGCAGTACCTGCATATGGAGCAATGTAAAGCATTGGTGCTGGTTCACTAGGTCCAGCTTCTACTACAATTGTGTAGTCCATAGCACCAAATCGTTTTAAGGTTTCAACAGAGTTTTTAACTGTTGATTCCTTTTGACCAATGGCAACGTAAATACAAATGACATCTTGTCCTTTTTGATTAATGATAGTGTCTAAGGCAAGAGCAGTTTTACCTGTCTTACGGTCACCAATAATCAATTCACGCTGTCCTCGACCAATTGGAACTAAAGCATCGATAGCTTTAATACCAGTCTGTAAAGGTTGGTTAACGGATTGTCTATCCATAACACCAGGAGCTTTACTTTCGATAGGTCTAGTTTTATCAGTCTTAATCTCACCTAAACCATCTACTGGTTGTCCTAATGGGTTCACAACACGACCAATTAATTGATCGCCAACAGGAACTTCCATAATTCGACCAGTACGCTTAACTTGGTCACCTTCACGAATATCATCAAAGCGACCTAAGATGATGATACCAACATCATTAGCTTCTAGGTTTTGCGCAATACCATATGAACCGTTAGAAAATTGTAACAATTCACTTGATAATACGTTATTTAGACCGTGAGCACGGGCGATACCGTCACCGACGTAGGTAACAGTACCAACTTCGTTGACGTTGAGCTTATCATCATATTTCTCAAGTTGTTGCTTGATCAAAGCGCTAATTTCTTCCGCTTTAATGCTCAATGGTTTCACCTCTTTTATCTATTTTCAATTAATTGCTCACGAATTTGTTGCAATCTAGTTCTTATCGAACCATCAATAATGCGATCCCCGACTTTGAGGATTATACCTCCTAAGATACTGGAATCCACTTCATTTGTCAGAACCAATTTCTTAAAACCATACTTCTTAGCATAAGCTTGACTAATACGATTTAACTCGTCCTCATCAAGATTAATAGCACTCACTGCTGTGCCAGAAGCAATATTTTTATCTTCATCATAGAGCGCATCAAATGCGTTGATAATTTCAGTCAAGGCATTGAATCTTCCATATTCTAAGAGAAAGTCTAAAAAATTCTTTGTCTCAGAAGAAAACTCGCCACTAAAACTTGATAAAAAATCTTCTTTTTGATTCTTTCGAATAATTGGATCGCTTAACAAGCGTAGCATATCAGGATTCTCTTTAGCGACTTGAAGCAACACATTCATATCTTCGTGTACTTCATCAAGCTTTTTAGCATCCTGTGCATAAGCAAACAAAGCTTTACTGTATCTGGAAGCAATTTCTTCTCTACTTAAAGCCATTAGTCATTCAGCCCCTTGATAAATTGATCTACCAAGTCCTTTTGATCTGCAGCAGATAAACTCTTACTAATTACTTTTTCAGCAATTGCTACAGAAATATCTGCTACTTGATCACGAGCTTCGTTTAAAACATCTGTTTTTGCTTGCGCAGCGTCTTTAGATGCTCTTTCTCTAATTGCGGCAGCTTCTTGATCAGCCTGACTAATAATACTACTCTTAGTCTTTTCCGCATTGCTCTTTGCAGTAGAAAGAATTTGTGTTGCCTCTTGTTTAGAGTCTTTCAAGGCCGCTTCACGTTGATTAGCAAGAAGAGCTGCCTTTTTACGGTCACTTTCTGCTTGATCAAGGTCGCTGATCACCTTTTGACGACGCTTTTCCATCATCTTTGTTACTGGGCCCCAAGC
The DNA here is from genome assembly GCF_003584685.1 of Lactobacillus paragasseri. Taxonomy (NCBI): domain Bacteria; kingdom Bacillati; phylum Bacillota; class Bacilli; order Lactobacillales; family Lactobacillaceae; genus Lactobacillus; species Lactobacillus paragasseri. The sequence goes on from NZ_AP018549.1 coordinate 1,283,597, forward strand.
AAAATGCTTAACCAAAAGGAGCAGAGCTGCAAAGATCAGAAGATAGTAAAGCGTATCTCCTAACTCTAATTTTAAGGCTGCAAACATAAATTGCATGTCTCAACCCTTCTTTCTCGTAATTACGATCTTATCTCTAAAACGCAAATTACAGGAATAGAATCAAGAAACCAATAACGATAGCCAAAATAGGAACGGCTTCGATCAAACCAACACCGATAAACATAGTTGATCTCAAGTTGTTAGCAGATTCTGGTTGTCTTGCGATAGCTTCAATAGTTTTTGAAATAACTTTTCCGTTACCCCAGGAAGCAGCTAAAGCAGCTAAACCGGCGGCAATTGCGGCAGCTAAATATTTCATAGAAAAAACCTCCGTAAAATTATTCTTCAGTAACCTTCTTACCAATGTACACCATTGATAAAGTTACGAATACATATGCCTGGATAGAGCCAATAAAGACAGAGAAGCCTTGCCAGATTAAAGTTAGTGGAACCGAAGCGATGACGGTAAACCAACCCGCACTCTTTGCAAAACGTCCACCGATTAAAGTTAGTAAAACTTCACCGGCATAAATATTACCGTAAAGACGTAGTGATAACGTCAAGAAATTGGTAAATTCCTCAATAATATTGATTGGAAGTAAAAATCCAACCGGTTTTGCATAATTTGCAAAATAACCTTTAGCACCAAACTTCTGAACACCAAAGTTATAAGACAAAAGCAATGTCATCATAGCCATAGTCATTGTAATCAATGGGTTGGCAGTTGGTGATTTGACAAGGATATGGTCATTAATTGAAAACTCAAAGAACAAACCTAACTGATTCATAAAGAAAATGAACATAAATAGGGTAAAGGCATAAAGAGATAGATGTTTTTGTGCATCTACATCGGCAACATTATCTTTAACAATTCCATTTGTAAAATCAATTAGATACTCTAACAAATTTTGCTTTTTATTAGGTTTTAAAGAAACATTGCGTCCTAAATACCAAACAAGAAAGAAAACCGCAATTGCGACTAACGTTCCCCCTAAGCAGTTAGTTACATTGAAATTCAAGCCGAATACATTAACGACTACAGATTTCTCATTCACTTCGTGACCTCCCTTCTTGTGCTGAATACCTCAAACACACTAAAAATGATAACACCCAAAAATTTCAATTTCAAAAGATTTTTGAGTAAAATTACTTAGTTCCGAACAATCTATCTCCTGCATCCCCTAGGCCTGGATAGATGTAACCGTTATCCATTAATTTTTCATCTTCTGCTGCTGCATAGATGTCAACATCTGGATTTGCTTCTTGAACGGCCTTTACACCTTCAGGAGCTGCTACTAAAACAGCTAAGCGAATGTTTTTAGCACCGCGCTTCTTTAATGCTCCAATAGCCATATTTGCGGATCCACCTGTTGCAAGCATTGGATCAACAATAATACATTCACGTTCTTCAATATCTGGTGGCATCTTGAAGAAATATTCATGTGGCTTTAAAGTCTCTTCATCACGATACATACCAATATGTCCAACTTTTGCAGATGGGATCATTTGAAGAACACCATCAACCATTCCAAGACCAGCACGCAAAATTGGTACAATAACCAATTTCTTACCTGCTAATTCTTTTTGAATTGACTTTCCAATTGGAGTTTCAATCTCAACATTCTTCAATGGCAAATCACGTGTCATTTCATACACCATGAGTCCACCAATTTCACCAACAATTTGACGAAATTCATTCGTACCTGTATCCTTCTTACGAATGATCGTCAACTTATGTTGGATCAACGGGTGATTCAAAACGGTAAACTTACCCATAATGGCCTCCTATTTTAAAAATAATACTTCGTTCATTATTTTAACAAATTATTAGATAAATGTTTCTTAAATCGTACGAAAAAAGGCATGTTTTTGATACATGCCTTTTAATATTAATGAAAATGATGTCCAGCAGCTGCTTTGTTTAAGCGATTCATATATGCAGGACTAATTGCTCCATGATCAAAACCTTGCACATAAATACGCTTAATATTATTTTCGCTATCAAAGTATCTGAGAGCACCGAATAAGTTGTGCGCTGCCTTATCAATTGTTTTACCTAAACTATATTTATTAGAACTATCAATTTTATCAAGCACTTCATCTAAAGCAGCTACTCCAGTTTCCTTATCCCATTTAATTTTTGAAAAGTCTGCTTCTTTATCAACGATAAATACTGGAGCACTAGGAGCATAATGACGATATTTCATCCCTGGAGCCTTTGGTACACCTTTAGTTTGAGTTGTACCCTTATTCATCAAAACTTCCTCTCCAAGCACTTTTGAAATTTCTTCAGGAGTAATTTCTCCAGGGCGAAGAACAGTTGGTGTTTCTACTGATAAATCAACAATTGTCGACTCTAAACCAATTTCCGTTGGTCCATTATCAATAATTCCAGCAATTTTCCCCTTTAAGTCATGATAAACATGTTCTGCTGTTGTTGGACTTGGCTTGGTTGAAGTATTGGCAGACGGACCTACAATTGGCTTTCCTAGCTCACTAATTAGGTCATGGGTCATTTCATCATCTGGGCAACGAAAAGCAGCAGTTGGGAGTCCTCCTGTTACAGCATCCGGTAAAGTACCTTCTTTAACAAAAAGAATAATTGTTAATGGACCAGGCCAGAAATGCTTAATTAATTTCTTTGCTCGCTCTGGTACTTCATTAACATAATTTTCCATCATTTTTTCATCAGAAACAGTGACAATTAATGGATTATCACTTGGACGTCCTTTAGCCGCATATACTCCTTTAACAGCTTTTTCATTAGTTGCTAAAGCACCAAGACCGTACACAGTTTCAGTTGGAAAGGCTACCAATTCACCTTTCTTCAAGAGTTCAACTGCTTCAGGAATTTGTTTTTTGCTGAAAATCTTAGTTTCCATTATTTCTTCCACCTTCCGTGAACCATCCTTGGCTTACCTGCTAAGTCATTTCTAAACTCAATTTTAAAGTCTGGCAATTCCGTTTCAAACAAATCTTTTAATTGATCTTTTTCGCTAAAACCAAATTCCAGAAAAAATTGCCCATGAGAATACAAATGCGAACGAATTTGTTTAGCAAATTTTCGATAAAAATCCAAGCCATCTTCTCCACCATATAATGCAGTATCTGGTTCATTTTTTATTACATTTGCATCCATCAAATCTTTTTCGCTAGTTTTAATATAAGGTGGGTTAGAAACAATAGTATCAAACTTTTCTAAACCTACTAAAACATTAGCTTTACGAGTTCTAACATCCAAGTCATATTTTAAAAAGTTTTCTTCGCTTTCACGTAAAGCAGCATCAGTAATATCGCTAGCATATAGAATTAGATTTTCGATTTTTTGATCTTGAGCCTGCTTAACTAAAGCAACCATAATTGCTCCCGAACCAGTACCTAAATCAAGAATTTTTTCACCAGATTTAATATTTTCAAGAGCCCACTTAACAAGCTCTTCAGTTTCAAATCTAGGTATTAAAACACCGCGATTAACCAAAATTTTATAACCATAAAACCAAGCATATCCCAAAATATATTGCGGAGATATTCCTCTACGCAATTTTTTCATATCTTTCAATGCTTGTTTTTCTTGATCTAGATTTAATTCATCATTTATATGTAATGCAAATTCTGAAGGTGTATAGCCTAATCGTTCGCCCAGGACATAGTCAACGTCATCTGAACGAAGTTCAGGACTATCTTTTAACACAGCTTCTTTTATCTGCTTTAAACTTTTAGGCATTTTCTTCAGCCATCTTTTCTAGTTGTTGGGTCTGGTAATAAAGAACTAAGGCATTAATAATCTCATCAAGTTCACCGTTCATTACTCGGTCTAGCTTGTTCAAAGTTAAGCCAATTCGATGATCAGTTACACGATTTTGCGGATAATTATATGTTCTAATTCTTTCTGAACGGTCTCCAGTACCCACTGCACCTTTTCTTTTAGCATCATATTTATCACGATTTTGACTTTCATAATAATCATAAACACGTGATTTTAAAATTTGCATCGCTTTTTCACGGTTTTGCTGTTGACTACGTTGATCTTGCATAGCAACTACAATTCCAGTTGGAAGGTGAGTCATACGAACAGCACTAGAAGTTTTGTTAATGTGCTGACCACCGGCACCAGATGAACGATAAACATCCACACGAATATCTTTAGGATCTAAATCAATATCTACTTGTTCATATTCCGGCATAACCGCAACTGTCGCAGTCGAAGTGTGAACACGGCCTTGAGATTCAGTCACAGGTACACGTTGAACACGGTGAGCTCCATTTTCATACTTTAATTTTGAGTAAACTTTATCGCCGGTAATCATAACAGCAACGCGCTTATAACCTCCTACTTCAGTTGGCTCTGAGTCAATTAAAGATACTTTCCAGCCTTGAGTTTCAGCATATTTCTCATACATTCTAAGTAAGTCACCAGCAAATAAGGATGCTTCATCCCCACCAGCAGCTCCTCTAATTTCCATAATGATATCTTTATCATCATTGGGATCTTTAGGAAGCATCAAAATCTTGATTTCATCTTCTAATTCAGCAACTTCTTTTTCTAATTCAGAATTTTCTTCCTTAGCCATTTCAACCAAATCATCATCAGATTCACTTGAAATAATTTCTTTATTGTCGTCGATTTCTTTTATATCAGACTTATATTTTCGATACTTTTGTACAACTTCGCGCATATCAGCTTCTTCTTTAGAAATTTCCATATAACGCTTAGTATCATTAATAACTTCCGGATCGGCCATCATTTCTTGAAGTTCTTCATAATGGGCAACTAATCCTTCTAATTGGGCCATCACTTTATCCATTTTTATTATCCTTCCTTACTTTTATCTTTGTTTATCGGGATGAAAATAGTGAAAACGACACACGGGATAATAAGACTCATCTCCGCCAATTTGAACTTGTTCACCCTCATAAACAGGTTTTCCAGAATTAATTCGTAAATTCATTGTAGCCTTATGACCGCAATAGTGACAAATGGTCTTCATTTCTTCTATTTTATCAGCAAAAATCAATAAGTTTTCACTGCCTTCAAATAAATGATTTTGAAAATCATTCTTTAAGCCAAATGCCATAACGGGAATCTTTAATTCATCAACAATTTTTGCACATTCTAAAACATGATGTTTCTTTAAAAACTGCGCCTCGTCAATTAAAACACAAGCTACAGTCCCATTACCAGACTCAACATCATTCTTATTCATTTTTGAAACATAATCAAACAAATTCAAATCTTCACTAATCGGCTCTGCCTTACGGTGCAGGCCAATTCTAGAAGCAACTGTACCAACACCGCTCCTATCATCCACACTACTCGTCATCAAGGCAATTTTCCGACCTTGCGCCTCATAATTATGGGCAACCTTTAGTATTTCAATTGACTTACCACTACTCATTGCACCATAGCGAAAAAACAATTGCGCCACTGCAAAATTCCTCCATTATCAAGTTTATGTACTTTCACTAGTATTATCCTAATTAGTATAAAGTAAATTTAAAAATCGTGCAGGTAAAAATAAAAAGGTCGTTTTCATTTTATTGATATGCTATAGTAAAATTTAGTTTTAAAGTGAGGGATAAGAATATGAATTTAAAATCAGGCATCGCTAAGGTAGCCGGTAAATCATCTTACTGGTTTCTTCATAATGTATTAAAGGGCGGGACGAGTTTTCCTGGAAAATTTGCCATGAAAATTGATCCTGAAGTATTAAATTCATTAGCAAAAGGCTATGAAACGATCATTGTTACTGGAACTAATGGTAAAACAATGACAACTGCTTTGATTGTAGAAGCATTAAGGAAAAAATATGGCGATATTTTAACCAATCCATCCGGCTCAAACATGCAACAAGGAATCGTTACAGCATTTTTAGCTCATAAAAATAAGAAAGCCAAAAAGAAAATTGCTGTACTAGAAGTTGATGAAGCAAACGTCAAAATGGTAACTAAGTTACTTCATCCTAGCGTATTTGTTTTGACAAATATTTTTCGTGATCAAATGGACCGTTATGGTGAAATTTATACTACTTACCAAAAAATTGTTGACGGAATTAAATTAGCCCCAAATGCTACAATTATTGCTAACGGGGATGCAAGTATCTTCTCTTCAGTTGAGCTTCCAAATAAAAAAGTATTTTATGGATTTAAGCTACCAGATGATAAAGCTGAAAATGACTTTAAAGCTCCAGTAAATACTGATGGTGTGTTATGTCCAAAATGTGATCATATTTTACATTATCATGAACGAATTTACGCAAATTTAGGAGATTTCTTCTGCCCTAATTGTGGTTATCATAGACCAGAATTAACTTATAGTGTAAATCAAATTATTGATCAAACTCCAAATAGTTTAAAATTCAAAATGGGTGAAAAAGAATACAGTATTGGCATCGGAGGAACTTATAACATCTACAATGCTTTAGCAGCTTATTCTGTTGCGCGTGAATTTGATTTAAGCGAGGAAGAAGTTGCTCAAAGTTTTGCTGAAAACAAGCGAATTTTTGGTCGCCAAGAATTAATTAATTATGCCGGGAAAGAAATCGACTTAATCTTAGTCAAAAATCCTGTTGGCCTTGATGAAGTTCTTCATATGCTCAACACTGAGAAAGATAACTATTCTTTAGTTGCTCTTTTGAATGCAAACCATGCAGACGGAATTGATACCTCTTGGATTTGGGATGCAGACTATGAAGGCCTCAACAAAGATAAAATCAAAAAAGTATTAGTTGGTGGGAAACGCTGGCATGATATGGGCTTTAGATTAGAGGTTGCTGGATTTAATCCGGGTCTAATGACCACAGCTACCAATAATGATGCTTTATTAGATGAAATTTCAAAATTACCAACTAAAAAAGTATATATTCTGGCTACATACACTGCTATGCTTTCACTTCGTAAAACTATGGGTGAAAAGAAAATTATTAAAGCAGGTATGTAACATAAAAGGCCACTGTCGCTTATGACAGTGGCCTTTTATTAGCCTTTATAAATATTTTCTTTTAAAAAGGTATCAACTATCTTTTCTCTCATCGCTAGAAAGACATGATTATGTCCACTAGGATGGATTCGATTAGTTAAGACAACCATCGCAGTTTGATTAAGGCGATCAATTAAGATAAAAGTACCAGTAAAACCTGTGTGATAAATAAGTGGATGCTGATCAACTGGATCAAAGCGTAAATCCCATCCCCAAGAACGAGGATGTACGTTTTTAGGTGTTTCAATTTGAAATAAGTTAGCTAATGTATCCTGCTTTAAAGGTAGAATATCATGACGTAGTCCTAAATAAGCCTGCGTCATTTTTATTAGATCTTCTAAGTTTGAAAATAAGCCAGCTGACCCACAATCCTTACCCAGTACACGTGCTTTAGGATCATGTACAATTCCTTGCAGCAACTCACCTTGTTCAGTATAAGCGGTAGGCACACAATCAGATGCTTTTGGATGAAACGTTGTTTCCTTCAGCTTAGCTGGTAAAATAATCTCCTGCCTAATTACATCTTGGACAGGTAAACCATATATTTTTTCAAGTACCAATCCCAATAAAATAAAATTGGTATCTGCATACCGCATTTTCGTTTCAAATTCATCAGTAACTGGTAAGCCGATAATTGCTTTTAATAAATCAGGAGCTGCTAGTTCATCTCGATTAGGAATCCAACCACGAATTCCACTAGTATGCGTCAATAAATGATTAAGGCGAATACGATCATCTTTAAATTCAGGAATAAACTCTTGAAGTGGCTCAGTAAAATTAAGTTTACCCTCTTCTTTTAATTTTAAGAAAACATTAGTAGTCCCTAACACCTTAGTTAAACTTGCTAAATCATAAAGTGCAAATGGACTAAGTTGTTCAATCTCAGGCATCAAACTAGCAAAACCTACTGTTGATGTAAACACCTGTTTTTTCTTAATAAATGCGTAGTTTACCCCTGGTACAATGCGCTCACTAACCATACTTTCAATTAAATGCTGAGTCTTAAAAAATTCTATCATCCTACCACCTGGATTATAAAATAAAACCGCCAGATCAACGATCTGACGGTAACATATTGAGATATTCGGGCTCGAACCGAAACATCCAGGAACCAGAATCCTGTGCCTTACCAATTTGGCTATA